>LEKJ01000019.1 GCA_029852775.1 Pasteurellaceae bacterium LFhippo2
CAAAATGTTTATATTGAATAATCCAGCGTCTAACCGTTACACTGGGTAAGTCAAAATGACGAAGTGTTATAGGAAGATTTTCGTGATGTTCAAAATAGAAATCCACGACTTGCTGTTTAAAAGTTTGGTTGTATTTAGTCATAAAAAATCTGCACCTTAATCAGTTGGAAAGTTAGTCCAACTTTTGGGGTGCAGATCAAAAAAAGTTCGCCTTTTTTATTCCATCAAATTTGCAAAATTTTTAAGAAATCGAAGCGCTTGTAATAAAAAAATAGCTCAAGCGAATGCTTGAGCTATCAAAATATTTCAGACTGCGAATCTACATTTACTTCTTACTATTATACATCTCTTCAATCTGTTTACGGTAACGCTCTAAAATCACTTTACGGCGTAATTTCAAAGTTGGCGTAATCTCTTCCATTTTGGTGCTAAATGCTTGTGGAAGAAGAGTGAATTTCTTCACTTGCTCAAAACTCGCTAACTCTTTTTGTAACTCATTTACACGTTGCTCAAACATTTTAATAATTTCAGAATGTTTGATTAATTCGACACGATCTTGATACTTAATATTAAGCTGTTTTGCATACTCTTCTAAGCTGTCAAAGCAAGGCACAATAAGCGCCGATACATATTTTTTCGCATCAGCAATAACTGCAATCTGCTCAATAAATTTATCTTTGCCAATTTTGCCTTCAATATATTGTGGCGCAATATATTTACCATTGGATGTTTTCATCAGCTCTTTAATACGGTCCGTAATAAAGAGATTACCATATTCATCCATCTCGCCCGCATCTCCCGTACGTAAGAAACCATCTTCGGTAAATGCTTGAGCAGTTTCTTCTGGCTTTTTATAGTAACCACGCATTACTGAACCGCCACGTACTAGAATTTCATTTTCTTCGCCAATTTTTACTTCTACATTTGGCATTAAAGTACCAATTGAGTTTGGATTAAAACCTTTATTCCCCCAGCAAGAAACTGTCGCTGTGGTTTCTGTCATACCATAGCCAAGCTTGATGTTGATACCGATACTGTGGAAGAACATCCCAATAGACGGTTCTAATTTCGCACCGCCACAAGGCATCATACGGATTCGACCGCCTAATAAGTTACGTAATTTAGTGAGTACCAACTTATTCGCAACCGCATATTGTAGTTGTAGCCATAATGACGGTTTTTTGCTAGTTAAAACTTTCTCGCCGGTTTTAATTGCCCAATTAAATAGCGCTTGACGATGTTTTGGTGCTGTGTGAACTTTATCCCACACCGCTGTATAAATCTTCTCGTAAAAACGTGGCACCGCACACATTAGAGTAGGTTTTACTTCCGTCATCGCTTCGCGGATTTTATTCGTATCTTCTAAGTAGCAAGTTACCGCACCACAATGAAGTACATAAGAAACCCAAGCACGCTCAAAAATATGTGAGAAAGGTAGGAATGAAAGAGATACGTCATTTTCGCCAATATCTTTCAAAGCTAGATCGTGTGCATTAAGCTGATGAGCCAAGTTTGCGTAATCTAACATTACTCCCTTCGGCTCGCCTGTGGTACCAGAGGTATAGATTAAAGTGAATAGATCCGAAAGCTGCTTGCTCTCTAAACGCTGATCTAATTCCGCTTGTTGTGGCTCAACTTGAATAAAATCTTCCCAGTAGCACGCAATGGCTAAATCCCCAAGATCAATAGTTGGTTTCATCGCAACGATCTTAGTTAATTGCGAACAGTTGTGCGCTATTTCGGCTGCTTGGTTAAATTGTTCTTGATCGCCGACAAATAGGATTTTGATATCCGCATTATTAACAATGTATTCCACTTGATTTGCGGTATTTGTGGCATAAATTGGTACAGCCACCGCACGAACTTGCATTGAACCAATGTCCGCCATTGTCCAACGTGGCATATTGTTCGCGAAGATCCCGATTTTATCTTGAATACCGATTTTATTAGCTAATAATGCAAAAGAGATTTGATTAATATGATGTTGAAAATCACTCCAACTCATTTCAAGCCAATTATTATTCTCTGCAAAACGTAAAGCGGTACGATTTGCTAATTTTTTTGCTTGTGAACGAATACGATTAACGAAGTGAAGTTCTAATGAAGAATCCATTGAAGACATTGTCGCTTTTTCCTTTTATCTATTTCAGCTAACAGTTGTGCGCTAATATACTTATTTAAAGGGAAAAAAGCCAGAGAAAAATAAACAGTTGTACGCTGAATTAAGAAATCTGTGAAATATATCAATATTTCAAATAGAAAGGCACTTTAGTTATTGTCCAGTTCACTAAAGTGCCAAATTAAAATTACGATGTAATTTTCGTTAATTATCTTAACGAAAGCTGAAAAATCACGGTTTCGGCTTGGCAACAGAAATTAAATTTTACTTTCATCAAGAATCCACCATCGGTAGCTTCTACGCTACTTACGATTTCACAAGGGTCGCTTTCTACATTGCGCGCCTTTTGAATTAACTGTTCTAATACTTGTTGTGCTTCAGTTTCGGTTGAATAAAACTGCTCAAATTCAATGCTATTTTCTTCATTATCAAACATTGCCGTACTACTTGGCTTGCATACACCTTTGCTACATTCTGCTTGATCACTAAAAGTCATTGCCATTTTGGGTTCTCCGTTAAGTAAAAAACAGAGTAAAGGTAAAGCAGATTCGTTTAGTTGTAAACAGTTAGCCCAAATTTTGTTAGAATCTTCTGCTCTATATCAAAATATATCGAAATTCATCTTATATCATTAAATTTATGCTACGCAATTTGACCAAATATACCGCTTGGTCGGTCTATTTTTTAATTTTAGCCCTATATGCTTTTAGCCTATGGGCATTGTTTGATCATCGTAGTGATGAAACCTTTTGGTCATTCAGCGAAAGCTATTCGATTCTACAAGCAAGTTTTCTACAAGCAGGCCTTTCCGCCACATTTGCAATTTTTTTAGGGATTTTGACCGCTCGTAGCTTTTTCTACCTTAATTTCAAAGGCAAATCCCTACTCTATAAAATAATCTCTTTCGCTTGGGCATTGCCATCTCTTGTGGTTATTTTTGCAATGATTGGCGTTTGGGGCAATTCTGGTTGGTTAATTAAAGGCTTAAAAGCACTCGGCTTTGAACCCGATTTTCAATTCTATGGACTTCAAGGGATTTTGATTGCTCATCTATTTTTCAATATTCCCCTTGTCGCTAAATATTGCTTGGAAGCACTCAACCGAATCCCAAGCAACCAGCATCAGCTTGCTGCACAGCTAAATTTAACCGGTTTTAGCTATTTTAGAATTGTGGAACTCCCTGTTTTAAAAGGGATTCTACCTTACGCCTATGTGAATATTTTTCTTATCTGCTTTACTAGCTTTCCAATTGTGCTAATGCTCGGTGGAGGGCCTAAATATAGCACTTTAGAAGTTGCCATCTATCAAGCGGTCACTTTTGAGTTTGATTTTGCAAAAGCAGTTCTATTGATTATGTTGCAAGTGCTGATCGGTTTAGTCCTTCAGTTGTTGATGGATTTTGTCACGCGCCACTCTTTCAATAGCCTAAAAAACTATTCGCCAGTAGTGGATGAAATTTGGAAACCAACGCCAAAAGGCCTACGCAGATTTGGCTTACAAGCGGTGCTTTTCGGTGTGGGATTTACAACTCTCTTGCCAATGTTCAACGTGATTTGGTCTGGCTTATCGGTCTCAAAATTTACCGAACGATTACTACAACCAACACTTTGGCAAGCAACTAGTTACTCTCTGGTTTTAGCGTTAATTTCAGCGATAACCGTGATTGTGATTGCTTATTTAATTTCACTGGAAGCAAGACAACTTGTCTATAAACAGCAAAAAGTAAAACAGAGTATTTTAGCAGGGGTAAGCACTTATCCACTGATTATGCCAGTGTTTATGCTCGCAGTGGGGCTATTTTTACTGTTGATCGATATTGAACTTACCACTTGGCAACTGTTAGTGTTAATCGGTGTGTGCAATGGCTTAACTTTGTTGCCTTATATCTATCGACTAATCTATTCAGCAATGTGGGAATCGTTTATTTCCTACGATAAGTTAGCAAGAAATCTAGGTTTAACAGGTGTTCGCCGTTGGTGGATTGTAGAATGGCACTATTTAATTAAACCGCTTCGCAATGCCTTTGCATTGGCAATGTCTTCAAGTTTAGGCAGTTTTGCAATTATCGCTTTTTTTGGAAGCCCTGATTTTAGCACTCTGCCTTATTTGCTCTATCAGCAATTAGGTAGTTACCGCACTGAAGATGCTGCTGTTACCGCATTAATTTTAATGCTTTGTACCTTTTTGCCATTTTTGGTAATTGAACAGAAAGAGAACCGTTAATGATCCGTTTAAATATTGAATTTGATTATCCTGAAATGCCGATGCAATTTGAGCTAGCTATTAACAAGGGCGAACGTATTGCGATTATCGGCGAAAGTGGTATGGGCAAAAGTACCCTACTCAATCTTATCGCTGGTTTTGAATTGGCTCACCGTGGCGAACTCTATTTGAATGGCAAAAATCACTTAAATTCGGAACCTGCCGAGCGCCCTGTTTCAATGCTGTTTCAAGATAATAATCTCTTTGCCCATTTAACAGTTCAGCAAAATATCGGCTTGGCGCTTGCACCACGTTTAAAATTTAATGTAGAACAACTGCAAAAAATTCAACAAATTGCCGAACAGATGGGAATTGCGGATTTACTGAATCGCCGTGCAGATATGCTCTCTGGCGGACAAAAACAGCGTGTAGCGCTCGCCAGAACCCTATTACGCGATAAACCTATTTTGTTACTCGATGAACCTTTTTCAGCCCTTGACCCTGAACGCCGTAATGAACTACAGCAATTAGTCTTAAAACTTTGCGAGCAAAAACAGCTAACTTTACTAATGGTCACACATCAATTAGAAGAAGTACGAACACTATTCAATCGAATACTAACAATTAATCAAGGGAAAATTATTTGTGATGAATCGTAAGTTTTTTGCAAAGAACGGCTTATTATCTAGCCAAAAGCCCTTTTTTTCAGTAATATTTAGCCCTTTTAAATTAATTTATTCATAACAAGAGGTTATTGTGCCAAATCGTGATTATGCACGCTCTAGACGAGCAAAAGGTGGAGCAAGCAAAGCTGTTATTTTAGCTATTGTAGCAATTTTACTTTTAGTAGGAGGCGCTATTTTATGGTTGCTAAAATCAAGCGCACCAGTAACTAGTTCACCGACACAAACTCAGCCACAAGCAACAATGCCTAAAAGCGAATTACCTAGTCGTCCCGAAGAAGTTTATAGCTATATTCGAGACTTAGAAACGCGTGAAGTGCCTATTGATAAAAATTCAAAATTAGCGCAATTAACTAAAGAGCAAGAACAGCAAATTCAAAAGCAAAAAGAAGAAGAGAAGCGTAAAGCAGAGCAACAAGAAAAGGCAGCTCAAGCAACTGCGGCGATTGAACCACAGCCTGCACAGCAAACGCCTGAGCAAGATCAAACGGCTCAACAACCTGTTCAGCCAACTGTAAAAGCTTTGACTCCTGAAGAATTAGAAGCGAAAAAATTAGCGGACCAAAAGGCTGCAGAAGAAAGACGTAAACAAGCTGAGCTGAAGAAACAACAAGACGCGAAAAAAGCTGCTGAACAACAAGCAAAAGCTGCGCAAGATAAAACAAATCAAGATAAGTTAGCTCAAGCAGCTAAGGATAAAGCGGCTCAAGACAAAGCAGTTGCTGATAAAGCTGCTTTGGATAAAGCGGCACAAGAAAAAGTAGCTAAAGATAAAGCAGCACAAGATAAATTAGCTCAAGAAAAAGCTGCCGCAGATAAAGCAGCTAAAGAAAAAGCCGAAGCTGCTAAAAAAGCTGCTCAAACGAAGATTGTAGCAAAACCTGCAACAGAAGCGCCTAAAGCCGCTTCAGGTGGTAAATATGGCTTACAATGTGGTGCATTCAAAAACAAAGCTCAAGCTGAAAATATGCAAGCTCGCTTAGCAATGGCTGGTTACAACGCACGAGTTGCAAGTAGCGGAGAGTGGAATCGCGTGTTTGTAGGTCCTGTTGGTGATAGAGCTTCGGCTTCAACGGCTCAATCAAATGCACGCAGTGTTGCAGAATGTTTAATTGTTGGTATGTAAGGAAATAAAAATGCAATTTAAAGACTATTTAGCAACCTTCCCTGCGGTTGATCATCTTTCAGGTTTAGAAGTTTTAGATAACCAAGCGCAAGTGGTTCATACAATCCCGGCGATTGAAGGCAAATTAGGCTCATTAAAACTCTATAACGCATTAGCCGAAAAGTTTAATAATCAGCTAAATGCAGAATCAGCACAACAAGGTATTACTTGGTTTGCTGAACACGTTGAAGATGCAAGACAGAATGTCGGTAAACATCCAAATATCGATTTACTGTTTAAAGTGCTCGAACAAGACTTAACTCTTACTTTAAAAGTAGTTAAAGCTTAATCCATCAAAAGGTCGGAATTTTCTGGCCTTTTTTATTTCTTATATTATCAACGAACTATGCTTCCCACTTTTTAATTAAGGTATCCAACTCTTTCTTGTCTAATTTCTTCAACTTTGGGCAGTTTCCGCAATAGTCGTATTTATCATCCAAATGAGCGTGGCAGCAGACTTTTCTTAAACGAACAGGTTGTGGGAAAGGTAACTCTGTAAAATCAACATATTCCACCGCGTTATAAAACGGCGACCACTCATACTCATCCCATTTTTTATTTAGCAAAATATGTTGATAAGTATGAGAAATATCGATCCCATCGACTTCCAACTCTTTTAAGCTAAATTCAATTAAATTGGCACAGTTATGCCAAAACACCGACTCATTTAAACGGCTATAAGCATTTAATTTTTGGAAAATCGGTACAAGGAAATTTTTCAGCTGACGATAAGCTTGAACAACCTGTTCGTTCGTTTCAACTTTACGAATAGGCGTTCGACTTAAATTGACAATAAAGTTCTTTAACTCGCCATTTTCATTTAATTCTAAAGCAGTATTATGCTCACTCAACACCAAATGGAGCTTATATTTATGCAAAAACCAAACCCAGTGCATCACAAAGCCATTTAGCCAAAAACGTTGCCAAATAGAAATCGTTGCTTTGCGTGGTTCAGCAAGAAGAGCGGAATACTCTTTGGGCACAGCTTGATGGTATAACTGCTGGAAAAATAACGCATTTGAGAGATGAGTAGGTTTATCCATAAAAGTGAGCAAATTGCGACAATGTTCTAGTCTCTCAGAAAAAAGGTGTTGGCGTAGCTGATTAAGCTCGCTACTTGTGAACAATAGTTCCATAAGACAATAATGTAAATTTTAGAGTAAGCCTATTTTAATGAAAATTATTTTCAATTAAAATGATAATATTCAATTTTGAAACGGATTTTGATTTTTTACTCGGAGCTTTTGTGTTTATTGTCGATCAAGCAACCTTTGCTATCCCTAACCGTACTTTGCTACACCCTATTTCACTGCGTTTTGAGCAGGGCAAAGTCTATGGTTTGATCGGGCATAATGGCTCGGGGAAATCCACACTAATTAAACTTCTTGCCAAACAGCAGCCCCTTTCTAGTGGTGCAATCCATTTTGATGATAAAACCTTAGACCGTTGGTCTAGCCGTGATTTTGCTAAAAATGTCGCTTATCTTCCCCAACATTTACCAACCGCAACCAACTTAACCGCTAAAGAGCTGATTGCTATGGGGCGTTATGCGTGGAATGGCCTATTTGGACGCAACAAAACTGAAGATAAACAAGCGGTTGAATTGGCGATGAAACTTACTCATACGGAACAATTTGCGGAACAGTCCGTTGATGTGCTGTCTGGGGGCGAACGCTCGCGCATTTGGCTGGCAATGTTGTTGGCTCAGCAGAGTAAATTTTTACTGCTTGATGAACCCCTTGCCGCCCTTGATATTGCCCATCAGGTCGAAGTGATGGAACTTATTCATAAATTAAGTCGAGAGTTAAATTTAGGGGTGATAATTGTGATCCACGATATTAATCTTGCTTCTCGCTATTGCGATCATTTGGTGGCGTTGCATAGTGGAAAATTACTTGCACAAGGAGATGCTCATCAAATTGTGAATAATGCTTCTCTAAAAGCGATTTACGGAATTGTTCTAAATGTGATCAATCACCCTGAAACCAACCGACCAGTGAGTTTTTATTAAGATGATGAAGAAACTACAAGCGGTTATTTTTTCCCTATTTCTTACCAATTCTCTCTCTGCTGGCGAACCAGATCGCGGCTTTGCCACACTAGACTGGACGGTTGCAGAAACCCTTATCGCTTTAGGTGAACAACCACGCGCGGTGGGAGATGTGGAGAGCTATAAAACTTGGGTAGCAGAACCTAAACTACCTGAATTGGTGATGGATTTAGGCATTCGTTTACAACCTAACCCTGAACAGCTCTGGACACTTTCCAAACAGCTTAATGCTCAACCTTTGGTGTTTATCAACTCTTCTTTCTATGGGCAAACATCGCCAATGTTGGAAAAATTCGGCAAGGTGCATTTAGTCGATTTTTATAAGGAAGGCGATGCTTGGCAGAATGTGGTAGATGCGACTAAACAGATCGCAACCATTATCGAAAAAAACGAAAATGCAGAAAAATTACTGAACAACTATTTGCAAAAAATTGCGCAAATTAAACCGCTTGTAGCTGATTTTGTTGAGCGCCCTATTGCCCTTGTGCAGTTTAGCGACACTCGCCATTTGCGGATTTATGCGGAAAATAGCCCTTTTGGCACAGTATTAAAACAGCTTGGCTTTAACAATGCGTGGACAGGTTCCCACAACAACTGGGGTTTTGAGTGGATTGAAGTTACTCAACTGGCAAAACTGCCGAACAATACTCGTTTTGTGGTGGTTAAACCTTATCCCTACAATATTAAAAGTGCATTGCAACATAACACCTTTTGGCAACGTTTAGAGATGGCGAAAGATCCCTTAGTGCTACCAACGGTGTGGACTTATGGCGGTATTCCTTCGGCACAGCGTTTTGCGGAAATTTTTGCCAATGCGTTAATCAACGGGGGCGATAAATGGTAGCTCAAGGAAAACTCTTTTTTGTCGCTCTAGCCGTATTATTTGTGGGCTTAACCACAACACTACTCAATGCGTTATTACCACAAGCTGCAAGCCTTGCAGAGCTATTTCAATATTCCGATAACCTTGAGATTTTATTAATCCAAAGTTATAGCTTGCCACGCATTACTATCGCACTACTAGCAGGGGGAATTTTAGGATTTGCTAGCCTTTTATTACAACAAGTTATGGCAAATCCGCTTGCTTCGGATAATACCCTTGGGATCAGCGCCGGTTCGCAATTTGCGTTATTTATTAGCGCGATTTTTGCCCCGCAGTTACTCGAATTGGGTTCAAGTGTTGTGGCAGTTGTCGGAGCGGGGTTAAGTTTGATTTTAGTTCTTACGCTCGCAATGCGTAAAACCATGTCGCCATTGTTGCTGATTTTGGCAGGCTTGGTGGTTAATCTCTATTTTGGCTCGTTTTCAGCATTGATGATGCTGTTCTACCCCGAAGAGTCACGTGGTTTAGCGCAATGGGGAGCAGGCTCTTTAGCACAAGAAAGCTGGAGAGACTCGCAATGGCTTATGCTACAAGCGCTGCCTTGTGTGCTGATTATTGCAGCTTTAATCCGTCCCTTTACGATTTTATCGCTAAATGATAGCAATGCCCAAAGTCTTGGCGTGCCAGTCAATCGCCTACGTTTAATCGGGGTGTTAGTTGCCGCTTACTTGATTGCGAGTGTGGTCAGTGCGGTGGGAATGCTTGGCTTTATCGGACTTGCAGCAGCGACTATCGTCCGTCAGCTTGGGGTTCGTACTTTCAAAGGTCAGTTAATTGGGGCTTTTGTGAGCGGTGCATTATTACTGGCAATTACTGATTTGAGTTTACAGCTACTGGCGCATTTTAAAGGGATTAACCTACCAACAGGGGCTGTCACTGCGCTACTAGGTACGCCATTATTGCTCTGGTTAATGTTTAGAACCATCCAAAATACAGGGCGTTTAACCGAGCAAAATCAGCCAATTAACCGCCAATTTAAACCGATTTATTTAGTGCTGTTATTAGTGGGATTAATGCTTTCTGTGTTAATTGCTTTGGCTGTCGGTAAAGATACAACCGGTTGGAAATGGCTTGAATTTAACCCATTCTATGCCCCGCTGTTTGAGCTACGTTATCCCCGTATTTTAATTGCGTTAGCAGTCGGGATTTTACTTGCAGTCGCAGGGGTACTGTTACAACGCTTAACCCTAAATCCAATGGCAAGCCCTGAGTTACTAGGGGTGTCATCAGGTACTAGTATGGGTATTTTAGCGGTGCTATTTCTGTTTTCGGCACAGCAAAGTGCAACCTTTTGGATTGCAGGGATTATCGGTGCTTTTGTGGCGTTATTGGTACTCACTGCGATTAACCAACGCAACGGAATGCTACCCGAAAAAGTGTTGCTGACCGGTATCAGTTTATCAGCGCTATTCGATACCTTACAAAGAATAGCGATCGCCAGTGGCGATTTACGTGCGCAACAACTAATTTCTTGGACGTCGGGTTCAACTCAACAAGTTAATGCAGAACTCGCTGTGCCCTTTTTAATCGCAAGCCTTGTATTACTTACGATCAGCTTAACCTTTAGTCGTTGGTTAGAACTGTTAGCCTTACAAGCCCCTATAGCACAGGCATTAGGTTTAGATCTTAAACGTACCCGTTGGGTGTTGATTTTATTCAGTGCATTGCTAACCGCATTAGCTACGCTCATTATTGGGCCGCTAAGTTTTATCGGTTTATTAGTGCCACATATCACCCGTTTTTTAGGGGTGAAGAAAGCCTATCAGCAAATTTTAATTTCTGCGTTATTAGGCGGGTTAATTATGGTGTTTGCCGATTGGATCGGCAGACAAATTTTATTCCCTTATGAAGTACCTGCGGGGTTAGTCGCAACACTGCTTGGGGGGACCTATTTCTTATTAATGGTAAGACGGGTTTAAAACGGATATGTAGGGTGCGTGTAAACGCACCATTTACGCCTCATTCGTAGGGGCGTGTTGCACACGCCCGCGGGCGTACGCAGTACGCCCCTACAATATATGTAAAATAAGGACTTTAAAATGAAAAAAACATTTATCTACTCGGGAATTGCAACGGCAGTAATGCTCGCAATCACACCAGCAATGGCAAACGAAACTGCAAACAATGATGTTGCGGTATTGGACGAAGTGAGCGTTGTAGGCGCAGGCTCAATGTTTAAAATGGGTGAAGTGCCTATTCATCAGGCAAAATCGGCGGTAGCAGTCACTCGTGATGAATTAGATAACCAAAACGTTCAAAAAGTTGATGAGATCGCTCGCTATCAAGCAGGTTTTGCAAACCAAGTTTTTGGTAACGACACTAATACCAACTGGTTCCGAGTGCGTGGTGCAGAAGTATCACAAGCAGTAAACGGCTTACCAACCTTTAGCTATGGTTTCTTCACGCCACAAGTAGCAAGCTTTGGTTTAGAAGCAATTGAAGTAACCAAAGGTGCGGATTCAATGACATTTGGTGCAGCGCAATCAGGTGGCTTACTAAACTATGTGACTAAACGCGCTCATAAAGATCAAATTGGCAAAGGTGAATTCCGTACTAACTTTGGCACGGGCGCATACGGTGTTGGCGTAGATTACACTGGTAAAGTAACCGAAGATGAAAGTGTTCGTTACCGTATGGTTGGTTCATTCAACAATCAAGATGGCGAATGGAAAGAGACCAATAACAAAACCATCTATATCGCACCGAGCATTGAGTGGGATATTACAGACCGTACTCGTTTAGCGATTTTAACTAGCTACCAAAAAGACTACGGCACACCAAGTTCAAACTTCTATCCACAAGAAGGTACATTACGCCCGCTACCAAACGGCAGTTACTATAGCCGTAACGTGAACTTTGGCGACCCTGTAAATGATACAGAAAGCAACAAGCAATATAGCTTAGGTTATGAGTTCTCTCACGATTTTGCAAATGGGTTACGCTTAAATTCAAGCTATCGTTACAGCCACGTAGATAATTATCACCGTGGTGGCTATATTTACCCTGCTGCTTATGCTGCAGATTGGTCACCAATCGCACCAAGTGCAAATAGCTATATGGTGATGGGAAATACCGTATTTAACGATGGTAAAGCAATTTCTCACGCATTGGATAACCGTTTAAGTTGGGATTTCAACAACGATTGGCTGAAAAATACGTTAGTAGTAGGTACAGATTATCGCCACAATAAAGTAGATGCAGACTATAGCTTATATGGTTTGGCTTATAACGCAAACCTACAAAACTACCGTGCAAACTGGAACCAAACAGGTACTCCAGTTGGTTTACCAGTTCATCTTAAAGCACGCCAATTAGGTTTCTATTTACAAAACCAAAGCCGTATCGTAGAGAAATTTGTATTAGGTTTAGGTGTACGCCACGACCGTACGAATATTAAAGAAAGTGCATTATCTGAAAATGCGAAAAACAACAATACGTCATATTCAGGCTCATTGATGTATGAAGCGCCATTCGGCTTTAACCCATACTTTAGCTATAGCGAATCATTTAATATGCCACTTGGTATTAGTGGGGTAAATAAACTTTATGATCCGCAAATTACTCGCCAATATGAATTAGGTGTGAAATATCTACCAACTTGGTTAGATGGCGTGATTACCGTTGCAGGTTTCCGAGCGAAAGATAGCGGCGCATTAGTTTCACGTGATCGCGGCGCAACCGTAAGCAGTGAAAATCCAAGTTACCGTAAAGGTGTAGAAGTGCAGTTAGACACAAATTTAACGGATAACTGGAATGCAACTTTAGCTTACACCTATACAAAAGCGGAAACCAAAGCAAGCAACGGCGAGAAAACTCGCAATGCTCAAATTCCAACCAATGTATTTGCTGCAAAAACCGCTTATCGCTTTAATAATGGCTTAACAGTGGGTGCAGGTGTGCGTTATTTAGGACATAGCGTAACAGCAAACGGCTCGTTCTACTCACACGCTCGTCTGCCATCTGCAACAGTCGTAGATTTAATGGCTCGTTATAACATTAACTCAAATTGGACAGCTCAATTAAATGTGGATAACGTAGGCAATCGTAAATATGTTGCTTCTTGTGATTACTACTGCTACTACGGTGCAGAACGTAAAGTGAATGCAACGGTGAGTTATAAGTTCTAAAGCTTAGAACATAGGCTCGGGTTTAAAAATCCGAGCCTACAAAGGAATCTAATTTTATTTTTTGAGCAGAGCAATAATCTCTTTTAATGCATTAATTTCATTATCTTTTTGAACAAGTAACTCATCTTTGTGAGATAACTGCAATTGTAACTTTTCAATCTCAAGAGCCATTTCGCTATTACCACTATAATTCGTATAGATATAATCGCTATTATCGTTCATAAAAAATGCAAAACCCTTTTCTGAATCAACTAAATCCGCCAAATTTATATTAAATATTTGAGCTATTTGCACAAGTTTATCATACTGAAGCTTTGTCTCACCACGTTCAATTTTTGCATAACCACTCGGAGACATATTCATCTTTTCAGCCATTTCTTCTTGCGATAACTGATGTAGCTCACGCATTAATCGAATTTTATTATACATACTCATTTTTCATTTTCCTGTTTTTGACAATTTCTGTCCGAATTAGGCTGATATACTACTCTTTATCTATGTTTATAACATATTGTTTCTATTAAAATTTGCCCGCATTTCTTAACTAATTAATAAATGCTACTAGTGTTATTTTTACATATTTAGAGGTCATTAGCTATGAAAAAACTATCCAAATTATTAATCGTAACTGCATTATCTTCATTTGCATTATCAGCACAAGCTGAAGGTTGGTATGTACAAGGTGATCTGGGTTATTCAAGAATTGCAGAAGTTGATTACGACATCGTTAAAGATAATGTATTATCCCAACGTGTAAGTGTAGGTTATGATTTTGCTAATAAATTCCGTGTGGCAGCAGATTATACCAATTTTGGGACAGCTAAAACAACCTATGAGAATTTAGTTGATGTATCTTTAAAAATTAAATCATTAGGTTTAACTGGTTTCTACGATTTTAATATCAATTCTAAATTCACCCCTTATGTTGGTGTTCGTTTAGCTTATAACAAAGCAGATATTAAAGCTTCAACAACTAATACCTACTCTCGTTACTATACATTAAGTGATAGTGCAAGTGAAAGTCGCCTTGGTATTGGTGCATTAGCTGGCGTACAATATGACTTAGCTCCAAACTTAAAGATTAATGCTGGTGTTGAATACAACCGAATTGCAGCAGATGTTGCTCAAGCAGGAGTAAAAGTAGGTATTCGTTACAATTTCTAATAAGGAATACAGCAAATGAAAAAGCTATTATTTCTTCTAGGATTATTTACCCTAACCGCTTGCTCTAGCACGACAAGCCAAAGTACATTAGATAATAAAGGCAATTCATATAGTACTTATTCTCTCAAAAGTGCTACTAATATTCCCGATGGGCATTTAAAAAACGCATTTGAAAATGCCTTACATAAAGAATTGCTACGTTATGGGTATAGCGTTGGTAAAGATGTTAACCTGACTTACAATATCAAAAAATATGACGAAGGTCTGCGCTTTGGACGTTGGTGGTGGGGGCCTCTAACTCAAGTAATAAACCCAGAACTTGCAGCTAAATCAACAATTGAAGTAAAAGTGACTACCGTAAAAGGAAAATCCTTAGGCACAGTCAATACTCATTCTGAACTTTATGCAGGTTTCTTTGGTGGAGATGCTTTAAATTCCGTTGAAAATGCAGCAGAAGATATTGCAAAAGAAATTCATCAGTCTGGAATACTAAAGTCTAACAAATAGATTTGCTCTAATAGCACGGACTATTGTTCGTGCTTTTTTCTTATCCAATAGTTTTTATAATCCGACTGGGAACGTGGCGTAAAAAACCAAGTAATACTGCCCTAACATTACTGACTCTTGTATAGTTAAAGGTGAAGCTATTGCATAATATATCTAGCCACAAACTCTGCAATCTGTTCGACATTATTAATATCCAATAAATTTTCTCGATCTAATGGGTAATCTGTTGCGGTAGCAATGGTAAATGGATCTAATTCAGGTAACGGCTTTTCGATCCCTTTGCGGTGTAGCTGGATCTTCGGTAAGCCTTCGTGTCTAAAGCCTTCTATTAAAACTAGATCTACACCTTTTCCTTCAAATTGCTGAACCAAATACCCAAAAGAGGCTAGCTCTGTGGTTTCGGTCATTAATGCCCAACGTTGATCGCAAACTACCATTGTGGGATTTGCCCCTGCCATTCGCATTCTATGGCTATCTTTACCTGCTTTATCCACATCAACATTATGATGAGAATGTTTGATTAAACCGACTTTGATATTACGCTTGGTTAGTTCAGGGATTAATTTTTCAAGTAAGGTTGTTTTGCCAGTACCGCTGTAGCCAGTAATGGCTAACAAAGGAATTGCGGGCGTACGCAGTACGCCCCTACATTCGAGCGTTGTAGGGGCGTACTGCGTACGCCCGTATTCAGAAAAATCTTCAGGGGTATTAAAATTTTGGAACGCCTGTGACTGTTCAGAAAAATCAACCGCAATGCTTTTTTGTGACTTAAAGAACTCAAATAAACGACGCTCGCCACTTGCGAGATAATCAGCCAAAGCTGTTGCTACCGAGCGGTGTATTAGTGCAAAAGTAGGATGCGCTCGCTCGCCATCGTGCGCATAGGCAATCTGTGCACTGTTAATCGTTAATGCGATATTGAGTTTTTGCAATAAATTAAGGGGCAAAAATGGGCTATCACAAGGCACAAATAGCAAATATTCACTCTCTAAATTTTGGAAACCGGAAAGCATTCCACTTAGTGGCCCTTGAAAATCAGTGAGATGATCGGAATAGATTGAGCAATCAGGGTATTGTTGCTGATATGTCTCTTGCAAGCGGTTAACATTTAATGAAATTTTGCAAATTTGTGGCGAAAGACGCTCAATAATATGTGAGATCAATGTCTTGCCATTTAATAGCTGTAATCCTTTTTCAACTCCATTTAAACGACGAGCCAATCCCCCAGCTAAAATTACTGCAGAAATCTCATTTATTTGTGCCATTTTTATTCCCTTACTTTGCAAAATGTGTTGCAAAAGTATATGATTTCACATCAGTTTCCACAAACTTTTTTAAGGTTTTTTATTATGAAATGTAAGCGTTTAGATGAAGTTTTAGAATTATTAGGTGAACATTGGCGTCAAGAGCCCGATTTGCACCTAATTGATATGTTACACAAACTTGCGGAAGAAGTGGGTAAGCCAAATGATTTAGACGCACTCCGTGATGAAGTACTGATTTATCAGTTAAAAATGCGTGGTAAAGAGAAAACGGAAGTTATTCCGGGCATCAAAAAAGATTATGAAGATGATTTTAAAACCGCATTATTACGTGCCCGTGGAATTTTAGGCGAATAGAGTTGTCATATAACTACTTATTACTTTTATTTTAAACTCGAGGAATTATGAAGAAATTTGCATTAACTACTGCAGCTGTAGCACTTTCAGCATTATTTGCATTTAACGCACCGACAATGGCTCAAGATCCTGTTCAAGGTAAAGAATATATTGAGATCCGCCAAGCGCCGTCAGCACAAAAAGAAGTATTAGAGTTTTTCTCTTTCTACTGCCCACACTGCTATGATTTTGAAATGGTATATAAAATCCCTAGTAAAGTGAAAGAAGGCTTACCAGAAGGCGCTGTATTAAAACAATATCACGTTGATTTCTTAGGCCGTCAATCTGAAAACCTAACTCGTGCTTGGTCATTAGCGATGGCATTAGGTATTGAAGATAAAGTGAAAACTCCACTATTTGAAGGTGCACAAAAAGATGCATTTAAATCAATGGATGATATCCGTGCAGTATTCTTAGCAAATGAAGTAACTGCAGAACAGTTTGATTCTGGTATCAATAGCTTCGCGGTAAACGGCTTAGTAGCTAAACAGAAGCAAGCGATGGAAGAACTAAAAATCCGTGGTGTACCCGCATTCTTTGTAAATGAACAGTATCAAATCAATTCTGAAGGTTTCTCTGATTCAGGTTCAACTAATGAGTTTGTACAGCGTTATATTGACTCAATTCTTTTCTTAATTAAGAAATAATTGAATCCACAAAAAGAGCGTCCTTCGACGCTCTTTGTCTATTTAGGCATTTTCTGACATTTCGGACAGAAAAATGTATTACGTTGTCCAATCACTTTCGCTTCAATAATCGAACCACAATCATTACACTCTTCGCCTTTACGTCCATAAACTTGCAATACTTGCGCAAAATATCCCGGTTTACCATCTGGCTGAATAAAGTCTTTTAAGGTTGTTCCGCCTTGAATAATCGCTTTAGTTAACACATCTTTAATCACTGCAACCAAACGCTCACACTGCTTTTGAGTTAGGTTTTGTGGCGCAATTTCAGGGTGAAGCTCTGCCATAAATAGCGACTCGCAGGCATAGATATTGCCAACTCCCACTACAATCGCATTATTCATAATAAAGTTTTTAAGTGCCAAGGTTTTGTTACGGCTCTGCTTAAATAGGTAGTCAGCATTAAAATCATCAGACAATGGTTCAGGCCCCAGTTTTGCCAATAAATCCGCTTTCTCAGCATTTTCAACCCATAACCAAGCACCAAATTTGCGTGGGTCATTGTAACGAAGAATTCGGCCGCTTGTAGTAACCAAATCCACGTGATCGTGCTTACCAATCTCTTTAGGCTGTTCTTTGGATAAAATACCCAATGAACCAGACATTCCCAAATGCACCAAAATATCGCCTTTGTCGGTATGAATAATTAGGTATTTCGCACGACGATAAATCGACAAAATTTTAGCGCTTGCCATCTGTTCCAATTCATCACTCACTAGCCAGCGTAATTGCTTTTGACGAATCACAATCTGTTCGATAGTTTCGCCAACTAAATAAGGGGAAACCCCACGCACACTGGTTTCAACTTCGGGTAATTCAGGCATATTTATTCCTTTGTTAAATATAAAAAATCCCTTCCATTTACTGAAAGGGAATTAATATAAATGTAGGGGCGTATTGCATACGCCCACGGGTGTGCGCAGCACGCCCCTACAAAATTTTCATTTAAACTTTCGCTTTAGCGCCAATAAATCCAACCACTAAACCGATTAACGCAAACGGTAGCCACTCCATTGAGTATGCTTTAAATGGTAAGTTTGCCACTAATTCAGCACCAGCAACCGATAAGATTGACACAATCGCTACTAATAAAATTGGTAATAATTTTGCTAGTTTTGGTAATGGGCTGAAAATATTAATTAATAACACTAACATTACTGTCATTGAGATTGGGTAAAGCACCAATAACACAGGTACAGATTTGCTGATTACCGCATTTAAACCTTGGTTCGCTAAACCGAAACCAATTAATGTGAAAATAATCGCATAGATGTTATATGAAATTTTCGGGAAAATGCTGTTGAAGTATGATGATGTTGCCACAATCAGACCAATCGCCGTCGTTAAACACGCAAGAGTTACGATCAAACCTAAAAGCGTACGGCCTAAATCGCCAAAACCTTGCTGTGCTGCAGTATTAAGAATAAAGGTACCTAAGTTTTGACCTTTAGCCGCAACATCAGCCGCAGTTTCCGCTGTAATCGCCATATTATTACCTACCCAGCCGATAGAGATATAGATAACCCCTAAAGCAACTGCTGCAATAATACTTGCCATTGCCATTTGTTGGAAATGGCTTGATTCATCACTATTTTTTGCACGAATAGCATTAATTACCACTACAGAGAATGCAAAAGATGCAAGCATATCCATAGTATTATAACCTTCTAAGAAACCTGTTACTAATGGTGCTTCAAGTGAGTTCTCTGTTGTAGGGAAATCATCACCAATTAATAGCATTGCCATTCTTACTACTAACGCAATAATCGCTACGATTAATACTGGTGTTAAAATTGAGCCAATGCGATCAACCATTTTAGTTGGGTTTAAGCTCAACCAAAGCGCAATACCGAAGTAAATAGCTGTAAACACAAATAAAGATGTAGAAGAAGTACCGCCCGTAAATGGTGTGATTGCTAAATCGTAAGCTGTTGCAGCTGTACGTGGAATTGCAAAGAATGGACCAATTGATAAATAAATCGCCACTAAAAATACTAACGATACAATCGGATTAATATTTTCTAACGCTTTTTTGTAGCCGCCTTCATAACGTGCTGCCACTAATAAGCCAACAAGTGGTAAACCAACACCTGTTACTACGAAACCAATAATTGCAGGCCAAAAACCCGCGCCACTTTCAAAACCAAGTTTTGGTGGGAAAATCAAGTTACCTGCGCCAAAAAAGATCGCGAATAACATAAACCCAACCACAAAGGTATTTTTGTTCATAAGTAAAACCTCTAAAAAGTTGTATTAAGCACTTTTGTGCCACTATCCGTAAAAGAAACCCGAAAATGAAAAAACCGAATTCTACACCAGTAGAATTCGGTTTGAAATAGAAAACAGCTATTTAATTCATATATAAGCCGCCATTAACGTGTAACGTTTCACCGTTAATGTAGCGAGCGTCATCAGATGCTAAAAATGCAACAGCTTTTGCAATATCTTGCGGCGAACCTAATTCACCCGCTGGGATTTGGCTTAAAATCGCATTTTTTTGATCTTCCGTTAATTCGTCAGTCATATCTGTTGCGATAAAGCCCGGTGCAACCACGTTTACCGTAATACCACGAGAAGCGACTTCTTTAGCTAATGACTTAGAAAAACCGATTAAACCAGCTTTAGCTGCACAGTAGTTTGTTTGACCAGGATTACCCATTGAACCAACCACAGAGCCGATAGTAATAATACGACCACCTTTTTTCATCATTGGACGTAATACCGCTTTTGATAAACGATAAACTGAGGTTAAGTTTGTTTCAATAATATCGAACCAATCTGACTCTTTCATACGCATTAATAAGCCATCACGGGTAATACCTGCATTATTTACTAAAATATCAACATCGCCAAATTGCTCTTTAATTTGCGCTAATAGTGCATCGATAGATTCAGCTTCAGTTACATTTAACACTAAGCCTTTGCCTTTCTCACCTAAGTAAGCTGAAATTGCTTCAGCACCTTTTTCAGATGTTGCTGTACCTACAACAAAAGCCCCTTTTGCCACTAATTCTTCTGCGATTGCACGTCCGATACCACGACTTGCACCTGTTACTAATGCGATTTTACCTTGCATTATCATTTCCTCATTGTAGGGTGCGTGTAAACGCACCATTTATAACTATTCTTGTTTATGATGAAACTACGCCAAATTTGCAAAAAATTTAGCATAACGAACCGGTTGTTGAACTAACGCTGCGGCGGCATTACAGGAACGGTATCCTTCAAACAAGGATATAAATCGTTCATTTTTTCTGCCCACGCTTTTAATTCAGTGATTGCTGAATAATTCTCGGCTCCCGTAAGAGTTGCTCGGAATAATAAGAAATCAACCATACAAACAGTATAAAGTGTTGCAATATTAAGCTCTGTACCAAATTGCTTTAATTCATTTGCAATCACTTTTAAAGTACGTTCATTACGCTTTAGAATCTGCTGATGACGACTTAGCCACCATTCACTTTCAGGGCGAAACATTTTTTCAGGCAATAAACCAGTTGTCGTATTTTCTAATACCCCTTCCGCAAGTGAATAGAGAGACATTACCTTCCAACGACTTTTATCTTTAGGAAACAATGTAGGCTCTGTACCGATACTATCCAAATACTCTGCAATCACACTACTGTTATATAACCAATCGCCATTATCAAGTTGTAGTGCCGGAATACGTCCAAGCGGATTATCTTGGTTATGTGCTTCTTCCGCTGAAAAAGCACGAGTAACAAGTTTTAACTCGATTTGATCTTGTAAGTTATGATAATGCGCAACAGCGCGAGCTTTACGAACAAATGGGCTAGTTGTTGAATACCAAAGTTTCATATATTGCCTCTCTAATACGTTTATAGGATTAGAATTCCACTGAATCAAACGATGCCACATCATTCACCGCTTTTGCCGAAAGCTCTTTAACGATACGGCTTGTTAAACCTGTTAATACTTTATTCGGGCCAACTTCAAATAATTTAGTTACGCCATCTTGTGCCATTTTTTCAACGGTTTCAGTCCAACGCACTGGGCTGTAAAGCTGACGAATTAACGCATCACGGATTTTATCTGCATCAGTTTCAACAGCCACATCTACGTTGTTGATAACTGGAATTACTGGCGCTGAAACCTTAATTGTTGCTAACGTTTCTGCTAATTTTTCTGCCGCTGGTTTCATTAACGCACAGTGTGAAGGTACGCTCACCGCTAATGGTAATGCACGTTTTGCACCAGCTTCTTTACATAATTCACCTGCTCGCGCTGCTGCATCTTTAGAACCTGCGATAACAACTTGACCCGGTGAGTTAAAGTTTACTGCTGAAACAACTTCGCCTACTTCTTCTTGCGCTTTAGCACACGCATTGATAATTGCTTCATTATCTAAACCGATAATCGCATACATTGCACCTGTACCTGCTGGCACCGCTTGTTGCATTAATTGACCACGTAATTCAACTAATTTAATTGCATCTTGGAAATCTAATGCGCCTGCGCATACTAACGCTGAATATTCGCCTAAGCTATGACCTGCCACTACTGCGGGCTTCTGCTCTGGGAATTTTTGTTGCCATACACGGAATAATGCAACAGATGACGCTAATAATGCTGGTTGAGTACGCTCTGTTTGACCTAATTCTTCAGCAGTACCATTTTGCACTAAGTTCCATAAATCATAACCAAGCACATCGCTTGCTTGTTTGAACGTTTCTTCTACCACAGGGTAAACAGGTGCAAGATCCGCTAACATACCGATAGCTTGTGAACCTTGACCGGGAAATACCATTGCAAATTTAGACATATATTGTTCCTTTTTAAATTTGTAAAATTTTTTATCAATATAACCGCTTACAATTTTTTAAAGAATGTAGGGGCGTATTGAATACGCCCGCGGGCGTACGCAGTACGCCCCTACAAAAATTAGCAGTTACTTTAACATTTAATCTAACTATTACTGCTCCGAGTAGCGTTAGATCTCTATTTATCCGGCGAATAATATAATTTACCAATTTCAATACGTTGGCGCCCCGTTTCTAAACGCCATTTATTGCTATCACGTAATGAATAGACACAACCGCAATACTCTTGTTGGTAGAAACGTTCACGTTTGCTGATTTCAATCATACGTTGTGAACCGCCGTTTTTACGCCAGTTGTAGTCCCAATAAACCACATCATCATAAGGCTCTGCGGCACGGTGTCCACAACCGTTGATTTGGTTCATATCTTTCCAGCGAGAAATTCCTAAACAGCTTGTGTAAACAGGGAAACCATTTTCGTGAGCATATTTTGCGGTTTTCTCAAAGCGCATATCAAAGCACATTGTGCAACGGATACCACGCTCTGGCTCCCACTCCATACCTTCTGCTTTTTTAAACCACTCTTTGCGGTCGTTTTCGTAATCATCATCCACATCAATAAAGGGAATACCGTGTTTTTCTGCAAAGCGAATATTCTCTTCTTTGCGTAGTAGGTATTCTTTCATTGGGTGAATATTGGGATTATAGAAATAGATCGCAAATTCAATACCTGAAGCGTGAATGGCTTCCATCACTTCTCCAGAGCAAGGCGCACAGCAAGAGTGAAGTAATAATTTGTTATGCCCATTTGGAAGTTCTAATTGTTCGCGCACAAAAGGTGCATTTGGATCTTTCCCTTTACGTGTTAATTTTTTACGCGGCTGTTGTGGGATTTGTTGTTGAATTTGTTCTGTCATATAAATTTGGTTGTTCCGAAAATTTTTGCGGACACGCGCAACGTGTCCCTACATTCTTTCTTTGAATAATGCTCATAGGTAGATACTGTCTCTCAACCCCAAAGTCAAATTGTTTTTTGCACTAAGCTAAAATAGTTTGCGGTTGATAAACAGATTTGTTCTTTAACACCCCAAAGCAGATATGTACTAAACGACGCATTGCAGCACCAATAGCTTGCATTTTGGTTTTACCCTTAGCAAGTAATCGCTCGTAATGCGCTTTAATATCAGGGTTATAGCTTTTAGCTGAAACAGCTGGC
>LEKJ01000020.1 GCA_029852775.1 Pasteurellaceae bacterium LFhippo2
AATTGTTAAAGAACAAAAAAGAACGACGCACTGTATTTTAACTTCTTCACAACAGCGCGTCGTTGTGTGGTGCGCATTATAGAGATTTTTAGAAGTGTTGCAAGTACTTTTTGCAAAAAAATTTAATTTTTTTCTCTTTAGCGTGTTATTTATTCAAAAACACTATTTGTATGCTATGATTCAAGGGCTATTTAGCCATAGTTTAACTTGATTTTTTATAACATAACCAATTGTTTATAAAGGAGTTTAATAATGAAAACACAACACTTTATCGGTTTAGGCGTTGCTGGGAACTTTGCAGGACATTTAGAGCAAGCTGGTGAAGCTGCTGATTTCTTACAGGTGAACACCGTAGAAGCCATTCAACCTAAAGCTATTTTTCCTTTCTATGTACCTAGCACGACTCTTGAAGAAAGCTACTCTTTTTTAAATACCTATCCTCTTTCTCACAATACGATTCAATTCCCGAATGATGCTGATAACCTACAAATTGAGCCTGAAGTTGTTCTAATCTGTGATATTGAATATAACGGTACTCAAGTGATTGGTTTAAAGCCCACTCACTTTGCGGCTTATAACGACTGCTCTATCCGCCGTCCTAATGCACGTAAGATCTGTGAAAAGAAAAACTGGGGTGAAAGCTCAAAAGGGATTTCAGCAACTCAAATTGCTTTAGATAAATTTGAACAAAGTGGAAATTTAGATAACTATCATATCGCTTGTTTCCATAAGCGTGATGGTAAATTAAATGAATATGGTATTGATAGCCCGACTATAGGTTATAGCTATTTCCATCAAAAATTATTAGATTGGATTGTAGATAGAATGAATAATCAGAAAGATGAAGGCCCAATGAACCATATTGCTAAGATGTTGGAACAGGCGAACTATCCAACTAAGGCAGTAATTAGTATTGGCGCAACTCGTTATACTGAATTTGGCGAAAGCAATTTCCTACAAATTGGCGATACCAGTATTGTCGCTGTTTATAATGCAAAAAACTATTCGCACTCACAAATTGTCGAAATGGCAGAGAAAGAACAGTTCCCCGATGATATTTCAGCATTAATACAAGCGGTTAAGTAAGCCCAATCATTTACTATTTTTGCGATCTTCATCGAAAAATTGACTTTTTGTTCTGATATTTTTCAGCAACTTCATTATAGTCGCCACACATTATCCACTTTTAAGGAGAATATATGTGGCGACTTTTTTTATTTTTACTTCTGTCTATTTCAACGCTTTCAGCCAAACCGCTTAATCTAATGTTGCTAGAGCAATACAAAGATCAAAATATTGATGGCTGGGTTATGTCTGAAAAATTAGATGGTGTTCGAGGCTTTTGGGATGGAAAACAGCTATTGAGCCGTCAAGGTTATCCCCTAACGCCACCCGACTATTTTGTACAAGGCTTTCCGCCTTTTGCTATTGATGGAGAGCTTTTTAGCGAACGTAACAAATTTGATGAAATCTCTGCAACCGTTCGCGCTAATAAAAAAGGTTGGCATAAGCTCAAGCTTTATGTATTTGATGTACCAAATGCTGAAGGAAATCTTTTTGAACGTTTAGCGGTACTCAAGCAATATTTAGAGCAAAATCCAACGCCCTATATAGAAATTATTGAACAGATTCCAGTTAAAAATAAAGAACATCTCAACCAATTTTTTAGTCAAATTCAATCTCTGAAAGGCGAAGGCGTTGTTATTCGCAATCCTAATTCGCCTTATATTGAAGGGCGATCTGCTCAAATACTCAAATACAAAACCATTCTTGATGAAGAATGTCGAGTTGTTGCTCATCATAAAGGCAAAGGGAAATATGCGGACAAACTTGGCGCCATTACTTGTGAAAATCATCGCGGGCAATTCCGTATCGGCTCGGGGTTTAAAGATAAAGATAGAGAAAATCCACCACCGATTAATGCATTGATTACTTATAAGTATAGAGGGCTAACATCCACAGGCAAACCACGTTTTGCGACTTTCTGGCGAATAAGAAGTGATGTGATTGAAGAAATTCATTAATATTTAATTACAACCGGTTCGATTTTGAAGAAAATTTGCAAATTTTTCCAGAAATCGAACCGGTTGTAGTCGTTATAAAGCCAATTAAACTTGAGTTAAATCTAAGTTTTTGGTTTCTTTCGATACATATAACGCTGCCATAGTAATTGCGGCGTTCACGGCAAGGTAGATACCAACACCTAAAATACCATAGGCAATGTTAATTTTGATTGCGAACGTTGCTGCAACAGTCGCACCAACAATAGACGCAAGGTTATAAGCTAAAGATGCACCAGAATAACGAACTTCTGTTGGGAATAGTTCAGGTAACAATGCCGCCATTGGACCAAATGTCATACCCATTAAGATCATCCCCACAATTAAGAATAGAAACACTGTTACTGGTGTACCATTCGATAAAAATAGTGGCATAGCTAAACCGAATACCGCCATTGCAAAAGTTACGCCTAATAACCATTTACGGCGACCAATTTTATCCGCATAGATACCAGAGATACTTACAAAAATACCAAAAACAATCGCGCTTAATAGTAGGAAACCAGTGAAGGTATTAGATTCGATACCTAATCCCATTGGATGACCTGCTGGCGATAATGTCGGTGCTGATTTTGAGTAAACTTGCGCAAATGCCGTCATAATATAGAACAATACGTAAGTTGCCGTCATAATAAAGGTACCGATAATTAATGGTTTTAAGTGATGTTTAAATACCGCACTTACTGGCGCTTGCTGAGTTTTACCTTTATCTTCAGCTTCTTTAAATACGTGGCTTTCGTGTAGCGTTAAACGAACATATAAACCAACCGCCACTAATACAATTGATGAAATAAATGGAATACGCCAAGCCCATTGAACAAGCGCTTCGCTACCAAAGTAATAACTTACTAAGAAAAATGCGCCATTTGCCATAAATAAGCCGATTGGTGCGCCTAATTGTGGGAAAGAACCATACCAACCACGTTTTCCATCTGGTGCATTTTCTGTTGCCACAAGCGCAGCGCCACCCCATTCTCCACCAAGACCGATACCCTGCCCTATACGGCAAACACAAAGTAGCACTGCGGCCCAAATTCCAATGCTTTCATAAGTTGGAAGTAGACCAATCATTACGGTTGAACATCCCATTAATAATAGTGATGCAACGAGGGTTTTCTTACGGCCAATTTTATCACCAAAGTGGCCGAAAAGCGCTGATCCAATTGGACGAGCAAAGAATGCCAAAGCAAGAGTTGAGAGTGACATTAATTCATTTGAAACAGGATCGTCACTGTTGAAGAATTGGGTATTGAATACCAATACTGCCGCAGCGGCATAGATATAGTAGTCAAAAAATTCAATCGCCGTGCCGATCATTGAGGCCACGGCAACTTTACGAGGATCATTCCTTAGGTTTTGAGCTGTGCTAGACATAATAATTTCTCATTTATAATTGTTAAAAGAGCCTAGAATCTAACACTTACAATATGCTAAATCAACATTCAAAAAATCAATTTAAAACCATTATTTTTTATATAATTCTAAAATTTATTGATTTTTAGAATATAAATCTAAAAACATAACTTTCAAACAGAACAATAAATCTATTTGTACAGTTTTTAATTATCGAAAATTTTTTATGAATTTTTTGATAATAAGAAATAAATCTTGTTCATAATTCATAGCTAATCATCAAAAACATTCTATTTTGAGCTATAATATGCGCCTTTTATAACATTTAAGACTTAAGGAATAATATGGAATACCCAATTTGCCCATCTTGTAAAGGTGAAAATACATACCACGACTCAATTCAATTTGTTTGTCCAGACTGTGGTCACGAATGGACAGGTGAAGAGGTTGCAGAAAATGATGAAGATCAATTAATCGTTAAAGATAGCAATGGTAACCTTTTAGCAGATGGTGATGATGTAATTTTAATTAAAGACTTAAAATTAAAAGGCTCATCAGAAGTATTGAAGAAAGGCTCAAAATTCAAAGGTATCCGTTTAGTAAACGGTGATCACAATGTAGATTGTGGCAAAATTATGTTGAAATCTGAGTTTTTGAAAAAGGCTTAATTAGATAAACAGACGGACGCTTAAAGCGTCCGTCTTTATTTTATGCTTTTAATTCAGCGTGTAATTCCTGCACCGAATACACCCCAAACTCATTGATATGCTCAACGCCATAAGAGATAGCATCGGCACCAGCAATGGTAGTGTAAACTGGCACTCGTTGCTGTAACGCGGTACGGCGGATTGAATGGCTATCAGCAACTACTTCTGGATCACCGCTTACGGTATTGATTACCACTGCAATCTCACCATTTTTCAGTGCATCAACGATATGTGGACGGCCTTCACGTACTTTATTAATGGTTTGTACGGCAATACCGTTTTCACGTAAGAATTTCGCTGAACCAAATGTTGCACATAAGCCATAACCTTGCTCTTGGAAACGTTTTGCGATTTCAAGTGAAGTCGCTTTATCTTGATCAACCACCGAGATAAACACTTTACCCACTTTTGGAATACGCTCACCAGCCCCTAATTGTGCTTTGAAGAACGCTTCGCCAAAGGTTTCGCCTACACCCATTACTTCACCTGTTGAACGCATTTCAGGGCCTAAAATCGTATCAACCCCAGGGAATTTAATGAATGGGAATACTGCTTCTTTCACAAAGTATTTGCTTGGGATAACCTCTTTGGTAGCATTTAACTCTGCTAAAGTTTCACCCGCCATCACACGTGCTGCAATTTTCGCTAATGGCTGACCTGTTGCTTTACTCACAAACGGAACAGTACGGCTTGCACGAGGGTTTACTTCAAGCACGTAAATCACATCATTTTGTACCGCAAACTGCACGTTCATTAAACCTTTAACGCCTAACGCAAATGCCATCTCTTTGGTCTGTCTGCGAATTTCGTCTTGGATCTCACCGCTTAATGAATATGGCGGAAGTGAACACGCTGAGTCACCACTGTGGATACCTGCTTGTTCAACGTGCTGCATAATACCGCCAATAACCACATCAGTACCATCGCAGATACAGTCCACATCCACTTCAATTGCGTTATTTAAGAAGTGGTCTAATAAAATTGGGCTATCGTTTGAAACTGATACCGCTTCACGCATATATTTATTTAGCTCTTCATCGTTATACACGATCTGCATTGCACGACCACCTAATACGTAAGACGGGCGCACTACAAGCGGATAGCCCACTTCATTTGCTAAACCGATAGCTTCCTGTGCATTACGTGCCGTACGGTTTGGCGGCTGACGTAAATTTAAGTCGTTTAAGATTTTTTGGAAACGTTCACGGTCTTCGGCAGCATCAATGCTGTCCGCTGAAGTACCGATAATGTTCACGCCATTTTCGTGTAATGCATTTGCTAATTTTAATGGTGTTTGACCGCCGTAGTGTACGATCACGCCCCACGGTTGCTCAATACGCACAACTTCTAACACATCTTCTAATGTCAATGGTTCGAAGTATAAACGGTCTGAAGTATCGAAGTCTGTTGATACCGTTTCTGGGTTACAGTTCACCATAATGGTTTCATAGCCTGCTTCACGTAATGCAAGTGATGCGTGTACACAGCAGTAGTCGAACTCGATACCTTGACCGATACGGTTCGGACCACCGCCTAAGATCATCACTTTCTTACGATCTGATGGATTAGATTCACACTCTTCTTCGTAAGTTGAATATAAGTATGCTGTATCCGATGAGAACTCTGCCGCACAAGTATCTACACGTTTATACACAGGTAAGATATTGAAACTATGGCGGTAGTCACGTACCACTTTTTCACTGACATTAGTTAATTGTGCGATACGTTTATCTGAGAAACCTTTGCGTTTTAAACGACGTAATTCATCTGCATCTAAATCGCTTAACTGTTTCTTCTCAAGGGCTAATTCTTCTTGAACAAGATCTTGGATCTGAATTAAGAACCACGGATCGATTTTCGAATAGTGGTGAACTTCTTCAAGAGAGAAACCTGCACCGAATGCGTCTGCTACGTATAAAATACGGTTCGGGCCTGGATTTGCCAATTCTCTACGGATTTTTTCAGGCTCTTCTGAAAGTAGGTTAAAGCCACAGATACCTGTTTCTAAACCACGTAATGCTTTTTGTAATGACTCTTGGAAAGTACGGCCCATTGCCATTACTTCACCCACAGATTTCATCTGGGTTGTTAAGCGGTCATCTGCGTTTGCGAATTTTTCAAAGGCAAAGCGTGGGATTTTGGTTACCACATAGTCTAAGGTTGGTTCGAATGACGCAGGGATTAAACCGCCAGTAATATCATTACGTAACTCATTTAAGGTATAGCCTACCGCTAATTTCGCCGCTACTTTCGCAATTGGGAAACCAGTCGCTTTTGATGCTAATGCTGATGAACGGCTTACACGTGGGTTCATTTCGATAACGATCATCTCGCCATTTTCAGGGTTGATCGCAAACTGCACGTTAGAACCGCCTGTATCTACACCGATTTCACGTAATACCGCAAGTGATGCATTACGCATAATTTGGTATTCGCGGTCCGTTAAGGTTTGTGCAGGTGCTACAGTGATTGAGTCGCCCGTGTGCACGCCCATTGGGTCGAAGTTTTCGATAGAGCAAATGATAATTGCGTTATCGGCTTTATCACGAACTACTTCCATTTCATACTCTTTCCAACCTAATACCGATTGTTCGATAAGAAGTTCGTGGGTTGGAGAAGCTTCAAAACCACGCTCACAGATCGCCATAAATTCATCTTTGTTATAAGCGATACCGCCACCTGAACCACCCATAGTGAATGATGGACGAATAAGCGTAGGGAAGCCCACTTCTTCTTGTGCTTTTAATGCTTCTTCAAAGCTGTGTGCAACGAATGATTTCGGGCAAGAAAGACCGATTTTTTCCATTGCTTCTTTAAAACGACCACGGTCTTCCGCTTTATCAATTGCATTTTCCGTTGCACCGATTAGCTCAACATTATATTTTTTCAGAACGCCGTGCTTAGAAAGATCTAACGCACAGTTTAATGCGGTTTGACCACCCATCGTTGGTAGGATTGCATCTGGACGCTCTTTCTCAATGATTTTCTCAACAGTACGCCATTCAATTGGCTCAATGTAGGTTACATCCGCCATATTTGGATCGGTCATAATGGTTGCTGGGTTCGAGTTTACCAACACTACCTTATAACCTTCTTCACGTAACGCTTTACACGCTTGCGCACCTGAGTAGTCAAATTCACACGCTTGCCCGATGACAATCGGACCCGCACCGATAATTAAAATTGTATTTATGTCTGTACGTTTTGGCATATTATTTCTCTTTGTTGAATCTCTGTGTTTGGCGGGCGTACGCAGTACGCCCCTACGTTCTTTCTTTGAATAATGCTCAGCTGTAGGGGCGTACTGCGTACGCCCGCTATATCATTATTTACCCCTTCGCCTTTCTCATATCCGCAATAAATCTGTCGAATAGATATGCTACATCGTGTGGACCTGGGCTTGCTTCTGGGTGACCTTGGAATGAGAACGCAGGTTGGGTCGTTAATTCAATACCTTGAACTGAGTTATCGAATAACGAACGGTGCGTCACCACCACGTTCGTTGGTAAACTTGCTTCATCCACTTCAAAACCGTGGTTTTGGCTGGTGATTAACACTTTTTGGCTTGCTAAGTCTTGCACTGGGTGGTTTGCACCGTGATGGCCGAATGCCATTTTTTTAGTTTTTCCGCCTGCCGCTAAACCTAATAATTGATGACCTAAACAGATACCAAAGATCGGTTTTTTAGTTTCGAGTAAGGTTTTGATTGCGCTGATTGCATAATCACAAGGTTCTGGGTCCCCTGGACCGTTTGATAGGAAAATACCGTCTGGATTATATGAAAGCACTTCTTCGGCAGTGGTTTTTGCTGGTACAACAGTGATACGGCAACCACGTTCGGCTAGCATTCTTAAAATATTTTGTTTTACACCGAAGTCATAAGCAACTACGTGAAATTCTAGATTTGTTTGTTGATTGAACGCTTTTCCGCCATTTGAAACAGGTAAATGCCATTCGCCTTCTGTCCATTCATAAACTTTATCGCAAGTTACTTGTTGCGCTAAATCTTTACCTGCCATTGAGCCAAAACTTTTCGCTAGTTCTAATGCTTTTTCCACATCATCGCCTACGAAGATACAGCCTGCTTGCGCGCCTTTATCACGTAAAATACGAGTTAAACGGCGAGTATCAATATCAGCGATCGCAACGATTTTGTTTTGAACAAGATAATCTGAAAGAGAAGAATTAGAGCGGAAGTTACTATGAAGAAGAGGTAAATCACGAATAATTAAGCCTGCCGCAGCTACGCTATTTGATTCGCAATCTTCGCTATTTGTACCTGTATTACCGATATGAGGATAAGTTAATGTAACGATTTGACCAGTATATGAAGGATCGGTAAGAATTTCTTGATAGCCAGTCATCGCAGTATTGAAAACGACTTCACCAATGGTATGTCCTTGATAACCGATTGATTTCCCGTGAAATACGGAACCGTCTGCGAGAACAAGAATTGCAGGTTCAAACATATTTTTACTCCTAATAATGAATCTGTTGTGTGCATATTTGATTCGCCATTTGCCAGCTTTTGGCTAGAAGTAGGCGACTAAGTCTACTAAAGCAATCGGTTGCTTTCAAGTTAAACCTTGAAATCCGATGAGTTAATAATACCATTTGAAAAATTATGCATTTATTTTGCATTTTTATTCATTTTAATGCAAGTGTTTCAAGATTATTTTTGCAAAATATTTATGAAATATCACCGCTTGCACTCTCTCTGCAAAAATTGCTGAACGCAATTTTTGCTGTCTCTCTCCCAAAGGGAGAGTTGGAAAACAATAAATTCCCCAAAAAAAAGCCCCCTTATCTTTCGATAAGGGGGCTTTACTATTTTAGTTTGTAATGATGGGCAAGGATGCCCATCCTACAGGGTTAAATTACCACTCGTAACCAACACCTACAGAGCTTACAACATCACCACGAGTATTCGCACTACCGCTTAATTTCAGTAATACTTTACCGTTGTCGCTTGCACGTGAGTAACCAACAGCTACTGCGCTTTCGCCACGGTAGTTACCCGCGCCTACAGCTACCATTGATTTACCATCGTGACGAACCTGTGGTAAGCCAGCGATTGCTGCTGCACCTGCGATACCACCACGTAAGTTTCTATCAACTTTGTTGATACGGTTGTTTACGTTAGCAATGTCGTTTTTAACGCCTGCAATATCACCTTTAACTTGTTTTAACTGACTTACATTAACTGCATCAGTGTCTTTCACACCTGGCGCCACGTTAGTGATACGAGTTGGAGCTTGAGCTGTGCCTACGCTTAACTCTTTAACACCGTCAGCTGCTGTTGAAGCACCAACAGTTACACCATTAGAACCACCAACTTGTACTGTGTTGAATGTTGGAGTCATTGAAGTTGCAATCGCAATAGTTGAACCATTACGTGCGATTTCAATGTTGTTACCCGCATTTACATTCACTGTATCACGTGGAGCAACTTTAGTTGCTGTTGGCGTTGAATCTACAGTTACTTTACCTGTTGAACCAGCTACTGCTGTAGAGTTTACGTTCCAACCAGCGTTTGCAGTTTCTTTAACTGTTTCTAATTGGCTTACGTTTACTGCATCAGTTGGTTTTTCACCAGCTTTAACGTTGCTAATAGTTGTACCTTTAGCATCGATACCGTCTTTAGTAATCACTGGACCATTGATAACTTCAACGCGATCAGTTTTCACTTCTTTAGCAGTTAAAGTTTCTTTAACTTCTACATTTGTGAACGTTGGGTTTTCAGCAATCTTAACTACTAATTCACCTTTTTCATTCACATCAACACGTACATTTTCAGCGCTTGCTGGAGCAGTTTCTGCTAAATCACCTTTAATTGTTAAAGTTTCGTTTAGTTTCTTCTCAACAGTCTTATCACCGTTACCTTTGAATTTTAAACCATCGTTTAATGTTGCAACTTCTTCAACAATTGGTTTACCTTTATCATCAACTGCAGGTTTACCTGTTGTTGGATCTACTGGTGTATAAACGATACGAGTTTTCGTTTCGCTTGGCTCACCATTAATACCGTTAGTACCATCAACACCCGGTCTACCGTCTTTTACAGCTAGTGTTGCTGAAGCACCGTCTTTACCGTCTTCACCACGAGCCCCCGTTAAGCCGATTGAACCGTCTTTACCGTTGATTGCTACTGAAGCACCATCTTTACCGTTTACAGCGATTGAACCATCAACACCATCTTTACCGTCTTTGCCATCTTTACCTACGGTAATAGTGTCAATTTCAGTTAAGTCTCTCATTGCTTCGATAGTGATCTCACCACCTTTTTGTGAAACATTGATGTTGCTACCTGCATTGATAGTTACAACTTCACCTGCAGTAATTTTTTCAGATACATCTTTTGTATCTGTATTACCAGCAGTTGTTAAAGTCCAAGATACATTGTTGATTGTTTCAACGATATCACCAACTGTCGCAACTTTATCACCAGCTGCAAGTTTCTCTGCATCCGCAGCAGCTAATTTTGCTTTCGCATCCGCAACCGCTTTTTCTGCTGCTGCTTTTTGCTCTGCTGTTGCATCCGCAGGTAAGTTAGCTAATGCATCTTGTACATTTGTTAACTCTTTAACTGCATTTTCAACTTTTTCTGTTAACGCTGGTGAACCGATAGCTGCTGAACCATTTTCTGTTACGCTGCTTTCACCTGTATTAACTTCAATTTTAATATCGCCAGTTGTTGGATCTGTTGAAATCGTTGTCGTGTTACCGTCAACAAAGTTTACATCACCTCCAATGTTCTCACCGTTTACGCCAGTAGATGTTAATGCAGTTACTTTGCTACCTTTAGTGAAGTCGATATTTGCTGCATCAACTACATCACCTTTACCATTTGGTTTAGTGTTGTAAGTTACAGTACCATCTTCATTTGGAATAGCATAGTATGTTGTTTTACCATCTTTACCTTTGTAAGAAAGAACAGTTGTTTTACCGTCAACATTTACATTGTAAGTTACGTTAGCAACTGTACCATCTGTATTCATAGATACATTCGCAGTAGTACCTGTACCGTTAACGAAGTTTACAGTATCGTAAGCTTTAACGAAGTCTTTCGCTGTACCGTTTTCTTGTAAGTTCCAACCCGCATTTAATACATCACCTAAAGTTGCTGCATTTGACGTGTTGATATCTCCAGCTTTTGGAGCTGTTACGTTGGTAGTATGTTTCTTATCATCACCGCTGTTCACTACATCTGGTAGAGTTGTATCTAAACCAGAGATTACGTTCTTCGCGTCACCAGTTTTTGGGTTAGTTACAGTACCGATAGTGATAGCTGGTTTGCCACCTTTACCATTTTCGTCAGCAGGTTTACCACCGATTGTAGTGCTGTTGAAAGTAGGGTCAGCAACCACATCGTAAGTCACTTCAGTTGTTACAGTACCATCTGCATTTTGGATTGCTGTTACATTTGCTTTAGTATTTTTACCATCTACGTAATCAACTTTGCTACCTGGAGTTACTAATACTGGCGTATCTTTAACCTCTGTATAAGTTGGTTTGCCATCAGCATCTAATACTGGGTTACCTTCAGCGTCAACTACTGGAGTTTTCACTGTAGTTGCAGTTGTAGTCCAACCTGAGTTATTGATTGCATCTGCTACGTTTTGTGCTGTTGCAACTTCGTTTTTCGCTGTATCTAATGCATCTTTAGCATCTTTAACCGCTTTCTCAGCTGCGTCTTTATCTGCTTGAGAAGCATCTGCAGGTAATTCTGCTAATGTTTTCTCTGCATCTTTCAGCGTATTCTCTAATTCAGGAGTCACTGGACCCACAGCTTTACCGCCATCAGTGTTAGTGATGTCGCCAGTTTTCACTTCAACAGTGATGTTACCGTCTGGAGCTGTTGTAATCGTTGTGGTATTACCGTTAACAAAGTTAATGTTACCGCCTGTAGTAGAGTTACCATTGAATGTTGGAACTAAAGCAGTTACTTGTGATGTCACATTACCTGTGTATTCTTTTGCACCATCTTTTAATGAACCATCTGCGTTCACTTGATCCGCTGGATAGAATTTATCACCAACTTTTGTTAACTCAGGTGCTGGTTGACCTTCAGCAGCTTCACCTACATAAGTAATCTTAGTCGTTTTACCATCAACATTTACGTTGTACTGGATCGTGCTATTCGTACCGTTCGTATTAACGCTAGAAGTTACCGTTGTACCTTGACCGTTCACAAATTCAACAGTGTCATAAGCTTTAACGAAGTCTAATGCACCTTTATCCGCAGTACGTAAGTTCCAACCTGAGTTCAGGATATCGCCTACTGTCGCTGCATTGCTAATGATGTTAGTTACATTAGCTGGTAACGATTGATTTGTTGTTACAGGGTTATTCGCTGTGTTTAACGCATCTTTGTTGTAAGTGCTTGGTAAGTTATTTGCTACTTTACCAATAGTTACAGGGTTGTTACCGTTAGTGAAGGTCACATTGCCATCACCTAATGTCATAGTCATATTGCCATTAGAAATAGACGTGATGTTCGTTAAGTCACCCGCTACATCGTAAGTCACTTCAGTCGTTACAGTACCGTCAGCATTTTTAACCGCTGTTACGTTCGCTTTAGTGTTTTGACCATTTACGTAGTCAACTTGGCTACCTGGAGTTACTAGAACTGTCTCATTTTTAACTTCTGTATAAGTTGGTTTGCCATCAGCGCCTAATACTGGCTTACCTTCAGCGTCAACTACTGGAGTTTTCACTGTAGTTGCAGCCGTTTTCCAACCAGCGTTGTTGATTGTATTAACGATATCACCAACAGTTGCAACTTTATCACCCGCAGTCTTAACAGCGTCTTTCGCATCTGCAATTGCTTTATCAGCAGCTGCAATTTGCTCTGGAGTAGCGTCTGCTGCTAATTTTTCTTTAGCTTCTTCAGCAGCTTTTACTGCGTCTTCTAACTTAGATGTATCAACTTTCGCTTTACCATCTTCAGTAGCTGTGTCGCCAGTCTTCACTTCAAATTTGATGTCACCGGTCACTGGATCAGTAGTGATCGATGTTGTGTTGCTATCAACAAAGTTAACATCACCTTCTACGTTGCCACCATTGAAGCTCACGTTAGAACCTGTAGGGATCGCAGATACTTTAGTTACTAGAGCATCTTTTTGTGCTTGTGTCAGAGTTACTGGTGCATCACCTTTTACAGTTTTCCAGTTGCCGTCTTTATCTTGGTAGATAGCGTCGCCATTTGGTGCAGTAGAAGTCAGACGAGTAGTTGTGTTATCTACAGCTACGTTGTACTGGATCTTGCTAGTTGTACCGTTCGCATCAACGCTAGAAGTTACCGTTGTACCTTGACCGTTCACAAATTCAACAGTGTCATAAGCTTTAACGAAGTCTAATGCACCTTTATCCGCAGTACGTAAGTTCCAACCTGAGTTCAGGATATCGCCTACAGTTGCAGCATTGTTAATGATGCTAGTTGCATTAGCTGGTAACGATTGATTTGTTGTCACAGGGTTATTCGCTGTGTTTAACGCATCTTTGTTGTAAGTGCTTGGTAAGTTATTTGCTACTTTACCAATAGTCACAGGGTTGTTACCGTTAGTGAACGTCACATTACCATCACCTAAAGTCATCGACGTATTGCCGTTAGAGATAGACGTGATGTTCGTTAAGTTACTTGCTAATTGGATTTCTAACGTTGCATTACCATCAGCTTTAACATTGATATTACCTTTTGCACTCTTGAACGTTGCTGCTGTTGTTGCATTAACGCCTTCACCAACAATATTTACCAAAGTGTTTAGCTTATGAACGTTAGTTGTAGCGTTGTTGTTACCAGTGAATTTTAAACCGTCATTTAAAGTTGCAACTTCTTCAACGATTGGCTTACCTTTATCATCAACTGCTGGATTGCCAGTTGCTGGATCTACTGGTGTATAAACGATACGAGTTTTGCTCTCACCTGGCTGACCATTGATACCGTTAGTACCATCAACGCCTGGCTTACCATCTGCAACGCTTAGAGTTGCTGAAGCACCGTCTTTACCTGGTGTACCATCTGCACCCGCTGGGCCTTTAGGGCCAGTTAAACCGATAGAACCGTCTTTACCGTTAACAACAACAGAAGCACCGTCTTTACCGTTTACAGCAACTTTACCGTCAACACCTGGAGTACCTGGCTGACCGTCTTTACCATCAACGCCTGGCGCACCTACTGTCACAGTAGATAAATTAGTTAAATCTTTATCTAAGCTATAAGTGATATTTGAACCATCACGAGTTACGTTTAGGTTTTCACCAGCTTTGAAAGTCACAGTATCTGATGGATTGATTAACTCAGTACCCGCAGTACCGTTAGCTGCTAATTTCCAACCAGAAGCGTTAATTGCTTCAGCTACGTTTTGTGCAGTTGCAACTTGGTTTAAAGGTGCTGCTGCTTTTTCAGCGTCTGCTGCTGCTTTTGTAGCATCTGCTAATGCTGTTTCCGCTGCTGTTTTATCAGCTTCAGGAGCATCTGCTGGAAGTGCTGCTAATTTGTCTTGCGCTTCTTTTAATTTGTCTTGTGCATCTTTTAGAGCATCCGCTAATTCTTTCGCTTTTTCTGTTGTCACAGGGCCCGCTACAGAACCTTGCTTATCGCCAGCTGTAACTGGCGCTACAGTACCTTTATCGATGTTGTAAGTTACATTAGCGATTGTGCCGTCTGTATTTACAGAAACATTTGCGATAGTGCCTGTACCGTTTACGAAGTTAACAGTGTCGTATGCTTTAACGAAATCTTTTGCCACTGCATTTTCTTGTAAGTTCCAACCTGCGTTTAAGATATCGCCCACAGTTGCTGCGTTGCTTACGATGTCTTTTGCATTTTCTGGTAATTTTTGCTCAGCTGTAACTGGCTGTGTTTTACCATCTTTATCCGCTGGGTTTAACGCATCGTTGTTATAAGTGCCTGGTAAGCTGCTATCTAAGCCAGAAATTACATTTTTCGGCTCACTAGTCTTAGGATCAGTCACAGTACCGATTTGGATCGGAGCTTTAGTCACAGTACCAGTCGCAGGATCTGTGATACCGCCGATAGTTGTGCTGTTAAACACAGGGTTATCCGCTAACTGAATTTGGATCTCAGCTGCATCGCCTTTTGTTGTTACAACAGTTTGAATATTCTTAGCTGTATATTTACCTGCTGTTGGTCCAGTCGTATCACGCTTCAGATCAACAACACCTGTGCTATTACCTTCTAATGTATAGGTAGTTACTTCATGCATCAGTGCGTTGCCGTCTTTATCCAAAGCATCTTGACCATCTGAAGTTTTGATTTGAACTTGTTTAGTTTCAGAAGTCGCTTCTTTTGCCGCACCAACAAATGAGATAGTTTCGTCTAGACGACGCTCAGCACCGTTAGCAGCAGCGAAGTCACCAACAATAAAGGTTTCTATTTCTTCTTTGTAGATAACTTGACTTTTTTCGTCAAAAGTCTCTTTGCCGTTCTCATCTAGCACCGCACGTTTTACATATACAACGTTTTCCACTTGGCGTGCTTCGTCTTTGTTAGCATTCGCAGTGAAAGTTAACGGTGCATTTTGTACGTTACCGATTAATGAGTTTAATTGGTCTGTTACCGCATATAACTGACCACCATTGATTGCGTCAGTTGAGTTAGGACCGATTTTACCTGAAGCTAGGTTGATCAACATACGTGGCTCTTCAGCACTACCGATAGATACGTATTGACCTGGTTTTTGGATTTTACCTTCTTGGAAGTTTTCTAATACTAAAGCACGGCCGTTAGTACCTGTAACTGTTGTATTTGTCCAACCACGAATTACCGCAGGACCCACATCTGAATTGTCACCGATAATAACCGCACCATCGTGACCTGCACCTAAAGTAATGTTATTACCTACGATCATGGTGTTATTTGAAGTAATATTGTTGTTATTACCCGTTACAGTAGTGTTAGTACCTGATACGTTATTGTTATTACCTTGAACGCTTGAGCCGTCGCCAGTTACAGTATTGTCGTCACCTAGGGCATTCGCTTTGTCGCCATCAACCTGACCGCTTGAGCCGATCGACGTAGAGTTAGTGCCGTTTGCTACAGAGTTTGTACCAATCGCGATTGTATTTGGATCTTGAGCTTTAGCACCCGAACCTGCTGCATACGCACCCGCACCTGTTGCATTTGAATCGATACCCGTTGCGATCGCACCCGTACCGTTAGCTACCGCTAAACGACCTTCTGCGATTGCACCACCACCAGTTGCTGACGCTTGATGACCTGTTGCAATTGAGTTATTGCCAATTGCATCCGCTAGATAACCTGTTGCGATAGCCTGATTACCGATAGCTTCACTGAATGGCCCTGTTGCTACAGAGTTTCTACCAGATGCAACAGCACCTGCACCTGTTGCTGTTGCATATTGGTTGGTTGCTTTTGCACCCCAACCTGTTGCTGTCGCACCATTTTGTGTAGCTTGAGCTTTAACACCCACAGCTGTTGATTGAGCCCCTGTAGCCCATGCGTTATGACCTAAAGCTGTAGCATCTGTTTGATTCGCTGTTGTGTTATAACCTATAGCTACCGAATTTTCACCTTCCGCATAAGCTCGAGAACCGATAGCAATTGCCTTTGGACCTGCAGTAGTTTCTTTATATCCGCGAGCATTAGCACCAATAGCAAGAGACATATCGCCCTTTGCTGTTGCATTGCTACCTAATGCAACAGCACCAACGCCAGTTGCATTAACATTAACACCATATACAACAGAGTTTTGTCCTGTAGTAGTTGCATTTATACCTGTTGATACAGCTTTATTACCACCATCATTGGCACTATTATTCGGATTAGCTGTTGCTGTTGAACCAACTGCTAAATGATGTGCACCTTGCTCATAATAAACTGTGCTTAAAGAAGTTGCAGCTGTTGCAGCCATTGCGCTGCCGCCAATTAACGCCGATGCAGAGCCTACCGCTATTGCTAACAATGTTGGCGCTACACGTTTATCTGTCTTGTTCGAAGACTTACCCTTCGATTTACTTAATTCTGAAGTCACCACAAAGCTTTGTGTTGCGTGGTTCCAAAGAACTCGGAAGACTTTATTCATTTTTTATCCTTTACTAGAAAAGTACTTGTTGAAAGTTGTCAAAAGAAATTGGTAAAAAAAGCTAAATAAAACAACAATTATCTTTCTTCAGCCATCTACGTTTTTGAATTGACTTAATACAGAGCAAATAAAATTGCCCCATATCAAAAACTCTGGCATTTTAAAAATAAATAGGCCGAAAAGCAATTAGAAAAAAGTCTAATTTGTCAGCATCTTAGCTCCATTCGTAAAGAAATCCTTATACATTTACAATCTAAAATCGCTCATTTACCATTCAAAAACTCAGCGTTATGTAAATTTTTGTTCACAATAAAAACAATTGGGCCAAATAATGATAGCGCAAAAAAGCGTTTATAATTTGTTCTTTAAGAATTTTTCAATTGGAGTGATTGATATATCAAATTGATTGAAATTCTCTTCTTCGAAAGGCATCGTTATCACTCCAAATGGATGTTTAACGATAGTTTACTCGGAATGTAAACGATGTCTTCGGGTTACGATGTAAAGGATGTTATCAGGTTGTCCCCCCCAACTCTCCCACATTTATGGGGGAGAGACAGCTTTGAGCAAAACAACGTTTTTGCGAAAAGCAGAGAGAGGGCTACTTGCAAAACATCTCCAAAATATCACCCCTTGTACCCTCTCTCTGCAAAAATTGCTCAACGCAATTTTCGCTGTCTCTCTCCCAAAGGGAGAGAGTTTATAAAGCTTTTCAAAACATCAAAATGAACCAACTCTCCCACATTTATGGGGGAGAGACAGCTTTGAGCAAAACAACGTTTTTGCGAAAAGCAGAGAGAGAGCTATTTGCAAAATATCCCAAAAATATCACCGCTTGTACCCTCTCTCTGCAAAAATTGCTCAACGCAATTTTCGCTGTCTCTCTCCCAAAGGGAGAGAGTTGGGAAAACTTTTCAAAACATCAAAATGAACCAACTCTCCCCCATTTATGGGGGAGAGAGTTGGGAAAGCTTTTCAAAACATCAAAATTAACTAAACTCTCCCACATTTATGGGGGAGAGACAGCTTTGAGCAAAACAACGTTTTTGCGAAAAGCAGAGAGAGGGCTACTTGCAAAACATCTCCAAAATATCACCCCTTGTACCCTCTCTCTGCAAAAATTGCTCAACGCAATTTTCGCTGTCTCTCTCCCAAAGGGAGAGAGTTTATAAAGCTTTTCAAAATATCAAAATTAACTAAACTCTCCCACATTTATGGGGGAGAGAGTTTATAAAGCTTTCAAAACATCAAAATGAACCAACTCTCCCACATTTATGGGGGAGAGACAGCTTTGAGCAAAACAACGTTTTTGCGAAAAGCAGAGAGAGGGCATAAAAAATTATGAGACCCCATTTTGTGATCTCGATCGAAAGATTACATTTCTATAAATGAAATATTTATCGATAACTCTACAATAAATACAATTATCACTTTTTGTAGCCAAGTGATTACAGTATAATGAAAAGGAGATATTATGATAAATACAGAAAACGTTTGTATTCTTAAACAAACTGCCATTTTTAAAGATTGGGTAAAATCACTAAAAAATCCTATAGCCAAATCAGCTATAGCAGCAAGAATCAAACGAGCTGAAAAAGGTAATTTCGGTGATCATAAAAATATTGGTAATGGTATTTGGGAGATGAGAATCACTGTTGGTGCAGGCTATCGAATTTATTATGCACAGCAAGGGGTGGTTATTTACTTGCTTATCAATGGTGGAGATAAATCAACTCAACAAAAAGACATTGAAAAAGCCAAACTATTATGGGCAGCGCTTCAACAAGGAGACCAAAATGAATAATCAAGATTTCTCACAAGCAACTAAAGATAAATTCGGTATCACTGATGTTGATATTGCCGAATATCTTGATGATGAACAAACCATTCAAGCCTATTTAGCGGAAATTTTAAGAGAAGGCGATCATGATGATTTTTTAGAGGCATTAAATGATGTCGCTCGCGCTCGTGGGATGAATAGTATCGCTGAACAAACTGGGCTTGCACGTGAAAGTCTTTATAAAGCACTCTCTCGAGGCAGCAAACCGCGATTTGAGACTATTGTCCGAATTTTAAATGCTTTTAATCTGGAGTTGGTTCCTAAAATTAAAAGTGTAAGATAGTTTGAGCTCACCCTATACGGCCCGTGCTAGGTGATTTGAAAATTCCCCTAAATCCCCTTTTTCAAAGAGGGACTTTTTGAGAAATCTATTTTTGTGATCTTGATCGAAAGATTACATTTCTTAAATTGCGAAATTCAATATAGGTACTATTCTCCCTTTATCATCAATAAATAAAGGAGAAAATGATGATTACTTGGAATCCTTTTAAACAACCAATGAAGCGCAGTAATTTGGAGTCATGGGTAAAACTCTGTGATGATATTGTCAAAGTATCACTCATAGCTATGCCGGCAGCTGTTTATAGTCAATCACTATTAGCAGTCAAAGTACTAAACCTTTTTTACTTGCATTTTCAACCTATGCTTGTATAGTAATTTCAACTAATATTAGAAACCGGTTAGATTAAGGAGGAAGCATGAACTACATTACGGTTAGTTTACTTATTCTTTTATCGTTTCTAGGCGTTGTTTTATATTTTGTTAATAAAATCCGCCCTGAAGATATTGTTGATTAATTCCATATAACCCCATACGCACCGTATGGGGTTTCTTTTTTACTGGGAAAGCTATTTGCAAAATATCCCCAAAATATCACCGCTTGAACCCTCTCTCTGCAAAAATTGCTCAACGCAATTTTCGCTGTCTCTCTCCCAAAGGGAGAGAGTTTATAAAGCTTTCCAAAACATCAAAATAAACCAACTCTCCCACATTTATGGGGGAGAGAGTTTATAAAGCTTTCCAAAACATCAAAATAAACCTGTACAACCCAAACATCGTT
>LEKJ01000021.1 GCA_029852775.1 Pasteurellaceae bacterium LFhippo2
ACACGGTGCCCGTGTCCGCCCATATTAATAACTACGATCCACCGACAAATACGCCAATGAGATCAACGCGGTTTTGTAATCGCTTTCTGGTAAAATCGCAATCGCATCTACTGCTTTTTGCGCTTCTTGTTTTGCCTTATCCATCGCATAGTCTAATGATTTATGCTCTTGCATAATCGCCAATACTTCTGGAATTTGCTCAAGCTCACCGCCGTTTTCTATTGCTTTGCGGATCATTTCAGCCTGCTGTTCATTACCATTACGCATTGCGTGTAGCAGTGGTAAGGTTGGTTTTCCTTCCACAAAATCATCACCGACGTTTTTACCTAATTTTTCTGCATTTGCTGAATAATCTAAAATATCATCGACTAACTGGAATGCGGTACCAAGATAACGGCCGTAATCTTGCAATGCTTGCTCAATTTCAGGTTCGGCATTTGCCACAATCGCTACACATTGAGTCGCAGCTTCAAATAAACGTGCGGTTTTACTGTAGATCACCATCATATAGCTCTCTTCAGTGGTATTTGGATCATTCACATTCATTAACTGCTGAACTTCACCTTCCGCCAATACGTTGGTTGCTGATGACATCACTTTTAACACTTTCAGCGAGTCCACTTCCGTCATCATTTGGAAAGAACGAGTATAGATAAAATCACCCACTAACACGCTTGCTGCATTACCAAATGCCGCATTTGCGGTTTCACGTCCACGGCGCATATCCGACTCATCCACCACATCATCGTGAAGAAGTGAAGCCGTATGCACAAACTCAATAAAGGCTGCAGTAGTGATATGTTTATCACCTTGATAACCAATGGCATTCGCACTCAATACTGAAATCAATGGACGAATACGTTTACCGCCACCACTAATAATGTAGTAGCCAAGTTGGTTAATTAGCGAGACTTCCGAGTTAAGTTGAGCCAAAATTTCCTGATCGACTTTCTGCATATCAGGTTTCGCTAAAGCTAAAATCTGCTCAAGAGTAAATTGTGTTTTTGATTGCGTCATTAGAATTATCTTTTGGTTGGCAAAATAAGGTGGGATTTTACCTTAATGTGGGGGATTTTCCAAAAAAGAATGTTTACAACCGGTCGGATCTGTGGGGATTTTTGCAAAATTCGGGGATATTTGATCGGGAATGAATGTAGGGGCGTACTGCGTACGCCCTCGGACACGAGCACCGTGTCCTTACACATCAGTTTTAATCGGCTCAACCCTTGCTAATTTCACCATATTATCCGCTACTTCAAGCACGGTAATTTTCAAGTTCAGAATGGTAAATACGCTATCTTCATCTGGGATTTTCTCAAGATGTTCAACAATCAAGCCATTAAAAGTCCGCGCTTCATCAACAGGTAGATTCCAATCAAACAGCTTATTCAAATCACGCAGATTTGCCGAACCTTCGATTAACACAGAACCATCTGATTGCTCTTGAACTTCATCTTCTAGAGATGGCGCTGCTGAAGTCGTAAACTCACCCACAATTTCTTCAAGAATATCTTCAAGCGTAATTAACCCTTTAATATCGCCATATTCATCAACCACTAAACCAACACGTTCTTTGTTAGTTTTAAAGTTCATTAACTGGGTCGTAAGCGGCGTACCTTCTGGAATAAAGTAAGGAGAATCAACCGCACGAACTAACATTTCTTTGGTAAATTCATTTTTCTCAAGCATTAGACGAAATGCTTCGCGTACTCGCAACATACCAAGGACATTCTTATCCATATTACCTTTGTAGATCACCACTCGCGCGTGAGCAGCCCCAGTAAGCTGGCGCATAATCGCTTTCCAGTCATCTTCAATATCAATACCACCAATGTCATTACGGGGAACCATAATGTCATCGACAGTCACTTTTTCCATATCTAAGATAGAAACTAACATCTCTTGGTGAGAGCTTGGAATAAACTTCCCTGCTTCAAGCACAACGCCACGTAATTCTTCGGTACTTAACCCCGTTTTCTCTGATTGGCGAATACGCAATAATCTCATCAACCCCGTAATAACTAATCGCATTAAAAATACAACAGGCAACAGAATTTGTTTTAACGGAGTTAAAATGTGGCTTGCAAAAAAGCCAAAGCGTTCTGGGTAAAGTGCCGCAATAGTTTTTGGAAGAATTTCAGAAAATACAAGCATTACAAAGGTAAGTAAACCCGTTGCAATGGCCACACCCGCATCGCCAAAGAGTTGCATACCAATGATGGTTGCAATCGCAGACGCAGCGATATTCACGACATTATTACAAATAAGAATTAGGCTAAGAAGTACATCTGTTTTAGCCAAAAGTTTCTCCGCTTTACGCGCGCCTTTATGCCCTTTTTCAGCAAGGTGACGCATTCGATAGCGGTTTAATGACATTAATCCAGTTTCAGAACCAGAGAAAAAAGCAGAAAGAAAAAGAAGAATAGTTAGAGCAATAAATAGACTACTCAGGGGAATACTGTCCAAAGTAAAGTTCCTATGTTCATTAATAATCAAGCGGTAAGATTTTTAGTGTTTTTTGCAAAAAATTGCCACAATCTTACCGCTTACCTGTTGGTTTTAAACCATTCGACTGCCGAAATAGGCAATCGTGAGTAACATCATACCCGAAATTGAGTAAATTAGCACCCGATTTCCACGCCAATGTAATTTCCATTGTCCCAATAGCAGGATGTTATACACAATCCACGCAACAAACGAGAAAATCGCTTTATGAATATGTTCTGGCGAGAAGAAGTTATGCAGATAAATCATTCCGGTGATCAGAACTAAGGTTAAAAAGCCTTGCGCAATCAATGTTAAGAAGAAAAAATGACGTTCAACGGTCATTAACGGCGGTAACATCGGTGAGAACATTAATGTCTTATTTTTCAATTTGTTATCTAGCCATTTCAACTGAATTGCATAGAGCAATGCAATAAAAAAGAGCGCATACGAGAACAATGCAATCGCCAAATGGAACATTAATCCCACATTTTCAGCTAACTGCTTAATCACACTACCTTCAACAAAACTAGATACCGCAACAGTTACGATATTTAACACATAAATAACCGATACAGGAAAACAGACCGATTTCCATTTTGGCAGAGCTAAAGTGCCTGCGATCGCCATAATCAAGCTGATTAATGACGCGACATTCGCTAACGTGAAGTTCTGCCCTGTCTGCTCAATTAGATGGTTTGAGACATTAAAAATATGCAATCCACAAGCAACCAAGCCAACCATAAAGACTGTTTTAATGCTTACTTTGCTTGAGATATGAAGTTGATTTTGTTTATTACGCATAGGCGCAACCCAAGCTAGTGCGCCCAAATGCACCGCAATAAAATAAGCAACAATAGTTAAAACAGCTAATGTCATTGTTATCTCTCAAAATAAGAATAATTTTCAATAGACAGTAAGGTATCAGTTTTGCGGAATTTTTTCTATGGGGAAAGGGAAAAATTTTTAGCGAGTAGAGCCTAGTTGGATTTCGAACCGCTTGCGATATCCTTACAACCGGTTCGATTTTGGAAAAATTTTGCAAATGCTTATTCCATTAATAACTCAATCTCTTTGGGAATTAATTTTGGTTCTGGAATAAAAATCTGCTTATGGCGTTGAAGCTCGCCTTTCTCAAGCACAATACTGCTCTTTGGCACTTTAAACTGCTTGCTTAAATATTTTAATAAGTGAGCGTTTGCTTGCCCATCTACTGGCGGAGCAGTAATCGCAATTTTTAGCTCGCCATCGTGTAAGCCAACGATTTGATCGCGACTTGCTTTTGGTTGTAAAAAAATCCGCAGGCGGATACCTTGCGGATTTTCAATTAATTCGACCGCTTGCATCAGTCCAAATCCTTACGCCATCGCCCAAAGCATACCAAATACTTTGTAGAATAAGCTATTTAGCATTAGTAAGCCAAAGCCTAATACCATTACTGAGAAATCTAACATTGCTGTACGTGGTAAGATACGGCGGATAAAGCCTAAAACAGGTTCTGTAATCTGTGCAATTGTGTAATCCAATGGATGATTACCTTGGGTTACCCAACTCATTAAGGCACGGATTAAAGTGGTAAAAAATAGAATCTGACCAAAGGTTTTTACTACGCTTAATAAGCCGGCTAAAACAGATACATCAATGCTTACGCCTAAAATAATAAACTGTAAAGTCACTGCACCCGCTGCAATTAATAAGGCAGCAGAGTTAATCCCTTTTACTGTTGGAATAAAGCGGCTAACAGGGTTTACTAACGGGCTTGTAAAACGTAATAAGGTTTGAGAAATCGGTAAATTGATATCCACTCGGCAAAACTGTAACCAAGCACGTAATACCATCACAAAATTGATAAAGCCAACCACAAGGGCAAGAATTGGGGCTAGAAATTCCATTAAAATTTATCTCTCTTATAAAAAATGTAGGGGCGTACTGCGTACGCCCGCGGGCGTGTGCAACACGCCCCTACAAGTGAAGAACGATTTATTATTCGCTAATCGGTAAATCCCACCAGATGTCAAATAGGTCGCTAACTTCGATTTCGATTAAACCGTTAGTTTCTAACCATTTTTGCACTAATTGGCGGTGTGATTCATCACATTTACCTAATTTTTCTAAACAAACTAAACCTTCCCAATGTAAGTAGCCACTACCTTCGTAAGCTAAGCCATTTGGACGGATTACTTCGTCAATAAAGCGGTCAACGATAGTGTCGATTTGGTCGATACCTGTGCCTTCAGCAAATTGGAATTTCACTAAGAAACCTAATTCTTGGAATTCTGCTAAATGCATTTTTTTACGTTGTCTGCGATTACGAATTGGTTGAGTCATTTTTGATTCTCCTCTGGGGGTTAATAACTTGCGTATTCTATCATATTTAAAAAACAAAACCGCCAAAATCGGCGGTTTTGCAGTGATTTCTTCAATTATTTTTTGATGAAATATAAATCCCAAACACCGTGCCCTAATCTATGTCCACGTTCTTCAAACTTAGTTAAAGGACGGAAATCAGGACGTGGGATAAAATCGTTGGTTTCTGATTGATTTGCTAACTGTTCAGGGAACTGTTGTAGCACTTCCAGCATATGCTCTGAGTAGTTTTCCCAGTCAGTTGCCATATGGATAAAACCACCTACCGCTAATTTTTCTAACACTCGCTCAATAAATGCAGGTTGAACGATACGGCGTTTATGGTGTTTTGCTTTCTGCCACGGGTCTGGAAAATAAAGCTGTAAACCACCTAATGCTTGATTTGCAATGCTATCACGTAGAATTTCTGTTGCGTCGTGGCAAATCACACGTAAATTCTTCACGCCTTTTTCTACTGCGTAAGCCATACAAGCACCGACGCCAGGGGTATGGACTTCAATCCCGATATAGTTACGCCCAGGGTTCTGCTCTGCCATTTCAACCAGCGATCTGCCCATACCAAAGCCGATCTCTAGCACGACTGGGTTGTTATTACCAAAAATCGCTTCGAAATCAAATGGGGTATTTTGGTAGTCTAAACCAAGGCTTTCCCAGTTATCATTCATCATATCACGTTGATAATCGCTTAAACGTCCTGTACGTAATACGAAACTACGCACTTTACGTAGATAGCGACCATCTTCAGTAAATTCTGCACGTTCTACGGTTTTACGTTTTTTATCTGCAAAAGTAATTTTTTCTGACATCTTAAAATCTCACCAACGCAGAACCCCAAGTCCAGCCACCACCGAATGCTTCGAGTAGAATTAATTGACCACGTTGAATACGGCCATCACGTACCGCTTCATCTAAAGCCACAGGGATTGTCGCCGCACTGGTATTGCCATAGCGATCTAAGGTAATTACCACTTGAGCCATCGACATACCTAATTTTTCTGCGGTCGCTGAAATAATACGTAAATTTGCTTGATGTGGTACTAACCAATCTAATTCGCTCTTATCAATACCATTCGCAGCTAAGGTTTCTTCCACAACATTTGATAATTCACGTACAGCTAGCTTAAAAGTTGCATTACCTTGCATCACAATAAAGCCCGATTTTGGATCATTACGGTCTGAATTTGGTAATACTAAGCCTTCTTTTGTGTCCGGCATTGAGTGTAAGTGCGTTGAAAGAATACCTTGCTCTTCGCTCGCTTCTAAAATTACCGCACCTGCGCCATCGCCAAATAACACCACTGTACTACGGTCTGTTTCATCTAATTTACGAGAATTAAGATCCGAACCGATAACTAATGCTTTTTTCACTTTACCCGTACGTACAAATTGATCCGCAACACTTAACGCATATACAAAGCCTGTACAAGCGGCCGCAACATCAAAAGCAATAGCATCTTCAATACCTAATAAGCCTTGAACTTGGCAAGCCGCACTTGGGTAAGCGTGTGAGTTACTTGTTGTACCCACCACAATTAAATCGATCTCATTGGGATCGATATTTGCTTGTTCAAAACATTTTTTAGCGGCTTCTGCGCCCATTGTTGCCACAGTTTCATTTTCTGCTGCAATACGGCGCTCTTTCATACCTGAACGGGTAACAATCCATTCATCTGAAGTATCTACCATTTTCTCTAAATCCGCATTGGTACGGATTTGCGCCGGCATATAACTACCTGTGGCTAAAATTTTGCTATACATATCTGTTCTCTTGTAATTTGTTTAATCCTTGCGAAATTTTAACAGGAATTTCGCCTTCGATCTGCTGAATTGCGTACTGGATCGCATAAAAAAATGCGTTAGTACTTGCACCGCCATGGCTTTTTACCACGACAGATGATAATCCTAATAAAGTCGCCCCATTGTGGCGGTCAGGATTTATCTGCTGTAACTTACGGTAATAGCGATAAAAAATTGCTCGCAACAAATAACGTTTGGCGTTGCGACATAAATGGGAATCTTCCGTTGGCTTTTTGAAAAAAGACAGAATATTTTTCGCTGCACCTTCTAAGGTTTTTAAGGCAATATTACCGCTAAAACCATCGCAAATAACCACATCAGTATTGTGATTCATTAGCTTATCGCCTTCTATAAAACCTGTGTAATTCAAATGATTACGCTGTTTTAATAGCTGATGGGCCTCGCGAATTTGCTGGCTACCTTTATTCTCTTCCGTACCGATATTTAATAAAGCCAAACGTGGATAGACTAAGTCCAACATCACTTCCGCAAAAATATTGCCCATTTCCGCAAATTGCAAAAGTAGCTGGCTATCTGCTTCAACATTCGCACCTAAATCTAACATTACGCTAGATTTGCCATTAATGGTTGGAATAAGGGAAGTCAAAGCGGGGCGATCAATATTAGGTAATGGCGCAATTAAATTCTTTGCAAGCCCCATTAACAACCCCGTGTTTCCCCCACTTACACAGCCTTGAGCTTCGCCATTTGCCACAGCTTCGATAGCTAAACGCATTGAACTACCTTTACTCTGGCGTAAAGCTTGCATAAAAAGGAGTTTATCATCAATAGTTTTAGGTGTATGGATAACTTGAATGCGTTGCTGAAAATCCGCAGGAAAGCGATTGATAAGTGGAAGTATTTGGGCTTGATCGCCAAATAAGATAAAAGATAGCATCGGATTTTTGTCCAATGCTAGAGATACTGCTGGGATAGTAATACGGGGACCAAAGTCCCCGCCCATCACATCTAACGCAAGGGTTAGACGAGTCAATTTATACCTCTAAGAGATTAATAAATTGATTATTTGATTTTACGACCACGGTAGTAACCGTCAGCGGTTACGTGGTGACGTAAGTGAGTTTCGCCACGTGAATCTACAGATACTGCAGCAGTTGTTAACGCATCGTGTGAACGACGCATGTCACGACGTGAACGAGATTTTTTATTTTGTTGAACAGCCATTGGCTATACTCCTAAACTAGTTTTTCTTTAAATTAGCTAATACAGCGAACGGGTTTGGTTTTTTTGCCAATTCTTCTGGCAATTCGCCGAAAACCTGCTCCTGCGCGGACACTTCACAGTGTTCAGATTCATGCATCGGGACTAGTGGCAGAGATAAAATAAATTCATCTTCTATCATATCTAGCAGGCTTACTTCACCAAACTCATTAACTTCGATTGGTTCATAAATCTCGGGCAAATCGTCCGCCTGATCCATATTCTTCACTGGACTGAAACAAAATGTGCAGTCTAGCGTTTGCGTAAATGGGTTACCACATCGCTGGCAGTCGAGTTCCACCTCAACCTTTGCTGTGCCTTTAATCACAGTAAGACGTTGTGGATCAACATATAACGAGAGAGTAACTTGTGCATCGCCAAGCACGTTGCTTACTGATTCACCCAAACGTTCTAATAGGTTTGCCGAAACAACGCCATCATAGTCCATTCGACGCTGAGCGTCTTTGTGCGGGTCAATAGTAAGGGGTAGTTTTACCTTTTGCATAGGGTGCGAATATTACAGACTTTAAGTCAATTAGTCAAAGAGAAAATAAAATATTACAAAATATAAAATCTCTTTTGCCTGCCTTTACTATCTCCATATTTAGTACAAAAATACAAATACTAATGGCAGACAAATAAACTAACTTTCAGTATTCATTTCTAAAGAATTATTTTGTTAACTTTACTAATCTCGCAACATTTTCTGCTGCTGAAATTAAATTATCGGCACCATTTTTCAAAGTTTCTTCTAAAGTTCCTAATTGACGAATAATTGGAAATACAGCGTCAATACCGTGCTGATACACAACATTATAGTCTTCACGTAAACAGCCCACTATAGCAATGACAGGCTTATCAAATTTTTTTGCCACTCTCGCCACACCAATAGGCGTTTTTCCAGCAATGCTTTGCGCATCCATTCGGCCTTCGCCAGTAATAACTAAATCGGCATCTTGGATATGCTGTTCGAGCTTTGTTGCATCAATAATAATTTGCACACCTGCTTTTAGCTGTAAATTATCAAGTAGTAATAAACCGCCGCCCATACCGCCAGCAGCACCAGCGCCCGCTTTATCCGCAATATTAATGCCTAATTGTTGCTGCGCGACTTGTGCAAAATGGGCTAATGCAGAATCTAGGATTTTCACTGCTTCTGGCGTCGCCCCTTTTTGCGGGCCAAAGATTGCAGAAGCGCCTTGTGGACCACATAGTGGATTACTCACATCGCAAGCAACTTCAAATTCAACTTGAGCTAAGCGAGAATCTAAATTGCCTAATTCAATCACTGATATTTTTGCTAACTCTTCACCACCAAAGCCAATAGGTTGTTTAACTTCATCATAAAACTCCGCACCTAGCGCTTGTAGCATACCAACACCGCCATCATTGGTGGCGCTACCCCCAATGCCTAATAAAATTTTTTTAACGCCAAAACCAAGTGCTGCTTTGATTAATTCGCCTGTACCAAAACTTGTGGTTTTAAGTGGATTACGCTGTTCAAAGGGAACAAGATGTAAGCCTGATGCAGCAGCCATTTCGATAAAAGCAGTTTGTTTATCACCTGAAAGACCAAAGAAGCCCGTTACTTTATTACCTAACGGCGCAGTAACTTCAACTTCAACTAAACTTCCTTGTGTTGCATCAATTAGTGATTGAACTGAACCTTCACCACCATCTGCCATAGGCACCTTTTGACAAATCGCATCAGGGAAAACTCTTTTGAATCCTTTTTCAATCGATTCTGCAACTTCTAATGCCGTTAGGCTCTCTTTGAATGAATCTGGCGCAATTACAATTTTCATATTTTTCCCCTAAAATAATCCGAATAAACCAAAAATAAGCGTTGAAACAACCGTCATAATTAAACCCACTGCCGATTCGTATGGAATCAATTTTAAGCGTTCTTTAATATCCATATTCACACTTCCCCCTGTCGCGTGGAAGAATGAACCGTGTGGCATATGATCAAATACTGTCGCACCAGCGTGAATCATTGCAGCACCTGCAAGCGATGAAACGCCTAATTCCAATAATGTTGGGCTAAAGACACTTGAAGCAACCGCAGTACCTGCTGTAGTTGAAGCTGTCGCAAGAGACATTAATGCACCAGAAATTGGAGCCAATAGATAAGAAGGTAAACCAGAAGCAGTTAAGCCATCGATTAAAAGATCTTTTAGCCCTGAGTTTGCAATAATTCCAGCTAATGCCCCTGTACCAAGCAACATAATTGCAACAGGAGACATTTTAGTTAAACCTGATACCGCAAATTTATTCAAATGTTTCACTTTACCCATAGCAAGCGCACCAACAACGCCCCCTAAAGGTAAAGCAATCAAAGGATCAACTTTAATATCTGCAATTGGACGTAATGCCAATAGAACAATGGCAAATAATGGTGCCGCAATAGCAGGTAAAAAGGCAGGTAGATTTTGTTGACCGTCTGCAGCTACTTCACTCTCTTGTACAAAAGATCCTTTATTGATTAATTTCTTAGCAATAAAATAGGTTAATACCAAACCAAACAGTGCAGGAATAATGCCAGCAGCCATCACGGAAGTAAGTGGCACATTAAAAGCGTCTGATGCGGCAATACCATTTGGGTTAGGCGACATAATATTACCCGCTTTACCACCACCTATCATTGCTAATAAAATAGCCGCTTTCGATAAGCCACCGCGTTTTGCAAGTGCTAAAGCGATTGGTGATACAGTAATTACCGCAACATCAACGAATACCCCAACTGTAGTAAGTAACATTGTAGAAAGGATTAATGCAAGTAATGCTCTTGTCTCTCCTAATTTACGTACTATGGTCTCCGCAATGGTATTTGCAGCACCAGATTCAATAAGCACCCCAGCCAATACACCCGCAGCTAAAATACGCATTACCGCGGTTGTAATTCCTTGTGCACCGCCGATCATCAAACTTACCGTTTGTGATAAATCAGCCCCACCAATTAGTCCACCAGCTAAAGCTCCAACCAACATACCATATGCAGGTGGTACTTTTTTCAAAATGAGTAAAATCGCAATAATCAGAGCAACTATCGCTCCCAAAGCAGAAACAGAAACCATAATGTTGTAGTCCTTCTAGAAAATTAATTATGGTTTTATTATCACGAGAAACTGTTTCTTAATCCTTGTTTTAAAATACAAAATTACACATTGAAAGCTAATTATTTTTGTATACAGCTACAATTTAATTAGCCGATAAACTCCCTAAATACAATGTAAACTTATCTTCTATCTTATTGAAAGATAAAGAAGTTATATGCTCTATCTTGTCTAATCGATAACGCAATGTATTTGGGTGAATAAACAATTTTTCAGAAGTTTGAGCCAGATCACAATTTGATAAAAAATATTGCTGTAGCGTTTTGCGTAATATTCCTTTTTCATCCTGTTTCCACAATGAGCTTAGTGGCGAAATCATCTCCTTTCCCTGCCAAGATTTAAGGAAATCACTCAATAGTGCTGGTACTCTAAAATCGTCAAAAGAAATAGTCTGCTTTTTACTATGAATCAACTCAATATATTGCAAACAATGCAATGCCGTTTGGTAAGAAAAGGGCAATTCGTGTAAATTAGCAACTTTGTGTCCAATCACAATTCTATAATCCGTATTAGCCATCGAATTAGGTAAATAACGAGAAAGTGCTTTTGGTTTAAATTCATTATGTTGCTCAATGGGGTGCAATAAAATTATTTTATCCAGATCAATCACTGCTGTGGCCAAACTGGGATGATTCTGTTCTAAATGAGCTAATAATTGATGCAAATTATCTTGCGTAGCACGCATTAATTTAATGATAACGACCACATAAGATTTTAAAATTTTTAGGCCAAAAAACACCGCTTGTTGACCAATTTGACTTGTATCCAATCCTTGTTTAACAAGCTGTAATACAAACTCTTCCTTATAACGTCGTTCCCAACGTTCTTTTTCTAGCACCGCAACTTGCTCAACAATTAATTCTGCTGCCATTTTGACTAATTCAGCATATTGTCGAACGCTTTCTAGCTCTCCAGAAACACCAACAACACCGATGTTTTGACCGCCATACATAATGGGAACATTAATCCCTGCCCGAGCTTCATAGTTCCACTGCTGAGCTAGTTCATCAGTAATTTCAATAAGTTTATTGTGTCGTAGCGCCATAATTGCACCAATATGCCTTTGATTTAAACGGCTAGGATCACCAGAAGCAATAATTATCCCTTCATCATTCATCACATTGACAGAATTAGGAATAATCTGCATTGCACGTTGTACAATCTTTTGAGCAATTGCTTGATTTAATTTCATTAGATTCTTCTTTATTTCTATACTTTATTAATACTGAACATCATTAGCTTGCTATTTTCTCACAAAGAGAGAGATTTTCTCTAAATTTGATGGAAATCCCTATCAATCTATGCTAAAAAGTATCCCGATTTTTTAACCTACCAAAAAGGAAATGCAAATGTCATTACAAGCTATCATTGAATCAGCATTTGAACGTCGTGCTGATATTACTCCAAAAACTGTTGATACAGAAACTCGTGCTGCTGTTGAAGAAGTTATCAAAGGTTTAGATAACGGTTCATTACGTGTTGCTGAAAAGATTGACGGTGAATGGGTTGTAAATCAATGGGTGAAAAAAGCGGTATTACTCTCATTCCGTATCAATGAAAATGAAGTAATTGATGGTGCTGAAACTAAATACTACGATAAAGTACCGACAAAATACGGTCAATACAGCGAAGAGCAATTCAAAGCAGACGGTATCCGTGCAGTACCTGGCGCAGTAGTTCGTCAAGGCTCACACATCGAGAAAAACGTTGTATTAATGCCATCATTCGTAAATATCGGTGCTTACGTTGGCGAAGGTACAATGGTTGATACTTGGGTAACTGTAGGTTCGTGTGCGCAAATCGGTAAAAACGTACACTTATCTGGTGGCGTAGGTATCGGTGGTGTATTAGAGCCATTACAAGCAAACCCAACCATCATCGGTGATAACTGTTTCGTTGGTGCACGTTCTGAAATCGTTGAAGGTGTTATCGTTGAAGACGGTTGTGTAATCTCAATGGGCGTATTCATTGGTCAATCAACAAAAATCTACGACCGTGAAACTGGCGAAATCCACTACGGTCGCGTACCAGCAGGTTCTGTTGTCGTATCTGGTAGCCTTCCTTCAAAAGATGGCAAATACAACCTTTACTGCGCAGTAATCGTTAAGAAAGTTGATGCAAAAACTTTAGGTAAAGTAGGTATCAACGATTTACTTCGTTCTATCGAAGAATAATTAAATCCCTAAATCCCCCTTTTCAAAGGGGGACTTTTTATTGCTTATGAACAATATCTTTTTCGATATAGACGGCACACTTCATAAAGAAGATATTTTCTTCTCCTTTATTCTTTTCCTTGCCAAAAAACGTATTTTCAATACTCTGATTTTCTTTCCATTACTACTACAAGCGGTCGTTTTACACCTTATTTTTGCAAAAGGCAAAATCGGGATTAATCTTGCGCTTTTTTGTTTAACTTTAGGGACAAATCAAACTAAACAGAAACAGCTTATTGCTGAATTTACTCAACAATTCAAACTGACCCCTTTTCCAAAAGTAATATCCAAACTTCAGCAACATCTTTCTCAACAGCAACAGATTTTTCTTATTTCAGGTAGTCTAGAACCATTAATAAAACCACTCTACTCTGAATTATTAGCTCATAGGAATGTAAAATTAATATGTTCTCACATCACCCATAAATCCTATGCTATGTGGCTTAGTGAACGCTGCTATGCAGAAAATAAAGTGAAAATGCTTGATCGCTTTTTTCCAAATCAGATCAGCTTTGAGATCGGCTATTCCGATAGTTTAAGTGATAAGCCGATCTTTGAGCGTTGTGAGAAAATAGTTTTAATTGATAAGAGTGGGGAAATGAAACCCTGTTAGGATTAAAACTACACTCTCAAGCTATCAATCACCGCCCTTAATGCTGGCGATACATTGCGGTGTGGATAGTAGAGATATAGACTTGGTAACGCCAAACACTGTTCGCCAAAAATTTGGATTAACTCACCGCTTGCCAGTTCATTACTCACCAAATCTTCAGGTAAATAGGCAATTCCTAGCCCTTTCTTTGTTGCAGTACGAGTTGGATTATCATCATTAAAAATCCACTGCCCTTTAGGATTAATTGTTATTTTTTCACCATTATGCTCAAATTCCCACTGATAAATGCCGCCGCTGCTTAAACGATAACAGATACATTGATGTTGCTCTAATTCCTGAAGGCTCTTCGGAATGCCGTATCGTTCAAAATAATCAGGGCTTGCAACTACCGCCATTTTCATTGGCTCAGAAATTTTAACCGCAATCATTCCTTCAGACACATCATCACCTAAGCGCACACCTGCATCAAAACCCTCTGCGATAATATCCACAAAGCGATTTTCTGAACTCAATTCAAGCTGAACTTCGGGATATTGCTGTTGGAAATAAGCAAGTTTAGGGATAAACAAGGTTTCAACAATTTGCAAACCCGCATTTATTCTCACTAAGCCTGTTGGCGCATTGCGGTAGTGTTCCAAAATCGCCAGTTCATTATCCAGTTTGTGAAAGCTCTGCTCTGCGGTGCGGAAAAGCTGCTCGCCTGCTTGGGTAAGGGATACGGTTCTTGTGGTACGGGTAAAGAGTTGTATGCCTAAGCGTTGTTCCAATAGGCGAATGGTTTTACTTAATGCCGGCGAAGATACCCCGAGTTTTTGTGCCGCTTTGGTAAAGCTCTTTTCTTGGGCGACTAATAAGAAAGCATAGAGATCGTTATAGTTTTCACGTTTTAGCATAGCAAATAGACCTTATTAAGATAATTGCCTTAATATAATTAACTTGTAGTTAAAAGTCTATAAACTTTTTTGCGTATTATCATTTTATTATTAACGTATATACTGTGCAACATCTTAAGCGGGCAAGCAAATTGCTCGAGATAATCTGAATTAACAACAAAGGAAACATTCAAATGAAATTAAAAGCATTAACAGCAGCTTTATTAGTAGGTTCATCTTTATTAACAGGTAACGTTATGGCAAATACACAATCAGCAACGGTAATTGAAGTGCCGGCACAAACTATTCAATTAACCCAAGAGTGGGACAAAATTTTCCCGAAATCAGATAAAGTTGAACACCGCAAAGTGACTTTCAAAAACCGCTACGGCATTACATTAGCCGCAGACTTATATATCCCGAAAGGCGCAACAGGTAAATTACCAGCAATTGCAGTCAGCGGTCCATTCGGTGCGGTGAAAGAGCAATCTTCGGGTATCTATGCTCAAACTTTAGCGGAACGTGGTTTTGTAACAGTCGCATTTGACCCGTCTTACACAGGTGAAAGTTCAGGCTTGCCACGCAATATGCCAAGCCCAGATATCAATACGGAAGATTTCAGCGCAGCGGTGGATTTCTTAGGTTCATTAGATAACGTTAATCGTGATGAAATCGGGATTTTAGGTGTATGTGGTTGGGGTGGTTTCGCTTTAAATGCCGCAGTATCTGACCCTCGCATTAAAGCCGTTGCAACCAGCACAATGTATGATATGACCCGTATTGTCGCAAATGGCTATGAGATCGATATGAAACAAAATGCACAAGGTTCATACGATAGAAAAGCAGGTCAAACCGCAGAAGATCGTTACAATATGCGTTTACAGATGAGCAACGCTCGTTGGGAAAGCTCAAAAACGGGTTATGCTACGCTATCGCCAGCAAATAACATCGATCCAACGAAAGACATTACCGCAGATACGCCTAAATTCGTGGCGGAATATGCGAACTTCTACCGTACAGAGCGTGGTTATCACCCTCGTGCGATTAACTCAAACCCACAAGGTTCTTGGGCGGATACAGCAATGATCACAATGGCGAATATGCCGATTTTACAATATGCGGCAGAGTTAAAAGCCCCTGCGTTAATCGTTCACGGTGAAAATGCGCATTCTCGTTACTTCGCTGAAGATGCGTTTAAATCTTTAGGTAGCAAAGACAAAGAGTTATATATTGTTCCAAACGCAAGCCACACGGATTTATACGATAACAGCACCAACAAAATTCCATTTGATAAATTTGAAACATTTTTCAAGGCGAATTTAAAATAATCCCGTACTAATCAACACGTTTTTTTCATAATTCTTTATCAATAGCCGTTCGAAAGAGCGGTTATTTTTTTAGAAAAATTTTGCAAAAGGAGAAAATATGAACCCTTGGATTTTACTTGGTGCCTCTATTGGTTTAGAGATTATCGCCACTAACCTACTGAAACTAAGTGACGGTTTTACCAAACCTATTCCTACCGCTAGTGCATTATTGATTTATGCGCTGTCATTTTATTTAGTTTCTATCGTATTCCGTACCCTGCCAGTTGGCTTAGTTTATGCTGTATGGTCTGGTGTCGGAATTATTTTAACCGCTATCGTTGCCTATTTTGCTTTCGGGCAAAAACTCGATACGCCCGCAATGCTTGGTATTGGACTGATTATTTCAGGCGTATTGGTAATTAATTTATTTTCAGCAACAAGTCATTAACTCTTTAAGTAATATGGTTAACCAAAAGTTAAAAGTTAACAAGCTTTTTGGAGTATTATCATTTTATTATTAATAGAATATACTGTGCGACATATTACAGGAACTGACTAAATAACTGCTCTATACATACATCTCAACCACAAAGGACATTTTATGAAACTTAAATCTCTTACACTTTTAACCACACTTTTTGCCAGTAGCCTAGCATTCGCTAGTAGCTTTAACACAACGGAAGTAAAAATTGGTGAGCCTCAAAACCAAATTTACGGCAAACTCTATCAACCTGAAAATGCGAAAGGTAAACAACCAATTATTATCTATTCACACGGTTTAGGCGGTACACACGAAATTCTTGAAAACTTCGCTGAAGCCTTAGCTAAAAAAGGCATTACTGGCTATGCTATTGATTATCGTGGCGGTGGCGAAAAGAGCCAAAGTAGCGGTAAAACAACGGATATGACCGTTTTAACTGAAGTACGTGATTTGGAAGAAGTTATTGATGAAGTGAAAAAATGGGATTTTGTTGATCCTAATAAGATTATTTTACTCGGTGAAAGTCAAGGCGGTGCAGTTTCAGCCTTAACCGCAGCAAAACATCCGAATGAAATCGCAGGCTTAGTCACATTCTACCCTACTTATGCAATGGTAGATGACGCTCATAAAAAATATCCAAATCCAGCAGAAATTCCTGCTGTAACACGCTATTTCGGCATTATTGATTTAGGTAAACAGTATTTTGTGGACGCTCAAAATCTTGACCCATATAGCAAAATCGGCAATTACACAAAACCAATGTTATTGGTGCACGGCAATGCAGACAAAATCGTGAATATCAAATATTCCGAACAAGCGAGCAAAGTCTATTCAAACGTAACTTACAAAGTAATTGACGGTGCTGGACACGGTTTTAATCAAAGAGATCATTTTAAACAAGCGTTGGGCTACGTGGAAGATTATTTGCAAGAAAATGACTTGATGAAGTAAGTAAATCGGTCTGCAACAAACCTATCTAAATACCTATTTTTGAATCAAATATTCAGAAATAGGTATTTTTTTATTAAATAAAAACTAAGCTCAAAGATCATTATCTACTTCTCTTTCTATTTTTACTTAACCAATTAATAACTCAAGGTTAATAGACTGTGAACTTTTAGCTACCTTATCATTTTATTATTAACTGATATACTAGTCACATACTTTACAGGAGTTGGCTAATGCTCCAACTCAATATTATAAGTGGCTATTTTTAAAGATATTTTACAGACAATAGTCGCCTTATACTTACCATTTCACAATTAGGAATAACTAATGAAAAATGTACTTACAACCGAAATTAATGACCAACCGATTTTAGCCGGTAGCCCCGTTTATGATGAAATTCATCAAATTGTGGCAGAAAATGCACCCAATGTAGCAAAATTGAATACAGGCTATCATACACCAGAGCAAATCCGTGCAATTTTAGCGGATATTATCGGCGAAAGCGTGGACGATACAGTACACATCAATCTGCCTTTTTATACGGATTTTGGGCGACATATTTCATTAGGGAAAGATGTTTTTATCAATAGCGGTGTAATGCTGACTGACCTAGGCGGAATTACCATAGAAGATAATGTGTTAATCGGCCCTAAAGCGAATATTATCAGCGTTAATCACCCGACAGAGCCTCATTTACGCCGTGGTGTGATTTTAAAACCGGTTGTGTTAAAACGAAATTGTTGGATCGGCGCAAGTGCAACTATCTTACCAGGGGTTACCGTGGGCGAAAATTCTATCGTTGCCGCAGGTGCTGTGGTAAGCAAAGATGTTCCACCAAATACCATTGTCGGCGGTATTCCTGCTAAAGTGATTAAGCAGATTGATGTTTAATTTGAGCGATAGATAAATTTTAGATATAAAAAAAGCCGCTTTCG
>LEKJ01000022.1 GCA_029852775.1 Pasteurellaceae bacterium LFhippo2
TTAAAGAAACCGAGATTCGAGAGAGTCTCGGTTTTTTGCGTTTGGGGAATGGCAATTTGCAAAAAATTTCGGAAATTAGACCGGTTGTATAAGATAGGTCTTACGGAATAATCGCTTAAACCTACTTTCTTATTTCTTCATAAAATGGTAAATTATTACCCATTGAAACTAATGGGAAATTTTGATGAAAACGTTAATCTTGCCAAAAGCTGTAAAAACAAATCCATCGCAGTTTTCTTTTAGTGAGCAGATTGAATTTGCCAAACAGCGCGTGGATCAGCTAGAAATTCACCGCATTCAAAATAGCTTATACAACAGTACCGAAAACTATCAACAAGTTTTCGTACTACTTCCAACTTTAATTCATTACAACCTTCCTGAATTACCAGCCTATGTAAAAGGTGCTCCGCAAGGGATTTATTCCTTCAACAAACAGTCTATTCCCCTTAATCTTCTGGATCAAATGTTGCCTAAAAATTTCCAATTGCCAGAGCAAGATATAGCTCCGATCTTTGATGGGATGTATTTGATGGGTAGTATTGGCTCTGTTTCTCAGACTACCTTTTCTGATCTTGATATTTGGCTTTGTCATTCAACGGAGCTAACAGAGAAGCAACTTAATCTGCTAAATCAGAAGCTCGAGCTTGTCAAAGAGTGGGCACAAGAGCTTGATGTTGAAGTGAATTTCTATTTAATGAATCCTAAGGCATTTAGATCCTATCAATATCATAGCGATGTAACAGAAGAGCATAATGGCTCGGCACAGCATTTCTTTTTATTAGATGAGTTCTACCGTTCTGCAATTCGTCTAGCGGGTAAACGCATTTTATGGTTACATCTCCCAGAAGGAAAACTTAGTTATAAAAAGACGATTGAAAAAGCGGTTAAGGATAGCGAATTAAATTTAGATGAATGGGTCGATTTCGGGGATTTCTCATCTCTTGCTCTAGGTGAATATTTTGGTGCAAGTTTGTGGCAACTTTACAAAGGTATTGAGAGCCCTTATAAATCTGCTATGAAGATTCTTTTGTTAGAAAGCTATGCAGAAAATTATTCAAAGACAAATTTGATTTCTAAGAAATTCAAACGGTTATTGTTGTCAGAGCAGGAGATCAATTACCATTTTGACCCCTATTTAGAAATGCTTGATATGGTCACTGTCTATCTTACTAATCGCAAAGAATTGCAGAGATTAGACCGCTTGCGTGAGTGTTTTTATCTAAAAGCAATGGAAGGTCAGATTGATAACCGTAAGCACACGGCTCTATTTGCACTTGTGAGTAGTTGGGGCTGGGATGAAGATAAGATCGAACTACTTGATATGCGTGGTAGTTGGAAGATCAAACAAGCGATGCGACATCAAGAGATGCTAGTCGAGCTACTGCTACAAAGTTATCGTAATTTAATTCATTTTGCGCGCAAATTTCATATCAATCCAAGCATTTTGGCACAAGATACCGATATTTTAATGCGTAAGCTTTATTCGGTATTTGAAGTGGTTCCAGGGAAGATTCCACTGATTAATCGTAATATTGCGGATAATCTTGATGAAGATGAAGTGACCTTTATCGAAGTGGGGGAAAGTGTTTCGACTAAAGCCGGTTGGTATTTAGTTAATCACGCTCCTTTAACTGCTTATGATTCTAGCCAGCGTCACGTTCAATATCAGAAAAATTTAACTAAGCTGATTGCGTGGGCCTATTTTAATGGTGTCATTACGTCAGATACGCAAATTCATTTGGTTAGCCAATCAATTGAACTAGCTACCTTACGTCAATTTTTAGCGGATCTGCGTTCGAACTTTCCTTTGGAAACACCGAAGATGACAGAAGATGATCTCTATCATCCAAATGAAATCCGCAATTTGGTGGTTGCTCTTAATTTGATTAAGGATCCGACTCGTAGCTTATCAGCGGATAAAATGGACGGTTCGTTGATTAAGTTATTTAATTTGACTTCATCAGAACAAGAAGTGATAGGGCAAATTAGCATTATTTACCGCAATATGTGGAATGAAATAATGACTCAGCACTTTGAAGGTAACGATGCGGTTTTACAGGCATTAAAATTTATTTCGAATAAGATTTATCGTAACTCAGCACCGCCAGAATCCGTGAATGTGTTTAGCTACAGTCATCTATTCAATTTAGAGTTACAAAAATTAATGATGGGGCTTGTTGGCCGTTGTATTACTGTCCAAACGGGAGCGATTTTCCAGAAAGCCCCTTCACAAACATTGAAAATTGCTGGGAAAAAATGGCATTTAGTATTTGATAAGCGCCTTGGCTTGAAGGAAATTATTCAAGAAGATGACGAAGCACCTGAATTGCAGAATAAGGTTACGATTCCAAGAGAAATTTGCAATTTTGCGAGTGAAGGTTTCCTACAATTTTTCTTTGAGGATAATCCTGATAAAAGCTTTAATGTGTATGTTTTGGATAAACAAAACCACGCAGAATGTTACTATTGTCGTGGCGATAAGCAGGAAAAAGTTAAACGGTTAACTCAGCTTTATACTCGTAATGATACACAAGATTGTGAATCGGAAACCTTTAATTTTCCGCAGTTTTATCAGCTGTTAAAGCAGGGTAAAGTGATTACAATTGTGCCGTTTCAAAGTCGCCAACACCGTGAATATTTAGCAAATCATCTTGATCATTGATACTGGCACGAGCGAGACGCTCGCGCCAGCAAATTTCAATATATTATATGGATAAATTATGTTTCCCGAATTGGGCTATTTTTGTTTAATTTTATTAGTGGGTGTGTCTGGTTTGCAGGTTGTGCTTTCGCTATGGGGCGAAGTGCGCAAACAGCCACACTATTTAGCATTTAATCCACTGTTAAGCGCACTACAAACCTTATTGGCGCTTGGATCTTTTGGGGCTTTAGCCTATGCCTTTTTAACCGATGATTTCAGTGTTGGCTATGTGGCATCCCATTCAAATAGTCAGCTTCCATCCTTTTTTAAATTCTCTGCCACTTGGGGGGGACACGAAGGCTCGATGCTGTTTTGGATGACAGCCCTTGCGCTGTGGACGGGGGTATTTTGCATTTTTTCGCGCAAAATCGACCGCTTGTTTGCCAATCGAACTCTGGCCTTTTTGAGCTTAATTATTCTTGGCTTTGCGCTGTTTATTGCATTGGTTTCGAATCCTTTTGAGCGAGCTTTTCCAGTTGTGCCTGAAGGACGCGATTTAAATCCGATGTTGCAAGATGTAGGCTTAATCTTTCATCCGCCTTTGCTCTATTTGGGCTATGTTGGGTTTGCGGTCAGTTTTGCGATGATCTGTAGCGCTCTTTTAGGGGGCGTTGTCGATTATGCTTTGGCACGTTGGATTCGGCCTTGGACAATGATCGCTTGGGGTTTTTTAACCGCAGGGATTATGCTAGGTGCGTGGTGGGCATACTACGAATTAGGCTGGGGCGGTTGGTGGTTTTGGGATCCTGTTGAGAACGCATCATTGATGCCGTGGCTATTGGGAACCGCATTAATTCATAGCTTAATTGTGAGCGAGCAACGTGGTATTTTCAGCTACTGGACAATTCTACTTGCGATTTTCGCTTTTGCGCTAAGTCTGCTTGGTACCTTTATTGTGCGCTCTGGTGTGCTTACTTCGGTACACGCTTTTGCAGTGGATGCGGATCGTGGTATTGCAATCCTATTACTCTTTTTTACCATTAGCGCGATAGCTCTTGCGCTGTTTGCGTTAAGAGTCAATCTCTGGCAAGGGGATGTGCGCTTTAAGCTCTTTTCCAAAGAGACTGCGTTTTTACTGATTAATGGACTCTTTGCGCTGGCTTGTAGCGTGGTAATTTTAGGCACTTTCTACCCGATGATCTTCACAGCGTTAGATTTAGGTTCTATCTCTGTGGGCGCGCCCTATTTTAATAGCATCTTTTCGCCTTTGGCTCTGTTGCTATTGAGTATTATGGGATTGGGCACAGTATTGCGTTGGAAAACGATTCCAAGCAGACAAGTGCTGTTCCAAGTGGGATTACTGCCTGTGGCTATCGGCTTAAGTTTGCTGTTGGTATGGCATACCTTGCGTTATCATAATGTGCATACTATCCAGATTTTACCGACAATTTTTATTAGCCTAGCAATTTGGATTATTCTGACCCATTTCCCTTATTCGCAAAAAATGTGGAAAATCAGACCCCTTGCAATGCGTTTGGCGCATATCGGCTTTGCGGTTGCGGTTGTTGGGGCGATGATGAATAGCTATTATGGCGATGAAAAGGGCGTACGTTTAAAACCATCAGAAAGTGCGGAGCTGGCAAATATTCAGTTTGAATATGTGAAGTTTGATAACGAAATCGGCGCAAACTATACGTCAGAAAAAGCGACTTTTGTGATTCGCACCCAGCAAGGCGAACAAATTGCAACAGTTTACCCTGAACGCCGTTACTATGATGTGCGTACTATGACAATGGCGGAAGTGGGCTTAGCCCATTACGGTTTTGATGATCTCTATATTGTTATGGGCGATAAATTAGGAAAATATGAATACGCTTTCCGCTTGCACTATAAGCCTTATGTGCGCGCGCTATGGTTTGGCGGATTAATGATGGTAATTGCGTCCTTACTGGCTATGGTTGGCTATAGACGTAGGGCGTAGTAAATTTGCAAAAAAACGCTATAATCTAACCCCTTGTAATGATTCTTTTGGAGGATTCTATGCAAAAAATTCTGTTTATTATCAATTCAGCACCTTATGGTAACGAAACTTTCTTTAGTGGTTTACGTCTTGCGGTACAACTTCAAGAACAACATAAAGCCCAGATTAAGCTGTTTTTAATGTCTGATGCGGTTGTGGCAGGGCTTGCAAACCAGAATCCTGCTGAAAGCTATCACGCACAACAGATGATTGAAATTTTAACTGCGCAAGGTGCTGAAGTTCGCCTTTGCAAAACTTGCGCAACTGCACGCGGTATCACAGATTTAAAACTTGCCGATGGTGTAACAATTAGCACTTTAGTTGAACTTGCGGACTGGACGATAGAAGCCGACAAAGTTCTCACTTTCTAAGGATAAATAATGACAAAATTAACCCCAGATGAAGCGATTGATATTGCTTACGACACTTTTCTTGAAATGGCGCCAGAGAACTTGGATCCTGCCGATATTCTGCTTTTTAATCTACAATTCGAAGAGCGTGGCGGTGTGGAAATTGTTGAAACAAGCGACAGCTGGGATCAAGAGATTGGTACCTTAATCGATCCAGATGCATTTGTAGAAGTATGGGTAAGTTTATATAACGATCAAGATGAGATCGATGATGTATTCGCGCGTTTCTTAATTTCTCACCATATTCCAGAAGGCGAAGATCAGCGTGAATGTCACGTAATTTGGAAGGAGTAGTTATGTCGGCAATCCCTGAATTTTCTCAACAATTTAGAGATGCGATGGCGCATTTATCTTCCGCAGTCAGTATTGTGACAAGTAATGGTTCTGTAGGTAAAGTTGGTTTAACGGTTTCATCAGTTTGTTCAGTAACGGATAGCCCTGCGACGTTATTATTCTGCATTAATCAATCGAGTGAGTTACACGATGTGATTAAGCAAAATGGCAAAGTATGTGTGAATGTGTTAAACCCAGAGCAAGAAGAGCTGGCAAAGCACTTCGCTTGTATGTTGCCAAGCACAATGGAAGAGCGTTTTGAGTGGGAGCTGTGGTTAGAAAGCCAAGATCAACAACCAATGCTTAAAGGGGCGATAGCTTCGTTAGTTGGGGATATTGTTGATACTCATCCTGTGGGCACGCATACCATCTTTCTTGTAAAACTATCTCAGATTGAAGTTGAGCCAAAAGATAGCTTGGTCTATTTTGCAAGACAGTTTAAAGCGGTTGAGATGTAGAACCTAAAGTTTATTGGAAACCAAATGGATGTTTAACGATAGTTTACTCGGAATGTAAACGATGTCTTCGGGTTACGATGTAAAGGATGTTATCAGGTTGTACTGGAGTCAAAATTTTCGATTTGTGTCACTGCTTATCGATAGACTTTTCCAATAAGCTGAATTCAGTTATAACTTGACCCAAATCAACGAACCATTAAAACCTGACTATTTTAGTCGGGTTTTTTATTGCTTGATAAAAAAGAAAGGCATAAGATATTTTCAGTTTATTTTTACAGGGAATTTCTCTATGTCAGCTATACCAAATTCAATTAATCCTGCCGATTACTTTAGTCAAAAATACAATCTTACTCGAACCCATTCTGAAGTGTTAAATGCCACAAACTATATTCAGCAAGGCAAGGTGCTTGATTTAGGTTGTGGACGTGGACGCAATTCACTCTATTTGAATAAATTAGGTTTTGATGTTGATGCATTAGATTACAACCAACAGAGTATCGACTTTTTAAATCAAATTATTCAGCAAGAGCAGATGCAGAATATCCGAACGGGTGTGTATGATATTAATGATGCGACAGTACAGGGCGAATACGATCTTATTATCTCAACAGTGGTAATGATGTTTTTAGAGCGAGATCGTATCCCTGCGATTATCGAAAATATGCAGGCTAACACGAAAGTTGGCGGATATAATTTGATTGTGTGTGCAATGAGTACTGAAGAATATCCTTGCCCGATGCCATTTTCTTTCACTTTTGCAGAAGGGAAATTGAGCAATTACTATCAAGATTGGGAACTGGTTAAATATAACGAAGATTTAGGCGAATTACATAAAACCGATGCAAACGGCAACCGCCTTAAAATGCGTTTTGCGACAATGCTTGCGAAAAAAATTAAATAATAATAAAAATCTCTAACTAAACTCCACCCTAAATTTTGTGGTGCTTGGCTTGTGCTTTTGCACCACTTTTTTAATTATCCCTTGATTTTTCCCCTAAACGCCCTAATCTATCTGGACGTTTTTATTGATCAAGGAAATAAAATGTCAAATAACCCACTTTTAAACTACACAGGTTTACCTGCCTTTTCACAAATCAAAGCAGAACATATTCAACCAGCCGTTGAAGCGGTAATCAAAGAGTGCCGCGATGTGATTGAAGCGGTTGCTCAAATCGAAAATCCAACTTGGGAAAACTTCTACTTACCACAAGCCATCGCTGGGGATAAATTCTCGCGTGCGTGGTCGCCTGTTGGTCACTTAAATGGCGTAAAAAACTCACCTGAATTGCGTGAAGCTTATCAAGCTTGCTTACCGCTACTTTCTGAATACAGCACTTGGGCGGGCCAACACCAAGGTTTATATCAAGGCTATGTAAAATTAAAAAATAGTCCTGAATTTGCAAGCTATTCAAAAGCGCAACAAAAAACCATTGAAAATAGCCTACGTGATTTTGAATTATCGGGGATTTCTCTACCCGCAGATAAACAAAAACGCTATGGTGAAGTGACTGCGCGTTTATCAGAACTTAGCTCACAATTCAGCAACAATGTGCTAGATGCAACAATGGGCTGGGATATTGTGGTTACTGATGAAGCACAATTAAAAGGTTTACCAGAATCAGCACTAGAGGCTGCAAAATTATCAGCAGAGAGCAAAGGACAAAAAGGCTATCGCTTTACTTTAGAATTCCCAAGCTATTATCCTGTTTTAACTTACTGTGAAAACCGTGAATTACGTGCAATGGTTTATAAAGAGTATGCAACCCGTGCGTCAGACCAAGGTTCAAACGCAGGTAAATGGGATAACTCGGCTAATATTGATGAGAAATTAAAACTACGCCTAGAGTTAGCGAATTTATTAGGTTTTGAAACCTATGCGGACTATTCTCTTGCAACCAAAATGGCGGAAAGTCCAAAACAAGTGATTGAGTTTTTAGAAGACTTAGCACAGCGTTCAAAAGCACAGGGCGAAAAAGAATTAGCGGAATTACGTGCCTTTGTTGAGAAAGAGTATGGCGTAACGGATATTGAGCCGTGGGATATCGGTTTCTATAGCGAAAAACAGAAACAAGCGTTATATGCGATTAATGACGAAGAACTTCGTCCTTACTTCCCCGAAAATCGCGTACTTTCAGGCTTATTTGAATTAATGAAACGTATCTTCGGTTTACGTATTGAAGAGCAGTTTGATGTGGATACCTGGCACAAAGATGTGCGTTTTTTCAATATTTTTGATGAAACCGACCGCTTGCGTGGTTCATTCTACTTAGATTTATACGCGCGTGAAAACAAACGTGGCGGTGCGTGGATGGATGACTGTATTGGTCAAAAGCGCCTTGCAGATGGTTCATTACAAACGCCAGTGGCTTATTTAACGTGTAACTTCAATAAGCCGATTGGTGATAAACCAGCGCTATTTACTCACGATGAAGTAACTACTCTATTCCACGAATTTGGTCACGGTATTCATCATATGTTAACCGAAATTGATGTGGCCGATGTGGCGGGGATTAATGGTGTTCCGTGGGATGCAGTAGAGCTACCTAGCCAATTCTTAGAAAACTGGTGTTGGGAAGAAGAAGCGCTAGCCTTTATTTCTGGCCACTACGAAACAGGCGAACCATTACCGAAAGAGAAATTAACGCAATTACTCAAAGCGAAAAACTACCAAGCGGCAATGTTTGTGTTACGTCAGCTTGAATTTGGTATCTTCGACTTCCGTTTACATATGGCACAACCACGTGAAAACTTAGTAATGGATACCTTAAAAGCAGTAAAAGCAGAAGTGGCAGTGATTACTTCGCCAACTTTCGTACGTACTCCGCATAGCTTTAGCCATATCTTTGCAGGCGGTTATGCGGCAGGTTACTACAGCTATTTATGGGCGGAAGTACTTTCGGCAGATGCTTTCGGACGTTTTGAAGAAGAGGGCATTTTCAGCCGTGAAGTTGGGCAGTCTTTCTTAGATAACATCTTAACCCGTGGCGGTTCAGAAGAGCCAATGGTGTTATTTGAACGCTTCCGTGGCCGTAAGCCAAGTTTAGACGCGTTGTTAAGACATAAAGGTATTGTATAATTCCAATTTATTATAAAAAACGAGAGCTTTGGCTCTCGTTTTTCTTTGCTTTTTCTGCTCAACTCAGTAAAATCGGACCAATTTTTTATATTTAAGGCAAATAATTATGTCAAATTCAATTTCATCCATTTTCTCAAGTGTAATTTTAGCTGCAGGTTTAGTCGGTGGCGCTTTTGTATTAAATGGGCAATTTAAACTCGATAATCAATCAACACAAAGTGCAGTATCGCAATCTCAATCAGGTGTTATCACTGTGAAAGGTGTAGCTGAAGCTGAATATAAAGCAACTTTAGCAACTTGGCGTGTGGGGATTAAAGCTTGGGGTAAAACTTATTCAGAAGCGACTGATTTCAATAAAGAACAAATCGGTACTTTAGTTAAATTCCTTGTTGTGCAAGGTTTTAGTCAAGACAATTTCGATTTAAAACCGATTCAAGTTGAAGAGTATGTTGATGCAGGCAAAGCGAATGGTTTCTACGCAACGCGTTATATTACGGTTTCAAGCAAAGAGTTAGATAAAATCAAAAAAGCATTAGCTGGCATTCAAGATATTCGCGCAGTAAATAATACAATTATATTTGATCAGCCTAGTTATTATCTTGAAAACTTAAATGACGTTAAGAGAGAGTTAATTGCTAAAGCGACTCAAAATGCGAATGAACAAGCCGTTGAATTTACTAAAACCAGTAATGTAAAAGTAGGTGCTTTAAAATCTGCTTCGGAAGATTCATTTGAAATTAAATCGGCGAGCCCGAATGACGATAGCGCAAATATCAATGATACTTCAGCGATAGATAAAAAAGTGCGTTTAGCGGTAACAGTACAATACAGTGTTAATTAATTTTACAAGCGGTTGATATTTCTGGGATATTTTGCAAATTACCCTCTCCCTGACCTGCGGTGCTGACGCGCCTTCGGTTTGTCCCTCTCCCGTAAACGGGAGATGGTATAAGAACGTATTACGTGAGCTACGCAAATCAAAAATTTTGATTAATTAACTCTCTCCCTATGGGAGAGAGACAGCGAAAATTGCGTTCAGCAATTTTTGCAGAGAGAGGGGAAGCTACCGATGATATTTTGCAAATGACCCTCCCCCTGACCTACGGTTCTGACGAGCCTTCGGCCTGTCCCTCTCTCGTAAACGGGAGAGGGTATAAGAAAATATTTTGTGCAGTTGCTATATAATTTCAAAAAATCTCGCAAATTCGACCGCTTGTCTATCTATTACCCGAATAAAAGGAATATATGTCTTTAGATTTATTGGATATTCGTCACCGTATTACGCAGGTGGATCGTGATCTATTAAAACTACTTTCAGAGCGTCATCGCCTTGCTTATGATGTGGTGCGTAGTAAAGAGATCACTCAAAAGCCTTTGCGTGATGTGGTGCGTGAAAAGCAACTATTACAAGAATTAGTAAACTATGCAGAAGCGGAAAACTATCAGCTAGATCCGCAATATGTGACCCAAATCTTCCAACGTATTATTGAAGATTCAGTATTAACTCAACAAAATTACTTACAAAATAAGTTAAACGAAATCAAAGAGCAGAGTACTACCATTGCCTTTTTAGGGATGCACGGCTCTTATTCGCATTTGGCTTCTCGTCAATTTGCGAAGAAGTATCAAGATTCTCTTATCGAGTTAAGCTGTGAATCTTTTGATGCGGTATTTGAAAAAGTACAGCGTGGTGAAGCGGATTTTGGGGTATTGCCATTAGAAAACACCACGTCGGGATCGATCAATGAAGTTTATGATCTGCTTCAACATACGGATCTTGCGTTAGTCGGTGAATTGGCTTACCCGATCAAGCATTGTGTACTTTCCCCACAGCAGATCGATTTAGCAGAAATTGATACGATCTATACTCATCCACAGCCAGCGCAACAATGTAGTCAATTTATTCAGAGCTTAGATAAAGTTCACGTTCACTATTGTGAAAGTAGTTCCCACGCAATGCAGATGGTGGCTCGTTTAAATCAGCCAAATTGTGTGGCGTTAGGCAATGAAGATGGCGGTAAATTATATGGCTTAGAAGTGGTTAAGACGGATATTGCTAACCAGAAAAACAATATCACACGCTTTATTGTGCTTGCGAAAGATCCAGTGAAAGTGTCGCCACAGGTTCAAACTAAGACATTGTTATTAATGACCACAACTCAGCAAGCTGGTGCGTTAGTTGATGCCTTAATGGTGTTTAAAACTCACGGTATCCGTATGATGAAACTAGAATCTCGACCAATTTATGGCAAGCCTTGGGAAGAGATGTTCTATGTGGAATTAGAAGCGAATATTCACTCGGAAAATACCCAAAAGGCATTGGCAGAGCTTGAGAAAGTAACCAGTTACTTAAAAGTATTGGGTTGCTATCCAAGCGAAATTATTGAGCCGGTGAAATTGTAATATTGGCGTTGATCTGGCGGGCGTACGCAGTACGCCCCTACATTCTTTAAAATAATGCTCATTCGTAGGGGCGTACTGCGTACGCCCGTAAATAAAAACCAAAATGAAACAACCTTTTTCTCAAAAACGTACCTTTAAACCACGTCCTAAAAAACCAGCCCTTTCTTTTGCTGAGACTATCGTCGTGTTATTGAATAAACCCTACGATGTACTAACTCAATTCACAGACGATCAAAACCGTCAAACTCTCAAAGATTTTATCCCGATTCCAAATGTGTATCCTGTTGGTCGCTTAGATCGTGATAGTGAAGGTTTGCTATTGCTGACCAACAATGGCGAGATTCAACATCGCTTGGCAAATCCTAAATTTGAAAAGGAAAAAACTTACTGGGTACAAGTGGATGGATCTCCTGAAGAGCAAGATCTTGATAAACTACGTAAAGGCGTTGAACTAAAAGATGGTTTAACAAAGCCTGCCAAGGTATGTAGTATCGCTGATCCTGAATTTAATTGGGAAACAGCGCCAAAAATCCGAGAGAGAAAATCGATTCCGACATCGTGGATTGAGCTGAAAATTTCTGAAGGAAAAAATCGTCAAGTACGTCGTATGACGGCGCATATTGGCTTCCCTACATTGCGTTTAATTCGTGTTGGGCTTGGCCATTTTCAATTAGGAAATTTAGGTAGTGGTGAGTACAGAGTTTTAAATGATGATCAAAAGCAGAAATTATTTAAACAACTTGGATTATAAAAAATTATTTTAAAACAAAAGGAGAAACACAACGTGAAAAACACACAACAGATAGCCAAAGAAGTCCGTTGGGCTTTGTGGCTGACACTTTTCTATATTCTAGGCTGGGTAGGCGGTGCCTATTTTGCTCCAGAAGGTCGAGGGCTAATCGGATTTCCGATTTGGTTTGAGCTCTCTTGCATCTATATGCCGATACTATTAGTGCTGTTAACAACTATCGTCATTAAGAAAGTCTATAAGGATATCGACTTGGAGGAATCAGAGTAATGAGTATGGAAATGTTATTACCCCTAATTGCTTATCTTGTGTTTGTATTTGGGGTGGCTTATCACGCTTATCGTCAGCGTCAAAAAGGTAGTTTTTTAAATGAATACTACGTTGGTGGCCGTTCGATGTCGGGCTTTGTGCTTGCGATGACAACTGCTGCAACCTATGTTAGTGCAAGTAGTTTTATTGGCGGACCTGGCGCCGCTTATAAATACGGTTTAGGCTGGGTATTACTTGCGATGATCCAAGTTCCGACAGTATTACTTAGTTTGGGCGTAGTGGGTAAAAAAATTGCGATTTTAGCGCGTAAGACTAATAGCGTTACAATCAACGATTTATTGTTACATCGCTACCAAAATAAATTCGTGGTATGGATCGCAAGCTTTGCATTGCTACTCTCATTCTTTGCAATGATGACGGTGCAATTTATTGGTGCAGGGCGTTTGCTTGAAACAGTGCTTGGTATTTCATATCAATCAGCGGTTCTTATTTTTGCGGTAACTGTTGGAATTTATACCTTTATTGGTGGTTTTAGAGCAGTTGTACTGACCGATACTATTCAGGGTATGGTAATGGTTGTCGGTACTCTATTACTGCTTGGTGGTGTGATTTATGCTATTGGCGGTGTGGAAAATGCGATGATTCAGCTTGAAGCCATCAATCCACAGCTTACTCAGCCTTATGGTATTGATGAACGCCCATTAGACTTTACCTTTATGACATCATTCTGGGTATTGGTCTGTTTTGGTTTAATCGGTTTACCACATCTTGCCGTGCGTAGTATGGCGTATAAAGATAGTAAAGCTTTACATCGTGCGTTAATTATTGGGACAATCGTTGTTTCTGTATTGATGTTTGGTATGCATTTAGCGGGTGTGCTTGGGCGAGTTGTTGTACCTGATTTAAAAATTGGTGACCAAATAATTCCAACCGTAATGATGCAAGTTCTTCCGCCTGCTGTGGCTGGTATTTTCTTAGCAGCACCAATGGCTGCGATTATGTCGACTATCGATTCAATGCTGATTCAGTCATCTTCAACGCTAATTAAAGATCTCTATTTGGCGGTAAGACCAAATGCGATTAAAGATGAGAAGAAAATTCAAAAATTATCGACAATGACGACATTGACAATCAGTGTTCTACTGATCTTTGCGGCATTTAATCCGCCAGATATGTTGATTTGGTTAAATCTACTTTCACTTGGTGGCTTAGAAGCGACATTCTTATGGGTAATCATTTTTGGATTATTCTGGAAGAAAGCAAATGCAAGCGGTGCGATCTGCTCAATGATTTGCGGATTAGCAAGCTATGTGATTATGACATCATTTGGCATTAAAATTTTAAGTTTCCACGCAATTGTTCCTTCGCTAGCGATTGGATTAGTTGCATTTATTATCGGAAATCAGTTCGGTAAAAAAGCATAAAACAATGGGGCATATCATAATGATATGCCCCAATTTTTTAATGTTCAGCTTTATACTTTTCAAAAAAATCGACAATCAATTCACAGGCAATGCGTACTTTCTCTGACTGGATTCTCTGCATTGTAACCATATATAATGGCACCTTATCCAATTTCCATTCGGGAAAAATCTGAACAAGTTCGCCACTTTTTAGGAACTTTTCAATTCCCATTTTTGATTGAATTGAAATGCCTAAGCCATTCATTGTTAAATTTCGACTCGCATATAAGCTATTACAACTAATACGATAATCGGGCGTTATCTCAACACTTTCGAAACCATTTTTTAGATTAAGTGAAGAATAGCGGTTATTTGAAAAGCTAATCCAGTCTGCTTGAGCGAGTTCATCTAATGTTTTAGGTATGCCTTTTTCAGTAAAATAATCACGATGTCCAACAATTAAAAACTCAGAATCTAAAATATGGCGCGCAATCATATTATCATCTAAATTATCCGCTCTTGCTCGAATCGCAATATCAATGCGTTGTTCAAACAGATCTGCGACTTTATCATCAAAGGATAGATTAAGATGAAATTCTGGATGGTTATCAATCATTGATTTAAATGCTTTCAGCATTAAGCTATCCATCATACCTGTTACGCAAGTAATATTGAGCTGGCCAACAGGCTGAGAACGCAACAACTCAATGCTTTTAATTGCTTCTTCGGCACTTTTCTGCATTTGTGCAGCGTGTTGATAGAAAGCTTTACCGGCTTCAGTGAGAGATAATTTACGGGTGGTGCGATTAAGTAACTTAATTTTTAGATGATGTTCTAATTTTTGAATAGATTGAGTTACTGCCGAAGGTGTTGTATGTAATTTGTCTGCTGCTGCTTGCATAGAGCCTTGCTCAACGACTTCAACAAACACATTCATAGCTTTATAATCGTACATTATTATACCTTTATTAAGTTTTACTAAAGAGTGAATTAAGTAATCTAATAATGATTAGCAGAGAAAAAACATTTAGAATGTTCAGTATTCTGAGTAAGTAATCTATCTACTTGCTCTTTTTTATTTTAACCTAGAAAACAAATTTAGTTTAAGGAAACTTTATGAATCAAATGTTAGAAAACCTACGTCCAGCAGCATTTTTATTAATTCGTGTTGTTGTTGGTTATATGTTCCTATTACACGGCACAGCGAAATTCTTCGAATTCCCAGTTTCAATGACTGGCGGTAACGGTAGCGTTGAGTTAATGTCACAAATGGGCTTTGCTGCTATTTTAGAAATCGTTGGCGGTATCTTATTTGCATTAGGTCTATTTACTCGCCCAGTAGCGTTCTTATTATGCGGTATGATGGCTTATGCTTATTTCATCGTTCACGGTGCGCAAGGTAACATTTTCCAGCCTATGTTAAATCGTGGTGAATTAGCGGCAATGTATTCAGTATTATTCTTAGCATTCGTATTTACAGGTGCTGAAAAATTATCATTAGACCAAAAGATTTTTGGTAAGAACTAATTTTTTGTGTTTTGATTAAAACATAAACACCCCGCAAGCGGTAAGCTTTTGCAAATTTTTTGCAAATCTTACCGCTTTTTTGTATCTATTTTTTATTGCTAGAGAATTAAAATTTAGGGGATATTTTAGATGTGGTTAACTGTTTTCATTTTTTCGGGTCAAAAATGATTGAGAAAAGAAAATTAAGCTAGCCACTTATTGGTATAATCCATCTAATGAATGTAAACTATGTCCTTAGGGTAATATGTAAATGATCATTGGATTGTATAGATCAGACTTTTCGATTTGTGCAACGGCTGCATAAGATAATTTTGCAAATTTCAAAAAATTTTGTGATATTGATCGAAAAAATTGAAAAAAACAGTTGAAACTGTATGACTTACCAGTATAATAATATACAGTTAATTACCCCGAACAAATACTGGATGAAATCTTCGTCTAGTTCTACAGAAAAGTAAGATAAAGGAAAGCATTATGGCTGAGAAAAAATCTAAAAATACCCCTGCAGTAGTAAAACAAACTGATCCAGAAAGCAAAGAGAAAGCGCTGGTTGCTGCCCTTGCTCAAATTGAAAAACAATTTGGTAAAGGCTCAATTATGAAACTGGGCGATACACAAACTTTAGATATTGAAGCTGTATCAACGGGTTCTATCGGCTTAGACCTTGCATTAGGTATTGGCGGTTTACCTATGGGGCGTATCGTTGAGATCTTCGGACCTGAATCATCAGGTAAAACAACCCTAACTTTATCTTTAATCGCTCAAGCACAAAAAACAGGTAAAATTTGTGCTTTTATCGATGCGGAACACGCTTTAGACCCTGTTTATGCGCGTAATTTAGGGGTAAATACAGGTGAGTTATTAATTTCACAACCAGATAACGGTGAACAGGCATTAGAAATTTGTGATGCGTTAGTTCGTTCTGGTGCCGTTGATGTAATCATTGTGGACTCTGTTGCTGCATTAACACCAAAAGCGGAAATTGAAGGCGATATGGGTGATTCTCATATGGGCTTACAAGCACGTTTAATGTCGCAAGCGTTACGTAAATTAACCGCTAACATTAAAAACACAAACTGCTTAGTGGTATTCATCAACCAAATCCGTATGAAGATTGGTGTAATGTTCGGTAACCCAGAAACCACAACCGGTGGTAATGCTCTTAAATTCTACTCTTCTGTGCGTTTAGATATTCGCCGTACTGGAGTAGTAAAAGATGGCGATGAGATCATTGGTAACGAAACCAAAGTAAAAGTGGTTAAAAACAAAGTCGCTCCACCATTCCGTGAAGTTCTATTTGATATTATGTATGGTCAAGGTATTTCTCGTATGAGTGAATTACTTATTCTTGCAGAAGCTCACGGCTTTATCAACAAATCAGGTGCATGGTTCTCTTACGACGGTACTAAGATCGGTCAAGGTAAAAATAATGCAGTGAAATGGTTAAAAGATAATCCTGAAATTGCAGATAAGATTGAACAAGATATTCGCGCGATTGCACTTGCAAATCCTGAAAGCACCTTAGTGGCTAACACAGGTAAAGACGAAAATGTGGATTTTGATGAAAGCGAATTCAACGAAGAAGAGCTATAATCTAATAGCATAACATCAACAAAATGCGGTTTTTATAAACCGCATTTTTGCTATTTAACGATAACAAAAAATAATGACTCATAAATATACTGCCCTAAACTATGTGGTTTATCTACTCTCAAAACGGGATTACAGCGAACTTGAATTGCGCCGAAAACTCAAATTAAAAGAGTATGAAAGTGATGAAATCGATAAAGCCATAGAACAGGCACAACAACATAATTGGCAAAGTGATGAACGTTTTTGCCGAGCTTATGCCCGTTATCGCGCGAATCAAGGCTATGGTCCATTACGTGTTAAGCAAGAATTAAAACAACGTGGTGTAAAAGATTGGATTATTTCTCAAGAAATTGCCATACTTGAAGAAGAGGGCGATATTGATTGGTTTGATATTGCCGAACAGCTATTTGAGAAAAAACGCCCCTACCAATGGGATATAAAAGCCAAACAAAAAATGTGGCGTTATATGGTCAGTCACGGCTTTTATAACGATCATTTCAGCCATTTACTTGATGTGGATTACAATGACTATGACTAACAATAAAATTACTTTTTTTGAACGCTTTGAAGCGGATATTGTAAGCGGTAAAAAGACCATTACTATTCGAGATAAATCAGAATCCTATTTCCAACCACAACAGGAACTCAGTGTTTCGACTTATGAAGATGATCGCTGGTTTGCCAATATTCGTGTGCTTTCAGTCACCCCAATTCATTTTGAACAGCTTAATGAAACACACGCTAAACAAGAAAATATGACCCTTGATCAGCTAAAGCAAGTGATTAAAGATATCTATCCACAAGATAATGATTTCTTTGTAATTAAGTTTGAATTATTAAATAAATAGCAGGTTGTTGATGAGCTTATTTAAGTCAACTAAACAAGCCGAACTTTGCCCTGAATGTCAGTCGCCTTTGCAAATCAAACGTGGCAAGCAAGGGCTATTTTTAGGTTGTAGTGCTTATCCTAAATGCGACTATCTAAAGCCTTTACAGCAGACTAATCGTGTTATAAAAACGCTTGATGAGATCTGCCCTGAGTGCCATTCCTTCTTGCAATTAAAACAGGGGAGCTTTGGGATTTTCATTAGCTGTAGCAACTATCCAGAATGCCATTTTACTGTTCACGATGAGCCTGAACAGAGCGAAGAGTTTGATTGTCCTGAATGTAAGAAACACAAATTAGTAGAACGTATCGGGCGTTCTGGCAAACATTTTTATGGTTGCACAGGCTACCCAGAGTGTAAATTTACACTGCCGTCAAAACCGATTGAAATAAGTTGCCCAAAATGTCATTATCCACTCGTAACTGAAAAGAAAGTTCGTGGTAAACAGATGTATCTATGCGCCAATAAGCATTGCCAGCATTTGTTTGAAAGTAATCTTTAACATTATCGTAGGGGCAAATTGCAATTTGCCCTATTGGAAAAATAAATGGGCGAATTGCCATTCGCCCCTACGTAGTAATATGTATTCTCTCTCTGAAATAATCGAAAAACTCAAACAAGATCAAGTAATTGCTTACCCAACAGAAGCTGTATTCGGCTTAGGCTGTAATCCTAATAGCGAACAAGCGGTCAGATCTTTATTAAAATTAAAAAATCGTCCTGAAGAAAAAGGATTAATCTTAATTGCACCGAATACCGAGCTATTACTACCTTATATCGATCAAACTAAACTTTCTGAAACAGAGTGGCAACGCTTTGAGCAGATTAGCGATCAAGCAATCACTTGGGTAATGCCTGCTAATCCAAATACGCCGAAATATTTAACAGGGCAATTTGATACCATAGCAGTACGCCTATGCCAAGTGCCTGCGGTTGTGGACATTTGTGATGCAACAGGTTTTGCTCTAACTTCTACAAGTGCTAATCTCACTACACTTCCGCCGTGTCGAACCGCGCAGGAAGTTATTAGTCAATTTGGCGAAGATTTTCCTGTGGTCGATCAGCCAACTTTAGGTAGAACGAGCCCTTCAGAGATTAGAGATATTTTTAGCCAACATATTTTTAGACAAGGATAATCTATGCACCAACCTTCGCAATATGCTGTATGGGGTAACCCGATTGCCCAAAGTAAGTCGCCCCGTATTCATCAGCTTTTTGGAGAGCAAACCGCTAAAAATATTAGCTATGTAGCAAAATTGGGGGATGAACAGCAATTTGAGCAACAGTTACAGCAATTTTTTGCCGAAGGCGCAAAGGGAGCTAATATCACTGCACCGTTTAAAGAGCGTGCTTTTGCCCTTGCGGATGTGCATAGCGAAGGCTGTTTATTGGCAGAAGCTTGTAATACTCTAAAACGTTTAGATGATGGGCGTTTGTATGCGGATAATACCGATGGATTCGGTTTAAAATCCGATTTAGAACGCTTAGGTTGGCTAATCCCAAATCAAAGAGTATTAATTTTAGGTGCAGGCGGCGCAACCAAAGGCGTGCTTTATCCGCTACTACAAGCAGAGCAACAAATTACTCTCTATAACCGCACTCATCAAAAAGCGGTTGAATTAGCAGAAAAGTTCGCAAAATTTGGCAATATTCAGACCGCTTGTTTAGAAGAAATTGGCGCACAATCTTTTGATTTAATTATTAATGCCACATCACTCGGCTTACAAGGTAAATATGTAGAACTACCAAAATCGACCTTTAATCAAACCAAAGTTTACGATATGCAATATGCCAAAGAACAGCAAACGCCATTCTTAAACTATGCCCGCTCGCAAGGTGCAACAGAATGCCAAGATGGCTTGGGTATGTTAGTCGGCCAAGCGGCCCATGCCTTTAATCTATGGGAAAATATTATGCCCGATATGGAAAAAGTGTTGGAAATTTTGAAGGGTGAGATGAAATAGCCCAAGATTGGGCTATTTGGGGACAAAATTAAGTATTAATTACCTTTAGATATTTTTTCAGCAATACCTATCGCGCCATAAAATACAGTATTATATGCCATAGAATTATTTCTTAATATAGAATTAATTTTTCTCATTGAATAGCCATATTTTTCCATCGCTATTTCAATAATTCGACCTAATACAATAGAATGTAGCTCCTGTGGAGAAGAGTAACTTAGTTCATAATAAATAGAGTCAGATAAATTTGAGAAAAATATTCTTGGATTATCAATTCCTAGAGTAACAATACTTTGGAAATCAATATCAACTTTATGCTGATTTCTCATTGAAAAAATGCATAAGATAAAAATGATAGCAACAATAACTAATATAATTTCCATTTCAACTCCTAGCGTTTAAGGCTACTATATATGTTATATAAAATTATTCCTATAAACGCGATAGGGAAAATAGTCCCATCAGAGTTGAAGTTACAAATGCATTAGCAAATCCTCTTTTAGGTAAAATATTAAAAAAGGTAATTAAAAAAATAATTGCACAGATTACAAAATAAGTTTCCATATTTACTCCTGTTATAGTGGAATTTCATTATCAAAATTAGTCGATAGTTTACTTTTATTTGGATTATTATTATCAATCTCTTTTTGCTTAAAATACTCTTCGCTAAATTCAATTTCGCCCATAAATGAATTACCTAAACAATGTGCTATCAATACTTTTCGGATATATTCAGAGACTGATATTTTTTCTATCTCACTTAAAAGTTTTATATCTTGTTTGAGCTTTATACTGGTGTTTAATTTCAGCGTATGATCATTTTTACCCAATGATTTAGTACGTATTTTATATAAGCTGTGCGCAACACTGTTGTAAACATGCGGGTATTCGTCGTCTTCCATAGCTTTCTTTCTTCTAGCTAATTCCAATTCATATTCACGTAAACATTGCATTGTGGTTGAACCATAGCAATGCTCTAATAATACATCTCGCACATAATTTGTTACCGATGATGAATGAAATGAATGTTCCATTAAATAGCTTAAACTTTCATAAATTGCTTCAGGTAAACAGACTCGAATAGAGTCTTCATAACAATTATTTACCTCTTCCAAAAGCGGTATAAATTTATTTAAATCCTCTAACGAATCAATTTTAATTTCTTTTTCATCATTTTGAACTAATTCTTTAATTGATAGCCACATAACTGCCTCAATTAGAAAGGAATATCATCGAAAAATTTAAGATATTCTTGTGCTTCTTGTTGGTTGTTTATCTCTTTAATTTTAATCGCTAAAATATAGTCATTATTGAAATTAAAACATTTGATAAATCCATACCCTTTATGGATAACCGCTTTAAATCTCTGATGATTTAAATAGGTGTGTAATATTTCTAGCATAGGTTGCTCTAAATTTTTCTCTACTGAAACAATCAATGTTTTCGCATAAGCATTGCTTATTGTAATATTTCCTTGTCCGATTTCTATTTGATAGTTCATTGTTTCTCTCCCATAAAGATTGTAATAGTTGAAATAGCTATAGTGATAACGTTCAATTAATTGAATATTTTCGTATTCGAACAAAAATGTTTTACCTAATAATTTAGAAATTAATAATCTACGAATATATTCTGATAATGTGGTGTTGTCTTTTTGGCTTAATTTAAGTAAATCTTCTTTTAAACGAGAATGGCAAGAAAATTTAATAATATGCAAATTTTTGCCTAAATTTGGTTTATTTAAACTAATTTGAGGCCGAAAGGATATGCGAGCATTGCCGATTTCATCTTCTAATAAATTAGAGTCATCTTGTTGTTTTCTTAATTCAAGCTCTAAATAATATTTTCTTAAATAATTAATGGTGGCAACACCATAGCAGTGTTTAAGCAATATATCTCTTATCACTTCCGAAATATTTTGTGCATTAATGGTTAGCGTAATCTGCTTTTCTAATGCGTCTAACAATAATTGTGGAACGCAAATACGAATATTAGCTGTTAAATTCTTATCAAAATTAGGTAGAGATTTAATTTCATCAGCTAATTGCTGAAAATGATCGATTCGTATTGGTGCTGTTGTTGAGTCAGATTGCCACATAAGTCCTCGTTGATGGGGGAGAATTATATAAAAATACGTATGCTGAACCAGTAAAATAGTATGGTCAAATGTGTTTAAAAAGTGTGCTGAGTGAAAATTTTTTTGTAAAAAGAGCCGCTTGTCACTAAGTATATAAGGAAATTTTTAATAAATTTCTTTTGTAAATTTTATAATAAATTAAAAATTTCGAGTTGTTTTTTTTTTGCGCTTTTTTGGTATGCTTTGCACTCTTTATTATATATTTGAGGTCAAAATGAAACCAACAACTCGCAAACTCCCAGGCTGGGTGCATATTCCATTAGTTGTCTTTATGGCAATCAGTTTTTTCCAAACCGCAATTGGTTTTGAAGATTTACTCGGTAGACCACTCGCGTGGGCATTTTCTGCTGCAATCACAATGTTAATGTATGGCTTTACGATTTTTGTTGGTCAGCGCCGTATCAATAAATTGCCTGTAATTGGCTTTATGATTGCTTATTTCTTTGTATCACTTTTCTCTTTTGCAGGGAATTTCAACTCAATTTACACCACATACCAAAAAGAACAGCTGTTTCGTGATGAATTATTAAAACATAAACAGCAATTAAATGATGTTGTAAATGCAACTAACAAAGCGTTAGATAACTTCAGTCCTGAGATTTCAGAAAAACGCAATCGTGTTGAAGCTTTAACTCAACAACTAGTTAGTCAAATCACTGATCCTGCTCGCCCTGGTTTAGGTAAAAGAGCATTAGAATTAATTGCAGAAATTGAAGCCGTGTTAGGTGAAAAACTAACTGAGTTTAGCAATCGTGCTAAACCTGCAGAGTTAGCACAACGTTACCAAGAAAATATCGATCAAATCGCACGCCGTAAATTAACCACTAAAGATTACGATAAAGTGGATTCAATTCGTGAGTTTACTCATAAAAAACAGGTGGAAATTAACAATATGATCGATGAAATGTTACAAGATTCTACCTTAATCAAAGAGTACGGCTTTAAGACTAATTTACAAGCAGTGAATGCGATCAATGAAATCGGTTCAAAAACGCAAGAATTTATTAACAATCCTGCTGTATTTAAATTTGATAAGGTGGCTTTCGAAAGCCAAGAGATCGGCAAAATTGCCTTCTCATTTAAATCAGCATTTGGCGATCACCCATTAGTTGGTGCGCTATTTATTATTCTCTGCTTCTTTATTGACTGGGCGGTAATTTTAAGTTTATTAGTTTTCTTTGGTCGCAACGAAAAAGAGCCTGTAAAACCGATTCAATCTGGTCGTTCAATGTAGGAGTTGATAATGCGTAAAAATCCTTTTGCACAAGAGAACGATATTGTTGAAGTTCTCGATAATGAAGGCGTTGATTTGCAAAAAAATGCAGAGAACGCACCGGTTGTAGAGAGTGAAAATCTAGATCTTGAGATCTCAGAAACTGAGCCACAAAACAATTTACTAGACGATTTATTTGCGAAGCCTACAGCAGATCGATATGAGTATGTGCCAGAAACTAAAAAGCTACGCTCAAATGTTCGAGATGTGACGAAAGAGTTAACAGACGAGGAATATCATATTCGTTTAGCTGAGCTAAATAACAACGCAGAAAATAAACATTATGTGTTGTTCTTTGGCCAACCAGCATCAGGCAAAACCTGGATTATTGGTAGTCTATTGCACTATATGAAAAATTTTTTAGGCGGTACGGTTTATCTTGATACAACAAAAACCACTGATACCGAAGAAGAGCTTTTTTATCACTTACAAGACCGCTTTAATAACGTGATTCATACGGAAAAAATCACTAGTACCGATAAAACCCAATATTTTGAATTGCATATTTCGTTTACCCCGAAAGATTCGGATAAACCACCAATGAATATCGTGTTTATCGATGCGTCGGGTGAACATTCAGAGCAAGGTTTTAGAACGCGTAATGATGAGAAATCGGGTCAATTACCGAATTATTTAACGGCGATTTTAGAATCGAATGTGAATACCAAATTAGCCTTTGTGTATGACCAATCGCTTGTTGATGAAAAAGGCGGTATTCCGCAAATGAACGTATTGAATGCGGTGTTCACCCATATTCAGCATATTCAAAATAATCACGGTAAAAAATTCTCGAAAGCGTTATTACTTTCAAAAGCAGATAGAATTTTTGCGACTGATATGGCTGCGGTTGAGCGTAATCGCTATGATCCGATGTATTATGCATTAGAGAAAATTCCAAGTTTTGCGAACAGCTTCTTTAATGAATCGGAAAATAACAAAACGATTTTCTACAAAATGGGAATATTCTCGGTTAATTCCGATCTTATTTTGGAATTTGATAAAGAGTGTCCAGAAAAATTATTCCGTTGGTTATATATGGAAGGCACTGGCGGAACATCGCCAATTACAGAGCCAACTTGTTGGGATAAATTAAAAAGTTGGTTTAAAGGAGCATAGTCGTGAGTGAAAAATTAAAGTTTGTCGGTTGGGGTTTAACAGGCACGCCAAAAGGCCGTCGTCAACAAGGTTTTGGGGCGGATTTAACGCTAAAATTTGCTGAACTCTATGATTTAGAACAACAAATGGGCGGTTGTTTACCTGATCCGCGTGATACTGAGGCTGAGCCACTTTACTGCTTAAGCTATATTCCTTATCAAACCACAGGCGTGTTAGGTTTAGCAGAATACAACTCGATCTACGAGCAAGGACAAACTCGTGCAGGCTCTTATTATGGTGCCTTTGTTGAAGTTGCTGCACATAGTTTCGATATTCAGCAATTAGAGACGCTGTTTACTGCATTATATGAATTAAGCGCTTATCAATTTAAGCATTTTATTGATGCAGATAAACGAATGTATCATTCCACTTTTGTTGGGCAACCTATTCAAGAGCCGATAGCACATCTCACTAAGATTGCCGAAGGAATGAAGCCATTAGCAAGAAACATCTTCGCTGAAGAAGCCACTGAGAATCTTTATATTCATTGTGCACAAGGGCAAATTTTAGAAACGTTACGTGCGATTTTACAAACGAAATTGTATTACCGTTACCGTAAAATTTACTTCTCGGACAATGGGCATATTTCGAAGCAGATGCAAGGGAAAAATATGCAACAAATTAGTGCAACGCACCTTGCTTTTGCACCAACTTTGCTTGCCCCTTATGAACAACTTTCTGCAGAGTTTGAAAAGCAACTTGTGCAAAGAGATCAGAGCATTAACTCGTTAAACACAGAGCTTCAATCGCTTAAATCTCACCAGCAAACGATGGTAAATAATGCGGTTACTCAGCGAGTGGCGGAATATAAGCAAAAAATGGATCAAGATCTTGCTTATGAAAGACAGCGAGCGGGTGAAGCTGAACGTAAAGCTGAAAGCAATCAAAAATTGGCGATGTTAGGTAAGCACGTTTTTGATGTAGCCGTTGAAAATGCAGGACTATTTGGCCGTCATCAAATGGCGGAGCAATATGCAAAACCAAAAGATAATACGGAATTTGTCGCTTTGCAAAATCAGCTCGCAGCGTTAAGCCAAAAGCTAGATCGTCAGGCAATGGAAGCGAGAGAAGCGAGAGAAATGCAACAAGCAGAACCTGAAAGCTCAACAAATATTTTAACTTGGATCTTTGCTGGTTTGTCGATTCTATTGTTGATTTTATCGGTATTCTTATTCTTTACTGATAAAAGCAGTGAATATGAAGCTTCAGAAAAGATGGTTACAAGTTTGGAAACTAAGATTAAAGATCTAGAACAGAATCAAGGCAATGCTGCAGAGCTTTCAAGACAGCTTAAATCAATCACTACAGAAAAAGAGTCTTTACAGGGCAATATTGAACGAGAGTGTAGTACTGATTCGATCAAAAACTCTAAGGATAAAAAAGCATTATGCGAAAAATTACGCTAATCAGCCCGCTTGCATTGCTGGGTTCTTGCTTTCTTGCTGGGTGCGTTGAAGATGAAAATAAAGAGTGTGAAAAGCTCTATTACAATCAGGCTACACGCACCCTTGCTAGTGAAGTATGTGAAAAATCGGCTCAATCAGGCAATGCGACGGGGCAATTTTTGTGGGGAAAATTACTGCTTGCGGAGGGAAAAACCAAGCAAGCGGTCGATTTCTTAGAAAAATCTGCAAATCAGAAAAACGGCTCTGCACTTTTTCAACTTGCGGAATTGCACGAAAAGGGCAATGAGATCTTTGCAAAAGATGAATCAAAAGCTTTCTTTTACTATAACCAAAGTTGCCAAAATGGTGAAATAAAAGCCTGCGAGCGAGTTTCTTCATTGGAACAGCAGAAAATCGAACAAGAGAAAACTGATGCATTGGAGCTAGAAAAAGCCAAGGCAAAAGTGTTAGCTGAAGAAAAAGCGAAGATCGAAGCTCAAGCCGAAGCTGATCGCCAAAAGCGTTTAGCCGAAGAAGAACGGCGTAAAGCCGTTGAAGCAGAAGCGCTTAAAGCACGTCAAGAAGCTGAGGAACAACGCAAAAAAGCGGAAGAAGATGCGATTAAAGCCCGTGTTGGCAATCGCAAATTCTATTATGGCTTAGCGAAGTTCCAAGAAGGTAATTTGTGGGGGCATATTAACCAACAAGGCGAAATGGTAATCCCTGCAAAATTTGCTTATGCGGCGGACTTTTATGATGAGTTAGCCGCCGTAAAAACTACTGATGGCAAGTGGGGCTATATCAATACGTCGGGCATGTATCAGATTACACCTCGCTTTAGCTGTGCGGCTTTCTTCAGCGAGGGAGTTGCTGGAGCAAGTGCTACAGGTTCTGGTGATGGCTGTCGTGGTGGAAAATGGGGCTATATTGATAAAAATGGTAATTGGTTGCTAAATCCTGTTTTTGATAGAGTGTGGGCTTTCGACAAAGGTATTGCAAAGGTTGAATATGAAGGACAGATTCGTTATATCAATAAGCAAGGCTCTTTTGTTAATGCGCCAGTGGAAAATATATCAAAAGGTCCAATAAGCTCAAATAACACTCCGCTTTCGACATCTACTTCGACTATCCAGATGACTCAAGCTCAAATTAAAGACGTATATTCGAACTTTAATTTGACTTTCCGCAGAGGGGGAATGTCTGCTATTAAAACTTGGGTTGAGAATTGCTATGAAAAATCAGCAAACAAAATTGGTTGTTACCATTTTGATCAGCTAGCGTCGTTAATTGATTCTTTTTATGCAAAGGATAACAACGTTGCACAAAATAGCTTTTTCTATCAAAGTTTAGTGGAAAGCAGAGCTAGAAATACTGTTTTGGAATTTCGTAATTTAACTTACAGTGATTTTAGTGCTGCTGTAAGAAGTGCTCAAAATACGTTAATCAATAATGCAAATTTATTATCTTTAGACTAAATTTTTGCAACTACTACAGCCGATTGTTTAAGCAGTCGGCTTTTTCTTTAAAAGTCATAAATTCAGAATTTTTATCTTGAAAATTGCTTTAACGTGAAAAATTGACGATTGAGTTATAAAACTCGTTGTTTTATAAAGCAAAATGCCGAAACTCTAAGCAAACAATGCAATTTTTTACTTTTTTTGAAAAAAGTATTTGACGAGTTGCAACTAAATCAGCATAATACGCCCCGCAAAGCCGATACGGTTAACGCAAAGAAAAATGGCTACATAGCTCAGCTGGTTAGAGCACAACACTCATAATGTTGGGGTCGCAAGTTCGAATCTCGCTGTAGCCACCATTGCGGGACTGGCGAAATTGGTAGACGCACCAGATTTAGGTTCTGGCGCCGAGAGGTGTGTGGGTTCAAGTCCCTCGTCCCGCACCATTTAATCGTATCAATATGGCAAGCAAAATAAATTTGATTGGGGTATCGCCAAGCGGTAAGGCACCGGGTTTTGATCTCGGCATCCCTAGGTTCGAATCCTAGTACCCCAGCCATTTTATTTAGCATATCAAATAGAACTAACTTAGGTTAGTTTTTTTCTTTTGGGGTATCGCCAAGCGGTAAGGCACCGGGTTTTGATCTCGGCATCCCTAGGTTCGAATCCTAGTACCCCAGCCATCTTATCTCATCGTTTAATTTCTATCTTAAATCAATAAAGCCTTTATTAATTAAATTAATTCCGATTATTTGCTTTTTATCTTTAACAAAATTCTTTAAAATCACCCCTTAATTTATTAAGGAGTATTTCAATGCTTAACCCAAAAAATTTAGAATCTATCGCCCAGCAGCTTCATAATGCGTTACCACAAGGTATCAAAGATATTGGTAACGATATAGAAGATAAATTCAAACAAGTTCTACAAGCTCAATTAGCAAAACTTGATGTTGTTACTCGTGAAGAGTTTGATGTGCAATCTCAAGTCCTTCTTCGTACGCGCGAAAAATTAAATGAATTAGAAAAACGCTTAGATGCTTTAACTAAAGCGGAAGAATCAAAAGAAAGCGCAGAATAATCTACCCAATTTCAAAATTAATCCTGAGAGGAAATTATTCAATGCAAAAAGTAAATCCAACCCAAACTTTTGCTTGGAATGCTTTAGAGCAACACAAAGCAGAAAATCTGTCTATTCCACAACTATTCGCTCAAGATCCTAGCCGTTTTGATAAATATTCATTACGCTTTGAAGATCAAATTCTTGTGGATTTCTCAAAAAATGCGATCAATGAAAAGACCTTAACATTACTTCGCCAATTAGCCGATGAATGTGAGCTTAAATCAGCAACCTATGCGATGTTTAGCGGTAAGAAAATTAACCGTACAGAAGATCGTGCGGTATTGCATACTGCATTGCGTAACCGTTCAAATACACCTGTTGAAGTGGATGGCCAAAATGTAATGCCTGAAGTAAATGCAGTGTTAGCAAAAATGAAAGCATTTTGTGAGAATGTCATTTCTGGGGAGTGGAAAGGCTATACAGGCAAAGCAATTACTGATGTAGTCAATATCGGTATTGGCGGTTCTGATTTAGGGCCTTATATGGTAACAGAAGCATTGCGCCCATATAAAAACCACTTAACAATGCATTTTGTGTCAAATGTTGATGGTACCCACATTGCAGAAACATTACGTAAAGTAAACCCAGAAACAACGCTATTCTTAGTGGCATCGAAAACCTTTACTACCCAAGAAACGATGACTAACGCTCTGTCAGCGCGTGATTGGTTATTAAACTCAGCAAAAGATGAAACTGCGGTTGCAAAACACTTTGTGGCACTTTCAACCAATGGGAAAGAAGTCGCTAAATTTGGTATTGATACAGCGAATATGTTCGAGTTTTGGGACTGGGTAGGCGGTCGCTATTCATTATGGTCGGCTATCGGTTTATCTATCGCGCTTTCTGTTGGCTTTGAAAACTTTGAACAGCTTCTTGATGGTGCGCATGCTATGGATAAACATTTCCTAAATGCGCCAATTGAGCAGAATATTCCTGCGACTTTAGCGCTAGTCGGCATTTGGAATAACAATTTCTTAGGTGCAGAATCTGAAGCGATTCTTCCTTATGATCAATATATGCACCGTTTTGCCGCTTATTTCCAACAAGGTAATATGGAATCAAACGGTAAGTATGTAGATCGTAATGGCAAGGCTGTAAATTATCAAACAGGCCCAATTATTTGGGGCGAACCGGGTACTAATGGCCAGCACGCGTTCTATCAATTAATTCACCAAGGGACTAAATTAATTCCTTGTGATTTTATTGCTCCTGCACAAACTCACAATAATGTTGGTGATCATCACCAAAAATTATTATCAAATTTCTTTGCTCAAACAGAAGCGCTTGCGTTTGGTAAATCAAAAGAAGTGGTTGAACAAGAATTCTTAAAAGCGGGTAAATCTTTAGAAGAAGTTGCAGAAATCGTACCATTTAAAGTGTTTACAGGTAATAAACCGACTAACTCGATCTTAGTCCAAAAAATTACACCATTTACTTTAGGTGCGTTAATTGCGATGTATGAACACAAAATTTTTGTACAAGGCGTGATTTTTAATATTTACAGCTTTGATCAATGGGGTGTGGAATTAGGTAAGCAATTAGCGAATCGTATTCTACCAGAGCTTGAGAATAGTGATAAAATCACAAGCCACGATAGCTCAACTAATGGTTTAATTAATCAATTTAAAGCGTGGCGATAAGCGCTAACTACTTCTAAAACAAATCCCCGAATAATATTGAATTATTCGGGGATTCTTTTTGCAAATTTTTTGCTAAATCAGACCGGTTGTACCTGCTGTATTAAGCTTGATCACCGATTAATACTGATTCTAATGCAATTTCGATCATCTCATTTAGCGTTAATTGACGCTCTGCAGCATCGATTTGCGCGCCAGTACGGATATGGTCTGAAACAGTACAGATTGTTAATGCTTTCGCACCAAATTCTGCTGCTACGCCGTAGATACCTGCGGCTTCCATTTCAACACCTAAAATGCCGTATTTTTCCATTACATCAAACATTTGGAAGTCTGGAGTATAGAATAAATCTGCAGAGAAGATGTTACCAACACGCACGTTTACGCCTTTCGCTTTTGCTGCTTGAACTGCTGCTAAAGTTAGGTCGAAATCAGCGATTGCAGCGAAGTCGTTATCTTTAAAGCGAATACGGTTAACTTTAGAGTCTGTACACGCACCTGTTGCGATAATTACATCACGTACATTTACATCTTCACGTACCGCACCACAAGTACCGATACGGATGATTTTTTTCACGCCGTATTCAGTGATTAACTCTTTTGCATAGATTGAGCAAGAAGGGATACCCATACCGTGACCCATAACAGAGATTTTACGGCCTTTATAAGTACCGGTGTAACCAAACATATTACGCACGTCTGTTACTAATTGTGGGTTCTCTAAGAAAGTTTCTGCAATGTATTTTGCGCGAAGTGGATCGCCTGGCATTAAAACTACATCTGCAAATGCACCTGCTGGAGCGTTAATATGTGGAGTCATTTTGTTGTCCTCGTTAATGTATAAAAAATCTAGTAACCAGAGGTTGCTAGGTCTGCTTGTTGATTATTTAATGTTGCTAACAAGTTTGCAAGTAAACTTGAAGCACCGAAACGGAAATGATTGTAGTCAACCCAATCTGTTCCTAAAATTTCACTTGCTAGTTGGAGATATTGTTGCGCTTCTTCAGCCGTTTTTACACCGCCTGCCGCTTTAAATCCGACTTTATCTGCAACTTTTAGATCTCGAATTGTTTCAAGCATTATTTTAGCAGATTCTAAAGTGGCATTCACTGCTACTTTACCTGTTGATGTTTTAATAAAATCTGCCCCTGCTTTAATTGAGATTTCACTCGCTTGGCGAATTAGCTCAGCGGTTTTTAGCTCACCAGTTTCAATAATTACTTTTAAAAGAACATTATGAGTAGCGCAAATTTGTTTGCATTGTTGCACTAAGTCAAAGCCAATTTGCTCGTTACCTGCAATTAATGCTCTATATGGAAATACGACATCAACTTCATCAGCACCGTAAGCAATCGCTGCTTTAGTTTCTGTCACCGCAATTTCAATATCATCATTACCGTGAGGGAAATTAGTTACGGTTGCAATTTTTACGTGCTCAATAGCTAAAGATTTTAGAGTTTTACGCGCAATAGGAATAAAGCGAGGGTAGATACAAATTGCGGCCGGTGTACCAAATTCAGTTTTTGCTTGTTGGCAAAGCGTAATGACTTTTTCATCTGTATCATTGTCATTGAGAGTGGTTAAATCCATTAGTGACAATGCTTGTTGAGCTGTTTGTTTCAGATTCATATCTTCTCCTTCGAAGTTGCTAAAGAATACGCAATCGTTTAATTAGGCTATAAATGACAACACCACAGTTTCCTGTGGTGTTGTATGCTTAATTTTCTATATTATAGAACCGCGCCGCCAAGGCCGATAAATAAGCCTGCAATCGCTGCACTCATTAAGTTAGAAAGTGATCCAGCAAGAACCGCTTTTAGACCTAATCTTGCAACATCAGAACGACGGTTTGGTGCCATACCACCGATACCACCGATTAATACTGCGATTGAGCTGAAGTTTGCGAAACCACATAATGCGAAAGTAATGATTGCGACTGTTTTTGCATCTAATTGAACTGCACTTTCAGGTTTTAAGTAGTTTAGGAAATCAACATAAGCTACAAATTCGTTTACCACTAATTTTTGACCAATTAGAGAACCTGCAACGTGAGATTGTTCCCAAGGCACACCTATTAACCAAGCTAATGGTTGGAATACATAGCCTAATAATGATTGGATTGTTACGCCTTCAAAGCCAACTAAGCCTGCGCCCCAACCAATAATACCGTTTAACATAGCGATTAACGCGATGAATGTTAATAACATAGCACCCACGTTCATAGCTAATTGCATACCAGAGAATGTACCGATAGCTGCAGCTTCGATTACATTTGATGGCTTTTCTTCTTGATCTTCTTCTGCTAATTCATCTTTGAATGATTCATCTTGTGGGAAAAGGATTTTTGCGAATAATAAACCACCTGGTGCAGCCATAAATGAAGCTGCAATTAAGTATGGAAGTGGGATACCCATACTTGCATAGCTGATCATTACCGCACCCGCAACAGAAGCAACACCACCACTCATCACTGCAAATAATTCTGAATTTGTCATTGATTTAATAAATGGTTTAATTAATAAAGGTGCTTCTGTTTGACCAACGAAGATGTTTGCAGCTGCAGACATTGATTCTGGTTTTGATGTTCCTAATACTTTTTGTAATGCGCCACCAAGAATCTTGATAACGATTTGCATAATGCCTAAATAGTAGAGAACAGAGATAAGAGCAGAGAAGAATACGATAGGTGGAAGTACACGGAATGCGAAGATGAAACCTTCACCGCCAAATACCTCAAACACTTTATTGCTTACTAAGCCTGCAAATAAGAAACTCATACCGGCATTTGAGTAATCCATCACTGCACTAACGCCTTTTGAGGCTGCAAGTAGTGCATCACGGCCAGCTGGAACATAAAGAACTAATGCACCAATACCGATTTGAATAGCTAATGCGCCAAATACTGTACGCAGACTGATTGCCTTTTTATTACTTGAGAATAGGAAAGCTATTGCAAGAAGAACAACTATACCTAATAGGCTATTTAGAATATCCATTGAGAACCTCAATTAAATGATTGAATTTTAATACAACGACGTTTAATTTTTATTAAAAATTAACGGCTCAAAAAGCGGTGTAACTATACCTATTTTTTTTGTCAAAATCTTCAGTTTTTTACAAGTAAACGATTTCTTAAATATTTTAAATGAAAAAATTTGATCTACTTCTCACTTTTTTACTGAATTGATTGATTTGATCCGCATAGAAGATTATTCTTGGAGTTAATCTTCTTTTTTTATAAGTGTGATGGAGTTTGTATGTCAAGATTAACCAAAGAACAAATTTTAGCTCAATTAAAAAACGGTTTGATTGCGTCTTGCCAACCCGTTGATGATGGCCCTATGGATTCACCACAAATTGTTGCAGCTATGGCGGCAGCATCTGTTGCTGGTGGCGCTGCTGGTTTACGTATTGAAGGAATTGAAAATTTAAAAGCAGCTCGTGCTGTTGTTGATGTGCCTATTGTTGGTATTGTTAAACGTGATCTTCCTGATAGCCCTGTTCGTATTACCCCTTTCCTACAAGATATTGATGATCTTTATAACGCTGGTGCTGACATTATTGCTTTTGATGGTACAGATCGCGTTCGTCCAACAACTATTGAAGCTTGTGCAAAACGTATTCAAGAGTTAGGTGCGATGTCTATGGCTGATTGCTCAAACTTTGCCGAAGGTATGTATTGCCAAGAGCTAGGTGTGGACTTAATTGGTAGCACAATGTCTGGCTATACTGGTGGTGAAACACCAAAAGAGCCTGATGTTCAATTAGTCCGTGATTTTGTTGCAAATGGTTGCCGTGTGATGGCGGAAGGTCGTTACAACACCCCTGAACTTGCCGCATTAGCAATTGAAAATGGCGCTTATGCTGTAACAGTAGGTTCTGCATTAACGCGTTTAGAACATATCGTTAGTTGGTTTGTTGAGGCTATCGAAAATCGCAAAACAGGAGCATAAAATGACCGCTTGTTTAGCTATTGATGTGGGCGGAACAAAAATTGCGGCAGCACTTGTGACTTTAAATGGAAAAGAGGTGCAAGTTGAGAAACGCACGCAAATTCATACCCCACAAAATCCAAGTGCTGAAGCATTAGATTCAGCGCTTACGGAAGTGATGCAGAAGTTTGCAGGACAATTCGATAAAGTGTCTGTTGCATCAACTGGTATTATTCAAAACGGTATTCTTACTGCATTGAATCCAAAAAATCTTGGCAATTTGGCTTTTTTCCCATTAGAAGAAAGTGTGAAAAAGCATACAGATAAGCCAGTGATTTTGCTAAACGACGCTCAAGCAGCAGGCTGTGCAGAATATCTGCGTAATGATGATGTCGATAACTTTGCCTTTATCACCGTTTCAACCGGTGTTGGTGGCGGTATTATCCTAAATCGCAAGCTATTTACTGGTACAAATGGTGTTGCAGGCCACATCGGACATAGTCTTGCAGATCCAAATGGCGAGGTATGTGGCTGTGGCCGAGTTGGTTGTGTAGAAGCTGTTGCGGCAGGCCGTGCCATAGCGCGTGATGCGGCGAAATGGGAAAATCCATGCGATCCGCCTGAAGTATTTAACCGCTTCCGTGCGGGCGATAAACAAGCGGCGGAATTAGTCGATAAATCTGCAAAAGCGATTGCTCATTTGATTGCAGATCTAGCAATTAACCTTGATATTCAACGAGTTGCCGTTGGCGGAAGTGTTGGTTTAGCGGAAGGTTATCTAGATCGTGTGAAACATTTCTTAGCTGAGATGCCGAAGATTTACAGTCCTGAAGTCGTCAATGCTTACTATGCTCAAGATGCAGGCCTAATTGGTGCTGCTTGGTGGGCGGAGCAGAATTAATCTCTTCCTTTTCAATTTTTATCCCCTTAAATAATGTCTTGTTTAAGGGGATAAATCTTTACAATTCCTATCTATTTGATTTCCTTTCGATAAAAAAATCACACAAAATCCCTTTTTGCTTTCTTTGATTTTTATCAAGTTGCTTCATCTTAAAAATGCCTAAACTACTACATATTGTGTTTAATATTATGTCAAACCACAAGATGTTGTGGTTTGATGTTTTTTTAGGAGTTGTTATAAAGCGATGAATTCATTGCGTTTTATCTCGGAAGAGATCGTTTGGCAGGAAGTTCCCAATGAAACATCTCTTGCTTTTCTTATTTCTGGCTGCCCGCTTGGCTGTAAGGGTTGCCATAGTGCAGATAGCTGGAAACAGAGTAATGGCACAAAACTTTGCCCGATCTATCTTGCCAATCGCATTGCGCTATATAAGGGGCTAATTAGTTGCGTGCTATTTATGGGGGGCGAATGGCAAGAGCAGAATCTGCTTGCAATGCTGAAATTAGTCAAAGAACAAGGGCTAAAAACTTGTCTTTATACAGGGCTGGAACTCGATCAAGTCTCGGACTCTTTGCTAAATGAATTGGATTACATCAAAACAGGGCGCTGGATTGCGGAGCGTGGCGGGTTAAATAGCTTAACAACCAATCAACGTTTTATCGACTTAAATACTAAACAAATCTTAAATCATCTTTTTCAACAGGTATCAAATAATGATTAGACTAAATGCAACACAACTTGATGGCAAAATTGCTTTTATGGATAGCTATATTAATGCGAAGAATGCGGCGGATGGTTCGAAAATGGATGCCAATGCCAATGTTTCCCAAAAGAACATCGCCACAATGGAAAATGAGTTGATGAAAGATTTCTTTGTGCAGATAAATCGTGCCAAAGTGAGTAATAAAATTGCGGAGATTTTTGGGCAAGAGCTTGCGAATGAATATCTGCGTCAAATTGAGAGCCACGAAATTTATGTTCACGATGAAACGAGCCTAAAACCTTATTGCACTTCAGTAACACTTTATCCCTTTCTGTTAGATGGCTTAACAAAACTGGGGGGAGAAGCTAAAGCACCACAACATCTAGCGTTTTTTTGTGGATCTTTTATCAATCTTGTTTTTGCGATTAGCTCACAATTCGCGGGCGCTGTTGCAACTGTTGAGTTTCTAATGTATTTCGACTATTTCGCCCGTAAAGATTATGGCGATAACTATCTTAAAACTCACTCTAAAGAGATTGAAAACCATCTACAGCAAGTGGTTTACAGTATTAATCAACCTGCGGCGGCTCGTGGCTATCAAAGCGTATTTTGGAATATCTCTATTTACGACAGTTACTATTTTAATGCGCTATTTAGTGAGTTTGTGTTTCCTGATCTTTCTAGCCCAAACTGGCAGACCACATCGGCATTACAAGATTTCTTTATGAACTGGTTTAATCAAGAGCGTAGCCGTGCCATTTTAACTTTCCCAGTGGTAACAGCGGCAATGCTAACGGAAAATGGCAAATGCAAAGATGATGAATTTGCAAATAAAATGGCCCAAGAGTTAGCGAATGGCAACTCTTTCTTTATTTATCAATCAGATAATCCAGATTCACTTGCTTCTTGCTGCCGTTTACGTAATGAATTGGCAGATAATACCTTCTCTTATTCACTAGGGGCTGGTGGTGTGGCAACGGGCTCAATTAATGTCATTACTTTAAATATGAACCGTTTAGAGCAAGATGGGCGAGATTTAACAACAGAAGTCGGCAAAATTCATCAATATCAATTTGCATATCGCAAATTAATGGAGGAGTATTTTGAAGCTGGACTGTTGCCAGTTTATAACGCCGGTTTTATTTCACTAGATAAGCAATTTTTAACGGTTGGGATTAACGGAATGGCGGAAGCCGCAGAGTTTCGTGGTATCAAGGTTGGCTATAACCCAGAATATATCGCCTTTGTGCGCGAACGCCTATTTGCAATTTATCACGCAAATCAGACCGCTAGTAAAGAGTTCGGTGTGCGTTTTAATACGGAATTTGTGCCAGCAGAAAATTTAGGTGTGAAGAATGCAAAATGGGATAGAGAAGATGGCTATGTTGTACCAAGAGATTGCTATAACTCTTATTTCTATGTGGTTGAAGATGAGCAGACTAATAGCCTAGATAAATTCTTACTACACGGCAGAGAGTTAGTGGAATTTTTAGATGGCGGTTCGGCATTGCATTTGAATTTAGAAGAAGCAATGAGTAAAACAGGTTACCGAAACTTGCTTGATATTGCAGCCAAAACAGGTTGTAACTATTTCTGTATCAACGTCAAAATTACGATTTGTAATAGCTGTTCACATATTGATAAACGCACGCTACCAAGATGTAGCTGTTGCGGCTCACAAGATATTGACTACGCAACTCGAGTTATCGGTTATTTAAAACGAGTGTCATCATTTAGCTCCGCACGCCAGAAAGAGCATAGTTTAAGACATTATCATAGACAGGCTGCGTAAATGTAACCGTAGGGTGCGTGTAAACGCACCGCTAGGGTAAATGGTGCGTTTACCACGCACCCTACATAACCGTTTAAGATAGTACAAACTCCACTGCCATTTGCGAATGAAGCTCTGCGGTATCAAAGAAAGGCAAGGCTGAATCCGCTTGTTGCACTAATAATCCAATCTCTGTACAACCTAAAATTACACCTTGTGCGCCTTGTTGTTGCAATTCTTCAATAGTTTTTAAATAGAACGCTTTCGATTGTGGCGTAAATTTACCTACACAAAGCTCTTCAAAAATAATACGGTGAATTTCTTGCTGAACTTCATCAGTAGGCACAATCGGGGTAATTCCACGTTCCATTAAACCATCTTTGTAGAAGTTATCCTGCATAGTAAAACGTGTACCAAGTAACGCTACTTTACTTAGGTTCTTCGCTTTAATTGCTTGAGCAGTTGCATCAAGGATATGTAAGAAAGGCACATTTATGGCATCAATAATTGGTTGAGCCACTTTGTGCATAGTGTTGGTAGCAAGTAGTACACCATCAGCACCAATTTGTTCAAGCTGCCTACCCGCAGTTGCTAAGATCTCACCAGCCTGTTGCCAATTCCCACTTTTTTGGCATTGTACAATTTCTTCAAATTCGACGCTGACCATCACAATCTTCGCACTGGTATTTCCGCCCAGTCGTTGATTAACTAATTGGTTTATCTGTTTGTAATAAGTTACTGTACTTTCAGGCGACATACCGCCAATAATGCCAAGGGTTTTCATAGTCCTCTATCTCCTTTTACCCCATACGAGCCGTATGGGGTTACTTAGCTGAGCGACTTTGTCGCTCGTAATTAGTCGCAAAGCGACTAAGTTAAGTAACCTAGCACGGCTCGTGCTAGGTGGTTTTAATTGAGCTCAACCACATCCGGCAACTTCACAATCTGATGTTGCAATAACTCAATCGCTCTCTCACTTTGTACCGTTGCGCTTAAAACAATTTCTGAACCTTGTATTTCCACATTTAAGTTCACAATTTCAAATCCACGGTGGCGGATTATACGTAATAAACGCTCTAAGGTTTCAGGGCGTTTGTTGGCTTTAATAGTTAAATCATAACGTTGCATTTTTACACCCCAATATCTTCTTCGATCATATCTGCGTTACACGCACCCGGTGGCACAAGTGGCCATACATTTTCATTTTCGTGAATACAGACGTGGAGTAAATATGCCCCTTTAGCATTTAACAAGCGGTCGATAGCATCTGATACTTCGCTTGCCTTCTCAATACGCTCACCTTGAATATCAAAGGCAGAAGCAAGGGTAACGAAATCAGGGTTATCATCTAAGATCGTATTACTATGACGGCCTTTAAAGAACAGCGATTGCCATTGGCGAACCATACCTAAACGTTGGTTATCAATTAACAGAATTTTTACTGGTAAGTTAGCACGTTTGATCGAACCTAGCTCTTGAATATTCATCATAATTGAGCCATCACCACTGATTAAGATCACGGGATCCTGCGGACGAGCTTTCGCTACACCTACCGCCGCAGGTAAACCAAAGCCCATTGTGCCTAAGCCTGCTGATGTGATGTAATTTTCAGGAGCATAGTGCTGAATATGCTGTGCTGACCACATTTGGTGCTGACCCACATCAGTTGTAATCACCGCATTTTGTGGTTTACGTTGTGAAAGGGTATTTAACATCGCCCAAGGGTCTATATCGCCATCGCCCGCATTGTCTATATAGCTGAAGTCGAAATCCGCTTTTAAGCGACGCACATCTTCACGCCAATCATCAATATTTAATGGGAAAGAGAGCGCTTCGGTAGCTTGTTTTAAATCACCACGTAGTGATACGTCCGCTTTGCGTAGTTTGTTGATCTCAGCAATATCAATATCAGCGTGGATCACTTTGGCATTAGGTGCAAAGGTATCTAATTTACCTGTTACACGGTCGTCAAAGCGTGCACCGAATGCAATTAAAAGATCGCACTCTTGAACCGCATAATTAGCTGCTTTGGTGCCGTGCATACCGATCATTCCCATATAAAGTGGGTGATTTGGTGGAATCACACCTAAGCCTTTGATCGTTGAAACCGTTGGAATATTGGTAATTTCTAATAAAGATCTAACCGCTTGTACCGAACCAGACATACCAACACCGCCGCCTACATAAAGAATAGGGCGTTTTGCTTGTGTGAGTAATGTTTTTGCTTGCGCTAATGCCGTTGGCTCTTGAGCTTGATCAGCAATTTTAGGATAAACAATCGGTTTTGTTGAAGTCGGTGCAAATTGAATATCTTTTGGAATATCCACAAGCACAGGGCCAGGGCGACCGCTTTGTGCAATTTGGAATGCTTTTGCGATAATTTCAGGTAGTTCATCAATATTTTGCACAATAAAGCTATGCTTTGTACAAGCAAGTGATAAACCAAGCACGTCGATTTCTTGGAAAGCATCAGTACCAATAAACGAACTTGCTACTTGTCCAGTGATCGCTACGATAGGAATGGAGTCTGACAGAGCATCTGCTAAGCCTGTGATAAGGTTAGTTGCCCCTGGGCCAGAAGTAGCGATACATACGCCAACTTTGCCCGTTGAACGAGCATAACCAATAGCAGCCATTGCGGCCCCCTGTTCATGACGGCAAAGTAAATGATCTAAACCAGAATCATAAATCGCATCATAAACAGGCATAATCGCCCCACCGGGATACCCGAAAAGATGTTGAACGCCATTTGCTTTTAAGCATTCAACTAAAAGAGTCGAACCATTCATTAATGTTGTGTCCTAATTATTTTTTATAGTGAAATTAAAGTATGCATAAATAGCATAGATTTTATAAATTTTGAACCTTATAGAGAAAATTTATGAAAAAAAGTTGAAATTTGTGAGAATTACTCCAATCTAAGCGGATAGTTTTATGAATTAAGGAAATGTTATGCCAGCTCTATTTATTCTTTTTGGATTCTTTTTATATATTTATTGCGAGATTTCATTATTAGTTTCAGTGGGATCAAGTATTGGCGTTTTACCATTGATTTTATTAATGATTGGGATTTCTGCAGTGGGGTTATGGTTACTTAAACTAAGGGGAATTATGACCGCGCTGCAAGTACGCAAACAAATTTCTCAAGGGCAAATCCCAACTCAAGCGGTTATTTCTAGCGTTTTTTTTGCAATTGCAGGCGTGCTATTTATTATTCCGGGCTTCTTAAGCGATATTTTGGCAATTCTATTATTGTTGCCGTTTACCAGAGATTTATTACAAGGCTTTGTGATGAAATTCTTTGCGAATAAAGTGAAGTTTATGTCTTTTGGTCAGACTGGCTTTAGCCAACAACGTACTCAAGATACTAATATCTTTGACGCCGAATTTGAACGTAAAGCCGATGAAGATAAGTGGATTAAATAAAATGAATGTTTAACGATAGTTTATTGAATTTAAACGGTGTCTTTGGGTTACGATGTAAAAATACTATCAGGTAGTACCCAGTCTGTCTTTCGTCTATAAATACGCCTGGGTACAAGTAAATATTTTTAGTTGTCACATAATTTAGATTATCTCAAAATCGAACCAGTTGTAATCGGTATTGCGCGTGCTAAATCAAAAGGGTTGAGCGCATTGATCATCATTATCTTATCGTATTGAAAAAGATCGTCAGCGCTGATCTCCACCAATTCGACTCTCTTTTGTGCTAAAAGTTGGCTTAATTGAGTGCCTTTTAGCAAATAATCTTGTGAGCTATACCACTTTCCTTGCTTACTAAACAGCAAATTGCCAATAGTACAATCGCCCACTAAGCCATTATTGATAATGATCACTTCATCAGCTTGATCCGATTTTAAACGATCCAGCATCTCACGATCACTGTATTTAAAACGATAATCTAAATCTTGCGTATAAACACATTTAAAACGCTGAATAGTGCGCGGAGTATAGTCAAAAAATGAGACTTGGTACTGCGTGGCATTGTACTCCACTTTGCAACGAATTAAATGATTCGGAAGATCTTCGGGCAACTTAATGACATCAATCAGATCAAATTGCTTTTCTGCCCCAAAATAGTGTTGGATCGCCTGCTCATAGCGCTGCTGATGATAGTCTAAATTTAAGATCTGCTTATCTTTAATCGCAATAGTTTCAAAGAGTGGAAATTGGCGCATAGACTTTCTCACTTAACTCGTTATATTCATCATCTAAATTACTTAATGCGGTAATTCCGCCACCGCTACGAAAAATATACTGATTACCTTGTTTTTCAATATAGCGAATAGCCACCGCGCTATCTAGCGACTCGCCATCAAAATAGCCAAAAATCCCCGTGTAATAGCCACGCTCTAACTGCTCAACATTCTGAATAATTTCAACAGTTTTCACCTTTGGCGCACCGCTAACTGAGCCCGCTGGCAGTAATTTAGCAAGCATTGTGCCGATTTCATTTTGCCAATTTTCCGCTAACTCACCGCAAATTTCTGAACTGGTTTGATAAATCGCGCCGCGATGGGTTTCCACGCGATCAATATAGCGATATGTGGTAACCTGAATATTTTTAGAAACAAGGGCTAAATCGTTACGGATTAAATCAACTATCGTATTATGCTCGGTAAACTCTTTTTCTGAATCCAACAACTGCTGTTTGGCATTTTCCAATTCAGCATTGATCGTGCCTTTCATCGGATAAGAGTAGATTCGATTATTCTCAATTTTGATAAAACATTCTGGCGAAAAGCAGACAAATTGATTCTTTAACAACAGCTTATACTTTGCTTTGGTTGATTCAAACAACTCATTCAAACTGTAGTTTGTACTAATTTTGGTTGGTTGCGTTAAGTTTAATAGATAGCTATTACCAGCTTGAATCTCTTTCTGCACCGCATTAAATTTCTCGGCATATTGCTGATAACTCACCGCTTCAATATCCCATTGCAACGGCTTCTCTGCTCTTTTTAACTGTTGCGGAGAATGCTCAATTCGGCTTGCAAATTCAAACTGGACACCCTTTTTAGCACTTTCAGCCAAAGGGAAAATCAACGGTTTACGCTGTTCAAAATCGATAAGAAAAAAGAAAGGAGTTTTCTGACTCCCCAATAAATTCGCTTGTTGAATAAATTTTTGCATTGTTATATTTAAGCTACATTTCAAAAAATCGCCCTATTATAGCGACTTTCTTCCAATAAAAAAGCACGGACAAGCCGTGCTTTCTCTACAACCGGTCAAATTACGCCATTAATTTACCAATGTAATTAATTAATGTTTGTCCGCTTAAAATTGCCATTGAAACAACCACAATTGCACCAACAATTGTCATCCATAATGGGTGTTTATAATCGCCAACCACTTTTGTTTTATAAGCCGCTAATAACACTAGCCCTAACGAAATCGGTAGAATTAAACCGTTTAAAGTTCCTACAAAAACAAGTACTTGCGCTGGTCTGCCGATAGTTGCCAATACAGCCGTTGAAATCACGATAAAAGCAATAATCCACTTATTACGGTTACGTTCAATTGATTGGCTGAAGGTTGAGATAAATGAAACCGATGTATAAGCGGCTCCAATTACGGATGTGATCGAAGCTGCCCAAATAACAACACCAAAAATAATTAAGCCCGCATTGCCTGCTACATATTCAAAAGGTGTTGATGCAGGGTTTTTCGGATCTAAGGTTACTCCTTGAGAAACTACGCCAAGTACCGCAAGGAATAGTACAATACGCATAACAGACGCAATTAAGATCGCAGAAATTGATCCTTTATTCACTTCAGGAAGCGACTCTTTGCCTTTAATTCCTGCGTCTAATAAACGGTGCGCCCCTGCGAATGTGATATAGCCGCCAACGGTTCCACCCACTAAAGTTACGATAGCAATGGGATCAACTTTTTCAGGCGCTAATGTATGGTAAGCCGCGTCAACAAAAGGCGGATCCGCTTTAAACATCACATAAAGGGTTAATGCGATCATCACAAATCCCATTAACTGCGCGAATTTATCCATTACTTTGCCAGCTTCTTTGACTAAGAAAATCATCAATGCCACTGCACCGCTAATAACCGCGCCCACTTCTGGGCTTACCCCGAAAATAATATTTAAGCCTAATCCAGCCCCACCAACGTTACCAATATTAAAAGCTAAACCGCCCATAACAATGAGTACAGCTAGAAAATAACCTGCGCCAGGGAAAACCATATTGGCAATATCTTGAGCCTTTTTCTCTGAAACTGCCACAATTCGCCAGATATTGAGCTGTGCGCCAATATCAAGCAAGATAGAAAGTAGAATAACGAAGCCAAAACTTGCCAGTAAGCTTTGAGTGAAAGTCGCGGTTTGTGTTAAAAAACCTGGACCTATAGCGGATGTCGCCATGAGAAATGCCGCGCCCAAGAGAGCGTTGCGGCGAGTTGATCTGATAGACATTGTGTTTCTCCTGTTCATTATTTTTATTATTTGTAGGGCGGGATTTATCCCGCCATTTTATTTTGTATTGAAATTATGTTACTACGGCCCCTCTCTCTGCAAAAATTGCTGAACGCAATTTTTGCTGTCTCTCTCCCACAAGTGGGAGAGAGTGAGTGAATTCTAGCTATTAAGAATGTTTCTAAGCTTTCTCGCAAATTCCAATGCGTGGGGGCCATCGCCGTGTAAGCAGATACTTTCTGCTCGTACTGGCACCACTTCGCCAGTTACTGCTGTTACAGTGCCCTGCTGTACCATCTGCAGCACTTGAGCAATTGCTTCTTCATCGCTCTCGACTTGCGCATTGGGTTGAGTTCGGGGGACTAAACTTCCATCGGCTTGATAATGGCGATCTGCAAAAACTTCTGAAATTGTTCCTAGCCCTACTTTCTCGGCTTCACTAATAAGCAAACTTCCCGATAGCCCCATCAGCTTTAATTTTGGATTAAAACTTTTTACGGTCTCTGCAATTAATTGTGCTAAATGAATATCTTTTGCCGCTTGGTTATAGAGAGCGCCGTGCGGTTTTACATATTCAATCTCAACGCCTTCTGCCACGCATAACGCCTGTAATGCGCCAAGCTGATAGAGCAAATGAGCTTTTAATTCATCATCCGCTAATTGCATTACTGTGCGACCAAAGTTTTCTCTATCAGGGAAACTTGGGTGAGCACCAATTCGGACACCATATTCTTTCGCCCAACGTAATGCCTTTTGGATCTCAACGGCATCGCTTGCGTGAACACCACAAGCAATATTCGCTGATGTAACTTTTTGTAAAATCGCCTGATCGTTTGCCATTCCTTCGGCTAAATCTGCATTTAAATCAACGTGCTGCATCGACAATTCTCCTAATTTGGTTGAGATAAACGGTATTTTTTTGCTGTAATTTAACCGCTTGTTCTGGGGTTACACATTCAAATTTAATTTGGCTGCCTAAACGAATTTGCGCCAGTCTGCCAAGATCCGCTTGAATCACTGTTGCAATCTTTGGATAACCGCCTGTGGTTTGAGTATCTGCCATTAGTACTATCGGCTGACCATTTGGGGGAACCTGCACTGTGCCAAATTGCACACCGTGTGAAAGCATCTCTAACGGCTTGATTAACTGTAACGCTTCCCCCTTAAAACGATAGCCCATTCGGTTGCTGTTGCTCTGTAAATGCCAACGATTCTGCCACCAATAGTATTGTGATTTGCGGCTAAAAGCTCGGTATTCAGAGGAAGGCAAAGCACGAATCGTATCGCTAAATGGAATCGGGGCAATGCCTAAATGAGAAAGCTTTTTACATTCTGCATTAAGTGGTAATTTATCGCCTTCTTGTAACGCACGCCCATTTAAACCGCCAAATTGTGCTTTAAGATCGGTACTGCACGAACCTAGCTCTGCTTCAACTTGGATTCCGCCTTGAACACATAAATAGCCATACATTCCATAAATTGCTTTAACTAGCTGTAAAACTTGCCCTTTTTGCACGCTATAGCGCCAGTAAGAGTGAACAGGTTCGCCGTCTAGATAGGCTTCATATAAAGCACCCGTGATACAAAATGAAGTATCTTGCTCAAAGCTTAAGGTAATTCCACCTAAAGCAATTTCGATAGCACAAGCATCTTCTGCATTTTCTAGTAATAAATTTCCCGCTTGTAATGCTAGAGCGTCCATTGCGCCACAGTGTCCAATCCCTAAACGGCGATAACCGTAACGGCCTAGATCTTGTAAGGTTGCTAATGCTTGAACTTTTAAGACTCTTATCATAGTTCCACCTTATCAACCACAAATTGCACCGTATCCCCTGCTTGTAGCAGAGTTGGCGGATTATTTGTTTTATTAAATAATGGAAGATGAGTACGGCCAATTAACTGCCAACCACCGGGAGAACTAAAAGGATAAACGCCTGTTTGGCTTCCACCGATTCCCACAGAACCCGCGGGTACTAAAGTACGCGGATTAGCACGACGTGGCGTATGAAGATGTTCTGGCAAACCGCCAAGATAAGGAAAACCAGCCTGAAAGCCGATCATAAACACCGTATAGGTTGGTGCGATATGGCGCTCAATAATGGTTTCTGGGGAAACGTTGTGAAAATCAGCTACTTCAAACAGATCTTCTCCCCATTTTCCACCATATTGAACAGGGATTTGAATATGGCGACCTTGATGATTACCTACTTCAACTTCAGCCCAGAGCTCTTCAAGCTGTTCAGTTAAAGCGGCAAGATCTGCGCCAAAATGTGCAAAAATAGTGAGATTATTCATCCCCACTACAACTTCAGCAATATCAGAATGATGTTCAAGCGCCTCTGCAAACGCCCAAAGCCGGCGCTGTTTATCTAGCTCTGCCGGCGGCGGAAGAACACAAACAAGTGAAGATTCACTAATAGGGGTTATTTCTAGCATCGTGTTAAATCCCTGTTACAAAATTTCCATAGATTGCGTTATAAAGGGATTTGATTATGCTGTCAATATAATTTAATAAAAATTTTTCATCTTAATAATAAAAAATATTTATTGTAAAGATAGGAAACGCTCTTTCGCGATCTCAAACCATCGAATATTTTGTTCACAGCCAATAAACTGGCGGTTTAGCATCACACTTGCAACACCTGTAGAGCCGACCCCCATAAACGGATCAAGAATAACCTGCTCTGAATGAGTATGTAATTGAATTATTTCCTTCATTAAAGCAATTGGCTTTTGCGTTGGGTGTGCAGTTCTCTCTTTACCAAGTAAGGTAGGCGTTTGGAAAAAACCTCTCTGGTATGGTTTATCTTCAGGCTTATTAAAAATCCACTTGGTTTTTTTGCTTTTTACAGCCCAAAGCATAAATTCCATATCTTGCACATAGCGACGATTGATATTTCGTGGCATCGGGTTTGCTTTCTGCCAAACTAAAATATCCTTCACAACACCACCTAAGCTCTCAATCTTATTGGTAATTTGCGAAATAAAGCGATAGGAACAGAAGATAATCATTGAGCCATTCTCATTTAATAATGGCATAGCGCGATCTAACCAGATGGTTGGATCAAATCCCCAATCCCAATCGCCAAAATCAACCCCTTTACGTGGATTATTCATCGTATGGAAATTATTCTCCGCAGAAATAGCATAAGGTGGATCTGTAATAATATGATCAACTTTTATGCCTTTTTCCTGCAGCTCTAACATCTGCTGCATACAGTCATTATGAAATAACTGAATATTATTTAAATCAAAATTCATTGTTGCTATTCTTCTTTACTGCAAGTGCAATTTGGTAAGCTAATCTGGGAGGGACAGCGTTACCAATTTGCTTACAAATATCCGTTTTTTTACCATAGAAAATGAAATTATCAGGGAAACTCTGTAAACGAGCGGCTTCTCTTGGCGTAATAGCTCTGTTTAATACAGGATGAGAATTGCAGCCATTACTCGGCGTATCAAAACGAGTATCAATTGTTGGCGACACTTTTTTCCATTTTAATCTTCCCCAAGTTGTATCAAATTTCTGATTACCCCATAACTCTTTTGGAAGACTTTTTTTATCCCCTTCAGGTGGAATTAGTGCTAACTTATTAAGTGCAAGATCACTATGGTTTGTAGCCTGATGATTGAATAATTTCAAACTATTTTTACGCATATCTTCTTGGTAAGAAGATATTGGAGATAAATTATAGTCTTGCTCAAAATTTCCTTGACCACTAGCTAAATAATTCAAATCTGAAATAGCATCTTCAACATTAACTTGTCTTTGCTTTTCAATTGTTGAAAAATCAAATAATGAATCTTTAGTTGCGATCACAAAAACTCTTTCACGGCTTTGTGGAACACCATAATCCTTTGCATTTAACACTTGATAAGTCACTTGATAGCCTAACTTTTTAAGACCATCCAAGATACTATCTAGGAAAAATTTATTGGTTCTATTTGTAAGGGCTTTAACATTCTCCATTACAATAAACTGAGGGTTGATCTCTTCTACGATAGCTAAATATTCTTGAAATAAATAATTACGACTATCTTCTAAGCCTAACTTCTTTCCTTTTAAGGAAAAACCCTGACAAGGAGGACCGCCAAGAATGCCGACTACATTTTTATCTTTTGCAAATTGTACAATTTTTTCTTTTAGCTCATCAGAAGTTAAATCCCCACACAGGGTCATACTGTTATGGTGATTTTTTCTATATGTTTCTAAAGCGGCAGGGTTCATATCCACACCTAATACCGAATTAAATCCAGCTTTTTCAAAGCCATAAGATAATCCACCTGCGCCACAAAATAAATCTAATATATTCATATACTACTTTAAACGTTCATAAATAAATTGAACGCAATTATTTTCATCAGTAAAATTCAAACAAAACTCTTTAGCTTTTGGTGCATTTACTAATATGTTATTAATTAATTGCTTTTGATAATTCTCATCAGCTCTATTTTTTGTTAATGCTCTATGACAAGCAGGACAAAGCTTCACTAAATTATCAATTTGATCCAATGTTCGATCAGCTGAAAATGAAATACAGTGATGAAGTTCTAAATAATAACGATCCGAATTTCGATATTTAAATGTACGTTCACCTATCAGATATTTATCTTTACAGCCCATACATTCATCATCCAAAAAAACTCTTGCATACTTTACGATGCCTTGATCTCGTTTAATTGTCTCATCAATGTCTTTATCATAAATAAAACCAAGCTCTTTTCTTAACTTCTCAATCTCATTTTCAGTATTTTCTTTACCAAGTACATTCCTTTTATAAAACATTAGTCTATCAATAAAAGAAACACTTTCTTCAGACTCACTTCGTATCTTTTCTTTATTATGTTGAAGAATATGATACTTATACTGATTGATATACTGTAATTTATCACCTAAGTTATCGTAAAAATAGCGTAAATTCACTCTAACTTGAGTATTTCTTTTATTCTCACCTGAAAGATATTGCCCTTGTAGCTCTCTAAAGTTTAAATTTAGCTGACGTAAATCACTGATATTAGTTAGTAATTTAAATAGCAAATCTAAATAATTTGATGTAGATATTTGTCTTAAAATATCTAGCGCATATAAGTTTGCCTTAAAATCAGGGCTCCCACGTAAAGCAAAAAAAGCTAATAAAATTAAATTTGAAAATTCATTATCAGAAATATCGCTTTTTATACGCTTAATTTGGATCTGCTTATAGACCTTAGAACAGAATTCATCGAATGTAGATTGACTAGAAATCATAAGTTGATGTTTTGTACCATTTAGCTCAAAACCCAACCCCGTATAATCACAAAGTAATTGATTATTTTTTTCTCTGACATCATCTGTTAGCTCAATAAATGCATAATCTGACTTTTTATAAGAAGATTCGACCAAAAAGCCATTATTAGCGTCATTTGGTTTTACATTTGCAAACGTCGATAATAGTCCAAATAAATTAGCAGTCTGTAAGAACTCATTTTCTGTTAATGTCATATTACTTTTTCCATTCACTGAGTTGTAAAAACTCATCTTCACTCAGTACTTTTACTCTAAGCTCTTCCGCTTTAGCCAGTTTTGAACCTGCTTTTTCGCCTGCAATTAAATAGTCGGTTTTGCTCGATACACTACCCGATACCTTACAGCCAAGATTCTGTAGAATTGCTTTTGCTTGATCACGGGTTAACTGGGTTAATGTCCCTGTTAGCACCACTGTTTTATCTTTTAATGGGTTATCGACAATCTCTTGCTGAACCACATCTTGCCAGTGTACGCCTTGCGCAATTAAATCTTCCACCACTTCAACGTTGTGTGGTTCTAACCAGAAACGGAAGATACGATTCGCCACAACTTCGCCGACATCTTGCACCTGTTTTAAAGTTTCCAGATCCGCTGAACGAATAGCATCTAAGGTGCCAAAATGGTTTGCTAGATTCTGTGCTGTCGATTCTCCCACATCCCTAATCCCTAATGCAAATAGGAAGCGCGCTAAGGTTGTATTTTTCGCTTTTTCGATACTTTGCAGTGCATTATTAGCAGACTTCTCCCCCATACGCTCTAAGCGCATTAAGGTTGTTTGGTCTAACTTAAACAGATCTGCTGGAGTATGAATAAGCTCTCGATCCATTAACTGCTCAATCAGTTTTTCGCCCACTCCATCAATATCCATCGCTTTACGTGAGACAAAATGTTTTAGCGCTTCTTTACGTTGTGCACCACAGAAAAGCCCGCCGGTACAGCGCGCCACTGCTTCACCTTCAACACGCACTACCGCTGATTCACATACTGGACAAGCGGTCGGAAATTCTATTTTTTTTGCATTTTCGGGACGGCGCTCTGGCACGATACCAATAATCTGCGGAATAACATCCCCAGCGCGACGAATAATGACGGTATCGCCAATGGCAATGCCTAAACGTTCAATTTCATCGCCATTGTGAAGAGTTGCATTACTTACCGTAACCCCCGCCACAAATACAGGCTCAAGTTTTGCCACAGGCGTGATTGCACCTGTTCGCCCCACTTGGAATTCAACATCATTCAGCACCGTCATCTCTTCTTGAGCTGGAAATTTGTAAGCAATCGCCCAACGCGGTGCGCGTGATACAAAACCTAAACTCTCTTGCAAAGCAATGTCATTGACTTTTAGCACGGTACCATCAATATCGTAGCCTAAATCTGCACGCTTTTGCTGAATGCGTTGATAGAATGTGAGCAACTCTTCACGACCTTTAGCCAAAGTGATTTCATTGTTAACCGGAATACCTAGCGATTTTAGCCACTGTAAACGCGCATAGTGAGTGGTTGGTAACTCATCATCACTCTCATAGACCCCAATCCCATAAGCATTTAACACTAACTGGCGTTGGCTAGTGATTTTTGGATCAAGCTGGCGTAGTGAACCTGCCGCGGCATTACGTGGATTAGCAAAGGTTTTCTCGCCTTTCTCTAACGCTTTTTCATTTAATGCTTCAAAGCTAGAATGGGGCATAAATACTTCGCCACGCACTTCTAAACGCGCAGGCGGATTGGCTGTTTTAAGCTTTAACGGAATATTTCGAATAGTACGGATATTTGAAGTAATATCTTCGCCTGTTGTGCCATCGCCACGTGTCGCTGCTTGAGTTAAAACACCGTCAACATACAGAATACTTACCGCCAAGCCATCTAATTTTGGCTCACAACAAAACTCAAGTGAGCTAGTATTTACTGGCGCGCGATCTTCAATACGGCGTAGGAAACTATCTAACTCTTCATCAGAAAAAGCGTTATCCAGTGAAAGCATTGGAATTTCGTGAGTAATCTGCGCAAAGCCATCTAAAGGCTTAGCCCCCACTCGTTGAGTGGGAGAATCTGACGTAATCAATTCAGGATGTTGCCACTCTAAATTTTTGAGTTCATTCATCAATCTATCGTATTCAGCATCAGGAACGATAGGGTTATCTAAAACGTGGTAGTGATATTCGTATTCTCGTAGCTTTTCTTTTAATTGTTCTAATTGAATTTGGAGTGTCATTGGTAAAATTCTCGATAAAAAAGACCGCTTGTAATAAGCGGTCGATAAATAGATTATAGATTTAATTAGCCTTGTTTAACACGCAATGAATAAGCTTGGCGAGTTTCTTCAGTGAAGATTTGATATTGATCATCTAACACAAATCCGCCCATTGCTTGAGCAAGGCTCTCTGCGGTGCGAATCATAAAACGGACATTAGCAACATCATTACCAGTCGAAGGTAAATACATAAAGAAAACTAATCCCACAGTCGCAAAGTTATCCATATTAGCAATATCAAAAGAACCCGGCTGCATTAAGTTTGCAACACTGAATAAAACAGGACTAGTGCTATTATCAACGTGGCGATGGAAAATATTATGCTCGCCAAAATGGAAACCTAAATCCTCTAAATTATGAGCTACTGCACTACCGTGGAACTGCTGTCCTTCTGGCGCAACAACATATAAAGTCACAATATTAGAAGGCGCTTGTGGAACTTCTTGGATAGGCTCAGCTACTGGCTCTACCATATCAACCTCTACAACAGGCTCTGGCTGAACTTGAACTCTTGGTTCTTGATAAAGATTTTGGTTTGTTGGTTGCTCAACATAAGCTTCTTGTTGCTCGAAAGAAGCAGCCTCTTGACCCGGAAGCGTGATATGAATTTTTTTAACATTCTCTGCCGTTTCTTGTGCTGTTAACTCTGCAGATGGCTGTTCAACACTCAAATTTGATTGCGTACTAATATCTTGAGATACGGTCTGATTTAATGAAGGAGGAATATCCACATTCAAATCATTATTCATTGGTGTTGACGGCGGACGAGTTGAAAAAGTATTTGAAAAAACACTCGACTTATCGCGACGCGCAGACCAAAGGCTATAGCCAACTAAAATAGCAATCAATAATCCTGCCACAACAAAGAAAAGAATATGTGTTTCCATTGTATCCTCTGAGTTAAATTAACAACAAAAAAGAAATTTTTGCTTTAGAAAAAGGTTTGCATAGCTTACCATACTTCTTCGAATTTTTTTAATACTAAAAAGGTAGATTATGTCTTCTCTGTTTTCAACACCCGAAACTGAAGCTGGTTTGGGCTTTCACTATTTTATTTATGGCTGGCGCTTAATCCTACAAAAAAGATTAATGCCGTTTGTTATTGTGCCAGCGCTAATCAACAGTTTCTTAATGATTGGCTTGATTTGGCTATTCTTCAATAATGTGGGGAATTGGCTTGACGCAATGTTACCAAGCTGGCTTGAATGGCTAAGTTTTGTATTGATTCCACTTATCTTTTTTATGATATTGGTGTTTTTCTACTTTGCTTTTACCACGCTCGCAAACTTTATTGCTGCCCCCTTTAATGCACTGTTAGCTGAAAAAGTAGAACAACAATTAACAGGGGAAAATCTCACTGAAATGTCAACAGCAGAGCTCATTAAAGATGTGCCACGAATGCTAAAACGTGAATGGCAAAAAATTTGGTATAGCATACCTCGTCTAATTGCTCTTTTCTTACTAGGTTTTATTCCTTTGGTTGGGCAAAGCGTTGTACCAATTCTAGCTTTTATCTTTAGTGCTTGGTTAATTGCAATCCAATATTGTGACTACCCTTTTGATAACCATAAAATTAGCTTTGCACGTATGCGTACGGCGTTAAGCCATCGTAGAGTAATGAACTTTACTTTTGGTAGCTTAGTCAGTTTATTTACGATGATTCCTTTCCTAAATCTCGTGGTAATGCCTGTTGCAGTATGTGGGGCAAGCGCGATGTGGGTTAAAGAATATCGTAATGTGTTACTTGGAAAAACGACAGGGGAATTTGATGGTGCAGATTACACTACGAAAACAGCAGGAACAGAATTGAATACGACAAGTACGAGTCGAGATATACGATAAGTTAGCCCTTTTCACTTTTCCTTTCTCTCAATTCTTTTGCAAAATTTTATCAACTTTCGCCCGCTTGCAGGATAAGCTCTTTGCATTTGGGCTTTTGCTTGCCAACAGCTTGAAAGGTGAGTGTATCGAGCATTGAGCTAGTAAATTGTATTTTAAAATTTTGGCAGAGAAGAAAGTAAATATGTCTACAAAAGAGTTCGGAATTAGCGAATTTGGGAGAGAATACTGATAGTGCTATTAAAAAAATCTCCCTTCCGGGAGATTTCTCATTTTTAATTAAAGCGCTTTTAACACGTTAACCATTTCGATTGCGCCTAATGCACATTCAGAGCCTTTGTTACCTGCTTTAGTACCCGCACGCTCAATAGCTTGCTCGATATTTTCAGTCGTTAATACACCGAAGATTACTGGGATACCCGTTTGTAATGAAACTGCGCCAATACCTTTAGCTGCTTCGTTACATACATAGTCGTAGTGGGTTGTTGAACCACGAATTACTGTACCTAAACAGATCACCGCATCATATTTACCACTTTCAGCCATTTTCTTAGCCACTAATGGAATTTCGAATGCCCCTGGTACCCATGCTGTGTCGATAGATGCTTCATCTGCACCGTGGCGAACTAAAGTGTCGATTGCACCACTTAATAATTTGTCGTTGATAAAATCGTTAAAGCGCGCTGTAACGATACCGAATTTTAAACCTGTTGCAACTAAGTTACCGGTGATTTTTGCCATTTTTTGTTTCCTATTTTGAATTATAAAATGAATGTAGGGGCGTGCTGCGCACGCCCGCGGGCGTATGCAATACGCCCCTACAAGAAAATGTTAAAAATTAAACATATGTCTCATTTTAACTTGTTTAACTTTTAAATATTCTAAATCGTGTTGATTTGGTTCAACCATAATTGGCTCACGTGCTACAATGTTTAAGCCCACTTCTTGTAACCCTTCGATTTTCGCAGGATTGTTGGTTAACAAGCGGATCGTTTTCACGCCTAAATTACGGAACATCTGCGCACCGATATGGTATTCACGTTCATCATCTTTAAAGCCTAATGCGCGGTTTGCTTCAACGGTGTCCATACCTTGATCTTGCAGTTCATAAGCACGAAGTTTGTTGATTAAGCCAATGCCACGCCCTTCTTGGCGAAGATAAAGTAACACGCCACGCCCTTCTTTTTCAATTTGGCTCATTGCTGCCGCAAATTGCTGACCACAATCACAACGTTGTGAACCGAAAGCATCACCCGTTAAACATTCTGAGTGGATACGGCAAAGAACATCTTCGCCATTACCAATATCGCCTTTGACTAACGCCACATGTTCTTTACCGCTGATTTTTTCGATAAAACTATGTGCGGTAAATTCGCCATATTTGGTTGGCATTTTTACTACAGAGATTTCTTCGATTAAACAATCTTTTGCACGGCGATATTCTTGTAACTGCTGAATAGTGATAAACGGCATATTGTGCTTTTGTGAAAATGCCTGTAACTCGTCCATTTTCATCATTGTGCCGTCTTCTGCCATAATCTCACAGCACAAACCTGCGTGCTTTAAACCGGCTAAACGCACTAAATCGACAGTCGCTTCCGTATGACCATTACGCACCAACACACCGCCGTCTTTTGCAAGCAGTGGGAACATATGGCCTGGGCGGCGGAAATCACTCGGTTTTGCATCTTCTTCAACTAATTTCATTGCTGTGAGTGAACGCTCAAACGCTGAAATGCCGGTACCTGTGTCGATATGGTCGATAGCAACGGTAAATGCTGTTTCGTGATTATCAGTATTGTGGTTCACCATTTGTGGAAGGTCTAATTTCTTAGCAATTTCAGTTGAAATTGGCATACAGATTAAGCCTTTACCATAAGTTGCCATAAAGTTGATATTCTCAGGGGTGGCAAATTCTGCCGCACAGATAAAATCCCCTTCGTTCTCACGATCTTCATCGTCAGAAACTAAAATAATTTTGCCTTGGCGTAACGCTTCAAGGGCTTGTTCTACAGTTGAAAATTGAAACATAATTCTTTCCTATTGGGGATTTAAAACCCTACTTTCTTTAAAAATTCTTCGCTGATATTGCTTTGGATTGTTGCTTGTTGCGGGCTTAATAATTTTTCCACATATTTACCGATCACATCATTTTCTAAATTGACAATGCTACCCACTTTTTTGCTACCTAAATTGGTTTCAGCAATGGTATGGGGAATGATGGAAACTCGGAAGCTCTCTTCGTCACAATCCACCACTGTTAAACTAATACCATCAATGGTAATTGAGCCTTTTTCGATAATATAACGCATTAATTTTGGTGAAGTTTTTACTCGATACCATACTGAGTTATTGGCTGGGGTAATACCCACAATCTCGCCCGTACCGTCAATATGACCCGACACAATATGTCCACCAAAACGGCCATTTGCCGCCATTGCACGCTCAAGGTTTACGGGGCTGTTTGGCTGTAATTCACCAAGTGAAGTGCGTTTTAAGGTTTCTGACATTACATCAGCTGAAAAATGGTTTGATCCAAATTCTGTGACCGTTAAACATACACCATTAACAGCGATACTATCGCCTAAATGCATATCGCTAAAAATGCGGTTGCCGGTAATGGTTAGCACGGCAAATTCGCCCTGTTTATGGATTTTGGCAATCTTGCCAACTTCTTCGATAATACCTGTAAACATTTATCTATTTCTCTACTTTTGTTTCTACTTCGTAGTCTAATAAAATATCTTCGCCGATTAAGCTAATTTGCGGATTTTTCAATTTCAGCGCATTGGCTAAAATTTCAATTCCTTGACCACCAATTGGCGTTTTAGCGCTAACACCACCGACTAATTTCGGGGCAATATAGCAATGTACGCGATTAATTATGCCGGCTTCTAATGCGCTAAAGTTTAAATTTGAGCCGCCTTCAATCAACAAGCTATCAATCCCCATTGCGCCCAATTTTTGCAAAAGATCGTCTAAATCGACCCGCTTGTCTTTTGCTTGAGTAACCACAATTTCAACGCCGAAATTTTGGTAAAGCTGATGTTTTTGGCTATCGTCATTTAGCGTGGCAATAATGGTGCGATACTCTTTAGCGGTTTGAACCAACTTACTCTCAAGGGGAGTTCGCAGTGAGCTATCACATACAATACGCACCGGTTGTTTAGCATTTGGCATACGGCTATTTAGCATTGGATCGTCCGCTAAAACTGTATCAACCCCAACCATAATTGAGCTATATTGATGGCGAGTAATTTGCACATTTGCTCGTGCTTGTTCGCCCGTAATCCATTTCGATTGTCCACCGCTTGTAGCGATTTTACCGTCTGCGGTCATCGCATACTTTAGCAATACATAAGGGCGTTTAGTTTGGATATAGTGGAAGAAAATTGGATTTAATTTATCACATTCTTCTCTCAATACATCTTCAATCACTTCAATCCCTGCTTGGCGGAGCTGATTTGCCCCTTTGCCTGCCACTAATGGATTAGGATCACGGGAGCCAATTACCACCGTTTTAATTCCACGCTCAATAAGTAGATCAGAGCAGGGCGGCGTACGGCCGTGATGACAGCAAGGTTCTAATGTGACATAAGCCGTTGCTCCGCGCACATCATTTTGGCTATTTAAAATTGCATTGCGCTCAGCATGCCACTCACCATAACGCTGATGATAGCCTTCAGCAATAATCTCGCCTTCTTTGACAATCACACAGCCAACAAGAGGATTAGGATTTGTCCAACCACGTGCTTGTTCAGCAAGCATAATTGCACGGCGCATATAATCTTCTAAATGAGTTTTCATTTTGGGTTTAAATAATTGGTAGGGCAAAGATGGGCGGGCGTACGCAGTACGCCCCTACGAAAGAGCATTATTTATGCTCGATCGAGATTAGAGCTTGAATGTAGGGGCGTATTGCATACGCCCGCAAACAAAAAATGCCTTGAAATCTTGCGATCTCAAGGCGTATAAAAGCATAGAAAAACATCGGGATAAAATAATCCCAATGTTTGAAATACTTGCTCTTCTTCCATCCAGACTTTAACTGTCGGTATCAGAATTTCACTGATTCCTGCCGCTGCAATTGCTTTGGCTCGCGGACTTTACCGCCGATCGGGAATTTCACCCTGCCCTGAAGATTAAAAATTTGGTGCGAATTGTGCGCTTATTTAGCGGCTATGTCAAGTTACAAATTCTTAACAAGCTAGGCGGGCGTACGCAGTACGCCCCTACGAGAGAGCGTTATTTATTCTCGATCGAGATTAGAGCTTGAATGTAGGGGCGTATTGCATACGCCCGCAAACAAAAATGGTGGGTATTACCCACCATTTGTACTATTGTTTCGTGTTATTCATTTGATCAATAAAGTCTTGATTGTATTCAATTTTTGCTCGACTGCGTAAATCTTGAAGTAACTCATTACGAAGAATCACTTGGTCAGCTTGAGCGATTTGCGTCGCTAACGGTTTAAATTCTTCTGCTTTACCATCAACCACTTTATCTAAAGCGATAATCACGATATCACCGTTTCCATTTTGACTTGCTTGATAAACGGGTTTATCAGTAGGTTTTGCCATTGCGAAAATTGCTTGAAGCAACTCAGGGCTTTGTGTTTGTGCTTGAGCAAACACTAAATCTTGCGCTTCACCGAATGGTAAAGAAAGATTTTCACCTTTTTGTAATGCTTCAACTTGAGTTTTCGCTTTTGCTAATAGTGCAGCTTGAGCTTTTTGTAATTTAACCATTTGCTCAATTGCGCCTTTTGCTTCATCAAAAGTTTTCGCAGCTTGTGCTTTATAATCAAATGAACGTACAAAAATCGTTTTTGGATTTGCACTATCACCGATCTCAATCGCTTCTGAGTTTTGGCCATTTGCACCAATTTCAGTATCAAATAATGCACGAACAACCTTTTCATTGCTTAATTCAGCAGGAATTGTTTCGCGAGTAAATACTGCTACTTTATGTGCTTGAGTGTTTGCAGCTTTAGCTACATTTTCAAGTGAGCCACTGCTTTCAAAAGCTTGGTTCGCCATTTCACGGGTCACATTCGCATACTCGTTTAAAACTAACTCACTGCGAATTGTTTCAGAAATTTGGCTTTTCACTTGCTCAAGTGGAATTGCACTTTCAGTTTTGCGCTCTAAAACTTTGATAATATGGAAATTACCATCGATTTTCACCGGTTGGCTAAATTGACCAGCTTGTAAGCCATTTGCGGTATCTTCAAATGCTTTAGGGAAAACACCTGGTTTTGCCCAACCTAAATCACCGCCTTGAGTCGCAGACAGTTTATCCGCTGATTTCTCTTTTGCTATTTTTGCAAAATCTTCACCATTTTTAAGCGCTTGTTCAATAGCTTGAGCATCAGCTTCATTTGCCACTTGGATATGTGCCACACGTGCTTCGCCAGTGGTTACATATTTCGCTTTATTGGTTTCGTAGTAAGTATTGATTTGATCATCTGTAACTTGTACGTTTTTCGCTAATTCAGCCGGAGTGATAGTTACATATTCCACAGCCATTTGTTCTGGATTAATGAAGCTATCTTTATGTTCGTCATAGAATTTTTGTAATTCTTCTGCGCTAACCGTTTGGTTTGCCACTTCATTCGCAACAGGGAATGTTGCTAAACGCACTGTGCGTTTTTGTAATAGTAATTTTGCTAATAATTCTTGTTGAACTGGCACAGAGAAGTTACTGTTTACAATGCCTTCTTGAATTTGTGCGAACAGTAATCCTTCATAAACAATTGAAGCGTAACCATCAGGCGTGATACCTGCATTACGTAATGCATTTTGATAAAGTTGATTATCAAATTTGCCATCTTGGTGGAACGCTGGTGTATTTACGATTTGTGCTTTGATTTGATCTGCACTCACACCTAATTTTAGCTCTTTTGCATATTGGCGAAGCAATTCATCTTCAACCAAGCTATCTAAAATTGATTGGTGAAATTGTTCTACATAAACAGGATTATCTAAAAGATCCCAAAAGCGCTCACCCATTTGCTCGTTCATCACATTTTGTTGACGGCCTTTAGCAGAGTTAAATGCTTGCTGAGAAATTTCTTCTCCATTTACTTTAACCGCTGACGAGTCTACGCCAGTTAAACCTGCACCAATACCGCCTAAAACAAATGAAATTGAAATAAGGGTAAAGATAACTTTAAAGACAATCCCATTGGATTTCTCGTGCATTTTTTCGATCATTATCTGTTTCCTAAATATTAAAAAAATTGCCGTGATTATACTGTAAAGCGGTTAATTCTCAAATTGATATTTTGTCTCTCTTTGCCTGTTTTACGGAACGTTTCAGTGAGATGATACAGATGGCATCCTTTGCATTGTAACCATAAAATCTCATTACATACCAAGTAAACAACTGTATTCAACCATTTTGGACGAGAACGCATATTTTTACAGACCGACAGTGCAAATTCACTTTCGGTCTGTCTTTTCTCAAGATTATTGATTCTTCAAAATCTCATTCATTAACTGAATATCAATATGACAATAGCCATTCGGATTTTTATCTAAATAATCTTGATGATACTCTTCAGCAGGAAAATAGTGATCTAACATCTCCTGCTCAACCGCAAGGGGCTCTGCATACTGTTTCTGTAAATCCGCTAATGCTTGCTCGATAGTTGAGATATCCGCTGGATCGACATAGTAGATCCCTGTGCGATATTGAATCCCTTTATCTTCGCCTTGCTGATTTACACTAATAGGATCAATCACTTTGAAATAGTAATCTAATAATTTTGCTAAACTAATTTTTTCACTATCGTAGGTGACTTTCACAACTTCTGCGTGGCCACTGCCTTTGCACACTTCTTGATAAGTTGGATTTAAGCTATTGCCATTTGCATAACCTGATTCCGCGTCAATTACACCATTGATACGCTGCATAAATGCTTCTGTTCCCCAGAAACAGCCGCCTGCTAAATAAATTTCTTTTTTCATATTGCTCTCCATATTTGTAAATTTTTAATTAAATCTGACCACTTGTACGCTGAAAACAGCGTGCGGTGTATTGAATAATCCAGCCTACGCAAAGGGCAAAAGCGATAGTACTAATGCCAACGGTTCCGCCTAATAAAAAGCCCAATACACAAACGGTTACTTCGATACTGGTTCTTACTACACCCACTCGCCAGCCGTATTTTTGGCACATTCCAACCATTAATCCATCGCGTGGCCCTGCCCCTAGTTTGCAAGAGAGATAGAAAGTCGTACTGATTCCAAAGAGTAGGATCGCCGTTGCCATTAATGCTAAACGGCTTACTAAAGTGTCGGGAGCTGGAATATATTTCACCGTTAAATCAATAAATAGTGCAATCCAAAAAATATTGAGAATTGTGCCTAAGCCAAAGCGTAATTTCAGTGGAATCCACAATAACAGCACAATAACACTAATAATCGCAACCACAATGCCGATAGATAAGCTCGTTTGAAGCGAAATCCCTTGAGAAAAAACGGTCCAAGGGCTAGAGCCTAAGTTAGCAAGCACTAATAAGCCTTCACCAATTCCCATCAGAATAGTGGTAAATGAGATCATCAATAGCGAACTCGGTTTTAATTGCCATTGATGATCGGCACTCCAAGCCATATTTGGAATCGGGGATTTTTTACTCATAGCGTAATGCTTCCGCTGGTTCAATTTTTGACGCTCGGTAAGCTGGGTAAAGCGTACAAATCAACGAGAGTGCGATAGACGATAGAATAATAATCGCTACTTGTTGATAAGAGATCAGAGTTGGCAATGATACGCCGTTTGGATTAATCAGCTGTAATAAATCGCCAAGATTTTGAGTAATCAACACGCCAAGTAAACCGCCAAGCAATGCGCCAATCACACCCACAATCGCCCCTTGTGAAACGAAAATTTGTGTAACTTGGCTTTTGGTTAAGCCTTGAGTTTGCAAAATCGCAATTTCTCCCTGTTTATCCACTACCATTAAACTTAATGACGTAACGATATTTGAAATTGCCACGATGATGATTAAGCTAATCAGCAAACTCATCATATTTTTTTCCATTCGTACCGCTTGGAAAAATTCGCCTTTTTGCTCACGCCAGTCGTTGATTTGCCATTTATCTTCAGGGAAATAGTTAGGCAAATCGGTTACTAAAAACGGATCATTTAAGAATAAACGAACGCCTTGAGTTTGATCTTCACTGATACGTAACAGACGGCCTACATCGGCTAAATTCGCAAATAGAGTATATTCACTTGCTTCATTGTTGGAATAATAGAGATCTGAAACCGTAAATAAGCGCTGAACTGGCACGCGTCCGAACGGCGTATATTGGCTATTTTCAGTGATCATTAAACGAATTTTATCGCCAACATTAAGATTAAATTTGTTGGCCAAACGCGAGCCGACAATCACATTAAATTCGCCTGTAGGTAAGCTTTTATTTAGTTCAGACACATCAGCCAGTAATGGATCATCACTGCTATTTTCCACACCGATAAGTTGGCCTGCGTTAATCCCTTCTTTGCCTTGAATAATCACATTGGCGCGACTAATTGCCACTTCTTTTGCGACAAAAGGCGGTAATTCAAGCTTTTGGGATTTATCCCAATTATCTTCCAAAGGTGAAACAATTGCGTGGGGTAGGGTAGAAAGCAGATTGCGCTTTTGTATATTCTCTAAGCCATTCATTACCGAAAGCACGATAATCAACGCCATTACACCTAACACAATACCAAAGCTTGCAAGGTTGGTAACTAAGCGCCCGAATCGATCGCCACTTTTTGAACGCCAATAGCGAAATGCAATAAATAAAGGGGTTTTTAAACTCATAAAATCCATTCGAAATAAAAAGGGATAGAAATTGGTAAGAGTTTACCAAAATCTACCCGCTTGTTTTATTAATTTTTTGGAATATACCAGAAAAATTAGTTGATTACACCGCAGGCCATACGCGGACCGCCACCACCAAGTGGTGCAGGATGGTCAGAGTGGTTATCGCCACCGGCGTGAATCATTAGTGAGCGACCTTTAATTTCTTCTAATTTTTTCAAACGTGGCGCAAGTACAGGATTTGTTGAATTACCATCGTGATCAACGGTTAATGCAGGTAAATCGCCTAAATGCGCATCATCTTGCCAAGGGAAACCGTGTTTTTTCGCTTCTTTTGGATCCCAGTGTCCACCAGCTGCTAAACCTGCAACTAATTTTCCATCTTTTTCTTTTGCATCACAACTTGGATTTTGATGGATATGGAATCCGTGTAAACCGTGTTCTAAACCTGTTAAATTTGGCGTAAATACCAAGCCATAGGCAGATTCAGTAATAGTTACAATTCCCACATCTTTATTACCATTTTGTGGATCAAGCTGCTGAACTTTAACTTCGATTTTTGCAACTTCTTCGGCCATTGTTGGTGCAGAAATTGCAAAGAGTGAACTAAGAACAAGAGCTAATGCTGTTTTTGCTTTCATAAAGATCTCCTATTATGAAATATTACAGGAAAGGAAGCAGAGAATTATTTCCCTGTTGCCACAAATTCTTCAATATTTTGCGCCACTTTATTCACTAAAGTGGTTACCGCTGAATCACTTGCCCACGCAACGTGTGGGGTAATTAAAATATTTGGTAAGCGTTTTGCTGCTTGGATTAATGGATTATCAATCGCTGGTGGCTCTTTCACTAACACATCTAAGGCGGCACCTGCGATAGTGCCATTTTCTAAGGCTGCCAATAACGCATCTTCATCCACTAATGGCCCACGACCTGTATTGATTAAATACGCCGTTGGTTTCATTAATGCTAAAGTGTCTTTATTGATTAAGTTTTGCGTTGTTTCAGTTAATGGGCAGTGAAGGGTGATAATATCCGCTTGTTTAAATACTTCTTCAAATGGAGTATAGCCTTCACGGATTGTTGTTGCACCTTTATGCTCGGCATAAAGCACTTTCATTCCTACTAATTCCGCTAAACGACCGACTTCAGTCCCCAAATTACCTTTGCCGAAAATACCTAAAGTTGAGCCACGCACATCAGTAATTGGGAAATCCGTGTAGCAGAATTGCCCACAAGTCGCCCAACGATCTGACGTCACTTGATCTCTGTGATAGCTCATTAAACTGTGTTTAAGTGAGAAAATCATCCCTAAAACGTGTTCTGGCACTGTTACACTTGAATAGCCAGTAACATTCTTAACCGCAATGCCAAGCTCTTTTGCTGCCACTAAATCAACATTATTTGTCCCTGTTGCAGTGATCGCAATTAATTTCAATTTTGGTAATTTCGCCATTAATTCACGGCCAAATAATACCTTGCTTGTTACCACAATATCCGCATCTTTTGCGCGCTCGAAAGTTTGCTCGGCAGATGTTGTGTCATACTCTGTCCAACTATGTTCAAAGCTTGGGCGTGGAATTTCGTGGGTGGCTGGAATACCAGTACGATCTAAGAAAACGATATTTAACATAGATAATCTCCTTTGGTTTTAAATTCGTTTGACTATAACGCAAGCGGTCTTTTTTAACAAATATTTTACAAATAGGTAAAACCTAACCTTCTCTACACTCTAACCAAGGTGTACTATTTTTATAGTAAATTGAGCTACCTTCGCCTGCGATTAAATTGACATAAGCTCCTTCAATAGGATGATAAGAACGGTAAATCACTTCAAAACGAGTACCGCTTGCATTAAGTGCTTTATTCTCAATATGGTCAAATGGTTGAACTTTGCCGTTATCTAATTGGAAATAGAAGCCAAAATTCTCTTTTTTACGACTTTCTAATGATAGCGGAAAATAGCTCACTAACACTGAGCTTGAGCTTGTTTCAGAATTACGGCAGTTATAGTAATAGCGTTTGTAATCCGTTGGGTTATTTAATTCCGCTTGGCTGATATTATTTTTTAAGTAACCAACTTTAGGTGTTTCGGTTGTTTTTGGAGTACAAGCAAATAAGCCTAAAAGGGTTGAAGCAAGTAAAATAAGTTTAAGTTTTTTCATAGATAGAATTCCGATAAGTTAGATAAACAGGAGCTATCATAGCTAAAATAAACTCTGTTGCCCAACTAAAAATTCAGGTGTTGGCTTTACTTGAAAACCATATTCAGCCAAATAGCCCTTCAACGTTTCGATATTGTAAAAAGAATGACTATTCGTGGTGTTCTGAAAATAGATATAGAGCCGATCAAATTCGTCTTTTCGCTGATAGAGCATTTTCGTTAAACCTTGCAATTCCATATCGCTATAACGATAGTCGTGTCGATCTTGTGCTGATTGTGCTTTCCACCAGTTTGGATTTCTCCCGTGCAAACGCAGATAAACAGTGCGTTGGTTTGGATAAAAATGAAAAGCAGGCAAGCCGATATTTTGCGGATAATCGACATTACACCAAATGAGATTTTGCTTACCTTGAAAATAGTCCAATACCGATTGTGTATGCCAACTATTATGGCGAAACTCAATCGCAAGGGGATAATCTTCAAACCAAGAAACTAATTCAGCAAGATAGTAACGGTTAGCGTGATTACGCTCAAAGCTAGATGGAAATTGAATAAATAGATTTGCTAAACAGTTCTGTTCACTAAGGGCTTGCAAACTTTCCAGAAAAACCACCGCTTGTTGCTCAGTAGCAGTACGTTTATGGCTAAAATCTTGATGAAGTTTCACAGAAAAGCACAACCGCTCCTGCGCCTTTTCCACCATACCTTGCAAGGCTTTATAACCAATAGGCGCATGAAAGGTGCTATTGATTTCAATAGTGTCATAATGCTGGCTATAAATCGACAAAAACTCGGATTTGTCTGTACCAAATGGGTAGAGAGTACCAAGTAGGTCAGTATCGCTGTAGCCACCAGTGCCGATGTGGATGTGGGGTGAGTTCATCTTATCTTGTTCTTTGAATAGCCCACAGCTTACGCTGTGGGTTAAGCATAATGTTGTCCCTTTGGGACAAGTTAGAATTTATAATTGAATCTCTCGTGCCAAAGGCACGATACTATGCGTAACCTAGGGCGTAAGCCCTAGGTAAAAGAGAACTACTTCATCGCCACACTTAGCCGCTTTCTCATAGTAACTTCGTCCCAGCCTTTACGTTTTGCATAATCTAACGCTTGGTCTTCGTCAATTCTGCCTAAGGTGAAGTATTCACTCGCAGGGTGAGTGAAATACCAACCGCAGACAGAGGCCGCCGGCCACATTGCGTAGCTTTCGGTGAGTTTCATTCCCACACGTTTTTCTACTTCCAATAAATCCCAAATAATCTCTTTTTCAGTATGCTCAGGACAGCTTGGGTAACCCGGCGCAGGGCGGATACCGATATATTTTTCATCAATTAGATCTTGATTATTAAAGCCCTCATCTGGTGAATAGCCCCAAATCTTGGTACGTAGCTGATGATGTAAATATTCCGCCATCGCTTCAGCTAAACGATCACCTACGGCTTGAAGTAGGATTGCATTATAGTCATCGCCTGCGGCTTTGTAGCCTTCAACTAAATCGTGTTCTTCTAAGCCGGCGCATACCGCAAACATACCTAACCAGTCTTTTTGTCCGCTTGCTTTATCAGCGATAAAGTCGCTTAATGCGAAGTTATATGGGCTCTTACTGTTTTTGGTGCGCTCAGTTTGTTGGCGTAGATGATAAGATTTACCAACTACTTGGGTGCGTGCTTCATCGCCGAAAATAGTAATATCATCGCCATCACGTTGTGCAGGGAAGATTCCTAAAATGCCGCTTGGGCGGAGTTTGCCATTTTCGGTTAATTGATCGAGCACCACTTGGGCATCATTCCATACTTTACGCGCTTCTTCGCCACCTTCTGGATAGTCAAAGGCATCAGGGTAACCGCCCATTAAGCCCCATACTCTAAAGAATGGCGACCAGTCGATATAAGGACGTAAAGTATCAATTGAAACGTGCTTAAACTCAGTAATCCACGGCTGATTTGGCTGTGGCACTTGGTAATCTGCCCATTCGCCCGAGAAACCGTCAAAGCGGTTTTTACGTGCATCTTCAATCGCCAGCTGTTTTTTCAACGGCTTGCGAGTTGAGAATTTACGTTGAATATCTTCATATTCCTGTTTTAACTGCGCCCAAAGTTCCGCTTTGGTGTCTGGTTTCATTAAGGCTGCACAAGCGGTTACCGCACGTGAAGCGTTGGTTGTGTAAACCACTTCATAAGCGTATTTCGGGTAGAGTTTGATTGCGGTATGCTCTTTAGAAGTCGTTGCACCGCCGATCATCACAGGCAGATTTAACTTCAAGCGGGTCATTTCACTTAAGAAATATTCCATTTCATCAAGAGAAGGGGTAATCAGACCGCTTAATGCGATAACATCCGCTTTCTCTCTAATCGCCGTTTCTATAATACGATCCGCAGGCACCATAACCCCTAAGTCAATAACTTCAAAGTTATTACATTGCATCACCACGCTCACGATATTTTTACCAATATCGTGTACGTCGCCTTTCACTGTTGCAATGACCACTTTACCGTTTGATGAGCCTTTTTGCTTAGTTGCATTGATAAAGGGCTCAAGGTACGCCACCGATTGTTTCATTACACGTGCCGATTTCACTACTTGCGGTAGGAACATTTTACCGTCGCCAAATAGCTCACCGACCACGTCCATCCCCGCCATTAACGGCCCTTCGATCACTTCTAATGGTGTACTAAATTGCTGACGAGCTTCTTCGGTATCTTCAATAATATAGGTCGTAATCCCTTTTACTAAAGCGTGTTTTAAACGCTCTTCAACAGGTAAATTACGCCATTCTGCTACCGTATTTTCATCGGCACTCTCTTTTCCCATATTGCGATATTTTTCAGCAAGATCGAGTAGGCGTTCTGTTGCATCTGGACTACGGTTTAATACCGCATCTTCCACGGTTTCACGCAGTTCAGGATCGAGATCGTCATAAATCGCCAATTGCCCTGCATTAACGATCCCCATATCCATACCGACCTTGATCGCATGGTATAGGAATACTGCGTGGATCGCTTCACGCATCAGATTGTTGCCACGGAATGAGAACGAGATATTCGACACACCGCCCGAAATCTTCGCATAAGGCAAGGTTTTCTTAATACGCTCAACGGCATTGATAAAATCCACACCATAGTTGTTGTGCTCTTCAATCCCGGTACCGATTGCGAAAATATTTGGGTCGAAAATAATATCTTCTGGCGGGAAGCCGACTTGATTAACCAAAATATCGTAAGCACGGCTACAGATTTCCACTTTGCGCTCTTCGGTATCCGCTTGGCCGACTTCATCAAATGCCATTACCACCACAGCGGCACCATAGCGGCGCACAATCTTAGCGTGGTGAATAAATTTTTCTTCGCCTTCTTTTAAGGAAATTGAGTTCACAATCCCTTTACCTTGAATGGATTGTAAGCCTGCTTCAATCACTTCCCATTTTGATGAGTCCACCATTACTGGTACTTTCGATGCATCAGGTTCCGTTGCCATAATATTGAGGAAACGGGTCATACATTTTTCAGAGTCGAGCAAGGCTTCGTCCATATTGATGTCGATAACCTGTGCGCCGTTTTCCACTTGGTCAATGGCAATTTCAATCGCTTCGCTGAATTTTTCTTCTTTAATTAAGCGTTTGAATTTTGCTGAACCTGTTACGTTATTACGCTCACCCACGTTCACAAATAGGCTATTTTCATCAATGGTTAATGGCTCTAAACCCGATAAACGCATTGCACGTTTAATGGTTGGCAACGGGCGTGGCTTAATTCCTTCCATTGCTTGACTAAATGCTTTGATATGTTCTGGGGTTGTACCACAACAACCCCCGACGATATTTAAGAAACCGCTTTCCGCCCACTCTTTTAATTGCGCCGCCATCTCTTCTGCACCTAAATCGTAGCCACCAAAGGCATTTGGTAAGCCTGCATTCGGGTGTGAAGAGACGTAGCATTCACAAATTTGTGAAAGCTGTTCCATATATTGACGTAACTCTTTCGGGCCTAATGCACAGTTTAAGCCGAATGAAATTGGTTTTGCGTGGCGCAGAGAGTTATAGAATGCTTCGGTTGTTTGACCTGAAAGGGTGCGGCCCGATGCATCAGTAATGGTGCCTGAAATCATAATCGGCAAGCTATAGCCGATCTCTTCGAATACCGTATCAATCGCATAAACCGCAGCTTTGGCATTGAGGGTATCGAAGATCGTTTCGATCATAATAATATCCGAACCACCTTCGATTAAACCGCGTGTTGCTTCTGCGTAGGCTTCCACTAACTGCATAAAGGTGATATTACGGAAAGACGGATCGTTTACGTTTGGCGAGATCGAAGCAGTACGGTTAGTTGGGCCTAAAATACCTGCCACAAAACGTGGTTTTTCAGGGGTAGAATATTTATCCGCCGCCATACGAGCCAATTTCGCCCCCGCAAAATTAAGCTCATAGGCAATCGCTTCTAAATCGTAGTCCGCTTGGGCAATAGTGGTTGATGAGAAGGTGTTGGTTTCAATAATATCCGCCCCCGCTTCTAAATATTGCTCGTGAATAGATTTGATTAGTAACGGCTGAGTGAGGGTTAATAAGTCGTTGTTACCACGTAGATCTACGGGGCTATCTTTAAAACGTTCGCCACGAAAATCTTCTTCTTTAAGTTTATATTTTTGGATCATTGTCCCCATGGCGCCATCTAAAATTAAGATACGCTGGGCAAGGGCTTGTTCTAATTGTTGAGTTTGGTTTTTCACTGTTGTAATCCTGTGTTTGTCAATTAGCTATAACTTACCTGAAATATGGATTGATTAAAACCATAAATTTGCAAAAAATGACGAAGATCATACCGGTTGTAAGGAATTTGGTATAAGGTGTGGTGCAAATTAAATGATTGCTAAGGAGACATAAATGACAAATCTTGCCCCTGAATTAAAATTAGTAAAATACAATCAACTTGATGTTATCGAAATCACTCATCCAAAATGTACCGCAAAGATAGCCCTACAAGGCGCACATCTGTTTAGTTGGCAGCCTGTTCACGCTGAACAAGATGTTTTTTGGCTAAGTGAAATTGAGCCTTTTACACAAGGCAATGCGATTCGTGGCGGTGTGCCTATTTGCTATCCTTGGTTTGGGGCTGGATTAGGAGAGCCAAAAGAGTTTCCGCACGGCTATGCACGATTAACTGCGTGGCAGTTACTTTCTCATCAAGTTGAGCAAGACAAGGTGGTAGTAGAGCTAGGTTTAAATCAAGAAGCAAAAGTTAAAATCGAACTTGGCGACACTTGCCACATTGATTTTATGCATTTAACTCATCAGCCTGCTCAACTGGCACTGCATAGCTATTTTAATGTAGGCGATATTACTCAAACTGAAGTGCAAGGCTTGCCAACAACTTGTTTTGATTCCTTAACTAAGACTCAACAAGCGGTCGATTCTTCACGAAAAATTGCAGAAAATGTGGATTGTATCTATTCTGTTGAATCTGATAGCTCTAATGTGATTCAAGACAATGCATTCCAACGGCAAATTGAAATTGAACATAAGAATAACAGTGAAATTGTACTTTGGAACCCGTGGCATAGAGCAATGAGTGCAATGAACGAAACGGGCTATCAAACAATGGTATGCGTTGAAACTGCTCGTGTACATGAATTGCTGAAACAAAATGAGCAGGTGAGTGTAACAATTAGTGTTAAATACACTGTTTAAATAAATAGGGGTAAAATGTTATTTTTGCGATCTTCGTCGAAAAATTAAAAGTATAGCATTTACAGATTTTCTCCTTTGGCTAGAGTGCAAAGGCATTTTAATCATAAAGGAGAAAATTATGCGATTTGCAGATGTTTTTATATATCCCATTGAAAATGAAACTTTAGATTCTTGGGCGAAGAATGTAGAAGATATTGCCAAAGTCTCAATACTAGCATTTCCTGTTGTGATTTATGGTCAGTATGGGGTATTATTCAAAGCAATTAATATCACAATGTTATGTATGGTTACTTATAGTATGCTGTATATAGCTCGTTTTTTACGTAGAACAAAAAAATAAGGAGTGCAATATGGAATGGGTTACAGTTGGCTTGGCACTTATTGCTACTTTAGGCTTTATTGGGGCATATTATTCAAAGAAATTATTTGAAATGGCAGAAAAAGATAAAGCAAAACAACGTTTAGAAGAAGCGAAGTAATATATGGAATGGATCACAGTTGGTTTAGCTATCATTGCTATTTTTGGCTTTGCTGGTGCACGTTTTGCAAAAAAATATGCTGATGAAGTTGATCAGTTACGTGCTGAAAGATTAAAAGCTAAAGAACAGAGTTCTTAATTTTTTATTGGAAGCATCTTTTATCTGATATGTGTTTTTAGCAATAAGATAGGCTAAACCTTATTACAAGCTTATCAAGTTATGCTATTATCCGCCCCATTGATTTGCCAATGGGGCATTTTATTTTTATGGAACTAAGATAACTATGACAACTTTAAAAAATGATCGTTATTTAAAAGCATTATTACGTGAACCTGTTGATATGACGCCTGTATGGATGATGCGTCAAGCGGGGCGTTATCTACCAGAATATAAAGCAACGCGTGCGCAAGCGGGCGATTTTATGTCGCTATGTCGCAATGCTGACTTAGCTTGCGAAGTAACAATCCAGCCTTTACGTCGCTATGATTTAGATGCGGCAATTCTTTTCTCTGATATTTTAACTATCCCTGATGCAATGGGCTTAGGTTTAAGCTTTGGTGCGGGTGAAGGCCCTAAATTTGCTCGTCCAATTACCTCAAAAGCAGATGTAGTTAATCTTCCTATTCCTGATCCTGAAGGCGAATTACAGTATGTAATGAACGCAGTGCGTACTATCCGCCGTGAATTAAAAGGCGAAGTACCGTTAATCGGTTTCTCAGGTAGCCCTTGGACATTAGCGACCTATATGGTGGAAGGCGGTAGTAGCAAAGCATTTACTAAGATCAAAAAAATGATGTATGCAGATCCGCAAATTTTGCACGCATTATTAGATAAATTAGCCGATAGCGTAATTCTTTACTTAAACGCACAAATTAAAGCAGGTGCGCAGTCTGTGATGGTATTTGATACTTGGGGTGGCGTACTTGCACACCGTGATTACAACGAGTTTTCACTACGCTATATGCACAAAATTGTGGATGGCTTAATTCGTGAAAATGAAGGTCGTAAAGTGCCAGTAACGTTATTCACTAAAGGTGGCGGTTTATGGTTAGAAAAAATTGCTGAAACAGGTTGTGATGCGATTGGTTTAGACTGGACTGTCGATATTGCCGATGCAAAAGCGCGTGTAGGTCATAAAGTGGCATTACAAGGTAATATGGATCCAAGTGTGTTATACGCGAGCCCTTCTCGTATTGAACAAGAAGTGAAAGATATTCTTGCAGGCTTTGGAAATGGTTCTGGTCACGTGTTTAACTTAGGTCACGGTATTCATCAAGATGTACCAGTAGAAAGCCCGAAGGTTTTTGTGGATGCGATTCACAATTTCTCGAAACAGTATCATAAATAATCTGTAGGGGCGTACTGCGTACGCCCGCGGGCGTGTGCAACACGCCCCTACGTGTATGGAGTAAATTATTATGCGAAACCCTATTCACAAACGTATGGAGCGCTTTGAAAGTTGGCAACATCTCACTTTTATGGCGTGTTTATGTGAGCGTATGTACCCAAATTTCCAACTCTTTTGCGAAGTAACGGAGCAACCTGAAAAAGCTAAAACTTTCCAAAATATCCTAAATTTAGTTTGGGAATCTTTAACGGTTAAAGGCGCAAAAATCAATTTTGAAAATCAGCTTGAAAAACTGGAAGAGATCATTCCTGATGTGAATGAATATGATTTTTATGGGGTATTTCCTGCTGAAGATGCTTGCCAAGGACTTTCAGATACGTTGCATACGATAATTGCTGGAGAGTTTTTAGAGCAAGCGATTAAATTAAGTCAACTTTCACTTTCAACGGTCGCAACCTATTTAGAAACTCAACAAGATAGAGAATTAAACGAACAAGAGCTAAAAAATGCAACCGAAATTCAAGAAGAATTAGATGTGCAATGGCAACTTTATCGTTTACTTAGCGAGTGTGAAGAAAGGGATGTAGACCTTATTTTAGAGCTAAAAAATGAGATTCGAGTGAGTGGAATTAGCAATATTGGTGTAAATATTAATCAATAAGTGTGATTTAGCTAACAATTTTTGCAGAATCCCCTTTGCTAAAGGACAAGTTTCAATTAAGCTAGCGTCCGCATTTTAGCAAAATTATATATTAGGCAGAAAATGCCAATTACTTACACAATTCTTAGAGGATAAAACTATGAACAAAACTGAGTTAATCGACGCGATTGCAGCATCAGCAGAATTAAGTAAAAAAGATGCTAAGGCAGCTTTAGAAGCAACTTTAGAAGCAATTTCAGCGAGCTTAAAAAAAGGTGACGCAGTTCAATTAATCGGCTTCGGTACTTTTAAAGTTAACCACCGTAAAGCGCGCACTGGTCGTAACCCTAAAACTAACGAAGCGATCGAAATCCCAGCAGCTAACGTACCAGCGTTCGTTGCAGGTAAAGCATTAAAAGATTTAGTAAAATAATTTTTTATAATGTTATTTAGGGAGCCTAGAGAATATCTAGGCTTTTTTGCTTTTTATAACTAGCACAAGTTTTGCTAGGTTATTATTAAGCAAGTCACAAAGTTCTAAGATAAGTAGTCCCATACGGCTCGTATGGGATGGCATTTTATGTTACAATCCGCCCATTTTTAACAAACCGACTACAAAATCGAATGAAACCATCTATTATCACCAAATTAGAAAGTCTGAGCGAGCGTCACGAAGAGCTACAAGCCTTACTTGGCGATCCCTCAGTAATTAACGATCAAGATAAATTTCGCGCTTATTCAAAAGAGTATTCACAGCTTGAAGAAGTTGTAGGAACATTCAACCGTTGGAATAAACTAAATAACGATATCGAAGAAGCGCAACTGCTATTAGATGATCCTGATATGAAGGATATGGCAGCGGAAGAAATTGCAGAAAATAAAGCTGAAATTGAACAGTTAGAACAGCAATTACAAATCTTATTATTACCAAAAGATCCAAACGATGAGTACAACGCATTCTTAGAAATCCGTGCAGGAACGGGCGGTGATGAAGCGGGTATCTTCGCAGGTGACTTATACCGTATGTACAGCCGTTATTGCGAAGGTAAACGTTGGAGAATCGAGGAGATGAGTGCCAACGAAAGTGAGCAAGGCGGATATAAAGAGATCATCGTTAAAATTAGCGGTGAAGGCGTATATGGTCAGCTTAAATTTGAATCGGGCGGTCACCGTGTACAACGTGTACCAAAAACAGAATCTCAAGGCCGTATCCACACTTCTGCGTGTACGGTTGCGGTAATGCCGGAGTTACCAGAATCTGAAATGCCAGAAATTAATCCTGCTGATTTACGTATTGATACTTATCGTTCATCAGGTGCTGGCGGTCAGCACGTTAATACAACCGATTCTGCGGTACGTATTACTCACTTACCTACGGGTATTGTGGTTGAGTGTCAGGACGAACGTTCACAGCATAAGAACAAAGCGAAAGCATTAGCGGTACTTGCTTCGCGTATTGTTCAAGTGGAACAAGAGCGTCAAGCTGCAGAACAAGCGGACACACGTCGTAACTTATTAGGTTCGGGCGACCGTTCAGATAAGATCCGTACTTACAACTATCCGCAAGGTCGTGTAACGGATCATCGAATCAACTTAACGGTTTACCGTTTAGATGAAGTGATGAATGGTAAAATTGATGAGTTAATTCAACCAATTATCACCGAATACCAAGCAGATCAGCTTGCGGCTTTATCTGATCAAGCTTAATTTCTTATTTTATTTACTTTAATCTCTCCCCCAGATTATTGGGGGATTTTTGTTTTATTTATTACTCGGAAATTTTTATGAAAAAATTAACTTTAATTGCATTAACTTCACTTTTAGCAGCTTGTACTCAAAGCGGTATTACTACCACGATTGCAGAAAATACCCCTGAGCCAGTTGCTACAGAAACAACTAAAACTGTGAAAAAAGCAGAGAAAGAAACTCTTTCAACAAAGAATTTTATCGGTGATTGGACTTGTAGTATGGATGGTGACAAAGTTGCTTCAAAGAACCAAGTTAAACTATCAGAAGGCGGTAAAGCGACTTATCAAGGAAAGATTGCGTTACCTGCAGGTAATCATACATTCCACTATGCTTTACAACGCGTAGGAACTTGGGCATATAAAAATGATGTTTTAGCTTATCATTTTACTCAGAGTAACGTAACGCGTGCGCACAGCTCAAAAACAGAGCAGGCAATGAAATCAAGTAAATCTCTTCGTGCCACGGAGAAAAACTACTTTGATACAATCAATAAAGAGTTAGCGAAAAGACAAGATATTGACTTAAAAGTATCTAAATTCTCAGGTAAAAGCTTTGTGATGCAACAACGTTTAGCAAAAAGTAACCGTTCAGGAAGTTGTGTGAAATCAAGCTAAGCTTTTTGCAATTTTTTGTAAGCGGTTATTTTTATAAATATTTTTGCAAATAATAGCTTAAAAGGTTTGAATTTTGTTCATTTAGTAAATTTTTTAAAATTTCTGTTTGACATAACTATTTAAATCATTAAAATACGCCACATCGAAACGCTACTGAAAATTGTAGCGTTTTTTGCGGGAATAGCTCAGTTGGTAGAGCACGACCTTGCCAAGGTCGGGGTCGCGAGTTCGAGCCTCGTTTCCCGCTCCATTTGCCCGAGTGGCGGAATCGGTAGACGCAAGGGATTTAAAATCCCTCGCCTTTCGGGGCGTGCCAGTTCAAGTCTGGCCTCGGGCACCATTCTTAAAAAGCCAAATAAAATTTGAAGAAGATAGCACCTAAAGGTGCTTTTTTTATATCTAAAATTTGCCCTTTACTTATCGGGGTTAACATCTAAAATGAACTACCAACAGTGGCAACAACAAGCCGAACAACAGTTAAAGAAAACCGCAGAAAACGACCCCTATCTTAATCCTAAAGCCGATGCTAATTTACTTTTACAAGCGGTTACTCAACGTTCAAAATCTGCAATTTTTGCTTTTGGAGAAACGGAATTAACCGAACAAGAACTTGCTCAATTAGCAGAATTATTAGCGCGCCGTGTACAAGGCGAGCCAATGGCGTATATTCTTGGGGAAAAAGAGTTCTGGTCGTTGCCATTAGCGGTTTCAACGGCAACACTGATTCCACGCCCAGATACTGAACGTTTGGTTGAAATTGCCCTTGAAGAAGCTGACAAGCGCTTGGATTTAGACAAAAAATTGCGAATTTTAGACTTAGGCACAGGCACAGGCGCAATTGCTTTAGCCCTTGCTAGTGAGTTAAAAGATCAGGCTGAAATTATCGGTGTGGATAAGCAATCTGAAGCGGTTAAATTAGCTGAAAGTAATCGCCAGAAGCTTGGTTTTACGAATGTGAAATTTTTAGTAAGTGATTGGTTTGAAAGCTTGAAAGAGCAGTGTTTTGATCTTATCGTAAGCAATCCGCCTTATATTGATGAAAATGATGAAAATCTCTCACAAGGCGATGTTCGATTTGAACCTCTTAGCGCATTAGTTGCCGAACAAAATGGCATTGCAGATTTGCAAAAAATCATCGAAAATGCACCGCTATATTTGAATAAAAATGGCGTGTTGATTTTAGAACACGGCTGGCAACAAGCAGAGCAAGTAAGAGCGTTATTTACCCAATATCAATGGGATAATCCTGAAACCGCCCAAGATTATGGCGGTAATGACAGAGTAACAAAAGCAGTATGGACGAGATAATTCCTAAATTTGAATTTACCAACAAGCAACGCGTTGAATTACAGCGATTCTTATATAAAGAGCTGATTCGCTTGAGTATTTTGGTCGATGAAACCTTAACAGAGCCTAAAATTTATGGCTTGATGTCGGCTTTAGTCAAAAAAGCGCGTTATGCAGTTAATGGTGAAACAGATGCTGAACGTATTGAGCAACTACTCAATTTTCTTTACCGTGAGCAGAATTTTAATTGCAGTGCAGAAGAGTACTTCTTTGTTGATAATATCCTATTAAACAAAGTGTTGCGTAATCAGCGTGGTATGCCTGTTTCGCTTGGTGCTATTATTTTACATATTGCGTCATTGTTAGATTTACCACTTTATCCTGTAAATTTCCCAACACAATTAGTGATTCGAGCAGAAGTGACTCTTGAAAGTGGTCGCAAAGAAACGCGTTTTATTAATCCGTGGAATGGCGAATATTTAACATTCGAGTTAATGGAAAAATGGCTTGAAGCGGAAATGGGCTATGGTGCGGAATTGAATCGTGATGTGTTAAAAATTGCGAGTCAATCTGAATTGCTAGAACGTTTAGAAACGGTATTTAAAATGGCATTGACTCGTGAAGGTCGCTATGAAGAGACTTTACGTTTAATCGAATATCGTTTGGCCTACGACCCGCAAGATCCTTATGAAATCCGTGATCGCGGTATGGTTTTAGCGAGTATGGATTGTTATCAAGCGGCCTATGATGATCTAAGTTATTTTATCGATCAGTGTCCTGATGATCCATCTGCAATGGTATTAAAGTTAGAAATGTCGAGCCTTGAAAAGCAGATCAAGGAAAGTGTGTTTCATTAATTTATGCGGACGCGGGCACCGCGTCCCTACAATTTTTTCGGGCGTACGCAGTACGCCCCTACAGTAGCAACGATAAGGAAAATATCCTATGCAACAAAAAACAGTTCAACTTGGCGATATCCAAATCGCAAATGACAAACCATTTGTGCTATTTGGCGGTATGAATGTATTAGAAAGTCGTGATATGGCGATGGCAGTGTGTGAAAAATATGTAGAAGTAACACAAAAGTTAAATGTGCCTTATGTTTTTAAAGCGTCTTTTGATAAAGCAAACCGTTCATCAATCCACTCATATCGTGGGCCAGGTATGGAAGAAGGTTTAAAGATTTTCCAAGAGTTAAAAGAGACTTTTGGGGTTAAAATCATTACCGATGTACACGAAATTTATCAATGCCAGCCAGTTGCTGATGTGGTTGATATTATCCAGCTTCCTGCATTCTTAGCGCGTCAGACAGACTTAGTTGAAGCGATGGCTCGCACAGGTGCAGTAATCAATGTGAAAAAGCCACAGTTCTTAAGCCCGGGTCAAATGGGTAATATCGTCGAAAAAATCGAAGAGTGTGGCAACGATAACGTGATTTTATGTGATCGCGGTTCAAACTTTGGCTACGATAACTTAGTCGTGGATATGCTTGGTTTCAATGTAATGAAAAAAGTGTCAAAAGGTTGCCCTGTAATCTTTGACGTAACCCATTCACTACAGTGCCGTGATCCATTTGGTGCTGCTTCTGGCGGTCGCCGTGACCAAGTTACAGAGCTTGCTCGTGCCGGTATAGCGATTGGTCTAGCGGGCTTATTCTTAGAAGCGCATCCAGATCCACAAAATGCAAAATGTGATGGCCCATCAGCATTACCACTTTCAAAATTAGAAGCCTTCGTTTCTCAAATGAAAGCCATTGATGATTTAGTCAAATCATTTGAAGAGATCGATACTTCAAATTAATCGTAAAAAGCGTGTTTACTCAGTCTCTGTAAACACGCTTTTTTATTACCTTATGATTTTGCAATCTGTCCAAACTTACCGTTTTCAACTTCTCGGAAAGCTTGAACAATCTCTTCTCGAGTATTCATCACAAATGGGCCATAGCCGACAATAGGTTCGTTATGTGGCTCACCAGTTAAAATGAGTAGTTTCGATTCACTATTTGAGTCAATTTTTACATCGGCTCCACCTTTCTCAAAAGTGACTAATTCGCCCGTTGCTGCAATATTAGCGCTATTAATTTTTACTTCTCCAGCAAGTACTAAAATAATTAAGTTATGGCTTTCTGGAACTGCAAAAGTGTACGATTTATTTGCGTTCATTTTTACATCCCACATATTAATTGGGCTAAAAGTGCTTGCGGCTCCAAAAGTATTTGCAAGATCTCCTGCAATAATACGCGCTGATCCAACGTTATTTTCAAGCTCAACTACTGGAATTGTTACTGATGCAATCGCTTGATATTTTGGCGCTGTCAATTTATGAGCCTTTGGTAAATTAACCCAAAGTTGTACCATTTCAAACATTCCACCTTCCTGCGAGAATTTTTCAGAATGGAACTCTTCGTGCATAATTCCTGCTCCAGCTGTCATCCATTGCACATCGCCAGAACCGATAATGCCACCGCCACCGTGCGAATCAGCGTGAGCTATTTCGCCTTGATAAGCGATAGTTACGGTCTCAAATCCTTTATGTGGATGTTCACCTACGCCACGAAAATCAAATTCTCTACCGCCTTCGAAATAGCGTGGCGGGGCATAATCCATCATTAAAAATGGATCGAGATTTTTATCGGTATCGTGATACATAAACATTGATTGAACGTGGAAACCATCGCCAACCCAATGTTTTGGTGGGGCTGTGTGTACCTTTGCAACTTGTTTCATTTTGCTTTCCTTTTTTAAAATTAATCATTTTTGTTGATGTGCATTATAGATTGTTATGAATTTTGATAAATAGTGTTTTTATGGAATCATTGTTTCTTATTAGTAGATAATAAAGAAATGCAAAAAAGATCGAACTTTGTGCTGAAATCCGTATAATAAGCGATTTGCAAGCGGTCTGTTTTTGCAAAAATTTTGCAGAATCCGACCGTTATTTATTTCAACGTGGTTCGTAAACCTCCCACGCAAAAAAACTAAGGAATATCAATGAACAAACCTAAAAAGGCCGTTGTGATTTTTTCTGGCGGTCAAGACTCTACAACCTGCCTATTCCTTGCCATTAAAGAGTTTGGCAAAGAGAATGTTGAAGTGGTTACCTTCCAGTATGGACAGCGCCACGCTATCGAATTAAACAAAGCCGAGTGGATTGCCAAAGATCTAGGTGTGAAACAGACGGTGATCGATACATCGGTGATCAAAGCGATTACTACAAATGCATTAATGGACGATAGTGCCGAAATCAAACAAGATGGTAGTACCCCAAATACCTTTGTGGATGGCCGTAACGCATTATTCCTACTTTATACGGCAATCTATGCAAAAAGTCAGGGGATTGAAACTATTTATACCGGCGTGTGCGAGACCGATTTCAGCGGTTATCCTGATTGCCGAGATGTCTTTGTTAAATCAATGAATGTTACGCTTAATTTAGCGATGGATTACAACTTCAATATCCGCACGCCGTTGATGTATCTCACTAAAAAAGAGACTTGGGCATTAGCAGATCAGCTAGGGGCTTTTGATTACATTGTTGAGCATACACACACTTGCTATATGGGCGTTGAAGGCGGTTGCCACGAATGTCCTAGCTGTGTATTGCGTGAAAAAGGATTAAACGAATATTTAGCGGAGCGTGGAAATGTTTAAAATTGCCAAAGAATTTAGCTTTGATATGGCGCATATGTTAGATGGCCACGACGGAAAATGTAAGAATTTGCACGGTCATACCTATACTCTCCAAGTTGAGATTAGCGGCGAGCTTCATAGTGAAGGCGCAAAAAGCGGAATGGTGATGGACTATAGCGATCTTAAAGCGATAGTGAAAGAGCATATTTTGGATAAGATGGATCACGCTTTTATTTACGATCTTACCAGTGAAAAAGAGAGTAAAGTGGCGAGCCTGCTCAATGATTTGAATTCAAAAACCTTTGGGATTTCAGCAAGAACGACAGCCGAGCAGATGGCGAAGTATATTTTTGATACTTTGACGGATGTGGGCTTGCCGGTGAGTTTGATTAGGTTGTGGGAGACTCCTACTTCGTATTGTGAATATACTAATTGCTAATTTTTAATTATTGTAGGGGCGTATTGCATACGCCCGCGGGCGTGCGCAGCACGCCCCTACATTTTTTATCGACAAAATATAATAATGCTAAATACCGAATATCGAATTGTTGAAATTTTTGAAACTTTGCAGGGTGAAGGGTTTAATACTGGGATGCCGAGTATTTTTATTCGCTTTGGTAAGTGTAACTTGGCTTGCCCTTGGTGTGATACAAACTACAACCAGTTTGAAACCAAAACACTTGGTGAGATTATGCAAATTGTGCGTGGATTTACAGCGCGTAATATCATTATCACTGGCGGAGAGCCGACTATTCAGCCGAATTTAGAGCGCCTGCTTGATGTGCTTAAGGCAGAAGGTTACTTTATTGCGGTAGAAACAAATGGCTTAAAACCTGTGCCGTTACAGATTGACTATATCGCAACGAGTCCGAAACGTCTGTATCAGAAAAATTATCTGAAACACCATATTCCTTTTGCAAATGAAGTGCGCATTGTTGTAGATGGCGATGTGTTTGAGTTTTGTGAGCAGATCGAGCAGACAATTAAAGCAGATTGCTATTATTTGTCGCCTTGCGAGCAAAATGGCGAGATGAATATGCTTGAAACGATTACCCAGCTGGGTGTATTAAATCAGCGTGTAAATAAACCGCGTTGGCAGTTGAGCATTCAAACGCATAAAATTGCAGGGATTGAATAAAGGATAGGGCAGATCAAATGATCTGCCCTAAATTTTTGTTAATTACACATCATAAGTAGTTGATGCAGTGTTACCACCACGACCAGTCCAGTTAGTGTGGAAGAACTCACCACGTGGACGATCTGTGCGCTCATAAGTGTGCGCACCGAAGTAGTCGCGTTGAGCTTGTAATAGGTTTGCAGGCACCCGCTCTGATGTATAACCATCTAAGAATGTAATTGCAGATGCCATACAAGGCATTGGGATACCCACTTCGATAGATTTCGCTACCACTTTACGCCAGTCGCTTAATGCGTTTTCTAAGATACCTTTGAAGTAGTCATCTGAACCTAAGAACACTAAGTCTGGGTTCGCTTCGTACGCATCACGGATGTTGCCTAAGAAACGGCTACGGATAATACAGCCTTCACGCCATAATAACGCTGTTGCACCGTAGTTGATGTTCCAACCAAAGTTTTCTGACGCTTCACGAATTAACATAAAGCCTTGTGCGTAAGAGATAATTTTTGACGCTAATAACGCTTTACGTACAGCCTCGATCCAAACTTTTTTATCACCTTCAACTGGGGTAATTGTTTTGTTGAATAGCTTAGATGCCGCAACACGTTGATCTTTGAATGAAGAGACACAACGCGCGAATACAGATTCAGTGATTAACGTTAGTGGGATACCGAAATCTAATGCGTTGATACCTGTCCATTTACCTGTCCCTTTTTGACCTGCTGTATCTAAGATTTTTTCCACTAACGGCTGACCATCTTCATCTTTGTACGCAAGGATATCGGTTGTAATATCAACAAGGTAGCTATCTAGCTCGGTTTTCTTCCACTCTTGGAAGATTTCGTGCATCTCATCGTAGCTTAAGCCTAAGCCATCTTTTAAGAATTGGTATGCTTCACAGATTAACTGCATATCACCGTATTCGATACCGTTGTGAACCATTTTCACAAAGTGGCCAGAACCTTCTTTACCTACCCAGTCACAGCAAGGTTCACCTTTGTCTGTTTTTGCAGAGATTGCTTGTAAGATAGGTTTAACGTGTTCCCACGCTTCTTCGTTACCACCTGGCATAATTGATGGTCCGTGACGTGCACCTTCTTCACCACCAGAAACGCCAGTACCAACAAAGCGGATACCTTTTTCGGCTAATGCTTTAACACGACGGTTTGAGTCTGGGTAGTTTGAGTTACCACCATCAATGATGATATCGCCTTCTTCTAGGTGTGGTAATAGTGCATCAATAAATTGATCCACCACATCGCCTGCACGCACCATTAACATCACTTTACGTGGCTTTTCTAATTTGCTCGCTAAATCTTCTAACGAGTATGCACCGATGATGTTTGTGTCTTTTGCTGGACCTTCTAAAAACTCATCAACTTTTGAAGTTGTGCGGTTATATGCTACGACTTTGAAACCGTTGTCGTTCATATTTAAGATAAGGTTTTGACCCATTACCGCTAAACCGATAACGCCGATATCGCCTTTAACTGACATTTTGTTCTCCTGTGTTGTGAACGTTTGTAAATCTGTATTCTTTATAAGCCCCGCACTTGCGTACGGGGTTAAGCATAGTATGGTTGCTTTGCAACCAGTTTGAAATTCATTTTGTAATTTGTCGCAAAGCGACAGCACTATGCGTAACCTAGTACGTTAGTGCTAGGATAATAAAGCCCCCGCCTCTCTATCCAAATACCACTCTGTCTTACCTTGCTTAGATTTAATCTTCGCGGCAGGGTAAGGGAGTTGTTCTGCTGGTGTAGTTTGGATCTCTTTTAGGATCTCCGCCTTGCTTGCGCCTGTGACTAAATAAGTAATACGTTTTGCTTGCTCAATTAATTTCGCTGTTTTTGAAATACGGATCTGACCGCTTTCAGGGTGTTTTGCAATCACAGCGATATTTTGATCATCAAAGTTGGTTTGATGTGGGAAAAGTGATGCAGTGTGCCCGTCCGTTCCCATACCTAAAATAATCCAATCAAAAGCTAACTCAGGTACGCAAGCGGTCAGTTCTTGTGAAAATCTTGCAAGTTCTTGCTCTACAGCTTCTTCACCACGAATGCGGTGAATATTCTCTGCAGGGATTTGAATGTGATCGAACAGTAATTTTTGCACTTCGCCGTAGTTACTTTCAGGATCTGTAGGTAACACCATACGATCATCGCCCCACCAAAAGTGTAGGTTTTGCCATTGAACTTCTGTGTTAAAAGGTGCTTGAGCTAATGTTTTAAATAACAGTTTTGGGGTACTACCACCAGAAAGTGAGATATGCACAGGGCGATTTTGTTGGCTATATTCAACAAATTCCTGCGCGATTTTTTCTACCGCTTGTTGTGTGTTTTCAAAAATAATTGTGTTCATTGGTATTGCTGTTCCTATGCGGGCGTACGCAGTACGCCCCTACAATAAAGCGTTATTCGAAGAATGAATGTAGGGGCGTATTGCATACGCCCGTAAACTTAAACCTTCTTCTTCATCTGTCCTGACGGTTTACGCCATAGTTTACCGTGCTTAGCGATAAGTTTATTAGCTTCTGCAGGGCCCCAAGTGCCAGCTTCGTATTCATAAACACGACCGCGTTCTGCTTTGTAATCTAAGATTGGTTGAACAAAGTTCCAGCAAGCGTGAACAGCATCTGTACGTGCAAATAGAGTCGCGTCACCTTTCATTGCATCAAGCAATAAACGCTCGTAAGCAGTTAATAAGCTTGGAGAAGCCAAATCTGCGTAACGGAAGTCCATTGAGACTTCTTTTGCTTCAAAACCTGCGCCTGGTTTTTTCAAACCGAAACGCATTGAGATCCCTTCATCCGGCTGAATACGGATAATTAATTTATTATCTGGCGCATTTTGACTGAATACAGGGTGTGGCGTCGTTTTAAAGTGAATAACCACTTCTGTTACACGTGTTGGCATACGTTTACCAGAGCGCACATAGAATGGCACGCCAGCCCAACGCCAGTTGTCGATTTGGCAACGCACTGCCATATAAGTTTCAGTATTAGATTCAGCTGGAACGCCTTTCTCTTCTAAGTAACCTTTTACTGGCTTACCTTCAATAGAGCCCGCGCTGTATTGGCCTAGCACTAAATTATTTTTGAGATCTTCTTTGTGCAATGGATGTAGGCTATGTAATACTTTTGCAACTTCATCACGCATTGAGTTAGCGTTGATGATAGCTGGCGGCTCCATTGCAACCATTGCTAATACTTGTAATAAGTGGTTTTGGAACATATCACGCATTGCGCCAGAACCATCGTAATAGCCACCACGCTCTTCAACGCCTAGTGATTCTGCGCCAGTGATTTCGACATAATCGATAAAATTACGGTTCCAAAGGGGTTCAAATAAGCCATTTGAGAAACGTAACACAAGTAAGTTCTGTACCGTTTCTTTACCTAAATAGTGGTCGATACGGTAGATTTGGTGTTCTTCAAAGTATTTATGGATTTGAATATCAAGCGCTTTAGCTGTTTCAATATCATAGCCAAATGGTTTTTCCACGATGATGCGCTTCCAACCAAACTCTTCAGTGGTTAAGCCGTGAGCAGATAAACATTCAGGGATTACACCATAGAGACTTGGTGGCGTTGAAAGGTAGTAAAGGGTATTACCGCCAGTACCGTATTTGTCGTGTAATTCATCTAAACGTGGGAGTAATTTGGCATAATCAACAACATCTGATGTGTTGATTGCTTGGTAGTAAAGGTGATTGCAAAATTTATCAAGAATTTCACCGCTTGCCCCTTCTAAATCGATGAGAGCTTCACGCATTTTTTGGCGGAAAGAATCATCACTTAATTCTGAGCGGGCTACACCAAGAACAGAGAAGCTTTCGGCAAGTCTACCGATTTTGTAGAGATGGTAAAGAGCGGGGATTAGTTTGCGATAGGTTAAGTCGCCAGACGCACCAAAAATCACAATACAGTTATTATCTGCTTTCATTCGCTATCCTAAATAAATGTTAAAAATTTTGCATTATTTTGCAATAAATTTGTTAAATAAACCAATCAATAAAACTAATTAAAGTGAAAGATTGCTTGCCAATCAATATCTTTATTCCCGACCATTACAAAATGTGGATTAATTAATGTTTCGCGTTGATTGTAAGTTAAAGGCTGAAAATCGATATCAAAAATTTTACCACCCGTTTCCGCGAGTAGCACTTCAGCTGCAGCCGTATCCCATTCGCCCGTATCGCCTAAACGCACATAGCAATCTGCTTTTCCTTCGGCAACAAGACCTGCTTTTAAGCTACTAGAACCATAAACTAACAATTCAACTTGATAGGCATTATGCACATTCTTAGTAATTTTACGGTTAGAGCTGCCTGTTGTAATTAGCAAGCGGTGCGTTTCCGAAGGATCTTTGCAATTTGGAGTTAAGTTGATTTTTTGGCCCTTTTCAATTAGATAAGCCCCTTGCCCCTGCATTGCTACATAGGTTTTATTTAAAGTAGGGGCGTGGATAATACCAAAAATAGGTTGGTTATTTTGAACAAAGCCGATCATAATTGAGAATTGATCGGTTCGATTGATAAATTGCTGAGTGCCATCTAAAGGGTCGATAATCCAGTATTGTTGCCATTGTGAGCGCTCACTTAATGGGATTTTACTCGCTTCTTCAGAGAGAACAGGAATATCAGGCGTCAGTAGTCTTAAATTATCAATCATAAACTGGCTGATAAATAGATCGGCTTCAGTAACTGGGGTTTGATCGTCTTTGATCTGAATTTCAACAGAACGAGCATAAAAGTCTTGAAGATGCTTACCCGCTTGATAGGTAATCTCCAACACTTTATCAATTATCGCTTGATTTAAATTTAGCATAATATCCCCTTAATACAGATCGAGAATGATAACGCAGAAATCGTTGAAAAGGAAAACTTATTCATATAATAAATAATATTTATGAAATGTTATATGAATACTTCTATGCTTTGGGCAAAAATAATCGTAAAACTAATGGTGAGTAAATGGCATTTGCTCCCGCAATCATTAATCCTCTTAATAAAGCCATTACACTTTCATCGAGCAATGAAACGTCACCTAATCCCGTATCAATTATGAAAAACGGTAATAAAATAACTGTCACAACAAAGCCCAAAATAGCAGGCATTAACATCATCTGCACTAAATTACGTTGGTGATATTGCGTAAATTGGCAGATCACAGCAAGCAAAAATGCAGGCAAAGTGAAAAATATCGCAACACCGATAGAGCCTTCTAAGCTAAAACCATCAAAAATTGACAGCGCAAGCGTAAAGATAATCTGGGTAACAATAGGAAAAACAATTAATAAGGGACGATAAGATTTAAACATTTTTCAAATACTCTTTTAATAAAAATAGAGCTGATAAATTACGTGCTTCGCCAAAGCTAGGATCGGCAAGTAATTCATCGATTTTTTCTAATGGGTAATAAACGATTTCTAATGGTTCTGGTTCATCGCCTTCCAGTTGTGAAGGGTAGAGATCTTGAGCCACAAAAACGTGCATTAAACCGTACATATGACTTGGGCCACTATAAAGTGTGCGTAATGGTTCAATTTGTTTGGCACCAAAGCCAATCTCTTCTTGTAACTCGCGATTTGCACTTTCAATAGGCTGCTCACCAACGTCCACAATACCTTTTGGAAAGGTGAGTTCATAGCGTTCTGGGCCAACAGCATATTCACGCACCATAATGAGTTGGTCATTATAAATAGGTAATACGAGCACAGCCGAACGTTTTTGTGGTGTTAAGCGCTCATATTGACGTTCTTCGCCATTTGAAAAGCGTAAATCGACTGCTTGAACCTCAAAGATTTTTGTCTTTGCAATGGTATCAATCTTTAAAATTTCAGGAAGCGTTTTTTGTGTCATAAGTTATTTCTTATATGAAGGGATGGAACCTGATAAGGTTACCCATTAAATATCAGCCAATTATAGCCCAAATCCCCCAAAGAATCATTGCATATCTCGCCCCTTTACCAATGATAATGAATAAAATAGTTTGCCACATATTAAAGCGTAGCCAACCTGCGATACCACATAACAAATCCCCAACAACAGGTAGCCAACTGAGTAATAAAATCCATACACCATATTTTTGGCTATTACGCAGTGCCCATTGTGTGGTTTTACTTTGATGGTCATTGATATTAGGTTTAGGAATTAAATAAGCCATCCAATAAGTCGTTAGGCTCCCTAGGCTGTTGCCCAGAGTTGCAAAAAACCAGAGAAAAAAGACCGCTTGTTTGTTTATTAAAATATTTTGACTAATAAGTGTACTGAATATAATTTCAGAATTGCCTGGTAATAGAGTTGAGCTTAAAAAAGCACTGAAAAACATCAATAGCATTTGGTACTCAGGACCAAAAAATAGTCCCAAAAAAGAGGTCGTATAGTCGAACATTTGTAATTATTTTGTTAAGTTAAAGTTTAATTAAAGTAAGTTTAATTTTTGCATTTTGTTAAAGTTTGATGTAAATCAATAAAGAATGTCGCTTTATTTATTTTATCAAGAAAATTTATTTGAGCTTGGGCCTAACAGGTCTATAATTCTCAACACTTTTTAGAAAGTTTCAAATTTTAGTGTAAGGATTTGCGTATGTTTTCTCCAGCTGAAATGGCTAAGATCGCCGAGGATAGTGCGGTTTATAAAGCAACTAAAAACCAATTCTATTCGTTTATTTCTGCAATTACTGCGGGTGCTTATATTTCAATCGCATTCGTATTCTACGCAACCACTCAAGTTGGTGCAAGTGAACTACCTTGGGGTGTCGCTAAATTAATTGGCGGTGTTGTATTCTCTCTAGGTATCATTATGTGTGTGGTGTTTGGGGCTGAGCTTTTTACATCATCTACAATGACAGCTGTCGCTAAGGCTAGCAATCGAATTACCCTAGCACAAATGCTCAAAAATTGGTGTGTGGTTTATGGTGGTAATTTTGTAGGAGCAACTTTTATCGTTTTATTAGTATGGTTTAGTGGCGAGATTATGGCTGCTAATGGTCAGTGGGGTTTAACCATTTTAAAAACGGCACAGCACAAGATTCACCATACTTGGATAGAAGCTTTTAGCCTAGGCATTTTCTGTAACCTAATGGTTTGTATTGCCGTATGGATGGCTTATGCTGGTAAAAGTTTAACAGACAAATCTTTTATTATGATTTTACCTATCGCAATGTTCGTTGCGTCAGGTTTTGAACACTGTGTGGCAAATATGTTTATGGTGCCTATGGGCATCTTAATTAGCAGTTCAGCAAGCCCTGAATTTTGGACTGCAATCGGTATTGATCCTGCTCAATATGCGGATCTAACGGTAGCAAATTTTATAGTTAAAAATTTAATTCCAGCAACATTGGGTAATATTGTTGGTGGTGCATTCTTTATTGGTTTAGTGCAATGGTTTTTGCACTTAAGACAACATTAATCACAGATTTCAATTTTTAAGCGGTGCGATTTTGCAGATTTTTTAGTAAATTAACCCGCTTGCTAAAACTTAATTTATTAACTAACGAGGTTTAAAATGACTCAATTAACTGAAGCTCAGCTTAAAGCGTGGGAAGGTTTCGCCCCAGGTGAGTGGCAAACAAGTGTAAATGTTCGTGATTTTATTCAAAAGAACTACACTCCGTATGAAGGCGATGAATCATTCCTAGCAGATGCAACTGAAGCTACTACAACGCTTTGGGCTGATGTGATGGAAAAAATTAAAGTGGAAAACAAAACCCACGAACCGTATGACATTGATTGTGATACTCCATCAACAATTACTTCACACGCAGCAGGCTATATCAATAAAGATCTAGAAAAAATCGTTGGTCTTCAAACTGACGCACCATTAAAACGTGCAATTATGCCTTATGGCGGTATCAATATGGTGAAAGGTTCTTGTAAAGTTTACCGCCGTGAATTAAATCCAGCAGTAGAAAAAATCTTTACTGAATACCGTAAAACTCACAACCAAGGTGTATTCGATGTTTATACACCAGACATTTTACGTTGCCGTAAATCAGGTGTAATTACTGGTCTTCCAGATGCTTACGGTCGTGGTCGTATTATCGGTGACTACCGTCGTATGGCACTTTACGGTGCAGATTTCTTAATGAAAGATAAATTCAAACAATTTACTTCATTACAAGAAAAATTAGAATCTGGCGAAGATATTCAAGCAACAATTCAATTACGTGAAGAGATCGCGGAACAACACCGTGCTTTAGGCCAAATGAAGCAAATGGCTGCAAGCTATGGTTATGATATTTCTGGCCCAGCGAAAAACGCACAAGAAGCGGTACAATGGACTTACTTCGCTTACTTATCAGCAGTTAAATCACAAAATGGTGCGGCGATGTCTTTCGGTCGTACATCAACATTCTTAGATGTGTTCATTGAACGTGACTTAAAATTAGGCCGTATCACTGAGAAAGAAGCGCAAGAGTTAATGGATCACTTAGTAATGAAATTACGTATGGTTCGTTTCTTACGTACACCAGAATACGATCAATTATTCTCAGGTGACCCAATGTGGGCAACAGAAACGTTTGCTGGTATGGGCTTAGATGGTCGTACTTTAGTAACGAAAAACAGCTTCCGTTTATTACACACCCTATACACAATGGGTCCATCTCCAGAGCCAAACTTAACAATTCTTTGGTCTGAAAGCTTACCAGATGGCTTTAAACGTTATGCTGCGAAAGTGTCTATCGAAACTTCATCTGTTCAGTATGAAAACGATGACTTAATGCGTCCAGATTTCCAAAATGATGACTATGCAATTGCGTGCTGTGTAAGCCCGATGATCGTAGGTAAAATGATGCAGTTCTTCGGCGCGCGTGCGAACTTAGCGAAAACCTTATTATACGCAATCAACGGCGGTATCGATGAGAAATCAGGTGACCAAGTAGGTCCTAAATCTGAAGCAATTACAAGCGAATACTTAGATTACGATGATGTAATGAATCGCTTAGATGGCTTTATGGACTGGTTAGCGAAACAATATGTGACAGCATTAAATATCATTCACTTTATGCACGATAAATACGCGTATGAAGCTGCATTAATGGCGTTACACGACCGTGATGTATTCCGTACAATGGCGTGTGGTATCGCAGGTCTTTCTGTTGCAGCAGACTCACTTTCAGCAATCAAATATGCGAAAGTTAAACCAGTTCGTACTGACATTGAAATCAAAAACAAAGCAGGTGAAGTGATTGGCGTAGCGAAAAATGTGGCAACAGACTTCGAAATCGAAGGCGAATATCCACAATTTGGTAACAATGATAACCGTGTAGATGATATCGCAATCGACTTAGTTGAACGTTTTATGAAGAAAATTCAAAAACTTAAAACTTACCGTAATGCTGTACCAACACAATCTGTTCTTACTATCACTTCTAACGTGGTTTATGGTAAGAAAACAGGTAACACACCAGATGGCCGTCGTTCAGGTGCACCATTCGGACCAGGTGCGAACCCAATGCACGGTCGTGACCAAAAAGGTGCGGTAGCGTCATTAACATCTGTTGCTAAATTACCATTTGCGTATGCGAAAGACGGTATCTCTTATACCTTCTCAATCGTACCAAATGCATTAGGTAAAGATTTAGATGCTCAAAAACGTAACCTTGCAGGTTTAATGGATGGTTACTTCCACCACGAAGCTGAAGTGGAAGGTGGTCAACACTTAAACGTGAACGTGTTAAACCGTGAAATGTTATTAGATGCGGTAGAAAACCCAGAGAAATACCCACAATTAACAATCCGTGTTTCAGGTTACGCAGTACGTTTCAACTCTTTAACTAAAGAGCAACAACAAGACGTAATCACACGTACATTCACAACTTCAATCTAATTTTTAGATTAAGTTAATCTCATAGAGCGGTCAGATTTTGCAAAATTTTTGCGGAATCTGACCGCTTGTGTGTTAGAATTTTGGCAAGTGTTGTGAATAAAGCCATTTTGTAGGATGGGCATCCTTGCCCATCAATAAACAAACGAATTAGAAATGATGGGCAGGGATGCCCATCCTACGTTTTTGTCGCAAAAATTGTTTTATTCACAATATTTTTATAATTTAAAGGATATACAATGACTGTTCTCGCTCGTTACCACTCTTACGAATCTTGTGGCACTGTTGATGGCCCAGGGATTCGTTTTATTCTATTTCTACAAGGCTGTTTAATGCGTTGTAAATATTGCCACAACCGCGATACTTGGGATTTAGAAGGTGGTAAAACCATTAGCGTTGAAGACTTGATGAAAGAAGTTATCACCTATAAGCACTTTATGCGTGCGACTGGTGGCGGTGTAACTGCATCTGGTGGTGAAGCTGTATTACAAATGGAATTTGTGCGTGATTGGTTCCGTGCTTGTAAAGCCGAAGGAATCGAGACTTGTTTAGATACTAACGGCTTTGTGCGTAACTACAGCGAAGTCGTTGATGAGATGTTAGATGTAACTGATCTAGTGATGTTAGATCTTAAACAGCTTAATGAAGAGATCCATAAAGATTTCATTGGTGTGTCAAACAAGCGTACCTTAGACTTCGCACGCTATCTACAAAAACGTAATCAACGTACTTGGATTCGTTATGTTGTTGTACCGGGCCATACGGATGCTGATGCCGATGTGCATTTACTTGGCCAGTTTATTCAAGGTATGCAGAATATCGAGAAAGTTGAGTTACTACCCTATCACCGTTTAGGTGCGCATAAATGGGAAACACTTGGCTTTGAGTATGAATTAAAAGATGTAATGCCACCAAGTAAAGAGTCTTTAGAGCATATCAAAGGAATTATTGAAAGTTACGGTCATAAAGTCACTTACTAGAAATAAAAAATCCTTTCCAGTTAATTGGAAAGGATTTTTTGTTTTAGCCTAATGCTACATCTAAAATCATCATAATTACAAAGCCAGCCATTAAGCTTAATGTAGCAATATCGGTATTGCCATTGCTTTGCGAATCTGGAATCAACTCTTCAACCACAACGAAAATCATCGCTCCAGCCGCGAAAGCAAGGGCATAGGGGAGAATTGCGGTCATCGACATTACAAATAAAGCCCCAAATACCGCAACGATTGGCTCTACAATCGCAGACATTGAGCCATATTTAAAAGCTTTCATTCGGCTATGTCCTTCACCACGAATGGGCAGGGAAAGAGAAGAACCTTCAGGAATATTTTGTAAACCGATACCAATTGCCAGCCCAATTGCGCCCATAATTGAAGCATCAACGCCAGGTACATTTGTTGCTACCGCACCAAAAGCAACCCCAATCGCTAAACCTTCAGGGATATTATGGATAGTGATTGCTAAGAACAGTAGCATTGATTTAGAAAGTTTCTGTGGAGCGATCCCTTCTGCTTGATCTAAGCGTTTTGTTACATGTAAATGTGGAACAATGTAATCAATTAAGCGAATAAATAATCCGCCAAGTAAGAATCCAACAGCGGCTGGAATCCAGCTCCATTCTCCATAAGTCGGTTCTGCATAATCTAAAGCAGGGGCGAGTAGTGACCAAAATGACGCTGCAATCATAACCCCTGCGGCAAATCCCATCATTGAGTCTAAGATTTTGCGGTTAACGGTTCTAAAAAAGAATACAAAGGCTGAACCAAAGATGGTGCAGAACCACGTAAATAAGCCTGCAAGCAAGGCTTGCATCGCAGGATGTAGGGAAAGAAAATAGTCAAACATAGAATAAAAAAGAGTAGGTAATCAATTTCGGGTTATTATAAACAACCGGTCTAATTTGTCTAAATTTTTGCAAAAAATTTTGATAGAACTCAGCAATTATAAAAAATGGCGTACATAACAATGCACGCCATCAATTAATTAAATTTTCGTTTTATCACGCACTGCGCCTTTATCCGCAGAGGTTGCAAAGTGACCATACACTTTTAATGCAAATGACACTTCACGTTGGCGGTTCGCTGGTTGCCAGCCTTTTGCATCTTGTTCTGCACGACGTTGTGCAAGTTCTGCCTCATCAACGACTAGCTGAATTGAACGGTTTGGAATATCAATTTGGATAGCATCACCATCTTTCACTAAACCAATTAAACCACCTGCTGCCGCTTCTGGTGAACAGTGACCGATTGATAAACCTGATGTACCACCAGAGAAACGGCCATCTGTTAATAATGCACACTCTTTACCTAAGCCCATAGATTTTAAGTAACTAGTTGGGTAAAGCATCTCTTGCATACCCGGACCGCCTTTTGGACCTTCGTAGCGGATAACTACCACGTGGCCGGCTTTTACTTTACCGCCTAAGATACCTGCTACCGCATCTTCTTGGCTTTCAAACACAATCGCAGTGCCGTTGAATTTTAAGATAGACTCATCAACGCCTGCGGTTTTTACGATACAGCCATCCACTGCGATATTACCCGAAAGCATTGCTAAACCACCGTCTTGGCTATAAGCAAATTCTTTGCTACGAATACAACCATTTTGACGGTCATCATCTACCGTATCCCAACGGGTATCTTGTGAAAAGGCTTTAGTGGTACGGATCCCCGCAGGCCCTGCACGGAAGAACTTATGCACATTTTCATCTTTGGTTAATACGATATCGTATTTAGCAATCTGCTCTTGCATACTTAGCCCTAACACGGTGCGTGTTTGGTTATTCAACAAGTTAGCACGGTCTAATTCACCTAAAATTGCCATAATACCACCTGCACGGTGAACATCTTCCATGTGGTATTTTTGCGTATTCGGTGCGACTTTACTTAAACAAGGCACTTTACGAGATAAGCGGTCGATATCTGTCATGGTGAAATCCACTTCCGCTTCTTGTGCTGCTGCTAATAAGTGAAGAACCGTATTAGTTGAACCACCCATTGCAATATCTAAGCTCATTGCATTGTCGAAGGCATCTTTAGTTGCGATTGAACGGGGTAATACCGAATAGTCGTCTTGTTCGTAATATTTTTTGCAAAGTTCAACGATTTGTGAACCCGCATCTAAGAATAACTGTTTACGATCTGCGTGGGTTGCTAAGCAAGAGCCATTACCTGGTAAACTTAAACCTAAGGCTTCAGTTAAACAGTTCATTGAGTTTGCGGTAAACATACCTGAGCAAGAGCCACAAGTTGGGCAAGCTGAACGCTCAATTTGCTCACTTACTTCATCTGATACATTTGGATTTGCACCTTGGATCATCGCATCCACAAGGTCTAATTTGATGATTTGGTCAGAAAGCTTAGTTTTACCTGCTTCCATTGGACCGCCTGAAACAAAGATCGTCGGAATATTTAAGCGTAGAGCCGCCATTAACATTCCGGGGGTGATTTTGTCACAGTTTGAGATACAGACCATTGCATCAGCACAGTGTGCATTCACCATATATTCCACGCTGTCTGCGATTAAATCACGGCTTGGTAGTGAGTAGAGCATACCACCGTGACCCATTGCGATACCATCGTCCACTGCGATAGTATTAAATTCTTTCGCAACACCGCCTGCTTTTTCAATTTGCTCTGCAACCAGTTGTCCCATATCTTTTAAGTGAACGTGCCCTGGTACAAATTGAGTGAATGAGTTCACCACCGCAATAATCGGTTTACCGAAATCATTTTCTTTCATTCCTGTTGCACGCCATAATGCACGTGCGCCCGCCATATTACGACCCTGTGTACTGGTCGCTGAACGTAATTTAGGCATAATCTCTCCAATTGTTATAATGTTGTGTTTTTAAAAATAGGCTGTTCGACATTGTAAAGGCTAAGCAGAGTAATGCAACCTTTTCGATCTGTTTTTAGTGTCGTAATGTGGAATTTTTCAACTCCAAGCAAAAAGGCACAGTATTTCTACTATGCCTTTCTCTCAATTAGTTGATTAAACCTTGCTTTAATCGTTCAAAATAACTTTTGGTTTCTTCAATCACAACATGACGTAATGCAACTAATGCCACTAAGTTCGGGAATGCCATCAAACCGTTTACAATATCTGCAATCGTCCAGATTGTATTTAAGTGAATAAATGGTGCTGCGGCAATAAATAGGATAAAAGTAGTACGATAGACTTTGATCCATTTAGTTCTACCTTTGGTTAGGTAAACAAAGCAGCGTTCCCCGTAATAACACCAACCTAAAATTGTTGTATATGCAAAGAAAATTAAACTTATAGTTACAATAATCGCACCAATTGAGCTACCTAAACCGTTTGAAAATGCTAAGTTTGTGACTTCAGCACCTGCTGCCGAACCGTTCCAAGCTCCAGTCATTACAATCACTAAGCCTGTCATTGTACAAACTAAAATAGTGTCTAAAAATACACCGGTCATCGAAATTAAACCTTGGCGAACAGGTTCTTGAGTATGCGCTGCTGCAGCTGCAATAGGCGCACTACCTAAACCTGCTTCATTTGAGAAAATACCACGAGCTACACCTGATTGAATTGCTTTTAAAATCGTAAAACCAACTACGCCACCAACAGCAGCTTGCGGATCAAATGCAGCATTGATAATTAAGCCAATTGTCGCAGGGATTTTATCGGCATTAAGAGCTAAAATTAAAACAGCAGCTGAAACATAAGCAATAGCCATAAATGGCACGATCACTGTTGAGATTTGTGAAATACGCTTCACGCCCCCTAAAATAATCGAAGCAGTTACAACGGTTAAAATGATAGCACTAATAGAAACTGGCACGCTAAATGTATCATTTAATGCGTTAGTGATACCGTTAACTTGTGGAAATGTCCCGATACCTACAAGGGCAACCATAATACCGAATACTGCAAATAGTTTTGCCATCCATTTCCACTTTTGTCCCATACCTAATTCGATATAGTACATCGGCCCACCAGCCATAAAGCCGTCTTTATCTTTGGTACGGAATTTAATTGCAAGTAAACACTCAGCATATTTGGTAGCCATACCAAATAGCGCGATAACCCACATCCAGAAGATAGCACCAGGACCTCCAGCTTGGATTGCGGTTGCAACGCCGACAATGTTACCAGTACCAATAGTTGCTGCTAAAGCAGTTGCTAAAGCGCCAAAAGCAGAAATATCGCCAGCTTGTTCTTGCCCTTTTTCTTTTTTGAAAATATAGCGAAATGCACGCGGTAAGTGGATAAATTGGAGTAAACCGAGTCTGAATGTATAGTAAATACCCACTCCTGAAATAAGCAAGAGTAGCGGCGGTCCCCAAACAATACTGTTAATTGAATTTAGAATTGTGTCGATTGACATTGATAAGTTCCTCGTAAAAATTTCTTACAAGGAAAGAAAAGGAATAACGCAGACAAGCGGTCTGTTTCACAAAAAATTTTGCAAAAGCACCGCTTGATAGATTCAACTTTTCTCCCCTGTCCTTTTGCCTGAGCGTTTCACGGATCTGCAAATTTTCTGAAAAATTTGACCGCTTGCGCCTTCGGCGTCCATTTTCTGCTGTTGTTATGATTAAAGCAGAGTGGCTCTCTCCAAGGGTTCGTCCAATAGCTGTCCTCGCTTGCGCACCTGAAAGATTTTACCTCGTCGGTGTAGGGTAACTCCCTACTCTCCAGCTATCTTCATCCGAACTTGTTTATTACATTTGAAAATAACGCTTATTTTCACGCTGTAATAAGGGCGTAAATTCTAGCAATTTTGCTCTATTCGTCAAGTATGAACAAAGCAATTTAGTTAAATAATGGTTATTTTTCTTTCCAATAGCCAATCCACTCTTTAAGTCCTTGCATTGTTGAAGCCATAGCCCCTGCTTGTGGAATAAAATGCATTAAATTCACATCATAGCTTTCGGGCGTAGTACCATTGCCAACACTTGCGGGTAGAACTTCAAATCCTGCTCGTTCAAACAATAATTTAGCTCTTAACATATGCCATTGGTTAGTAACTAAAATAATTTTATTAATCTGCTCTTTATCCAATATTTCTTTGGTAAATTGGGCATTTTGAATTGTTGTAAGAGCGTGCTCTTCAAGCCATTTTGTTGGTGTATGAAAGAACGTTTCTAATTCTCGAGCCATTACTCTAGCTTCTGAGTTACCATTTGGACTGCTACCTGTAATTAATACAGGAAGACCTGTTTGTTGGTAAAGATAGGCTGTATAGCGTAAGCGTTCCAAAGAAACTTGCGGAACGGCCAATTTAGCAAATAATTCTTTGCTGTCACGTAATCCGCCACCTAACACAACAATCGCTTGAGCTTGTTTATAATCTTCGATAGAAAGATTATCTTCTTTCACTAAGCTATCTTGTAGCTTTTGAGCGGTATAAGGAATGCTTACTACATATAGAATCACAATGCTGAGTATAGTACAGATACGGCTAAGCATTTTGCGATTTAATATAGAAAAAATCAGACCAAAAACAAGTAACACAATGATAATAAAGGGGGGAAATATCATTGCGGTGATCAATTTTGTAATTAAAAACATAGTGTTTCTTATTTAAATAGTGAGCGATTTTGTGGACGAGTACGTTTAAATTGGCTTAATGCAACCACAACCATAATCACAACATAGATAGCAAAAACAGGGATTAACCATTGTGGCATAGATAATCCCCATAGATCCCATACGATTTTACTGCAATCAGTTGATGTTGCTTCAAATAAATTTGGGAACCATTTATTTAGTGGTAAGGTTTCTGGAAATTCAACAAAAGGCGAGCAAGTATTCCAAGGGGCAGGGTTAAGCTGGTAATCAGTATGTTGAATTGCCAGTCGTAACCCTTTGATTGAACCAAATAATCCCAAAGCAATTGCTAACCAACGAATAATCGCTACTCGTGGCGCAAGAAAGCCGATAATGCCAGCAACCAAAATTGCAAATAGAGCAAGGCGTTCATAAATGCACATTACACAAGGATTTAATCCCATTCCGTGCTGAAAATAAAGGGCTGTAAGCTCTAATCCTAAACAGCTCGTAGTAAGTAAAGCCCAGGCTCCACGACTTAGGGATAATTCTTTGAAGTAATTGAACATAATAAAATCCTTATTTATCGGGCAACAACCCAGCCCCACTCTAACATTAGTTTAGTCATTGGTTGGAGTAAAAACTCTAGGCATAAATAGCCAACTCCAGATAGCACAACCGTATATGGTAATGCCATATAGACCATTCGTCCATAGGATAATCTGATTAATGGCGAAATAGCAGATGTTAATAGGAATAGGAATGCTGCTTGTCCATTTGGTGTTGCAACAGAAGGTAAGTTTGTTCCTGTATTAATTGCTACTGCGATTAAGTCAAATTGCTCACGGCTGATGATTTCATTCGCCAATGCTGATTTTGCTTCGTTAACGTAAACGGTACCAACGAATACATTGTCTGAAATCATTGATAAGATACCATTAAAAATATAGAACAATGATAGTTGAGATGTTTCTTCTGCTGAAAGTACAAAGCTAATTACTGGATCAAAGAGTTTTAAATCAACAATAACTGCGACTACTGAGAAGAATACAACTAGTAATGCTGTAAATGGTAAGGATTCTTGGAATGAACGTCCGATAGCGTGTTCATTTGTCACGCCACAAAGTGCGGTACAGAAGATAATTACGCTTAAACCAATTAAACCAACTTCTGCTAAGTGAAGTGCTAGTGCAATAACAAGCCATACACCTGCAATAGCTTGAACAATAAGTTTCATCTTATCGGCAGGTGTCATTTGTTGTTCTTTGCGTTGGTTATAGTGAGCAAGAACAACCCAAACTTTACGTGGTAAGCGGTCACCATAGCCAAATAATTTGTATTTTTCTAAAAAGTAGCAAGTAGCTGTGCCACAAATTAATACCAAAATGCTAATAGGAGAAACACGTAAGAAAAATTCGCCAAATCCCCAACCCGCTTGGCCGGCTATAATTAGATTTTGTGGTTCACCAACCATTGTCATTACACCACCAAGAGCGCTACCAACACCTGCGTGCATTAATAGGCTACGTAAGAACCCGCGAAATTGCTCAAGAACTTGTTTATTGGTGATTAATGAGTCATTTTGGGCTTCTTCATCACTGCTTTCTTCACCTGTTGATAGACTGCCTGAAGCAACTTTGTGATAAACCTTATAGAATCCCATTCCAACACTAATAATAACAGCAATAACAGTTAATGCGTCAAGAAATGCAGAAAGGAAGGCTGCACTTAAACAGAATGCTAATGAGAGTGTTTTTTTAGAGTGAATAGCGACAATAAGCTTTGTGAATGCATATAAAAGCAAGCTTTTCATAAAGTAAATACCAGCTACCATAAACATCAGTAGCAGTATTACTTCAAAGTTAGCCATAATTTCGTGTTTAACGTGATCGGCTTTTGTCATTCCAATAACAATAGCCTCAATAGCTAACAGACCACCGGGTTGCAAGGGATAACATTTTAGTGCCATTGCTAGAGTGAAGATAAACTCGGCAACTAAAGCCCATCCTGCAATAAAAGGACTAATGAAAAAATAGAGTAAAGGATTAACAATTAGGAAGGCAAGAATACAAAATTTATACCATTCAGGCGCATTGCCTAAGAAATTTTTAAAAAGTACATCAAAACTACGCATAATATATTAATTTTAAAGAGTGAAAACACGGTCAAGATTGTAATCTAGTTCTGTTTAAACGATAATAGAGAATAGTTAGATTATTTGATTTTTGATAACTAAATCACATTTTTTCACTCTATTTTTGAAGTATTTCTTCAAAAAAATCACCTGGAAACTTAAATAAATGGATAAATCTGAATTACTTAAAGCCCAAAGTCCTGCTGCTCTTGCAGAAGAATATATCGTCAAAAGTATCTGGAATGGGCATTTCCCAGCTGGTTCAGATTTACCTGCTGAACGTGAATTAGCTGATATTATCGGTGTTACCCGCACAACGTTACGTGAAGTTTTACAACGTTTGGCGCGTGATGGTTGGTTAACAATTCAACACGGTAAAGCAACTCGCGTAAATGATGTTTGGCAAAGCGCAGGACCGAATATTATCGAGACTTTGATAAAATTGGACCGCTCAATTATTCCAATGATCATCACTAATGTAGTTTCGTTAAGAACTCGAATGGGAGAATACTACATTCCAGAAGCGATTAAGTTAGATTCAAATGCTTCTCTTGCTCTATTTGCAGAACTGAATGAGATTGAAGACAGTGCTCAGGCTTATGCAGCATTCGATTATAAGCTTTATCACCATTTTACATTTATCGCTAATAAGCCCGTGTATGGATTGATTTTGAATAGTTTCCAAGATCTTTACCACAAGGTCGCTGCCTTAGTATTTAAGTCGCCAGAATTTCGTGCTGCAACGGCACAATTCTATCAAGAGTTAAGAAAAGCGTGTGAAATGAATGATTTTGAGTATGCGACTAAAATTATGGCTGTAAATCGTCAACGTAGTAGCGAATTTTGGGCCGATGTTCTTAAAAATTTACCCGAAGATTTTGGACAATAATTTAAAAATAGTATTTATAAAAAAGGCTATCGGTGATCTGACCCCAAAAAGT
>LEKJ01000023.1 GCA_029852775.1 Pasteurellaceae bacterium LFhippo2
CACGGTGCCCGTGTCCGAAAATATCAATACCCTTTCGCCCCAAAATCTGGCGAAAATTCACTATGTCCTAAGCGGCGAACTAAGGTTTCAATAGTTCCATCTGGCATTAAATTGATTTCGCGCCAACCTTGTGGGCGAGGGTCTAAACCAAACTCATCGTGATTCGCTTTAAATTGAATACAAGTTGAAGGGGTGGCAAGTACGCGATAGTCAAGCCATTTACGATCTACTTCTTGATGGATATGGCCGTGCAAAATCGCTTTCACATTGGGAAATTGTTGGAGAACTTGCGCAAATTCATCGGTATTCGCCAAAATATGCTGATCTAACCAAGCTGCATTAGTTGGCAACACATTGTGATGTAACACAATTAAGCTATAACGCTCAGGATTTTTACTTAAACAGCTATGCAGAAACTCAAGCTGTTGTGGACTTAAATATCCACCAGGAATGCCATAAACTTGGCTATCTAGCAAAATAACCTGCCATTTATCCCCTGCTAAAATATGTCTAGCTGGCTGCATTTGCGCATACATAGCGAGCGCATTACTCATTTGCGGCTGAATATCGTGGTTGCCTTCTACCCAAAAAATTTCTTTTTCAAGGGGACGAACCATCTGCGCAAAACGATGATAAGCCTCACGATTATGATCTTGAACCAGATCACCTGTCGCAAGTACAAAATCATATTCGAAAGGCTGTTTTAAAATGGCGTCAATCACCGCTTGAAAACTCTCAGCGGTATTTATGCCTAGAAGCTGCCCATCGCTCGAACCAAATAAATGCTGATCGGTAATCTGCAAAATACGAACAATGGGCTTACTATCGGGGAATTGGTAAGTGTCTCCCATAAATTTTCTCACTCAAAAAATCAAATATGGGCAACACTTTACCGATTTTGTAAATGAAGATCAGCAAGCAAATTTCAAAAATGTGCGGTATCGCACATTTTTCACTAAAATTTACAATTTATATAACACTTACATTACAAGTTGTTGATATATTTATCAAAATCTACCCTTTTCTGTAGATCTTTCAAACACGTTTTTCCATTTGGCTGTTGCTCAACTTCTGCCAACAATGAAACCGCTTCTGGCAATGAATACTGTTCTGGCACTGTGGCAGTATTTGCAAAAAATTCAGCTAAATCGACCGCTTGTTGATTAAACAAGGCGAACATTAATTGCTGTAGATTTTGCTCACGTAAACAGCTTGGCACCTGTAACAAACTCAAGCGCGTTTGTCCTTGCCACTGTTTTTGCTGAATTTGAAAACCTAAAATCACTAGACTCTGTTCCAGCTGCTGCCAAACAATAGTTTGCGCTTCATCTAGGGTTAAATTAAGCGGAATCAGCAAGCCTTGACTCTCGGACTTCTGCAGCTGTGCTTTAAGTTTTAAGCGGGCTAATTTTTCAAGGGAAATAAGATAGAACTCATCGCCCTGTTTCAGCAACAACGCTTTGTGCTGAACGACTGCCAATGCTTGCAGATATTGGCTTGAAACTTCTGGCACTTGCTGAATCACTGACTCTACAACTGGTTCGATTGGCGCTTTATTTTGCAAATTATCGGCAAAATCAGACCGGTTGTTATCGCTAAAAGTTGGCGCTGGAGATGTTGCTAATAACTCGCCATACCATTTCTGCTCGGACTTAGTTACTCGCTCTGAACTCGCATAATTTGGTCGTTCCCAATTTGACGAACGGCTCGAAGGTGAGCGCTCGCTATAACTTTGTGCAAAAATATTCTGCCCAGAAGCCGCACGGTTGGTATCACGGATATAGCTCGGTATTGGCTCGGCTAAATCGCTTTCAACTAAAGGTAAATCAGTTTGTCCTTCTAACGCATTTAAAACGCCTTGATGGATAAAATCGTGAACCAAGCGCCCTTGATGAAAGCGCACTTCGTGTTTCGCAGGGTGAACATTTACATCGACGTGGCTTGGATCAATATCCAAAAACAGTACAAAAGCAGGATAACTCTCTTTGGGAAGATGATCACCATAAGCTTGGCGAATCGCGTGGTTGATAGTTTTATCTCGCATCATTCGCCCATTGACATAACTATAGCTTAGATCGCTTTGACTACGCGCCAATCTTGGCGATCCGATCCAACCATAAAGATGTAGATCATCGTGTTGCCAATCCAAATGAACCGAATTTTGAATAAACTCATCGCCACAAATTGCCGCCACACGTTTTTGCTGTTGCTCCACACTGTTATTAGCTACGGCTTTATAATGACGCACTTTTTTGTCGTTGTGCGTCAAAATAAAAGTCACACTCGGTTTTGCCAATGCAATACGGCGCACCACTTCATCAATATGCGCAAATTCGGTTTTATCGGTACGCAAAAACTTACGACGTGCGGGGGTATTAAAAAACAGATTCGCCACTTCAATCGTTGTGCCAACAGGGTGTGAAGCGGGCTGAATTTCCACTTCCATATCTCTCCCCTGTGCATAGGCTTGCCACGCTTCTGTTTGATATTCAGGGCGAGAAGTGAGTGTTAAACGCGATACAGAACTGATACTTGCCAATGCTTCACCACGAAAGCCCAAGCTTAAAATCGCTTCTAGATCTTCTAATGTGGCGATTTTACTGGTTGCGTGGCGTGCTAAAGCCAAAGCAAGATCCTGCTTGCCGATCCCACAACCATTATCTCGAATGCGGATCAACTGCGCACCGCCCTTTTCAATATCAATTTGAATTTGACTCGCCCCTGCGTCTAAGCTGTTTTCAACAAGCTCTTTAACCACAGACGCTGGACGCTCTACCACTTCACCCGCCGCAATTTGGTTGGCAAGTTGTGGGGGCAAAATTTGAATTAGGGAGATTGGTTGGCTCATAGGGATCTCGGTTTAAATAAAGTTGGCGAATATTTTAGAGATCGAAAGTAGGTTGTCAAATGGAATACTTTTGCAAAAAATTTCTAAAATCGAACCGGTTGTAACAGACTAAGATCTTCTACAAATTAAGATGTTGAAATAGATTCAAATTATCCGGAATCAGATAAACGTCTTCGCCTATTTGATAGTTCTCACGCTGAAATTGATCTTTAGTTAAGGTGACTTCGATTAAAGCTTCACTTTGTGGGCTTTGTAGCTCAACTCGTGTTAAAAATCCAATTCGATGAATATGCAAGATTTTGCCCCTTGCCAATGCGTTTTCAGCAGAACGGGAAAGCGTCAAATCATAAGGGCGCACATAAGCGGTAGTGCGTTGATTATTGTGAATTTCGCCTTGATGATTCAGTCGATGAGCAAATTCGCCAACCACTAATTTATCTTCTTCAACATAGCCACGAAATACGTTTGTATCGCCGACAAAGCCCGTAACAAACTCGGTTTGTGGCGCATAATAGATATTCGCCGGCAGATCGACTTGTTCAATCTTGCCCTTATTCATCACCACAATTCTGTCTGAAACTTCAAGCGCTTCTTCTTGATCGTGGGTAACAAAAATCGTCGTGATATTTAACTCTCGCTGTAAATTCTTTAGCCAACGGCGTAAGGTTTTGCGTACTTGGGCGTCTAAAGCGCCGAACGGCTCATCGAGCAACAGTACATCAGGTTTAACCGCTAAGGCTCTGGCTAATGCAATTCGCTGTTTTTGTCCGCCAGAAAGCTGATCGGGAAAAGCATTTGCTAAATGTTCCAGCTGCACTAATTGTAATAATTCGGTTACTTTCTGCTTTATCGCCAATTTAGATAAGCGTTGACTTTTAGGCTGAACAGTTAAACCAAATGCGACATTTTCAAATATTGTCATCTGGCGAAATAGCGCATAATTTTGAAAAACAAAACCTACTTTTCGTTCTGCGGCAGTTAAATGGGTTACTTCTTGTTGATTAAAGAAAATAGCGCCAGAATCGGCAAAATCCAAACCAGCAATAATGCGTAATAATGATGTTTTGCCACAACCACTTGGGCCTAATAAAGAAATTAATTCCCCTTGATTAATTGCAAGATTAATATTCGTTAAAGCTTGGTAATCCCCAAAATATTTATTTAAATTTCTAATTTCGACAGACATATTTCACTCCCGCTATTTATTATGATGAAAATAATTAACAATATTCTGCAAAAGCAGAGTAAATATTGCGATTAAAGCTAATAAACTGGCACAAGCAAATGCCGCCACAAATTGATATTCGTTATATAAAATTTCAACGTGCAAAGGAATCGTATTGGTTTGATTACGAATATGCCCAGACACCACACTCACAGCGCCAAATTCACCCATTGCCCGTGCATTAGCTAAAATTGCGCCATATAACAAAGGCCATTTTATTTTGGGTAGTGTTACTTTGAATAATATTTGCCAAAAATTTGCGCCTAAGGTTAGTGCGGCTTGCTCTTCGCTATTGCCTTGGTTTTGCATTGTTGGCAGCAGTGATTTCACCACCAGCGGAAAGGTCACGAATAAGGTCGCAAGCACAATGCCCGTTGTTGAGAAAATAATCTCGATATTTAGCCACTGTAATGCCGTGCCAAATAGACCATTAATACTAAATAATAAAATAAGCATTAACCCCGCTACAACGGGCGAAACCGATAAGGGTAGATCAATTAAAGTTAAAATAAGCGATTTACCTTTGAAATTAAAATTCGCTAATAGCCACGCCATTATGATTCCAAATAAGATATTTATCGGTAATGAAATCAATGCAACCATTAAAGTTAACTTAATCGCATTTAAGGCTTCCGTTGATATTAAGGATTGAATAAATAGTTCAAATCCTGCAGAAAGTGCTTCATAAAAAATAGCGATTATCGGAACAATTAATAAGATAGTTAACGTAATAACAGTTAGCGTAATAAAAAGAAATTTCACCCAGATTGGTTCGTTGTAAATAGATTTCATTCTTTCTCCTTTTATTTAGCGTTTATAAATATAACGGCTAGTATATTTTTCCCAGTAATTAATCAAAAACAGTAAAATAAAGGAGATAATCAACATCAATAATGCGACTGCGGACGCTCCTTGCATATCGTAAATATCTAATTTCGACATAATAATTAATGGTGCGATTTCAGACACTAACGGCACATTGCCCGCAATAAAAATCACCGAGCCATACTCCCCTAATGAACGTGCCAGCCCCATTCCTGCTCCGCTGATTATTGCAGGGTAAAGCGTTGGCAGAACCACTCGGCGAATGGTCGTCCAACGGCTCGCCCCCAAAATTGTGGCTGCTTCTTCAAAGGCGGGATCTAACTCACGTAAAACAGGCTGAACCGCTCTGACCGTAAAGGGAAAACTGACAAAAATCAGCGCAACCAAAATGCCTAAAGGAGTAAAAGCAATTTGAATATTCCATTGAGAGAAAAATTGGCCGAAAAGTCCATTAGGTGCATAGAGCGTTGCAAGTACAATACCGGCTACAGCCGTTGGCAATGCAAATGGCAGATCGATAAGTGTGTTTAGAAATTGTTTGCCGAAGAATTGATAACGTGTCAAAACCCACGCAGTCAGCGTACCAAAGCAGATATTAAACAGCGCCGCCAATGCTGACATTTTTAATGAAAGCCAAATCGAATGAATCACTCGTTCATTACTCATCACGCTCCACAATTCAGCCCACTCCAATTCCAATGCGGTAAATAAAAGTAGCGCAAAAGGCAATACAACCATTGAGCCGATCCAGCCCAAAGTGATGATTAAACTCGTTCGATAAGCAGGCAAAATTTGCCGTTCACTTTTAAATAACATTCCGCACTCCTTATTTATTTCTTTTTACTATCTCCGAAATAAATAGAAGGAGTAAAGAACCGAATGTTTGCTGATATATCAATAAGAAATAAAAAATAAACTGGGACTCAAAATTTTTTAATTTCCAATTTATTGACAAAGTTATAGATACTTTATTTATCGTAGGGTGGGCATCCCTGCCCACCAATAAAATCAATATGTTATATGATGGTGGGCAAGGATGCCCACCCTACATGCTACATGCTTCATAAAATTGAGGCTTGTCAGCAGTCTGAAAAAATTTTAATTCCAGCCGTTTTTTATTCCAAAGATTTCTAATTTATATGTTCTTATTATTTTTCCATCTAAAAATTTGCGGTTATAACTAATTAAAAATCGCAAGGAGAGAAAGATGAAAAAATATAAATGGCTAATGCTTTTTTTATCTATTTTTATAACAAATAGTTCTATCGCAAATGACCGAATGTTATTAGTGGCTTATGACGTAATTCGCGATTTTTATAAGCAATATATTGATTATTACAGTGATTCACATCAAGTGACGATTGGGCAATCCTTTGGCGGGGCGAGTAAACAGGCGATAGCGGTACAAAACGGCTTGCCTGCAGATATTGTTACGCTTAATCAGCAAAATGATGTGGATCTGTTGATAAAAAAGGGTTGGGTCAGCCCAAATTGGCAGCAGCACTATCCCAATAACGCCGTGCCTTTTTATACCATTACCGTTTTATTAGTTCGCAAAGGCAATCCCAAAAAAATTAGCGATTGGCAAGATTTGGCGCGTTCGGATGTAAAAGTGATTTTTGCAAACCCTAAAACATCGGGCAATGGCCGCTACGCTTATCTTTCATTACTTGGTTTCGCGCACTATCGCTATGCAGACGCCTTAGCTCAACAACGCTATTTGCAAAAAATCTTAAAAAACGTACCGCTTTTTGACGCCGGCGCAAGAGCGGCAACCATCACTTTTACTCAACGAGAAATTGGCGATGTATTAGTTGTGCCAGAAAACGAAGCGGCTTTAGCCAAGCAAGCGCTAGGCGATGATAAGTTTGAGATTATCTATCCAAGCTACAGTGCCAGAGCCGATGTATTTGTCGCCGAAGTCGAGAAAAATACTGCTCGCCATCACAATAGCGAACAAGTGAAATCTTTTATTTCTTCCCTTTGGCAAGCACCCGCGCAACAGATAGCGGCTCAAAACTACTTTCGCCCCACACATAAGGCGGTATTACAACAATATCAATCACGCTTCCCTACAGTTCAAACTTTCAATGTAAACCAACTTTTTGGCAACTGGGAAGCAATCAATAAACAACATTTTGCTGATGGTGGACTCTTTGATCAGCTCTATTTAGGAGAACCGAAATGAATTACTTACCGATTTTTGTTGATTTAAAACAGCGACCTGTTTTGGTCGTAGGCGGTGGCCACGTTGCCGTACGCAAAATTGACTCACTATTAAAAGCACAAGCGCAAGTTTTGGTTGTGGCTGAACAATTGCATAAAACCTTACTAAGCAAATTAGAGCAAGGCGAAATCAAATGGCTTGCAACTCAATTTGATGAATCGCAAGTCAAACAAGTCTATTTAATTATCGCCGCAACAGATGATCATTCGCTTAATCAGCGAGTTTTCCAAGCGGCACAAGCAGAACAGCGCCTAGTAAATGTGGTCGATGAGCAACCTTTATGTAGTTACATTTTTCCATCAATTATCGACCGCTCGCCAATTCAAATTGCAATCTCAAGTGGGGGCGCTTCGCCCGTGTTGATTCGCTTATTACGCGAAAAATTAGAAGCATTAATTCCACAAAATGTGGGATTAATGTCAGAAATTTCGGCTCGCTGGCGCTATAAAGTGAAGCAGAAATTTTCACAGCTCACACAACGCCGACGCTTTTGGGAAAAGCTTTTTACCAATCAAACCTTTCAACGTTTAACCGAAAATCACCAAGCCGAACAAGCTGAAATCTTGTTAGAACAGACCTTAAATGAGTCCAACGAGATGATTGGCGAAGTGTCGTTAGTCGGCGCAGGGCCTGGCGATGCAGGCTTATTAACACTCAAAGGATTACAAGCCATTCAGCAAGCCGATGTGGTACTTTATGACGCTTTGGTATCGGATTCGATTTTGGAGTTAGTTCGCCGAGATGCAGATAAAGTCTTTGTCGGCAAACGGGCGGGGCAACATAGCGTGCCACAGCAAGAAACCAATCAGCTATTAGTTAAATATGCTCAACAGGGCAAGCGAGTTGTGCGCTTAAAAGGTGGCGATCCTTTTGTATTTGGACGTGGGGGCGAAGAGCTGGAAGTACTGAAACAAGCCGGGATTTCTTTTAGTGTCGTTCCAGGAATTACTGCCGCACTTGGTGCCACAGCTTATGCAGGGATTCCGCTCACTCATCGCGATTATGCACAAAGTGCGATGTTTATTACAGGCCATTTAAAATCCGATTCTCACCATACAAACTGGGACACTTTGGCTCGGAGCAATCAAACTCTAGTGGTTTATATGGGAACAATCAAAGCCAGCGAGCTTAGTCATCAACTACAAAAATATGGGCGAGCGAGCAATACGCCAGTGGCAATAGTCAGCAACGGCACACTGCCGAATCAGCAAGTCCGAATTGGGATTTTAGAGAACTTAGCTGAATTGGTAGAAAATGCGGAAACACCTGCATTAATTGTGATTGGCGAAGTGGTTAAACTACAATCAGAATTGGCGTGGTTTGGTCAGCAACAAAAGCAATTTATTTCGACTCAAGAAACATTATGGCAAACCGCAGTTAATTACTAACACCAATGGCACGAGCGTTTACGCTCCGTATTATATAGCAGTTGCACAAATCGAAAATTTTGATTCCTTTAACTCTCTCCCTATGGGAGAGAGACAGCGAAAATTGCGTTCAGCAATTTTTGCAGAGAGAGGGAAAAACAAGCGGTGATATTTCATCAATATTTTGCAAATTGCCCTCTCCCTGACCGAAGGTGCTGAACGCACCTTCGCTCTGTCCCTCTCCCGTAAACGGGCGAGGGTTTAAGAAAATATTTCATATAACAAAATCATTGCTAATATAATTAAAACCGCTAAAAAATAGCAAAATAATAAAAACTTCCTTTACATTTTCTTTATTCCAAAACCATCTAATTTATAATTTCGACTCAAGAAACATTATGGCAAACCGCAGTTAATTACTAACACCAATGGCACGGGCGTTTATGCTCCGTATTATATAGTAGTTGCACAAATCGAAAATTTTGATTCCCTTAACTCTCTCCCTATGGGAGAGAGACAGCGAAAATTGCGTTCAGCAATTTTTGCAGAGAGAGGGAAAAACAAGCGGTGGTATTTCTAGTATATTTTACAAATAGCCCTCTCCCTGACCTACGGTGCTGAACGCACCTTCGGTCTGTCCCTCTCCCGTAAACGGGCGAGGGTTTAGAAGAAGATTTCATATAACAAAATCATTGCTAATATAATTAAAACCGCTAAAAAATAGCAAAATAATAAAAACTTCCTTTAAATTTTCTTTATTTTTTGATCTAACTAAAACTTCCCATTTTCTTTATTCCAAAACTATCTAATTTATAGATTGAGATTATTTTTAACTCTAACAAATAGTCGGTATAAATATCCCATTCAAAAATTATAACAGGAGCAAGGAATGGGTATTTCAAAACCGACATTGTGGCATATTCCCACTATTTCCGATGATATATTTGCAAAACTTTCTGAAAAACAGACCGCTTTATTTCAGCGAATTGAGCAAATTGCGAAATCTCATCAACGAGTCAAATTTGCCAGCAGTTTAGCCGTAGAAGATATGGTAATCACTGACGCCATTGTGAAAAGTGGCGTAGCGATTGAAGTGTTCACACTCGAAACGGGCAAATTAAATCCAGAAACACTTGCGCTAGCGGATCAGCTTAAAAATACCTATCCAACGTTGAATTTGCAGTTCTTTTACCCCGACAGCCAAAGTGCGATTCACTACGAACAACAATATGGTCGATATGCTTTTTATAACAGCGTAGAACTAAGACGACGTTGCTGTTTTATCCGCAAAATCGAACCACTTAATCGAGCATTAGCCGATGCAGATGCGTGGTTAACAGGACAACGGCGAGAACAATCCATTACACGTGCTGAATTGCCTTTCCACGAACAAGATCAAGCCCGACAAATCGCCAAATACAACCCGATTTTTGATTGGAGCGAGCAAGATGTCTGGGCATATATTTTGCAAAATAACATTCCATATAACGAACTCTATCAACAAGGCTATCCAAGTATCGGCTGTGAACCTTGTACCAAGCCAATTAAAGCCGATGAAGATATTCGCGCTGGCCGTTGGTGGTGGGAAAACAGAGATAGCAAAGAGTGCGGTTTACATAAATAGAAGGGGACAATATGACAACACAACAACTACAAGACGGCCATTTAGATTGGCTAGAAGCGGAGTCGATTTACATTATTCGCGAAGTCATTGCTGAATGTAGCAATCCTGCTCTGCTCTTTTCGGGTGGAAAAGATTCTGTTGTGCTACTTGCTTTGGCACGCAAGGCTTTTCAACTTGAAGGACGCGATTTGGTTCTGCCATTTCCATTAGTTCACATTGACACTGGCCATAACTATCCCGAAGTGATTGAGTTTCGAGATAACCAAGTCAAAAAACTCAATGCCAAATTGGTAGTCGGCGAAGTGGAAGAATCGATTGCAAAAGGCACAGTGGTGCTACGTAAAGAAACCGATTCACGTAACACAGCACAAGCAGTAACGCTGCTCGAAACGATTGAAAAACACGGCTTTGACGCTTTAATGGGCGGCGCTCGTCGTGATGAAGAAAAAGCACGTGCCAAAGAGCGAATCTTCTCGTTTCGTGATGAGTTCGGTCAATGGGATCCTAAAGCCCAACGCCCTGAATTGTGGTCACTCTACAACGCCAAACTTCATAAAGGCGAAAATATGCGCGTATTCCCAATTTCAAACTGGACAGAACTCGATATTTGGCAATATATCGCTCGCGAAAATTTAGAGCTACCTGAAATTTACTACGCTCACGAACGTGAAGTTGTAGAACGCAACGGCTTGTTAGTACCAATCACTCAATTTACACCGAAGAAAAATGGCGAAACGAGCCAAGTCCGTTCAGTACGTTTTAGAACCGTTGGCGATATTAGCTGTACTTGCCCTGTTGCAAGCGAAGCAAAAACGCCATTGGAGATTATTAAAGAAACCGCCATTGCTGAAATTTCCGAGCGCAGCGCGACACGAATGGACGATAAAGTCAGCGAAGCAGCAATGGAACAACGTAAGAAACAGGGTTATTTCTAGGGGGAAATATGAGTAAATTAAATCAATATGCGCCACTGCGTTTTATCACTGCCGGCAGTGTCGATGATGGCAAAAGCACCTTAATCGGTCGCCTACTTTACGATAGCAAAGCATTATTAACCGACCAATTATTAAGTTTGAATAAATCCAAAAACAACAACGAAGTGATTGATTTTTCAGTCTTAACCGATGGTCTGGAAGCGGAACGCGAGCAAGGCATTACCATTGATGTCGCCTATCGCTATTTTTCGACCGCCAAACGCAAATTTATTATTGCCGATACGCCCGGCCACGAACAGTACACTCGCAATATGGTAACAGGCGCTTCAACAGCACACGCGGCAGTGGTGTTAATTGACGCTTCTCAGCTTGATTTTAGCCAAAGCGAAGTGGAGCTATTAGCGCAAACTAAACGCCACTCTGCGATCCTTAAGCATTTGAATTGTCCGCATATTTTAGTGGCAGTCAATAAAATGGATCTACTCGATTTTGATTCTGCAAAATTTCAGCAAATTGTCACCGCTTACCAAAAATTAGCGAACCAATTAGGCCTACAAGACGTGAAGTTTGTGCCAGTTTCAGCATTGCAGGGCGACAACCTTGTTCATAAAAGTGAGCGAACGCCGTGGTATCAAGGCGAACCGCTACTTACGATCTTAGAAAACTTACCTAATCACGAAAATCTTTCAGAATTAGCTCAAGATTTCCATTTCCCTGTGCAATACGTACAGCGCTTAGATAGCGATAAACAGGACGATTTTCGTGGCTATCAAGGAAGAATTGAAGCTGGCTCGGTGAGTGTTGGCGACACCATTCACATTCAACCAACGGGTCAAACTAGCCAAATCAGTGAAATCATCACTCCAAACGGCAAAGTTGAGCGTGCCACTGTAGGCGAACAAGTAACGCTACGCCTTGCCGATGATATTGATATTTCTCGTGGAGATAGTTTTGTAGCGCCACAATCAGCGATTCAAGCGACTCAAAAACTGCAAGCAACACTCTGCTGGTTCGATCAGCGTCCGCTTAATCTCTCCCGCAAATATTTGCTAAAACATACGACCCAAACGGTGTTTGCCAAAGTGAGCCAAATCGACCACGTGCTTGATGTGAAAACGTTAAGTAAATCCACAGAAGCAGAACAGCTACAGCTCAATGATATTGGCGAAGTACAAATCAGCCTACAAAAGCCGATTAGCGCCACAAGTTATCAACAAAACATTGCCACTGGCGCATTTATTTTAATTGATGAAGCGACTTATCACACAGTCGCGTCAGGAATGATTTTAGCTCATTAAGCTATTTGGAAAATTAGGGGGAAATATGAGTGATGAACAAGAATTGCCATTTAATCAAAATCTCATTCAACAATTAACGGGATTAGATTCGCTACAGCTTGCGTGGCTTTCAGGCTACTGCTGGGCAAAAGCGAAAGGAAACAGCACAACAGCCAATATCCCAAGTAACGAAACGCCAAAAACAGAAGCTGAAAACAGCAAACCGCTGAAAATCACAATCTTATCAGCATCTCAAACAGGCAATGCGAAAGGGGTTGCAACGGCTTTAGCGGAGCGACTCAAACAACAACCGGTCAGTTTTCAGCAATTTTTTGCAAAAGACTATAAAGCTAAAAATATTGCCGATGAAGAGCTGTTACTTTTTGTAACATCAACTCAAGGCGATGGCGAACCGCCGGAAGAAGCTGTGGCATTGTATAAATTCTTACACAGTAAAAAAGCCCCAAATTTATCAAGGCTCGAATATGCCGTGTTGGGACTGGGCGACAGCTCTTATCCACATTTCTGTCAGGCAGGCAAGGATTTCGATAAACGCTTTGCGGAGCTGGGTGCAACACCATTAATCCCACGAGTGGACGCTGATTTAGATTTCCAAAATACCGCGAATGAATGGATTGAACAGATTGTCCAGCTCATTAGCCAAAAGTCAGCCACAAAGACTCAAGTGAAAAGTGAGAGTAACACAATCGCAGCCGCTTCAAGCCAATACAGCAGAGCGAATCCCTTTAATGCAACGCTGTTAACCAATCAAAAGATCACAGCTCGCAACGCTGAAAAAGATATCCGCCATATTGAATTTGATCTTGCTGATTCGGGCTTAAGCTACCAAGTGGGGGACGCTTTGGGCGTTTGGTTTGAAAACGATCCCGCATTAATAATGGAGATTATTGAGCAAATCGGCTTAACCGGCGATGAAAAAGTTGAGATAAATGCTCAATCGTTCTTGCTCAAAGAAGCGCTTCGCACACAGTTTGAGATCACCCAAAGCACGCCTGCTTTTGTGAAAGGCTATGCCAAATTTGCCGAAAATGCCGAACTGAGCGCTCTCGTGGAACAGCCTGAAACGTTGGCGCAATTTATTCAAAACCGCCCAATTATCAGCGTTCTGCACCAATATCCTGCCAAGCTAACTGAAACGCAATTTATTGGGCTATTACGACCGCTTGCACCGCGTCTCTACTCGATTTCGTCAGCTCAAGCGGAAGTGGGAGAAGAAGTCCATTTAACCGTTGGCTTAGTTCAGTTTGAGCAACAAGGAAAAGTACGCAAAGGCGCAGGCTCAAGCTATTTGGCAGAGCGTGTTAACGAAGACACTCCAGTTAAAATCTTTATTGAGAAAAACGACCATTTCCGCTTACCGCAAGATAACAGCAAGCCAATCATTATGATTGGATCTGGTACGGGAATTGCTCCATTTAGAGCCTTTATTCAGCAACGAGCCGCAGATGAAGCCACAGGTAAAAACTGGCTTATTTTCGGTAATCAACGCTTTACGCAAGATTTTCTCTACCAAACAGAGTGGCAACAATTCGCCAAAGATGGCTATCTACATCAATACGATTTTGCGTGGTCACGAGATCAAAAACAGAAAATCTATGTGCAAGATAAAATCCGCGAACGTGCAGAACTTATCTGGCAATGGTTGCAAAATGGCGCTTATCTTTATGTATGTGGCGACGCCAGCAAAATGGCAAAAGATGTCGAAAAAGCCCTACTTGATGTCATTGCGGAACAAGGAAAGTTAAATGCCGATGACGCAGAAGACTATCTCAACCAACTTAGAGAAAATCAGCGCTATCAACGTGATGTGTATTAATTATTTTTAGAGTAAAGCATAAAAAATGGAGTGAAATATGAGTGATAACGATAAAAAAATTGAATTGGAGTGGCAAAGTAAACCGCTCGCAGATAATGAACGCTTAAAAGCAGAGAGTAATTTCTTACGTGGAACGATTTTAGATGATTTGCAAGATCCGCTAACCGGCGGTTTTAAGGGCGATAATTTCCAACTCATTCGCTTTCACGGAATGTATGAGCAAGATGACCGTGATATTCGCGCTGAACGCCTAGAAGCAAAACTTGAGCCACTCAAATTTATGCTACTACGCTGCCGCTTACCAGGGGGAATTATTCAGCCTTATCAATGGATTGAGATCGATAAATTCGCCCGTGAACACACTTACTATCAATCAATCCGATTAACCAACCGCCAGACATTCCAATATCACGGCGTCCCCAAAGGCCAATTACAACCAATGCACCGCTTACTGCATAGCATTGGTTTAGACAGCATTGCGACCGCTGCGGATATGAACCGCAATGTGCTTTGTACATCTAACCCGATTGAATCGGAGTTACATCAACAAGCGTATGAATTTGCGAAGAAAATTTCTGAACATCTACTTCCGCGTTCACGCGGTTATCTTGATGTTTGGATTGATGGCAAGAAAATTGAGAGTTCCGATGATCTTTTTGCTCAAGAAGATGAGCCGATTTTGGGCAAAACCTTCTTGCCACGTAAATTCAAAACTGCCGTGGCAATTCCGCCATTGAATGATGTGGATGTCTATGGCAACGATATGAACTTTGTCGCTATTCAAGATGAAAATGGGCAATTATGCGGTTTTAATGTACTAGTCGGCGGTGGGCTTTCGTTTGAACACGGCAACACAAAAACCTATCCAAATGTTTCACTTGAATTGGGTTATGTGCCTTTAGATAAAACCTTAGACGCAGCGGAAGCGGTAGTTAAAACTCAACGTGATTTTGGGAATCGTAGCGACCGTAAAAATGCACGGACTCGCTATACTGTTCAAAATATGGGCTTAGATAACTTCCGTAGTGAAGTAGAAAAACGAATGGGAGCTAAATTCGAGCCGACTCGTCCTTTTGAATTTACCGAACGTGGCGACCGTATCGGTTGGGTCAAAGGTATTGATAAAAAATGGCATTTAACTTGCTTTATTGAGAGCGGGCGCATTACGGATCAGCCAAACAAACCATTAATGACGGGTATGCTTGAAATTGCCAAAGTGCATAAGGGCGATTTCCGTATTACTGCCAATCAAAATATTATCATCGCCAATGTCGCAACCAAAGACAAAGCTAAAATCGAAAAATTGGCTCGTCAATATGGTTTAATTGATGAGAGTGTGACGAAACAGCGTGAAAATTCAATGTCTTGCGTGGCGCTACCAACTTGTCCACTTGCAATGGCAGAAGCAGAACGTGCGTTGCCAGATTTTATTACCGAATTAGATAAAATTATGGCGAAATATCAGCTCTCTGATGAGCATATCATCACTCGCATTACCGGCTGTCCAAACGGTTGTGGACGGGCAATGCTGTCTGAAATTGGCTTAGTCGGCAAAGCTATCGGCCGTTATAATTTACATATTGGGGGAGATCGTGTAGGGATTCGCATACCACGTTTATACCTTGAAAATATTACCTTCACAGAAATTTTGACAGAGCTTGATGCGCTTATCGCTCGTTGGGCGAAAGAGCGCCAATCTCAAGAATCTTTTGGGGATTTTGTGATTCGAGTGGGAATTATCCAACCTGTGGTTAATGCACATTTGGATTTTTGGGATAATGCTTGTTAGCACAGTAACAGTGATGGTTCAAGCGTCCACGCTTGGACCTTGAATTACAAAGGATTAATAATAGTACTAGTACAAAAAATTGGCACAAACGTGGACGTTTGCGCCATCATAATTATCAATCTGAGGTGTATCAGCAGTCTGAGGCAGGGGATTCCTGCCTTGTTTATCTGTTAGCTAATCTGTCAATTTCAGCATTAACACCAAATCATCTATCGGCGAAACGCTAAAACCATAGTTAAGATAGAATTGTTTGGCTTTGTCATTTAAAGCGTGAACGAGCAATGCTCGCACACCAATTTGCTCACTCACAGCTTTGGCTCGTAATACCGCATCTTTCAGCATTGCTGCTCCAAATTGCTTACCTTGTACAGTTCGATCAACCGCTAACCGCCCTAATACAATCACAGGGATAGGATCGGGCATATTACGGCGGATATTACCTGTCGCAAACTGATGAGTAACCGAGCCAGAAGCCATTGCGTAGTAAGCGACAACATTATTCTGCTCGTCTGCAACCACAAAAGTTCGGCTCGCATTACTATATTGATTTTTCAAGGCATTTTTCTTTAGCCAATTGTCTAACACCGCTTCACCACACTCAAATTCACTAAAACGATGTTTATCATTAAGTAAAGTGGGTTGAAAATATTTCATGAGTCTTTATCCCAAGCTGATTTGGTCGAAAGCAGTTTATTTAAGCCTTGATTGCTTGTAGCTGGTTGCTCAAGTATTTCAACAAACCGATTAAAGCGCTCTTGCTCTAGCTGAAATAAGGTTTGGTCTAGAATAACGTCTTGCGCATAGTTACAGGCAACTTCTAGCATAAAATCAGAACGTGTTTTGCCAAGTAGTTGAGCAGCGTGATCAATTAAATCACGTTGATTAGGCATTGCACGTAAATTGATTGGGGCGGTTCGCATAGATAACTCCCATTTAGATATACAATAGATGTACATTTTAAACAGAGAAAGGGATTTGTCAAATTTTGCGCCAAGCTGTGCTAGAATCGCGATTATTTTTTAACTTCGAGATTAATACTATGTCAACATCAATGATTGAAATTGCAAAACAGGCCAAACAAGCGAGCTATGAGCTGGCTCAATTTGGTAATGTTCAGAAAAATAAAGCATTATTTGCGATTGCGGACGCGCTAGAACAGCGCAGTGATGAAATTCTTGCGGTAAATGCTCAAGATATTGAATTTGCTACATCACAAGGGATTTCAGAAGCGATTATCGACCGTTTGTTTCTTACTCCAGAACGTATTAAAGGCATTGCCAATGATGTACGCAATGTAGCAAGTATTGCTGATCCTGTTGGGCAAATCATTGATGGCGGTGTATTGGACAGTGGTTTAAAAATTCAACGTCAGCGTGTGCCATTGGGCGTGGTACTTACAATTTATGAAGCACGCCCAAATGTAACTATTGATGTTGCTTCTCTTTGCTTGAAAACAGGCAATGCGGCGATTTTACGTGGTGGTAAAGAAACGAAGTTTACTAATGCGATTTTAGTTGAAGTTATTCAGCAAGCATTAGAAACCGCAGGTTTACCGAAATTAGCGGTGCAAGCCGTAACAGATCCTGATCGTGCGCTATTACTCGAGTTACTTAAATTAGATCGCTATATTGATATGCTGATCCCACGTGGTGGTGCAGGCTTACACCAGTTCTGTAAAGAAAATTCGACTATTCCAGTGATTGTGGGCGGTATTGGGGTTTGCCATCTATTTGTGGAAGCAACAGCGGATTTAGAACGTGCATTAGGGGTTATTGCGAATGCGAAAACGCAACGCCCTAGTACCTGTAATACCCTTGAAACGCTATTAGTCGATCGCAAAATTGCCGATAAATTCCTACCAAAACTGGCAGAACATCTCAATAAATTAGGGGTAACTTTACACAGTGATGACTTCCCTGCTGATTTGCAAAATAATCTGCAAATTCAACCGGTTGTAGTCGATAGACTTAGTCAAGAATGGCTCTCTTTAGACTTAAATGTGGTAGTAGTTAATGGCATTGAACAGGCAATTGAACATATCCGCACTTATGGTAGCCAACACTCTGAAAGTATCTTAACCAGCGACTATGCTTTGGCTCAACGCTTTGTACAGCAAGTTGATGCGGCTGCGGTCTATATCAATGCAAGCACGCGTTTTACGGACGGCGCGCAATTTGGCTTAGGAGCAGAAGTTGCAGTAAGTACCCAAAAATTACACGCACGTGGTCCAATGGGCTTAGAAGCGCTTACTACTTATAAATGGGTATGCGAAGGGGACTATTTATCGAGAGCTTAATATGCAAAAGATTTGGTTTTTCTTAAAGCTGTTTTTCTACCGATTTCAGCAGAACAAAATCGGGATCTATTCGGGTTACTTAACCTATAGCACTTTACTTGCGATAGTGCCATTGATTATGGTGGTGTTTTCGGTATTTACGTTGCTACCGATTTTTGACGAAGCAACCAACCAGCTTAAAGAGCTTGTTTATGATAACTTTGCGCCAAATGCGGGCAATATGGTGCAAGAATATTTAGATATGTTTGTGGCAAACTCGAAGAAAATGGGGATTGTCAGTATCGGCGGCTTGGTTGTGGTTGCGGTAATGCTGATTTCAAGCATTGATAATGCGCTGAATGAAATTTGGCATGATACTAAACCACGCCAAAAAGTACTCTCTTTTGGGATCTATCTTGGAGTGCTTATCTTTGGCCCATTGCTAGTTGGGGCAAGTATTGCGATTAGCTCCTATATTTTCTCCCTAGAGATGTTTAGTGAACAAGGGGTTTTCTCCTTTAGCCAATATTTACTGAAGCTTGTGCCTTTTGTTTTAACTTGGTTAATGTTTAGCTTGGTGTACTCTATTGTGCCAAATACCAAAGTGAGTTTTAAACACTCGGCTATTGGGGCATTAATTGCTGCACTATTCTTCACTTTAGGTAAGCAAGCGTTTGTGTGGTATATCACAACTTTCCCGTCTTATCAGGCGATTTACGGTGTACTTGCAACTATTCCAATTATGATTGTGTGGATTCACTTAAGCTGGAAAATGGTGTTACTCGGCGGACAAGTCGCTTCAGCATTAAAAGACTTTGAGATGATTAATGCAGGTTTGTTAGAAAACCCCTTAACGACTAAGGATAAAAAATGATTGGATTAATTCAACGTGTAAAATGGGCAAAGGTTGAAGTCGAAGATCAAACCGTTGGTGAAATCCAACAAGGTTTATTAGTGCTCCTTGGCGTAGAGCAAGGTGATGATCAAGCTAAAGCGGATAAGTTACTCGAAAAGGTTTTAAACTACCGAGTATTCTCTGATGAACAGGGCAAAATGAATTTAAATGTGCAACAAGCCGGTGGAAGCCTGTTAGTTGTATCGCAATTTACCTTAGCGGCTGATACCAACAAAGGCTTACGCCCGAGTTTTTCAAGGGGAGCTAATCCTGCTACAGCCGAAGAGCTTTATAACTATTTTCATCAGCAATCTGCGAGTAGAATTCATACCCAAACAGGTCAATTCGCCGCAGATATGCAGGTAAGCTTGCAAAATGATGGGCCTGTAACATTCTGGTTGCAGGTTTAATCTCAAACTCTGGCACGAGTATCTTCGCTCGTGCCACATATCAAATTTCTCTACCAACTATTGAAAGAAAAATACTATTTAACTAATTTCCTCTCTTTAATGTAAAAGATCTTCCCTTTTTATAAAAAAAGGGTACTATTGCCCGCTAACTTAAATCAGCCTAGATTTAAGTTAAAAATTTGTTTCCAACCTATCCCGTCCTTTGGGAATTTAGGGCAAAAACAAAAAAGCTGAAACGCTTTTTTTAATAAGTAGCGAGTCAAATGCCCCATGGCATCTTATCTTTCAGGATAAGAAAGCTTAGGCTTCCCGCAAGGCACCCGACTTATTTTTTTAACCTCTTATAGAAGGTCTATTCCAAAAATGACAAATACTCCTGTAAATCCAATTAACCAAGCTACCAACGCATACTACTTAGAGCGTCAAGACGCAATGGAATCTAATGTGCGTAGTTATCCACGTAAATTGCCTTTAGCTATCGCAAAAGCGCAAGGCTGCTGGGTAACTGATGTTGAAGGTAATGAATACCTAGACTTCTTAGCAGGTGCAGGAACTTTAGCTTTAGGGCACAATCACCCGAAAATTATTCAAGCTATCCAAGATGTACTAGCAAGCGGTTTACCGTTACATACTCTTGATTTAACTACCCCATTAAAAGATGCTTTCTCTGAAGAATTATTATCATTCTTCCCGAAAGACAAATACTGCTTACAGTTCACAGGCCCATCAGGCGCAGATGCAAATGAAGCAGCAATCAAATTAGCAAAAACCTTTACTGGTCGTGGTAATGTAATCGCATTCTCTGGTGGCTTCCACGGTATGACACACGGTGCGTTATCATTAACAGGTAACTTAAGCGCGAAAAACAAAGTACAAAACTTAATGGCGGGTGTGCAATTTATGCCATACCCACACGAGTATCGTTGCCCATTAGGTTTAGGTGGTGAAGCAGGTGCAGACGCATTAACCTACTACTTTGAAAACTTTATCGAAGATGTGGAAAGTGGCGTGGTAAAACCAGCAGCAGTTATCTTAGAAGCAATTCAAGGTGAGGGCGGTGTAGTGCCAGCACCAATCAAATTCTTACAAAAAATCCGTGAAGTAACTCAAAAACACGGCATTTTAATGATCGTAGATGAAGTACAAGCGGGCTTCTGTCGTTCAGGTAAAATGTTTGCGTTCGAACACGCAGGTATCGAGCCAGATATCGTGGTAATGTCTAAAGCGATCGGTGGTAGCTTACCACTTGCAGTATTAGCCATTAAGAAAGAGTTCGACGCATGGTTACCAGCAGGTCATACGGGTACATTCCGTGGTAACCAATTAGCAATGGCAACAGGTTACACAGCATTAAAAATGATGCGTGAAGAAAACCTTGCTCAGAATGCACATGATCGTGGCGAATACTTAGCAAACGCAATCAAAGAGTTAGCGAAAGAATACCCTTGTATCGGTCATGTACGTGGTCGTGGTTTAATGATGGGTATCGAAATCGTTGATGAGCGCAAACCTGCTAACCGTATGGGTTCATTCCCTGAAGATGGCGAATTAGCGGCAGCAATTCAAAAAGCATGTTTCAACAATAAATTATTGTTAGAACGTGGTGGCCGTGGCGGTAACGTCGTTCGCGTACTTTGTGCAGTAAACATCAGCCAAGCAGAATGTGAAGAAATGGTAAAACGCTTCACTAAATCTGTTGCAGAAGCAGTTAAGGCTGTGCGCGGGTAAAATTGATTTAGCGGGCGTACGCAGTACGCCCCTACATTCATACCTTCAATTTTTGTAGGGGCGTACTGCGTACGCCCTTCTATTTATAAAATAGGATATAACAATGATCGATTTTGCAAAACATAAACAAGCTCTTTTCTGTAACGATCCGCAATCTATCGCGGACTACGAAAGTGCAATGAACCAAGCGGTACAAGCGGTCAGTTCTTGGTTAAAAAATGAAAAAATGTACACTGGCGGTAGCATTAAACAGCTTCGCTCTAAAATTGCCTTCAATCCAACTGAACAAGGTGTTGGCGTTCACGAATCACTAAAACATTTAGTCGATATATTCTTAAACCCAAGTTTAAAAGTACATCACCCACATTCATTAGCGCACTTACACTGTCCTACAATGGTAACTAGCCAAATTGCCGAAGTGTTAATTAACGCAACCAACCAATCAATGGACTCATGGGACCAAAGCCCTGCAGGCTCATTAATGGAAGTGCAGTTAATCGACTGGCTACGTCAAAAAGTCGGCTATGGTGAAGGTACAGCAGGTGTATTCACATCAGGTGGTACTCAATCAAACTTAATGGGTGTATTACTAGCTCGCGATTGGGCGATTGCAAAGAACTGGAAAAATGAAGACGGTTCTGAGTGGTCAGTACAGCGTGATGGTATCCCAGCTGACGCAATGAAAAAAGTGAAAGTGGTGTGTTCTGAAAACGCTCACTTCTCTGTGCAAAAAAATATGGCAATGATGGGGATGGGCTTCCAATCGGTAGTGACTGTTCCATCAAATGCAAATGCGCAAATGGACGTAGTAGCATTAGAGAAAACTTTAGCAGATTTAACTGCGGAAGGTAAAATTGTGGCTTGTGTGGTAGCAACAGCGGGTACTACAGATGCGGGTGCTATCGATCCATTAAAAGAAATCCGTGAAATCACCAATAAATATGGTGCGTGGATGCACGTTGATGCAGCTTGGGGCGGTGCGTTACTATTATCAAAAGATTTCCGTCACTTCTTAGACGGTATCGAATTAACCGACTCAATCACTTTAGACTTCCACAAACACTTCTTCCAAAGTATCTCTTGTGGTGCGTTCTTATTAAAAGATGAAGCGAACTATCGTTTTATCGACTATAAAGCGGACTACCTAAACTCAGAGTATGACGAAGAGCACGGTGTACCAAACTTAGTAGCGAAATCATTACAAACTACTCGTCGTTTTGATGCGTTAAAATTATGGCTCACTATCGAAGCATTAGGCGAGCAGCTTTACGCGTCAATGATCGACCACGGCGTACACTTAACTCGCCAAGTGGCAGATTACATCAAAGCAACAGATAGCTTAGAGTTATTAGTTGAGCCACAATTCGCATCGGTATTATTCCGTGTTGTACCAGCAGGCTACCCAGCGGAATTTGTGGATAGCTTAAACCAAAATATCGCAGATGAACTATTTGCACGTGGTGAAGCAAATATCGGTGTAACTAAAGTGGGCAACAATCAATCATTGAAGATGACAACATTAAGTCCAATCGCTACTCTTGAAAATGTGAAAGCATTATTAGCACAAGTGTTAGCAGAAAGCGACCGTATTAAAGATGCGATCGTAAAAGGTGAATACACTCCAGCGATTGATTAATCGTTATTTTCTTACTTTTTAAGCCTTCTTGTTAAATGCAAGAAGGTTTTTGTCTATTTTGCGCTCAATTGATATCAAAAGATCAAAAGAAAAACACAACTGCAGAGCAAAATTCGTATAATTCCGCAAGTTTTATATAAATGACACGAGAACAAATGAAAACATCTCTACATCAACTAAAATGGGGAATTTTCAATCTACTTGAGAAGGATCTTATTAGTTTTTATGCCAAAAAGTATGGTGAATGGGCTGAAACTGAAGTACAATTTTTTCTAAGTATATTGCAATCCCAAGATAATGTGATAGAAGTTGGATCCAACATGGGGTTACACTCTATTCCTATCGCTAAGCATATTCCGAACGGAAAACTATTCTGTTTTGAACCTCAACGAATTATATTCCAAGTACTTTGCGCTAATTTATCACTCAATCAGCTCTCTAATACTTATGCTTATCAAGAAGGTGTTGCTGAAAAATGTGGTATTACTGAAATTCCTTCAACTAACTATGATACTTTATGGAATTATGGTGCATTTTCTATTGATAAGGGCTTTAATACAGAAGGGGATTTCCAAGGCGAAACGACTAAAGAATTTGTCATAGTCACAGCATTAGATTCACACCCTGAAATTAATAAACTCACTTCATTAAGACTCTTAAAGATTGACGCGGAAGGTTTTGAAATTAATGTATTAGATGGCGCATCACAAATAATAACAAAGCATCAACCTGTAATTTTTGTTGAGGCTTTTCCTGAAAGAGCTATTCAACTTGCAGAGTATATGGATAATATTGATTACAAATGTTTTTGGTTTATATCAAAACGCTATCAAAAGAATAATTTCTTAGGCGGTGATTATATTTCAGATCTGGATGTCGAAGACTATAATTTAGTGTGCGTACCTAAATCACAAGACGACATTCTGCCTACGAATTTTAAAGTGTTACTAGCAGATCATAAACTAAATAATCTCCCTTTCATTACCTATTAAGTTTTTGCTTTAAAAATCAGTCTTGTTTTTACAAAAAAATGCCTATTTTTTGCATTTTAGCTTGATTTATTCTCAATATTTGCTTTAATGCTTGCCCGATTTTTAATTTCAAAAACAGAGTAGACAGAGGCAATATTATGACAGCAAGTTTTAGCGTAGATCGTCGTTTCTTCGATGACAAAAATTACCCACGTGGTTTCTCTCGTCACGGTGACTACACAATCCGTGAATCACAAACTTTAGAACAGTTTGGTCAAGCGTGTTTAGCATTAGAAAACGGTGACCGTGCGCCAGTAACTGCTGAAGAGGAACAATTTGTAGCAGTAATGAAAGGCGATAAAGTTGCAGAAACATTCCTTGAAAAAACTTGGATCAAATATCGTAACTTAACTAGTACAACAAAACGCATTTACACTCTTTCTGGTGATGTAAGCGGTAGCGAATTATCGAGTGACGATTCAGAATAATTTTAATCTATGAGAAGGCTTGCAAAAGCCTTTTCTTTTTTGGAAATTTTGTAGGGGCGTATTGCATACGCCCGTCAAAGCCCGATATATTTATGTTGCGGGCGTACGCAGTACGCCCCTACATTCTGGCAAACGTATCTTCAATAGCATAAAACAATGACCTTACCAATCAACCAATACCCTGATTTACTTGCAAAAAAATCTGCAAATCTAACCGCTTTACTAGCTCCCTTCTCTGCCCCACAGCTTGAAGTCTTTGCATCAGAAACAAGCCATTTCCGTATGCGTGCGGAATTTCGTGTTTGGCATCAAGATGGCGACCTTTATCATATTATGTTTGATAAAGAGAGCAAAGAACGTTACCGAGTAGATCAATTCCCTATCGCAAGCCAGCTGATTAATCGCATGATGACAGTTATCCTAGCGGAAATTAAAGGTAATGATTTACTTACTAAGAAATTGTTCCAGATTGACTATCTAAGCACTTTAAGCGGTCAGATTGCGGTTTCTATGCTTTATCATAAAAAGCTAACGGACGAATGGGTTGAACAGGCTAAATTGCTTAAACAGCGTTTGACAGGCTATGGCTTTGATGTACAGCTGATTGGTCGTGCCACTAAGCAGAAAATCGCTTTAGATAACGATTTTGTCGAAGAAGTGCTGAAAGTTGATGGCAAAGATTATATCTATCGCCAAGTGGAAAACAGCTTTACTCAACCAAACGGTAAGATGAATATCAAAATGCTTGAATGGGCAAGAAGCTGTACGGCTAATAGCCAAGGCGATTTACTTGAGCTTTATTGTGGTAATGGTAACTTCTCTATTGCCCTTGCGAGTAATTTCCGCAAAGTGTTAGCCACTGAAATTTCAAAATCATCGGTAGAATCGGCACAATACAATATTGAGAAAAATGGCGTAGATAATCTGCAAATTATCCGTATGTCTGCGGAAGAGTTTACAGAAGCACTAAATGGTGTGCGTGAATTCTATCGCCTACGTGGTGTGGATTTAAAACAGTATGATTGCAATACCATTTTTGTTGATCCGCCACGCGCAGGTTTAGACCAAGCAACGCTAGATATGGTACAAGGCTACGAACGTATTTTATATATTTCGTGTAACCCACACACTTTAGCTAACAATTTACAGCAATTAAGTAAAACACATCGTATTGAACGTTGTGCCCTATTCGACCAATTCCCTTATACAGATCACATCGAAAGCGGCGTTTGGTTGATTAGAAAATAGGTTTTATGGCTAAAAATAAGCCGTTTGTTACATTTACAATATTTTGTGCTTGACCTAAACGGCTGTTATCTATATCATTGCGCCTGTTTTCAACAGCGGAGGAATGGCAGAGCGGTTGAATGCACCGGTCTTGAAAACCGGCGAGGGTTAACGCCCTCCGTGAGTTCGAATCTCACTTCCTCCGCCACTTAATTTATAGCCTGTTGATAAGGAATTATCAGCAGGTTTTCTCTCTCAAAGAGATACAATTTAAAATAGAATTCAACCCGGAGGAATGGCAGAGCGGTTGAATGCACCGGTCTTGAAAACCGGCGAGGGTTAACGCCCTCCGTGAGTTCGAATCTCACTTCCTCCGCCACTTATTTTAACCCACTGATATTCAGTGGGTTTTTTATTGCCTGAAATATACCACTAGCCCTACTCTCTCTTCCAAATTCTTATTTGCAAGATTCTTTAAAAATCAGACCGGTTGTACTTCACAATAACTTTAGTATTTAACTTGTTCTGCATTGCACGAGCGAGACTCTCGCACTAACAAAAAATTCTTCGTAGTTCAAAAAACAAAAAACCCAGCACTAAGGCTGGGTTTTCAAAACTCAAAAGCAAATTATTTGATTTTTGCTTCTTTGTAGATAACGTGTTTACGCACAACTGGATCAAATTTTTTGATTTCCATTTTTTCTGGCATATTACGTTTGTTTTTATCTGTTGTGTAGAAGTGACCTGTTTCTGCAGTAGAAACTAAACGGATTTTCTCACGATTGCCTTTTGCTGCCATCAGTTACTCCTTAGATTTTTTCGCCACGAGCACGGATGTCAGCTAATACTGCATCGATGCCTTTTTTATCGATAATACGCATACCTTTCGCTGTTAAGCGTAAAGTTACGAAACGTTTTTCACTTTCAACCCAGAAACGGTGTGTGTGAAGGTTAGGTAAGAAACGACGTTTTGTCGCGTTCATTGCGTGTGAGCGGTTGTTACCAACAGCTGGACGCTTGCCTGTTACTTGACAGACTCTAGACATTTGAAATTCTCCAATAATTACTTAAGCTTAAGCTAAATGGTTCGGGCTATCAAAGGGCTCAACACCTTCTAATTGCCTCGTCAGGCAGATACACCCGACCCACGACTACTATAAAGACTGCGGATTATACTTGCTTTGCTTGTTTCATACAAGGGCGAATTATAAATTTTCTTGCTGTATCTTCTCTTCTTCGAATGAAAAATAATCACCCTTACCGACGATAATATGATCAACAAAACGGACATCCACTAAATCGCAGGCCATTTGGATCTTTCGAGTCAAATAGCGATCCGCTTCGCTCGGTACACAACTGCCTGATGGATGATTATGCGCCACAATAATTGCCGCCGCATTACATCTTAATGCTTCTTTAATAATCTCACGGGGATGAACTGATGCTTGATTGATTGTGCCAAAAAACATCTTTTCCTTGCGAATCAAACGATGAAGATTATCTAAAAACAGCACCATAAACACTTCCTGCTCGTGCTCTTCTAATTCAGACTGAAAATACATCACCGCCAAATAAGGTTGATCGATAGTCTCACTAAACTCCATCTTTTGCGAGAGATAACGCTTTGTCATCTCCTTTGTGGCTTGGAGCTGAATATACTGGGTCTGCCCTAGCCCTTTGATCTGACAAAAAGATTCTAGATCTGCGCTTAATAAGCCACGTAGAGATCCAAATGCATCTAATACATTTTGAGAAAGATCCATTACCGGAATCCCCTTGATCCCTGTTCTCAAAAAAATCGCAAGTAACTCAACATCACTTAAAGTTTCCGCGCCATATTCAAGTAATTTTTCACGCGGCATCATCATTAATGGAAATGGTTCATTCATACTTTTTCTCTCTTTATTAATCGTAAAAAAAGCATAAAAGGGATAGCGCTTTTGAGCAAAGTTACTTTGGTAAATTTTCGATGAAGATCACAAAAATAGTTTTGAATGAAATAAAAAATCCCACCAAGAGAGTCTCTTGATGGGATTCTACAAAAAAATTTATTCGCCTTCTTCAAGCACTAACCAGCCACTATCTAGCCAATCGCATAAGCTATCCAGAAGTAATTCAAGCTCATCTTGATTTTCAACTTTAGATGCCAGTTTATTCCAAGAGATTAAATCACCATTTGCGATACGGACTAATAAATTTGTCTCCGCTTCATTTAGCTCATCGATCCATTCGCCATTCACATACACTCTCAATGGATTCTCGGTGTAGAGAATTTTTACATTCGCATCTTGTTGAATCCAACCGCCTTCTTCAAGCACTTCTTGAACTTCGTCTGGGTAGAACTCATTGTCTTCCGTTAATTGTTCATAACGACGCGAGCTCACAGCTGTTGCAACGGTATGGGTAAACAGCGCATCAAATTGATCTGAATTTTGTAATAAATCGATCAGCTGTGCTTTTAAGTTTGCTACCATTTTTGGATCAAGCAACGCATTTGGTTGCACCGATGGCGATAGACGGAACGGAATCGTAAATTGCGACGTTGGCAGATTCTCGCCTTGATGTTCAATGGTTTTGCACAGATTTTCAATTAAATCCGTCGCATTTGGGAAACGTAAACCGAATGAGAAAGTTAAACAATCATCTTGTGCCACACCATAATGAGACAAGCGCGATGGCACATATAGCACATCGCCCGGTGCAAGCACTTCATCAAAGATAATTTCGCCCATATCGTCAAAAATACGAATCGGCTGATTAGGTTTAAATTCAGTACTTGGATCACACCATTTGCCTAGTTGCCAACGGCGATGACCATAACCTTGCACAAGGAATACATCATATTCATCATAATGGCGACCTACAGACCCTCCCGCTGGTGCATAAGAGACCATAATGTCATCGCGTTGCCATTGTGGAATATAGCCAAATGCTTGCCACAACGCGCCTAGCTCTGGCGACCACTGTTCTAAGTTTTGCACAAGCACAGACCACTGCTCTGGAAGCTCTTCAAAATCTTCTGCACTTAATGGGCTACGTTTGAGAGACCACTTTTCGCCATCATCGGTTTGATGGGTTTTGATCAAACGAGAAGTGACATCTTCTTCCTGTGCCAATTCAATAATATCTTGTGGTTCAAATAACCCTTTGATTTGTGGCAGACCATTGCGAATTAAAAGCGGTCGTTTTTGCCAATAATTTTGCAAAAAATCTTCAGGGGTAATATTTTCAGGTAAGCAGAACGGGATATTCATAAGTCACTCCTTGTTTGCGTTTCAAAGAAGCCTATTGTAACGGTCAAATCTCTATTTTTCACGGAAATTAGCGAAAAATTGTGAGATTTAGCAAATTTTTCTCAAAAAAAGAGCGCTTACAAGCTATAATAACCGACATTTTTGAACGTTTTTTACAGAGAAATCATCAATGAGCACAAAATTTAACGTTAAAACCTTCCAAGGTATGATTTTAGCCCTACAAGATTACTGGGCACAACAAGGCGCAACCGTTGTTCAACCATTCGATATGGAAGTGGGCGCAGGTACTTCTCACCCTATGACTTGTTTACGTGCATTAGGTCCAGAGCCAATGGCGTTTGCTTACGTTCAGCCTTCACGTCGTCCAACGGACGGTCGCTACGGCGAAAACCCAAACCGTTTACAACACTACTACCAATTCCAAGTAGTGATCAAACCTTCTCCAGACAATATTCAAGAACTCTACTTAGATAGCTTAAAAATGTTAGGTTTCGACCCAACTCAAAACGATATTCGTTTTGTGGAAGATAACTGGGAAAACCCAACTTTAGGTGCTTGGGGTTTAGGCTGGGAAGTTTGGTTAAACGGTATGGAAGTCACTCAGTTCACATACTTCCAACAAGTTGGTGGCTTAGAGTGTAAACCAGTAACAGGTGAAATCACTTACGGTTTAGAGCGTTTAGCAATGTATATTCAAGGCGTGGACAGCGTTTACGACTTAGTATGGTCAGACGGCCCATTAGGTAAAACCACCTACGGCGATGTATTCCACCAAAATGAAGTTGAACAATCAACTTACAACTTTGAATACGCAAATACGGATTTCTTATTCTACTGCTTTGAACAATACGAAAAAGAAGCGCAAGAATTATTAGCATTAGAGAAACCATTACCATTACCAGCGTACGAGCGTATCTTAAAAGCGGCACACAGCTTTAACTTACTAGACGCACGTAAAGCAATCTCGGTAACAGAACGCCAGCGTTATATCTTACGTATCCGTGCATTAACTAAAGGCGTAGCAGAAGCTTACTACGCAAGCCGCGAAGCCTTAGGTTTTCCGGGTTGTAAAAAATAAGCGATCATAACTCTCTCCCTAAGGGAGAGAGACAGATTTAACGTGCGTTCAGCACGTTAAATCAGAGAGAGGGGAAAATTATATGGCAAAACCTATTTTATATTTTGCTCACTGGTGCCCAGATACCGAACCTTTTGTGGCAGAACTACAACGCTTAGGGATTGAATACGAAGCCGTTGATATTACAACCGGCGGAAGTACGTTAAAACCTTTCCTAAAACTACGCGACACCCACCCCGCTTTTGAAAATGCAAAAGCACATGGTTATATCGGTATTCCCGCGTTGGTTGATGGGGAGAGAGTGGTTTTGGATATTGCAGAGCTTACTGCCTAATACTCATATATGTTAGGTTATATAGCAACCGTATCATAAATATAGAATTATTGAGGGGCTAGAGTTATGAATAATAACCAATTAATTTCAAAGAATAATTCATCTGAATTTATCAATGAAATTAGTCAGCTAATTCAGTCTTCTAAACAAAGAATGGCGGTTGCGGTTAATACCGAACTAACTCTACTTTATTGGAATATTGGGCAGAGAATCAATCAACATATATTACTAGGTGAGCGTGCTGAATATGGGCAAGAAATTGTAGCTAATTTAGCGAAAAGTTTAACCGAACAATTTGGTAAAGGTTGGAGTAAACGACATTTAAATTACACTATGCAATTTGCATCTACTTTCCCAAATATTGAAATTGTGCACGCACTGCGTGCACAATTGAGTTGGACTCATTTTAAACAATTAATTCATATTGAAGAACCAATTAAACGTGAATTTTATGCCACAATGGCAGCTCAAGAGCGTTGGAGTACAAGAACTCTCGATGAACGTATAGGATCTTTGCTTTTTGAACGAACAGCTATTTCTAAAAAGCCAGAGGAAACTATTATTCAAGAGCTAAGCATACTTAGAGAAAAAGGTGAGTATAACCACTCTTTAGTCTTAAAAGATCCTTATGTCCTTGATTTCTTGGGGTTAAGTGATCGCTATTTAGAGAAAGATCTAGAAGATGCTATTTTAAGAGAAATTGAACAATTTCTATTAGAGTTAGGTGTTGGTTTTACCTTTATTGCTCGCCAAAAGCGTATACAAATTGATAATGATGATTTTTATATTGATTTGTTATTTTATAACCGTAAATTAAAGCGTTTAGTTGCAATTGAATTGAAAACAGAAGCCTTTAAGCATTCACATAAAAGTCAAATGGAACTTTACTTAGCTTGGCTAGCTAAATATGAACAAGAAGCAGATGAAAATCCACCACTTGGAATTATTCTTTGTACATCGAAGAAGCAAGAGCAAGTGGAATTATTAGATCTTAAAAACTCAGATATTCATATTGCGGAATATTTAGCAGTATTACCGTCAAAAGAAGTGTTAGAGCAGAGACTGCATTTAGCAGTAGAAAAAGCTAAGCAAAGGTTTAAGTTAAACTAAAAAATATAGGTTGAGGTACTGTATGTATAGTATTGATTTACCAAGCGAAAGACGAATTAAAACTTATCTAAAAAATAAGTCACCTGAGCAAATTCGAGAAGATCTTTTTAAAGCTCAAGAAATAATGTATCAAGTGGAAGATATCACTTTTAGCGATAGAAATTCTCTTTTGCAAAAAGCCTTAAAAAAATCACCGCTTTGTGCAGATGCTTACGTTATGTATGTTGAAAGCTTAGGATTTTATACATACGGTACTTTACTCATTCTGAAAGTCGCATTATTTGTGGCAGAACAAGCGCTAATTGAACCTCTATCTTCTTTTAAAGGTAGTTTTTGGCTTGATAGCGACACACGTCCTTATATGCGAACTAAAAGAGCGGTTGCGAAGTGTTTATGGGAAATTGGATTTTACCAAGACGCTATAGATGAATACGAAGAATTACTTGAGATTAATCCCAATGACAATCAAGGAATTCGTTATGAGCTTGCAACGCATTATCTAGAGTTAGAACGTTTAATACCATTAAAAAATCTGCTTAAAAATTACGAAGATGACGACCGTTGCTTTTGGTACTATAGTAAGGCTTTGTTGGCTTATAAAGAAAAAAGTAAAACGGCTGACAAATTAGCATTAAAAGCAATTCACTCAAATAGCTATGTTCTAGATTATCTATTGGAAGGTAGAAAACGAACAGACGATGAAATTGCAGAATGTGAAACAAATGATGAAATAGAGGCGAGTGCTTATATAGACTACAATTTATTAAACTGGCTTAGAATGCCTGATGCAGTCGAATGGTTAATTGAGATTGCAGAGAAAAATGGTTTGATTTATTGGAAGGCTGATGATGAATAAAATGCATCAGAGGTTTAAAAAATTAGCTGAATTCGGAACACACCGTGCTTAAGCCCATACGTCAGTGTGGGGAAATAAATGCTGAGTAGTTAATCAAGAAACAAAAGGTAGCAAATATGGCAAATTTACAACCCACAAACGATCACTTAATCGGTAATATAGCTAAGATTATCGAACAAGCACGTTCCCAAGTACGCCAAACGGTAAATAGCGTTATGGTGCAGAGTTATTGGGAAATCGGGCGACTTCTTGTTGAAGATGAACAACAAGGGCAAGAGCGTGCACAGTATGGCAAATATGTACTTCAAAATGTTTCCGAACGTTTGACAGAAATGTATGGAAAAGGCTTTGATATTCGTAATTTACGCAATATGCGAGCATTTTATTTGGCATTTCCAATTCGGAACGCACTGCGTACCGAATTGAGTTGGACGCATTATCGCTCTCTGATACGGATAGAAAATCCCAAAGCTAGAGAATGGTATCTTAATGAAACCATTGAAAATAATTGGTCTTCACGAGCCTTAGATCGCCAAATCAGCGTACTCTATTATGAACGCTTATTAGCAAGCCAAAACAATGCGTTAGTGGCAGAAGAAGCAAAACAAAAAACCGAACCGTTAAAAGAAACAATCCAAGATTATTTACGTGATCCTTATATCTTAGATTTTCTGAACTTGCAGGATAAAACCTATCAAGAAAGCGGTGTGGAACAGGCAATTATTAGCAATTTGCAAGAATTTTTGCTTGAGCTAGGTAAAGGTTTCGCCTTTGTAGAACGCCAAAAGCGGTTACGTTTTGATGATGAAGATTTCTATATCGACCTTGTGTTCTATAACTTTAAGCTAAAATGCTTTTTGTTGATTGACTTAAAAATCGGTAAGCTCAAACATCAAGACATCGGGCAAATGGATACTTATGTGCGTTTGTATGATGAGCAGTTTAAAGGCGATGATGATAATCCGACAATCGGTTTAGTGCTATGTAGTGAACAAAGCGAAGCTGTTGCAAAATATTCGGTACTTGCCGATAGAAAACAGATTTTTAGTGCGAAATATTTGCCTTATTTGCCGACAGAGTTGGAATTGAAAGAACAGCTTGAAAGGGTGAGAGAAAAGTTAGTGGATTTGGAAACCTAATAGCTAACCGCATAAAATTTCGTAGGGTGCGTGTAAACGCACCACAATTTATTAAAATCCAATGGTGCGTTTACACGCACCCTACAATGAGATAGATAGAAGATGACAACTGAAAACTTCCTAGCCGAGATCGGCACTGAAGAGCTACCACCGAAGGCTCTTAAAAAATTAGCGACTGCGTTTGCAGAGAATGTAGAACAAGAGTTAAACCAAGCGGGTTTGGCTTTTGAGAAAGTTGAATGGTTTGCGGCACCACGTCGTTTAGCGGTGAAGGTGTTAGGTTTAGCGACTAGCCAACCAAGTAAAGAGATTGAAAAACGTGGTCCTGCGGTATCTGCGGCATTTGATGCTGAAGGCAAGCCGACTAAAGCAGCTGAAGGCTGGGCGCGTGGTTGTGGGATTACGGTTGAACAAGCAGACCGTATCGCAACGGATAAAGGCGAATGGCTTGTACACCGTGCGGTGATTGAAGGCCAGCCGACTAAAAACTTATTAGTGGCGATGATCAGCAACGCTTTAGCAAAATTACCTATCCCTAAAACAATGCGTTGGGGTGATAAAACCGAACAGTTCGTGCGTCCTGTTCACACTGTAACTTTATTGTTAGGTGGTGAGTTAATCGAAGGCGAAATCTTAGGGATTAAGAGTGGCACAACTATTCGTGGTCACCGTTTCTTAGGTGAAAGAGAATTCCAAATTTCACACGCTGATCAATATCCTGCGTTACTGAAAGAAAAAGGTTCAGTAGTGGCAGACTTTAACGAGCGTAAAGCGTTAATTCTTGCAAAATCACAAGAGAAAGCGACCGCTTTAGGTGGTGTTGCGGATATCGAAGAAGACTTATTAGATGAAGTCACTTCATTAGTGGAATACCCGAACGTATTAACCGCAAAATTTGAAGAACGTTTCTTAGCGGTGCCTGCGGAAGCCCTTGTTTATACAATGAAAGGCGACCAAAAATACTTCCCGATCTACGATAAAGACGGCAAGTTATTACCGCACTTTATCTTTGTTTCAAACATCAACCCAGAAGATCCAACAGCGATTATCGAAGGTAATGAGAAAGTAGTTCGCCCACGTTTAACTGATGCGGAATTCTTCTTCAAAACTGACTTAAAACAGCGTTTAGAAGATCAATTACCACGTTTAGAAACCGTATTATTCCAACAACAATTAGGTACATTACGTGATAAAACTGACCGTATCGAACAGTTAGCGGGTATTATCGCAGAACAAATCGGTGCGGACGTAGCAAAAGCGAAACGTGCAGGTTTACTGTCTAAATGTGACTTAATGACCAATATGGTGTTTGAGTTCACTGATACGCAAGGTGTAATGGGTATGCACTATGCTCGTCACGATGGCGAAGCGGAAGAAGTGGCGGTAGCGTTAAACGAGCAATATATGCCACGTTTCGCAGGCGATAACTTACCAAACTCATTAGTTGCTTGCTCTGTAGCATTAGCGGATAAAATGGATACGCTAACGGGTATTTTCGGTATCGGCCAGCAACCAAAAGGTAGCGCAGACCCATTCGCATTACGTCGTGCAGCACTAGGTGTGTTACGTATTATCGTTGAGAAAAAATTACCATTAGATTTAGTGGAATTAGTGAAAGCGTCTGCGCAATCATTCGGCGATAAATTAACGAATGCAAATGTTATCGATGAAGTTGTGGACTTTATGTTAGGCCGTTTCCGTGCGTGGTACCAAGATGAAGGTATGAACGTGGATGAAATCCAAGCCGTATTGGCACGTCGTCCAACTAAACCAGCAGACTTTGATGCACGTGTGCGTGCGGTTTCTCACTTCCGTACATTAGACAGTGCAGAAGCATTAGCGGCAGCCAACAAACGTGTAAGTAATATCTTAGCGAAAGCGGAAGGCACAATCGGTGAAATCAATTTAGCGGTATGTGTTGAAGATGCAGAAAAAGCATTAGCAGAAGCGGTATTAGGATTAAAAGCGGAAATTCAACCGTTAATCGCACAAGGCGACTACACAGCGGTTCTTGATAAATTAGCAAGTTTACGCCAGCCGGTGGATAGTTTCTTTGATAACGTAATGGTAAATGCAGAAGATCAAAAACTGCGTAACAACCGTTTAGCGATTTTAAGCACGTTACAGGGATTATTCTTACAGGTTGCGGATATTTCACTTCTTCAATAATTTGTAGGGGCGTACTGCGTACGCCCGCGGGCGTGTTCAACACGCCCCTACATATGAGCGTTATTCATAGCAAGAATGCAAGGACACATTTTGCGTGTCCGCCATATAAATACAGATAAAAGGTAACACACAATGTCAGCAAAAACAGAAATTCTTTTTAGTAATCAATGGGACGTGCGTATCAGCGACCCAGGCTTAGAAGGTGCATTAAGTCACTATTTTGAAACTGTATATCTAAAACTTGTTGCTCATATCGACGGCGACAAAGTGTCTTACGAATTTACGCGTAAAGTCGAAAAAGAAGTGCAAGTACACTGCATTTTCCACGATGTGGAAGAATTATTTAAGTTTCTTGCTGAATACTTGGGCCCTGTTACCCTCGGCAACATCGGTATCAAGATTGGTCAATTAGGATTAATCTCACAATAAGGGATTAATATGTTTAAGAAGATTTTATTCCCAATATCTATTTTATTAGTTGGATGTAGCTCTGAACCGCAAGTAGAAACGCCTTTCCCTGGCGAATTTGCTAACGCTGATTATGTATTGTCTGAATCGGATGCACAACGTTGGGTGCAAGCAAGTCGCCAAGTTGAGCAGTGCGTTTACCCAAATCTAACTAAAATCCAATATGAACATTTTTCTAAAGAAGATGCTTATATCTACTCACAATATGTTTATTTCTATCCACTTGAAGACATTATTGGTGAAAAATATGTGAAAATAATCCAAGACGATGAAAAATCAATGGGTTATGCAACATATTTATATAAAAAACTAAAAACCGATGATGTTGAAGCTCTCAATAGTAAACGCTGCCAAAACTTGCGCGATAAAGCTCGCGATGATTTAGCAGTCGTCAAAGGGCAATATAAAAGCGGAATGGTAGAAGACGCTAAAACTGAAGTACCAAAAAATAGTGATGGTGTCGCGACTGGGCAGAATAAATTCTTCTTTGATATTATTAAGTGGGGAGCAGCCCTACTACTCTAGCTTTTAGCGGTTAGATTTGATGAGAATTTTGCAAATTTTCTGAAAAATCTAACCGCTTGTTGTATCTAGCACTAAACTGCAAACGGTTGCGTTTTATCTATGTCAACTATTTGATTAACAAGCGTTTTATTTCTTTTTATTTTAATGATAGGCTAGCACAACTTCCTATCAAATCATTTAAGGACACTATTATGACAACACTTATCTCTGTTGCACAAAATTGGTTAAACCAAGACCCAGATGCTGAAACCCGTGCGGAATTATCAGCTCTTATCGAACAAGCACAAGCAGGCAATGCAGAAGCAAATGCTGAATTAGCGAATCGTTTTTCAGATCGCTTACAGTTTGGTACAGCAGGTTTACGTGGTCCATTACAAGCGGGTTCAATGGGTATGAACCGTGTATTAGTAGCACAGGCTGCGGGTGGTTTAGCGGACTACTTAAAAACTTACGACAAAGAGCCTTCAATCGTAATTGGTTACGACGGCCGTAAAAACTCAGATGTATTCGCACGAGATACTGCAGAAATTATGGCAGGTGCAGGTATTAAAGCACTTTTATTACCACGCAAATTACCAACTCCAGTATTAGCTTATGCAATCAAACATTTTGATGCGACAGCGGGCGTTATGGTAACTGCAAGCCACAACCCGCCACAAGACAACGGCTATAAAGTGTATTTAGGTAAAGCGAATGGCGGTGGTCAAATCGTTTCACCTGCAGATAAAGACATCGCAGCATTAATCGACAAAGTAGCGGCAGGTAATATCAATGACCTACCTCGTAGTCAAGATTTCACGGTATTAGATGATGAAGTAGTAAATGCGTATATCGACATCACTGCAGCATTAGCAAAAGAGCCACAAGCGGACATTAACTACGTTTATACCGCAATGCACGGTGTGGGCTACGAAGTTTTAAGCAAAACTTTAGCAAAAGCAGGTTTACCACAACCGCATTTAGTAACAGAACAAATTCAGCCAGACGGCACTTTCCCAACGGTAAACTTCCCTAACCCAGAAGAGAAAGGCGCATTAGATTTAGCAATTAAATTAGCGAAAGAGAAAAATGCTGAATTTATCATTGCTAACGACCCAGATGCAGACCGTTTAGCAGTAGCAGTACCAGATGCGGAAGGCAACTGGAAACCTCTACACGGTAATGTGATCGGCTGTTTCTTAGGTTGGTATTTAGCAAAACAAAACCAAGGAAAACAAGGTGTTTTAGCTTGCTCATTAGTATCTTCTCCGGCATTAGCAGAGATCGCGAAAAAATACGGTTTCCAATCAGAAGAAACTTTAACTGGCTTTAAATATATCGGTAAAGTAGATGGCTTAGTATTCGGTTTCGAAGAAGCATTAGGCTACTTAGTAGACCCGAACAAAGTCCGCGATAAAGACGGTATCTCAGCAGCGATCGTATTCTTAGATTTAGTGCGTAACTTGAAAAAACAAGGTAAAACATTAGCAGACTACGCGGATGAATTTACTAAAGAGTTCGGTGCTTATGTAAGTGGTCAAATCTCAATCCGTGTTGATGATTTAGCTGAAATCGGTAAATTAATGACTGCCCTACGCAACAACCCACCAAGTGAAATCGGCGGCTTTAAAGTAGCACAGTTCTTAGACCACACCAAAACAGATCGCCAAAGCGATATTTTAGTCTTCGTCCTTGAAAACGGCAGCCGCTTAATCGCACGTCCTTCAGGTACAGAACCTAAGATCAAATTCTACTTAGATGCAAAAGGCACAGATCCAAAAGACGCTGACCAAGTATTAGCACAGTTTGATGAGAGTGTAAGAAACATCCTTCGTCAAGAAGCGTATGGAAAGCAGGATTGTTAATTTAGATTAACCCTCTAACGCTGGCGCGAGCGTCCCGCTCGTGCCAAAATAAAAAGCCAACTTACTTTGATTTTTTAGGGTAAGTTGGCTTTTGTTTTAGTGATATGATTACGTTACTTCAACGCCACTCTCGCATTTCTAAACAATCTCATCCATGCTCCGTCTTCTGTCCAATCGTCTGGATGCCAAGAGTTAGATACTGCACGATATACTCGCTCTGGGTGTGGCATCATAATGGCGACACGTCCATCTAGGTTGGAAATTGCAGTGATACCGTTTACGGAACCATTCGGGTTAGCTGGGTAAACTTCCGTTGGATTACCGTTATTATCGATATATTGCGCAACGACTAAGTTTTGTTGTTGTAAAGCTGCGAGCTGATCGGCTGATTTAAACTCAACTTGACCTTCACCGTGAGATACGGCGATTGGCATATGTGAACCTGCCATATCTTTAAACCATAGTGAATTAGTGTCGTTGATTTTCACTAAGCCTACACGAGCTTCAAAACGCTCTGATTTATTGCGTACAAAGCGTGGCCAGTTTTCTGTACCTGGAATGATTTCCGCAAGGTTAGAAACCATTTGGCAGCCGTTACATACACCTAATGCAAGAGTATTTGGATTAGCGAAGAACTGGCTGAATTGATCGCGTAACATTGGGTTAAACAGGATTGATTTTGCCCAGCCGCCGCCTGCGCCAAGTACGTCACCGTAAGAGAAACCACCACATGCCACTAATGCGTTAAAGTCCGCAAGATTGCGGCGGCCTGCCATTAAGTCCGACATATGCACGTCAATTGCATTAAAGCCTGCACGGTCGAAGGCTGCCGCCATTTCATAATGGCTGTTTACGCCCTGTTCGCGTAGGATTGCGATAGTCGGTTTTGCGCCACGGTTGATAAATGGTGCAGTGATATCTTCGTTCACATCATAAGTTAAGAAGGCTGATAAGCCTTTATTATTTGGATCTTTCTTGGTTTCGAACTCTTGGTCTGCACACTCTGGGTTATCACGTAAGCGTTGCATTTGGTGAGTTAATTCAGCCCAAATGCCACGAAGTTCAGAACGTTTTTCGTTAAGTAGTACTTGAGTACCACGGCGAATTTCAAATTGGTCGCCAACCACTACTGCACCTACTTCTTTCACAATACCAAGTAAGTTATGCTCTGCTAATACTGCACGAACATTGGCTAATTCGCTGTCCGCAATTTGAATTACTGCGCCTAGTTCTTCATTGAATAATACCGCTAAATCGTTGTCGCCTAATGCGCTGATATCGACTTGAACACCGCAGTTACCCGCAAATGCCATTTCTGCAAGGGTTGTGATTAAACCACCGTCCGAACGATCGTGGTATGCCAGTAATTTTTGTTGGCTAACTAAGGCTTGCATTGCATTGTAGAAGTTTTTCAAGGTTTCTACATTAACCACATCTGCAGGTTTGTCGCCTAATTGTTTATAAACTTGTGCTAATGCTGTTGCGCCTAAACGGTTTTTGCCTTCGCCTAAATCTAATAAGAGTAAGCGAGTTGCGCCTTTGTCGGTGCGTAGTTGTGGGGTAACGGTTTTGCGAACATCTTCCACACGAGCAAAAGCCGAGATCACTAATGAAAGCGGTGCGGTAACAGTTTTTTGTTCGCCATTTTCATTCCAAGTCGTTTTCATTGACATTGAGTCTTTACCGACAGGAATAGTAATGCCTAACGTAGGGCAAAGTTCTTCACCGACAGCCTTCACAGCTTCATACAAGCCCGAATCTTCACCTTCGTGGCCTGCCGCTGACATCCAGTTTGCTGACAGTTTAATGCGTTTGATATCGCCGATATCCGTTGCAGCGATATTGGTGATTGATTCTGCTACCGCTAAACGAGCTGATGCCCCAAAGTCTAATAATGCCACTGGTGCGCGCTCACCCATTGCCATTACTTCACCATGATAGCTATCTAAACTTGCGGTCGTTACTGCGCAATCCGCCACAGGAATTTGCCACGGGCCGACCATCTGGTCACGCGCTACCATACCGGTTACCGAGCGGTCGCCGATAGTGATTAAGAAAGTTTTTTCTGCGACTACTGGTAAACGTAATACTCGATGTAGCGCTTCTTTTAATTGAATACCGTCTTGTGCAAGCGGTGGGTTTTGCACGGTTTTTGACGAAACATCACGGTGCATTTTCGGGGTTTTGCCGAGTAATACATTCATTGGTAGATCAATCGGATTATTACCGAAATGATCATCCGCTAAAGTTAAATGTTTCTCTTCAATTGCTTCACCGATTACCGCATAAGGTGCGCGTTCACGTTGGCACAGCTGTTCGAATAATGGCAGTTTGTCTGCTGAAACGGCTAACACATAACGTTCTTGCGATTCGTTACACCAAATTTCTAATGGTGACATGCCTTTTTCATCACACAGGATTTTGCGTAGATCGAATTTACCGCCACGATCGCCATCATGTACTAATTCTGGCATAGCATTTGATAAACCGCCTGCACCAACGTCGTGGATAAAGAGAATCGGGTTGTCGTCGCCCATCTGCCAGCAGCGGTCGATCACTTCTTGGCAACGGCGTTCCATTTCAGGGTTTTCACGTTGTACCGAAGCAAAGTCTAAGTCTTCTTTTGATTTACCTGATGCCATTGAAGAAGCCGCACCACCGCCTAAGCCGATATTCATTGCAGGGCCGCCAAGTACGATTAATTTCGCCCCCACAGGGATTTCACCTTTTTGTACGTGCTCCGCACGGATATTACCGATACCACCGGCAAGCATAATCGGTTTGTGATAGCCACGCACTTCTTCACCCGCAAAACTATTTACTTTCTCTTCATAGGTACGGAAGTAGCCCAATAACGCAGGACGACCAAATTCGTTGTTAAATGCCGCGCCACCTAATGGACCTTCAATCATAATGTCTAACGCAGAAGCAATACGGCTTGGTTTTGAAAGTGGGTTTTCCCATGGCTGTTCAAAGTTTGGAATCACTAAGTTAGATACTGAGAAACCGGTTAAACCTGCTTTTGGTTTTGCACCACGACCCGTTGCGCCTTCATCACGGATTTCACCGCCCGAACCTGTTGCTGCCCCTGGGAATGGCGAGATTGCTGTTGGGTGATTGTGGGTTTCTACCTTCATTAAGATATGCGCATCTTCTTGGTGCGCACGGTATTGACCGTCTTGATCTGGGAACCAACGACCGACTGTTGAGCCTTCCATTACCGCCGCATTATCTTTATAGGCTGAAAGCACGAAATCCGGGGTTTTCTCAAAGGTATTTTTGATCATTTTGAACAGCGATTTTTCTTGTTTTTCGCCGTCGATTGTCCAATCCGCATTAAAGATTTTATGACGACAATGCTCTGAGTTCGCCTGTGCGAACATATAGAGTTCGATATCGTTCGGGTTGCGATTTAATGCAGTGAAGTTCTCAACCAAATAGTCGATTTCATCTTCCGCTAAGGCTAAACCTAATTCAACGTTTGCCATTTCTAATGCTTTACGCCCACCGTTTAATACATCAACTGTGGTAAACGGTTTTGGTTCATGTTGTGCAAATAGCGAGCTTGCTTGATCTTGGCTCTCTAATACCGTTTCTAACATACGGTCATGTAATAAGCCTTTTAGCGTTTCAATTTGAGTGTCTGTTGGTTGTTGGGTAAATTCAAAATAGTAAGCAAGACCGCGTTCGATACGGTTAACAGCTTTCAAACCACAGTTGTGGGCAATATCCGTTGCTTTTGATGACCACGAAGAGATAGTCCCCACACGTGGCGTCACAATTAAGCAAAAACCAACAGGATCGTGTTCCGCTAACGTTGGGCCATAGTGAAGTAATTCTTGAAGTTTCTGCGTTTCTTCATTTGCAAGCGGTTGGTTTAACTCAACAAAATGCACATACTCTGCATAAATAGACTTTATAGGCAATTGATTTTGTTGGAGTTTTAGAGAAAGTTGATTTAGACGGAATTCAGATAAGGCAGGCGAGCCACGAAAGGTTTGTACGGTCATTTGCTTTGCTTCCATAGTTTAACAAAAATAGATTTCGGAGTATTATAACCGATTGCGCAAACGTTTGCATTTTAAATATGTGTTTGTAAATAATTCAATGTCTATGCAAATTTTTGCTAAAATCTAACCGTTTGTTTCTCTTCCAAAAGGAAAATTGTATGAAAACTTCAATCAAATTATCATTTTTGGCATTAGCAATATTAGGTCTAACTGCTTGTAGTTCGAGCGGTGGTGCTAGTGGTAATGGAACTGCGCAAGATCAGAATCACCCACCTGTTAATCCACCTGAAAATTCTCTTGTAGCTCCTCTCCCTATTTCTACAGAAATGGAGCAGTTAATTAAGCAGAAGAAAGTTACTGCCTCTTACGTGCTTGAGCTCGGTGAAGTTCCTGCAACAAATAATACCTTCATTATGTTAGGTCAAGATTTTGGCAGAAAAATGATTGAGCTAGATCTGTTTCCTCGTTACCAATTAGTCAAAGAGAACTTTTCTGAAACTTATAAGGTTGGAGATCGTAATTGGTCTGATAAAGGTTTTTGGAAAGTTTATAACCAAACATATTCAGGCATTGTGGGTCACTCTGTAACGGAATCAGTTGCAGAAGGTGATGATCCTAATTTAGGTAAAACATCAATATCCAATTATGGTGTATTAAGAGTAGCTGGTGTTAATACAACTCAGCAGCAATTACCAACAGCAGGTAGTGCTACTTATAAAGGAGTTGCCTTTGATGAAACCACAAAAGGCGATCTCACTTACAATATTGATTTTGGTACAAAGCAAGGTTCGGGAAAAATTACGGGGTTTGATAAATATGGTGTAATAGATCTTGAGCAAGCAAGTATCAGCAATATTAAGAATAAAACCCCTGAATACAGAGAGCATTTTATCGATAATCAGCTAGGTATTGAAGGTAAAGCAACTAGCCAAATTAAAGTTGATAAAGATATTTTGGACGGTTATGAACTACAAATTTTTGGTCCGAATGCTGAAGAAATTGGTGGCTTTATCACAAGTAAGGAGAATGACAAAATATCAGAGTACGAAGATAAAGATGATAAAATCGGCTTCGGTGGTAAAAAACAGTAAGATTTAGTCCTTAAAAGACCGCTTGTAGAGTATTTTGCAAGCGGTCTTTTTGTATACAACAAATGTAGTTTGATATACATCAAATTATTTATCTGTGGGGGATTGCTTTTTAAAATAGAAAGTGCAAAATGCGCACACCATTTTTGACAATTATTTCATAAATGGAATTAAATAAACTATTACTTTTCTTCGGAATCAAAATTATGAATCTATTCGAACAAACAAACCCAAATCGTCGCCGCTACGGATTAGCAGTATTCGTTGGTATTATTGCAGGTATCATTTCTGCGTTCGTAAAATGGGGTGCTGAACATCCATTCCCACCACGTAGCCCAATCGATCTATTTACGGCTGCTTGTCCACAGCCTGTATTAGATGCATTACAATCTGGTGCATTAGCAATGGACGGTGCATTAGCACAATGTTCACGTGCAGTATTAAACCCACCAGCAGTTTTCTTACGTGACTACATCGGTATCGATCCTTACCAAACAGTTGCATTTATGTTTGCGGATCATCCATTTAACTCTATCGGTGTAACGCATATGATTTTCTCATTAGTGTTCGCTATCGGTTACTGCTTAGTGGCTGAAGTATTCCCGAAAATTAAATTCTGGCAAGGTATCGGCGCTGGTATTATCGCTAACATCTGTGTTCACTACATCACATTCCCAGCGTTAGGTTTAACACCACCAGTTGCAGAATGGCCTTTATACGAGCACATCTCTGAGTTAGTAGGTCATATTTTCTGGTTCTGGACAATCGAAGTTATTCGTCGTGATTTACGTAACCGTATCTCAAAAGAACCTGATGCAGAAGTTGCTTTAAACCAAGCACGCTAATTTAAAAAGAAAACCGCTTACTATTACTG
>LEKJ01000024.1 GCA_029852775.1 Pasteurellaceae bacterium LFhippo2
GATGTTATCAGGTTGTACCACCAACTCTCCCCCATTTATGGGGGAGAGAGTTTATAAAGCTTTTCAAAACATCAAAATAAACCAACTCTCCCCCATTTATGGGGGAGAGACAGCTTTGAGCAAAACAACGTTTTTGCGAAAAGCAGAGAGAGGGCTACTTGCAAAACATCTCCAAAATATCACCGCTTGTACTCTCTCTGCAAAAATTGCTGAACGCAATTTTCGCTGTCTCTCTCCCAAAGGAAGAAAGTTGGGAAATGAGCAAAGTAACGGCTGGCTATGTTTTGCGAAAATAACAACAAGCGGTTAGAATGCTTGCAATTTTTACCAAATAAAAATCGAGACAAAAATGAATAAATTTGAATTTAGCGATCAATTAATCGCAATTGTAAAACGTGATGTTGCCCCTGCTTTAGGCTGTACTGAGCCAATTTCATTAGCGCTAGCTTCTGCGATTGCGATGTCTCACCTTGATTCTAAGTTACTGAAAATTCAAGCTAAGGTTTCCCCGAATTTAATGAAAAATGGTATGGGTGTTACTGTTCCAGGAACGGGAATGGTCGGTCTACCAATTGCGGCCGCTGTGGGTGCGATTGCGGGCGATGCGGAAGCTGGTTTAGAAGTGTTAAAAAACATTCAGCCTACAGATGTAGCCCAAGGCAAAGCAATGCTTGAACAAAATCAAGTGAGCGTTGATATTGCCAATGTGGATTATCCCCTTTACTCAGAAGCGCTGCTACTAGGCGAAAATGGTTGGGTAAAAGTTTGTATTCAAGATTCACATACCAATGTGGTATTAATCGAGAAAAATGGTGAGATGATCTATCAGCAAGAAGTTCAACAGGTTGAATTAGAAGATGATTACCAATTTTTCAATAACTTAACCGCAGAGCAAATTTACCAATTTGCGATGGAAGTGGAATTAGACAAAATCGCCTTTATTGCGGAAGCTGCAAAATTAAATAGCGCATTATCTAAAGAAGGATTGGAAAAAGAGTACGGTTTACATATCGGCCGTACGCTGAAAAAGCAAATTGAGTTGGGCTTAATGTCTGATGATTTGCTGAGCCGAATCGTGATTGAAACAACCGCGGCTTCAGACGCGCGTATGGGCGGGGCATTATTACCTGCGATGAGTAATTCGGGTTCGGGTAACCAAGGAATTGCAGCGACTATGCCTTCAGTCATTGTAGCTCGCTTTGTCGACGCTGATGATGAAAAACTGATTCGCGCATTGTTCCTTTCGCACACCATTGCTATTTATATTCATAGTAAATTGCCAAAACTATCGGCGCTCTGCGCTGTCACAACAGCAGCAATGGGAAGTGCAGCGGGTATGGCTTATCTTCTCAATGGTAACTTTAACGCAATTAGTATGGCGATCTGCAGTATGATTGGCGATATTAGCGGTATGTTATGTGATGGCGCAGCAAATAGCTGTGCAATGAAGGTTTCAACGGGTGTTTCTTCTGCTTATAAGGCGGTGTTAATGGCGCTAGATAATAGCCGAGTGACGGGTAATGAAGGTATTGTTGAACATAGCGTTGATAAGTCGATTAGTAATTTATGTGCCATTGCAACGAAAAGTATGGTCTATATGGATCGTCAAATTATCGAGATTATGAGCACAAAAGAGCAAGATTGTTAATTTAGGAGAGCTTATGGCAGGAAAAACAGAAACTGCGTTGCCGATTTGGTCGGTAATATTGCCTATTTTGGCGTGGGTCATTTATTTTGTCGGAATCAAAGATAGCCTTTGGTTGCAACTGGCAGGCGGTGGTTTATTAATTGGTAGCGTGCTATCTGCCGTTCACCACGCAGAAGTGGTGGCACATAAAGTGGGCGAGCCGTTTGGTACCATTATTCTAGCCCTTGCAATTACCATTATTGAAGTGGCTTTGATTATCTCACTGATGATTGCAGGTGGCGATAACGCAGCTTATTTGGCTCGTGATACTGTCTTTGCCGCGATTATGCTGATTTTAAATGGTATTTTGGGCGGTTGTTTATTAATTGGTGGGATTAAACATAAAGTCCAGTTCTTCCATAAGAAATCCGTCAGTACCGCGCTAGTGACTTTGATGTCGATTTTAGTGCTAACGATGATTTTACCAAACTTCACAACAAGTTCGAGTGGCGGGACTTATACAGCCTCGCAAATGATCTTTGTAGCTTTAGCGTCATTAGTGCTCTATTTCTCTTTTATTATGATGCAAACCGTGCGCCATCGTGATTATTTCTTAGCTGATGATGATAATCCGCAACATCACGCAGAGCCGCCGACAACTAAAATTGCATTAATTAGCTTATTACTTTTAATTGTTTGCTTAGGAATCGTGGTGCTATTAGCAAAAGCGCTTTCACCAACAATTGAGAGTATGGTGGTCGCTGCAGGTGCACCATTGTCTTTAGTTGGGGTTATTATCGCGGCAGTGGTATTAATGCCTGAAGGTGTGGCAGCCTTAACAGCCGCGAGCCGTAACCGCTTGCAAACTAGTGTGAATCTTGCAATGGGTTCAGCATTAGCAAGTATTGGCTTAACCATTCCTGCGGTGGTTATTGTGTGCTTAATGTATGATATTAATATGGTGCTGGGTTTAGACTGGAAATCGATGGTGCTCTTGGCGTTATCCGCTTTTGTGGTGATGGTGTCTTTAAACCACGGCAAGTCGAATATGCTTTACGGTGTGGTACTTTTAGTGAACCTAGCCGCTTATGTGTTTACGGTGATTGTGCCGTAGTGCTAAAAAGAAATGGACGTAACCAAAGATTACGTCCATTTTTGTTTATGGCGCTTTTGCAAACTTTTCTTAAAATCCAACCGCTTGTAAGCCTATTCTAATGGCGTAATCTGCCCTTTTACCACAGAAAATAGACGATCATTATCTTGTTCTTGCCATTGCATTTGGCTAAGTTGATCTTTAGTAATCGCCGTAACAAAAACTTGTGATCCGCTTTGGCGTAAACGCTCTGCCAATAACGCGCGTTTGGTTGGATCTAATTCTGAAGCAAAGTCGTCAATTAGGAATAAACATTGGCGATCTTTCTGAGCAACAAGATACTCCCCTTGCGCCAAGCGTAGCGCACACATCAATAGCTTTAATTGCCCACGTGAAAGTACATCTTCAACAGGTAATCCATTTGCTCTAAAACGGAAATCCGCTTTTTGTGGCCCAACCATTGTGTAGCCGATCCCGCGATCTCGCTCAAAACTATTCGCTAAAATTTCGGCATAGTCTGCGCCTTTTTCCCAACCTTGATGGAAACTCACACTAATCTCTAATTCAGGTAAGAAAAATTGGCAGGTTTTCTCAATTTCAGGGCGTAGTGCTTCAGCATAGTTAGCACGCATTTGGCTAACAATTTGCGCAAGTTTTACTAACTCTATATCCCACACTTTTAATTCAGCATAACTGCGCACCTGTGCAAGGGCTGAATTACGCTGTTTTAACAGACGTTTGAGATTTGCCCAGTGAGCATAAAATTCAGGATATTGATGGAATAGCCCCCAATCCAAGAAAGCACGGCGATAGCTTGGACCACCATTGAGTAAGGTTAAGCCTTCTGGGGTAATAACTTGCATTGGAAGTAGATGAGCTAGATCGGAAATTTTCTTGCCGTCTTCGCCATTGATTTTAAGAGTAGTATCCCCTTGGCGAGATTTTTGTAAACCAACAGACCAGTGATGTTTTGCTTCATCAACTCGTCCGTGTAGCACAAAATGATCGTAATCATAGTGAATAATGCGATTACTAATATGGCTTTTGAAAGAGCGCCCGTGGCCGAGATAGAAGATCGCCTCTAATAGGCTTGTTTTGCCACTGCCATTTTCCCCAACCAAAAAGTTAAAACCGTGACTTAATTCAAGATCTACGCTAGTTAGATTTCGGAAGTTGTTAATAATTAAACGGGAAAGTGCCATTAGAATACAATCAAATTAAATTTTTTAACTCTCTCCCGCTTGCGGGAGAGAGACAGCTCAAAATTGCATAAGGCAATTTTGAGCAGAGAGAGGGCTAAATTACTCTTCTCTGCAACCCATTCCCTCTCTCTGCCAAGCGCTACTATACGTAGCGATTGTCTGTCTCTCCCCCATAAATGGGGGAGAGTTATACTAAAACTTTTCTAACTTTCTCCATTTACAGAGAAGCTATTATTTATATTTTTAACTCTCTCCCGCTTGCGGGAGAGAGACAGCTCAAAATTGCATAAGGCAATTTTGAGCAGAGAGAGGGCTAAATTACTCTTCTCTGCAACCCATTCCCTCTCTCTGCCAAGCGCTACTATACGTAGCACTTGCCTGTCTCTCCCCCATAAATGGGGGAGAGTTATACTAAAACTTTTCTAACTTTCTCTATTTACAGAGAAGCTATCATTTATATTTTTTAACTCTATCCCGCTTACGAGAGAGAGTTATATTTTTATCTTCCGACAAAGACTATAATCGCATCGGCATAATCACATATTCTGCCGCGCTATTATCACAATCTTCAATTAAGCAACTAGAATTTGCGTCAACTAGGCTTACACGCACACGTTGGCACTTCAATGAGTTAAGCACATCCAACATATAACTTACGTTAAAGCCAATCTCCATATCGGTGCTTTGATAGCTTACATCAATGATTTCTTCCGCTTCTTCTTGCTCTGGGTTATTTGCCGTAATTTTTAATAAATTATTGCTTAACGCTAAGCGCACGCCACGGAATTTATCGTTTGATAAGATAGCAGCACGAACTAAAGCACGTTTTAATACTTCTGCATCAGCTTCTAAAATACGGTCTGCATTGCGTGGTAATACACGACGATAATCAGGGAAACGACCATCAATCAATTTTGTGGTAAATACTACATTGTTCATTGAAACACGTAGGTTGCTTGTGCCAATCTCTAAACGTACTGCGTCAGCATTATTACCAACAAGACGTAATAGCTCTAACACCGCTTTACGTGGCACAATAACTGCGTGAGTGAGTAGCTCTTGATTTAGCGCCATTGTACAAACCGCTAAACGATGGCCATCTGTTGCGATAGTACGTAATAAATTCCCTTCAGTTTCAAAACGCATACCATTTAAAAAATAGCGAGCATCTTGGTTTGCCATTGAGAATTGGGTTGAATCAATTAAACGCGCTAAAGTTGCTTGTTCAATAGTAAAGTCAACTTCTGGTTTCCAATCCATTAAGCTTGGGTAATCTGAAGCTGGTAGTGTTGCCAAGCTAAACTTACTGCGATCTGCACGGATTAATGCACGATCTTCTTCGAATTGCACCGAAATAACGCTATCGTCTGGCAAACTACGGCAAATATCTAAAAACTTTTTAGCTGGAATCGTAAATTTTCCGCTTGTATTAACCGCTTCAAACAATTCTGCTTGAGTGGTTAATTCAACTTCTAAATCTGTGCCTGTTAAAGAAAGACGATTGCCTTCAATTTCAAGCAAAATATTATTGATAACTGGTAAAGTTGGGCGACTAGTTAATACGCCACAAACTTGTTGTAAAGGCTTGAGTAACTGTTCACGGGTTATAATAAATTGCATAACAATCTTCCTTTTAAGACGATAATTTTCTCGTTAAATTTGTGTAATCTTCTTTAATATTGATATCTGAATCTCTCAGCTCATTGATCGTTTTACAAGCGTGCATTACGGTTGTATGGTCTCTTCCGCCAAATTCGCGTCCGATTTCAGGTAAGCTGTGGTTTGTCAGCTCTTTTGCTAATGCCATTGCCATTTGGCGTGGACGAGCCACTGATCGAGTTCTGCTTTTGGATTTAAGATCCGTTAGCTTGATATTGTAATATTCAGCAACCACCTTTTGGATATTTTCAATGGTCACTAAATGATCGTAGGCTTCCAATAGATCTTTCAGAGCTTGACGCATTGCATCAACAGTAATTTCTGCGCCAGTAAAATTTTTCCAAGCAATCATTCGATTTAATGCACCTTCTAACTCTCGCACATTAGCACGAATTTTCTGTGCAATAAAAAAGGCCACATTTTCGTTTAAATCTAGATTTTTCTCTTCTGCTTTACGCATTAAAATCGCAACGCGAGTTTCTAACTCTGGAGGCTCAATCGCAGCATTCACCCCCCAACTTAAACGCGAACGAATACGTTCTTCCATTTTCTCAATGTTTTTAGGGAAAACATCTGACGTTACAACAATCTGTTTGCTACGTTCAAAAAGCGAGTTAAAAGTATGGAAAAACTCTTCTTGACTCACCTCTTTTTTAGCAAAGAAGTGAATATCGTCAATCATTAACACATCAACCGAACGATAGAATTTCTTAAAATTATCAATGGTATTCGATCTGATAGCTTTTACCATATCATTCACAAAGCGTTCTGAATGGATATAAACCACGCGAGCTTTCGGGTTATTCGCTAAAATTTCATTACCAATTGCGTGTAATAAGTGGGTTTTACCTAAACCTGTTCCACCATAAAGCGAAAAAGGGTTACAATGGCTTTCACCAGGATTTGCCGCAACTTGTTGAGCAATTGCTTTAGCAAGTTGGTTTGAGTGACCTTGAACAAAGCTTTCAAAAGTCAATTCAGGGTTTAAACCTGATTTTAATTTATTCGTTGGTTCTTCACTATTAGGGCGAGATTCTTTACTAACATCTTGCTCTTCTTGTTTTTTAGTCGGGTTGCCTTCTTTAAGGGTAATGATCAAGTCATCATTCTTAGAAAGAAAACGCGCTAAGCCCGTGATCTCTTCCATAAATTTATCTTGCACCCAGCCTGCCACAAATTTATTTTGCGCATAAAGAACAAGTTCACTGTCACTTTCCATAGCCTGTAACGGACGTAACCACATATTGTAGTCAGTCGACGTAACTTTTGTTTGTAAATGACTTAAACAATCAGACCAAAGGGCAGACACAATGAACTCCAGAAAATAATAGTGAAAATGGTCGGTTATGATACCTGAAAATTATGTGGAAATCTTGTAGATTTTTTGGGGATCTTTAGATTTTGATCTATTGACAAAGTAAGATCAAAGCGATAACAAGCGGTTAAATTTACAAGATCTTTTGCAAAAAGAAAGGGCAGATATTCTCTGCCCTTTCAAAATGAAACAATTTATTCTAATTCACCACAAAAACGATAGCCTTCGCCGTGGATCGTCACAATAATTTCTGGTGTATTCGGATGATCTTCAAAATGCTTACGAATACGACGAATGGTGACATCCACAGTTCTATCGTGCGGTTTCAGTTCACGACCAGTCATTCGCATTAATAAGTCTTCACGCGTTTGAATTTTGCCTGGATTCTCGCAGAAATGTTGTAATGCTCTAAATTCGCTACGAGGCAACTTAATCGCTTCGCCTTCAGGGTTCACTAAAGTGCGACTATTCACATCAAGTACCCAGCCATTAAAACGATAGCTATCGATACCGCCGACTTCCTTTGTGGAATTATCTTTTTCCGCCATTGTACGTTGTAATAAGTTACGCGCACGAATCGTTAATTCACGAGGGTTAAACGGTTTAGTGATATAATCATCAGCACCAATTTCTAAGCCAAGGATCTTATCAACTTCATTATCTCGGCCTGTTAAGAAAATTAGCGCTAAGTCCGTTGTTTCACGTAATTCACGAGCAAGCATTAAGCCATTTTTGCCCGGTAAATTAATATCCATAATTACCAGATGAATTTCGTGATTCTCAAGCACTGAATTCATCTCGGAGCCATCCGTTGCTTCAAAGACGTCATAACCTTCCGCTTCAAATACACTTTTTAGGGTGTTTCGTGTTACAGCTTCATCTTCAACAATTAGGATTTGTGGATTCTGCATTATCTTCTACCTTCTTAAAATTTAACATTCTTTATTGCATCACCTACTACACGACTGATTACACAAATGTTGCAAAGTTGTACTATTCTACTTGACATTGATAACATCAGGAATACTTTATTTTACATTTAATTATCTTTAATCAAAAAAATCTCCGCAGTTTCAAGGAGAAATGAAGTTTTGCGCCGTTCTTAAAGTGCAATATACTCCACAGTTAAACCTAAATGTTGCTCAGCAAGCGCTTCCGTAATTTTTCGATGGCTTAAAATTGCCTGCTTTTCAGCAAGTACGACACGACTAATCGCAATATTGCTTAAACCAGACAAACAGCGATTATTTAACGCAATTTGTAATGGCTGCATACTTGGGTTAAACGCCGCATTTTCTACATATTGACCACAAACAATTTCACCATTTTCAAGTAATAATGCCACGCCACTGATAGCTTGGCTATAAGGTGCATAGGCTTTATTTGCCGTTTTGATCGCAGCTTGGATAACATCATCGCCTTGTCCGCTACAATTATGCTGTTGTGGATCAAAGAGTACTTTTTCGATATTAAGATCTTTTGGCCCGAAGGCGTCTGGAAGGTAACTATGTAATGGATTATTTTGGCTATGCGGAAGGTGAATTTTTAGCTCTTTTGCGCTATTCAATTCATTCATAAACTGGCGACAATGGCCACAAGGCGTGTAATTAACCACCATATCGTTAATAGCAGTTTCGCCCGCCATCAATGCGTGTGCGATAGCACTTTGTTCTGCGTGAACCGTTTGTGCCATAGCTTCGTGAGCAAATTCTTGGTTAGCCCCTAAATAGAAATTACCCGATTTCCCAATCGCCACAGCGCCAACATAAAAATTGGAAACTGGCGCTAAAGAATAGCAAGCTGCAAGCGGTAAGATTTCAAGAGAAATTTGCACTTTTGATAAGCCAGTCTCTGCTTCACATTGCTGAATAAACTTCGCAGGCAGAATCCCACGATAATGCTGTTGCTTCAATTGCTCATAAACTTTATGAATAACCTTAGAATCCGATGTTTCACAAACTCGTGCTAAACGTTGCATAATATCTTGGTGAGTTGGCATAACATTCTCCTTTTTATCTTGTTATAGTTTAGTTACCCGAAATTATGTAGCAATTGCACAAAATATTTTTCTCACACCCTCTCCCGTTTACGGGAGAGGGACAGACCGAAGGTGTATTCAGCGCCTTCGGTCTGGGAGAGGGCATTTGCAAAATATCCCAGAAAAATTAGCGCTTTTATCCCTCTCTCTGCAAAAATTGCTGAACGCAATTTTCGCTGTCTCTCTCCCGGAGGGAGAGAGTTAAGAGAATCAAAATTTTCTATTTGTGCGACTGCTACATAATACCGTTAGTTACCACGTTCCACAATCACACCCACACTGCTCGCTTGCGCGACCGCTTTCGGTTTGTGTAATTCAATACGTAACCATTTAATGCCATATTCAGTTTGTAAAAGGTCCGCCACTTTATAAGCTACTGTTTCCACCAATTTAAATGGCGTTTTTTCAACAAAATCAATAATTTTTTGCGAAACTTCCGCATAATTTAAGCAATATTCAACATTATCATCTTCAACCGCTCGCGCAAAATCCCACGCCATTTCAATATTAAAAACTAAGCGTTGCTTAATAGTATGTTCCCAATCATAAGCACCAATTGAAGCAAAAACAGTAAGTTCGTGAATAAAAACTTTATCAGTCATCGGATCTTTCCTTGTATTTATTTTGCAAAGTTGATGTAAAATATACCACATTCACTGATAGAGTTAAGGGGAAATTATGAGCGTTATCGCTTATTTACTAATTATAGGAGCATATTTGCTCGGTTCGATTTCGAGTGCAGTGATCTTTTGCCGCTTAGCAGGCTTACCCGATCCCCGCGAACACGGCTCACATAATCCAGGGGCAACCAATGTATTACGTATAGGCGGTAAATTAGCAGCATTAGGCGTGCTATTTGCCGATATTTTAAAAGGAATGCTACCCGTTTCTATCGGATTTTATCTAGAACTTTCTCCATCTTTCATCGGCTTTATTGCGCTAAGTGCTTGCTTGGGACATATTTTCCCAATTTTCTTTCAATTTCGTGGTGGAAAAGGCGTTGCAACCGCTCTAGGCGCATTACTTCCAATGGGTTACGCTATCTCAGGTTTTGCCGTTGGCACTTGGCTACTGACCTTCCTAATTTCTGGCTACTCTTCTTTAAGTGCAGTTGTGACAGCTCTAGCGGTTCCCTTTTATGTATGGTGGTTTAAACCAGAACTAACCTTTCCTGTTTCATTGGTTTGTTGCTTACTGATTTATCGCCATCACGATAATATTCAACGTTTATGGCGTGGCCAAGAAGATAAAATTTGGAAAAAATTGAAGAAATAGCACCGCTTGATCGATGATTTAGCTTTGATTTGATTTATTTACGCATAAATTTTAGCTAGAATATCGACGCGTTATGCGAACTAAAATATATAAACTCAATGAGGATTCAATCTATGAAAAAATCACTATTAGCAACCTTAGTATTAGGTTCAACATTAGCATTAACTGCTTGCGATAATGGCAAAGCAGAAGCAGAGCTAAAAGCGACTAAAGCACAACTTGCTGAAGTGCAAAAAGAGCTTGAAGGCAAAGCAGCGACTTTACAGCAAGATGTAGACGCTAAAATTGCTGAAATTCAAAAAGCCGCAGATGAGAAAGTCGCAGCTGCTGAGAAAGCTGCTCAAGATCAGATTGAAGCATTAAAAAAAGAAGCTGATGCGCGTGTTGCTGAAGCACAAAAAGCGGCTGAAGTAAAAGTAGAAGAAGCGACTAAAGCTGCTGAAGCTAAGATCGTAGAAGCTGAAAAAGCCGCTGAAGAGAAGATTGAATCAATGCAAAATTCTGTAGAAGGCAAAATTGCTAAAGCATTAACGGATGTTAAAGATAGCTTAAATTCAACAATGGGCGAAGCAAAAAGCGCATTGGCAGAAAAAATGGATTCAGTGAGCAAAGCATTAAAAGGTGCTGCGACAGAATTAAAAACTGATGTAAAAAATGTTGTTGAAACAACAAAAGACAAAGTAGAAGAAGCTAAACCTGAAGTTAAACAAGAAGTAAAAGCTGAAGAAGCTAAACCTGAAGTTAAACAAGATGTAAAAGCTGAAGAAGCTAAGCCTGAAGTTAAACAAGAAGTAAAAGCTGAAGAAGCTAAGCCTGAAGTTAAACAAGAAGTAAAAGCTGAAGAAGCTAAACCTGAAGTTAAACAAGAAGTGAAAGCTGAAGAAGCTAAGCCTGAAGTTAAACAAGAAGTAAAAGCTGAAGAAGCTAAGCCTGAAGTTAAACAAGAAGTAAAAGCTGAAGAAGCTAAGCCTGAAGTTAAACAAGATGTAAAAGCTGAAGAAACTAAATCGGATCTTAAAGCTTTAGTAACAGAAGTTGTTGATACTGCAAAAGAAAAAGCAGAAGATGTTAAAGAAACTGTGAAAGATGCAGTTAAAGCAGTAACAGGCCAAGCTGAAGAAGTTAAAACAGAACTTCCAAAAGAAGCTAAATAGTACATACTTTCCTTTAATGCCAACCTATCGGTTGGCATTTTTATGTGTAAATTTTGTACATAACTAGATTCTTAAATTGCAAAACTAAATCGTTTTAGCTACTATTCTATTTAATATTTAATTCGTATATAAAGAGACAAAATTATGAGTAAAATTTGGGTGTTAGGCGATGCCGTTGTTGATTTAATTCCAGATGGTGAGCAACACTATTTACGTTGTGCCGGTGGTGCGCCTGCGAACGTAGCTGTAGGTGTTTCGCGTTTAGGGGGCGAAACAGGTTTTATCGGTCGTGTAGGTAACGATCCACTCGGTAAGTTTATGCAACAAACACTACAAGCAGAAAATGTTGCAACAGATAATATGATCCTTGATCCGAAACAGCGTACTTCAACCGTTATTGTAGGATTAGATAACGGCGAACGTAGCTTTACTTTTATGGTAAACCCAAGTGCTGATCAATTCTTAGAAATCGGTGATCTACCGAATTTCCAACAAGGTGATTGGTTACACTGCTGCTCTATCGCGTTAATCAACGATCCTTCTCGCTCTGCAACAATTGAAGCGATTCGTCGTGTAAAACAAGCGGGTGGTTTCTTCTCGTTCGACCCAAATTTACGTGAATCACTTTGGTCTTCATTAGATGAGATGAAAACTGTGGTAAATAGCGTGGTGGCAATGGCTGATGTGCTTAAATTCTCGGAAGAAGAACTAACATTTTTAACTAACACCGCAACTTTAGAAGAAGCAACAAAAGCGGTTACGGCTCAATATCCTGAAAAATTAATTATCATCACTTTAGGTAAAGATGGCGCAATCTATCACTTAAATGGCGAAAGCAAAGTGGTAGCAGGTAAAGCATTAAAACCAGTTGATACAACAGGTGCTGGAGATGCGTTTGTAAGTGGTTTATTAGCAGGTTTATCTCAGTCATCTGATTGGAAAAAAGAAGACGTGCTTGTCGATGTAATTCGTAAAGCGAATGCGTCTGGTGCTTTGGCAACAACAGCTAAAGGCGCTATGTCAGCATTACCAACTAAAGCGCAGTTAGAAGCGTTTTTAGCAAATTAATACAACGGACACGGGCACCGTGTCCCTACAATTTTTCTTCGAATAATGCTCGAATGTAGATACTGTCTCTCAACCCCAAAGTCAAATTGTTTTTTGCACTAAGCTAAAATAGTTTGCGGCTGATAAACAGATTTGTTCTTTAACACCCCAAAGCAGATATGTACTAAACGACGCATTGCAGCACCAATAGCTTGCATTTTGGTTTTACCCTTAGCAAGTAATCGCTCGTAATGCGCTTTAATATCAGGGTTATAGCTTTTAGCTGAAACAGCTGGC
>LEKJ01000025.1 GCA_029852775.1 Pasteurellaceae bacterium LFhippo2
ACGATGTTTGGGTTGTACACTTTTTTATGCTTTAACAACCTTAACCGCTGTTTTCTTGAAGTCGGTTTCGCCTGAAATTGGGTCTGTTGCATCTAAAATTAATTTATTCGCTAACTGACCTGCATCGAAGAACGTTGTGAAAATTAAACCTTCTGGACACTTGTTACGGCCACGAGTATCTAAGTGAGAAATCATCTCTCCACGACGTGAAATCACTTTCACTTTATCACCGTGACGTAAACCACGTTTTTTCGCATCTGTTGGGTGCATCCACACTAAGTTATTCGGGAATGAACGGTGTAACTCTGGTACACGACGTGTCATTGTACCTGTATGCCAGTGCTCTAAAACACGACCTGAAGACATCCATAAATCGTATTCTTCATCTGGGCTTTCTGCAGGTGGCTCATAAGGTACACCCAAAATAATTGCTTTCTTATCTGGGTAGCCGTAGAAACTCACACCTTCGCCTGCTTTCACATACGGGTCATAGCCTTCACGGTAGCGCCATAAGGTCTCTTTACCGTCCACTACTGGCCAACGTAAACCACGTACTTGGTGATAAGTATCGAAGTCTGCTAAGTCATGACCGTGACCACGACCAAACTCTGCATACTCTTCAAATAAGCCTTTTTGGATATAGAAACCAAAATGCTCTGCTTCATCGTTTAAGTACCCAGGAATATTGGTTGGTACTTGGAATTTATCTACTGCACCGTTTTTATAAAGCACTTCGAATAACGTTTTGCCACGGTATTCCGGCATTTGCGCTAATAGTTCTTCACCCCAAACTTCATCAGTTGTGAAGTATTTAGAGAATTCCACAATCTGCCATAAGTCTGAACGAGATTGTGCGGGGCCTTTTACTTGCTGACGCCAGAATTGAGTACGACGTTCCGAATTACCGTAAGCACCTTCTTTCTCAACCCACATACAAGTTGGAAGAATTAAGTCCGCAGCTACCGCAGACACTGACGGATACGGATCTGATACCACGATAAAGTTTTCAGGATTACGCCACCCAGGGAAAATCTCATCATTAATATTCGGGCCACCTTGCATATTGTTGGTACAAAGTTGCCATAAGAAGTTAAGTTTACCGTCTTTTAACATACGGCTTTGCATTACCGCAGGGTAACCTGGAACCGTTGGAATTGTACCTTTTGGTAATTTCCACGCATTTTCCACAATCTCAACGTGTTTAGGATTTGTTACCACCATATCTGCTGGTAAACGGTGTACGAAAGTACCTACTTCACGTGCTGTACCACAAGCTGACGGCTGACCAGTTAATGAGAATGGACCACAACCCGGAGTTGAGATCTTACCGGTTAATAGGTGCACGTTGTAGATCATATGGTTTACCCATACGCCACGAACGTGTTGGTTAAAGCCCATTGTCCAGAATGAAACCATCGTTTGATCTGGATCTGCGTACATTTTCGCTAAGGCTTCTAGCTGATCTTTTGGCACACCTGAAATTTCGTGTGCTTTTTCTAATGTATAAGGCGCAACGATTTTCTTAAATTCTTCGAAATCACTGTCATACATTTTGCCTGCAGTTTTCGCATTGGTATCTTTTTGTAATGGGTGCTCTGGACGTAAACCGTAACCGATATTGGTTTCACCACGTTTGAATTTAGTGTGTTTGTTTACGAAATCCCAGTTTACTTTATCGTTTTGGATAATGTAGTTAGCGATATAGTTTAAGATCGCTAAATCTGAATGTGGTTTGAAGATAATTGGCGTATCAGCTAACTCAAATGAACGGTGTTCAAAAGTGGACATTACTACCACTTTCACTTTGTCATCTGATAAACGACGATCTGAAATACGGCTCCATAAAATTGGGTGCATTTCCGCCATATTTGAGCCCCAAAGCACAAATGCATTGGTTTTCTCAATATCGTTATAACAGCCCATAGGTTCGTCCATACCGAAAGTACGCATAAACGCAACCGCTGCTGACGCCATACAGTGACGAGCATTTGGATCGATAGTGTTAGAACGTAAACCTGCTTTCCAAAGTTTCACTTTTGCCACACCTTCAAAGATTGTGGTTTGACCCGATGAGAACATACCCACCGCATTACCACCTTTCTCTTTTAAGGTTTTCTTCACTTTCTCTGCCATAATGCTGAAAGCCTGATCCCACGAAACTGGGGTGAAATCACCTTCTTTGTGGAATTTGCCGTCTTTCATACGTAGCATTGGGGTTTGTACACGGTCTGCACCGTACATAATTTTAGATAGGAAGTAACCTTTGATACAGTTTAAACCACGGTTTACTTCTGCATCTGGGTCACCTTGAGTCGCAACTACACGACCATCTTTTGTCCCTACCAGTACGCTACAACCTGTACCACAGAAACGACAAGGGGCTTTATCCCACTTAATGCCGCTGTCATCTGCTTGCACGTTTTTCACAGGGATCATAATCCCTGCCGCCGCTGCAGCTGCCACAGCCGCATTAGCTTTCATAAAATCTCTACGATTAAGTTCCATAGTAACTCCACATTTCTTTTAAAAAGAATTCAAAAAATAATAGGAAATGAACCTTAAACTGCTGGCTCATCAATATAATTTGAGATAAGTGATACCACGATCACTCCATCAATATCTTTCACTTCATCAATGCGATCCGCTAAAGCTAGCTGTCTATCGCTCTCAATAGTTACCACAAGTTTGCCTTCTTCAGGTTTTTCACCGTGGATTTCAGTGTGTGCGATTTTTAAAATATCCGCTTTCACTTGTTCCAGTTTCGCTGGCTTTGCTTGTACCACAAGGCTACATACATACCAGTTCACACTTTCATTTAAATTATCTGTCATTGTTGTTCCATTAATTGAATGGTAATAGCATTAGTTGGGCAAACAGAAAGGCAAGCACCGCAACCATTACAAGCGGTTAAATCTAGCTCAGGTTTTGCAATTCCGCCAACTTGGCGTTTAAAACGAATGGCTCGGCTTTCACAACTGTCTTCGCAACTGCGACACTCGACATTCATCTGCGCTAAACAGCTCGGTTGAATTACCACTTTGTGTAGCCACGCCTCTTCGCTTGTATCTCGGAAAACATCTGCTTCACACACCTTCACACAATCTTCGCAAAAACTACACTCCTTGCGCCCCAGTGAAAAATTCACTTCAGGATACCCCCCTGCACCACGGGTTAAAATTCCCATTTCACAGGCAGAAATACACTTATCACAAGCTGTACATTTTTCTAAGAAATTAGCGAGATTACTCCAAGGTGGACGAATTGCACTGTGTCCTTGTTGCTTGACTTGCTCAGTTTTGAGCGAGTTTAAGAAATGCCCACGTAAAAAACTGCGTCTTGGTAACGCATTATCAGTTAAATTAGTCAAAAATAGTTGATTAAAATAATAGGATATTAATAAAGCTATTATAAGTTGTTATTGGTTTGTAACGAAATGGTAAATTGTAAATATTTGATAATGATCAAATAAAACGAAAGGAAATACTCATAAAAATATTTCCTTTTTGCTCATTAATCTTTTTGAGAATTATTTGCTTTTAGATGTAGCTATCTTTGACGTGCTTTAAAACGTGGATTACTTTTGCAAATCACATAAAGTTTTCCCTTACGACGTACCACTTTGCAATCTTTGCTACGTGTTTTTGCACTTTTCAATGAGTTTAAAATTTGCATTTTGAGTTCCTATTATTTCTTCGCAGTTAAGCTTGCAATGCCTTTAAAGCGTTCGTTAAATTTGCTTGCTCGGCCTTCATTATTTGATTCACGGCGTTTACCTGTATAAACTGGGTGAGACGCTGATGATGTATCTAGCGTATAAAGTGGATACTCTTTGCCATCTTCCCATACCATTGTTTTAGTAGTTTGAGCGCAAGAACGAATAACCCAACCTTGTTGTACACTACCATCGTAAAATAATACTTCACGATAATTTTCTGGGTGAATACCCTTTTTCATAAAATCTCCTAGAATTAGATTAAATAACCATAATTAAAATATGGAAATATTCTGCATTAAAAAATAAATTTAGTCCATAATTATTTTATGGTTTTTACAAAAAAGTTACTAAGGGATAACAAAAATGCGAATTAGATCGAAGTTTCTTATACGGAAATATGCTAGGCTAATGCGACTTTTCACTGATGAAATAAGGAACAAATTATGTCTCGACAAGAATTTCTAATTGCACCATCCATTCTTTCTGCGGATCTTGCTCGTTTAGGCGATGATGTCAAAGATGTCCTGAATGCGGGGGCAGATTTAATTCATTTTGATGTGATGGATAACCACTATGTGCCAAATCTCACTTTTGGTCCAGCGATTTGTAAAGCATTACGTGATTACGGCATTACCTGCCCGATTGATGTGCATTTAATGGTGAAACCTGTTGATCGCTTAATCCCTGATTTTGCCAAAGCGGGTGCAGATATTATTACCTTTCACCCAGAAGCAAGCGAGCATATTGACCGCTCATTACAGCTAATTAGAGATAACGGCTGTAAAGCAGGCTTGGTATTCAATCCAGCAACGCCATTAAGCTATTTAGATTATGTAATGGATAAAGTTGATGTGATTTTATTAATGTCAGTAAATCCAGGTTTTGGCGGACAAGCATTTATCCCATCAACCTTAGATAAATTACGCCAAGTGCGTAGCCGAATTGACGCAAGCGGACGTAATATCCGTTTAGAAGTCGATGGCGGTGTGAAAATTAATAATATCGCAGAAATCGCCGAAGCAGGCGCAGATATGTTTGTAGCAGGCTCTGCAATTTTTGATCAAGCAGACTACAAAGCAGTGATTGATCAAATGCGTAAAGAGTTGGCGGGTGTTTAAAGCTACTGCTATCAACAAAATGTAGGGGCGTACTGCGTACGCCCGCGGGCGTGTTCAACACGCCCCTACACCCAAAAGTTATTTACATACGTTCTGTTAGCTATCTTGCATTGCCCTTAAAATTTTTAACGCATCAGCCGTTTCCGCCACATCGTGCACTCGCACAATCTGCGCACCATTTTGTACCGCTAATAACGCCCCTGCTACAGAACCTATCACACGCTGTTCAACAGGTTTATCTAACACCGCACCGATCATTGATTTACGCGATAATCCAGCCAGTACAGGATAGCCCGAATCAACAAACACTTTGAGATGTTTTAACAGCTGGAAATTATGTTGTACAGTTTTACCAAAACCAAAGCCCACATCTAAAATAATATGCTCTTTTGGAATCCCTGCTGTAACACATTCAAAAATACGGCGATTTAAAAAGTCAGCCACTTCTTCAACCACATCTTCATAATCAGGATTTTGTTGCATATTTTGCGGATTGCCTTGCATATGCATTAAACACACAGGTAAGCCAAGTTCTACTGCTGTTTCTAGTGCATTTGGTTCTGTTAAAGCTCGAATATCATTGAGAATATCAGCACCCACTTGAGCAGATTGCTTAAATACTTCCGCTTTTGAGCTATCCACTGAAATTAAGCAATCAAAACGCTTTCGCACCGCTTCCACTAACGGCACAACACGCTCTAATTCTTGTTCTAAAGTAACAATTTCAGCATTAGGACGAGTCGATTCACCGCCGATATCAATAATATCCGCCCCTTCATTTAGCATTTTTTCAACTTGAAATAATGCTTTATCAAGGCTGAAAAATTTACCCGAATCAGAAAATGAATCTGGCGTAAAATTTAAAATCCCCATAATCTTCGGGGAAGTGAGATCTAACAAGCGGTCAGATCCTTGCTGATTTTTGAAAGTGATTTGCATAGGTTATTTAGTTCTTATTTTTCTGTTCTTAACTTCGCTAATACACCTTTTAAAGTTTTATCTAATGGTGCGGTAACCACCATTTCTTCGCCACTTCTCGGATGAGCAAAACGAATTGAATAAGCGTGTAAGAATAAGCGGTTTAAGCCCACTTGTTGCATTTTTGCATCAAAATCACGGTCGCCATATTTATCATCTAAAGCGATTGGGTGCCCAGCATATTGCGTATGCACACGAATTTGGTGCGTTCGACCAGTTACTGGTGAGGCTTTAACTAAAGTTGCTGTTGCATAACGCTCTTCAATCGCAAAACGGGTTTCAGACGGTTTGCCTTCTTCACTTACGCGTACAATACGCTCACCACTTGAAAGCTCATTTTTTAATAATGGCGCTTTGATGACTTTAGTATGCGATTGCCATTGACCACGCACTAATGCTAAATAGTCTTTTTGTACCACTTTTTCACGCAGTTGTTCGTGAAGATTACGTAATGCAGAGCGTTTTTTCGCCACAAGTAAAATACCCGATGTATCCCGGTCGATACGGTGGACTAATTCTAAGAAACGAGCTTCTGGACGTAGCGCACGTAATGCTTCGATCACCCCAAAACTTAATCCACTACCGCCGTGAACAGCGATACCAGAAGGTTTGTTGATGATTAACATCACTTCATCTTCATACAGAATTTGTTGTTCTAATTCAGCGACTTTATTTAATTTAGTTGAAATTGGTGCTTCATTCTTTTCAGCCACACGCACCGGCGGCACACGCACTACATCATCTTCTTGTAGTTTGTATTCAGGTTTGATACGCCCTTTATTTACACGCACTTCGCCCTTGCGCACAATGCGGTAAATCAAACTTTTCGGCACACCTTTTAATTTTGAAAGGAGAAAATTGTCTAAACGTTGTCCAGCTTCATCATCACTAATTGTGAAAAATTGCACTGATGCGCTGATTACTTTTTCATTCGTTTTTTCAGTTGTCATTCTATTTAGTTTATTCGTAAAAAATTGGGCAAATACTACCATTTTTTGACAGAGTTCGCAGATTTATTTTTCGTTTATTTCCGTTCTATGCCTTTCTATTTTTGGCTAGAAATGCCATAATGGCACGATTTTCTGCCTTGTGCATAACTTATTAAAATTTGCAAAAAATTGGGTAGAAATGACCGCTTGCAATTTACTTTTTATGCAAGCTAAGTGATTGATTATGCAGTCAAAATTTGAGTGTAAGACATAAAAAATCCTTTTTAAACCTATTTTAACCAACAAAGAAGACAATCGGGATGATTGGCTCGCCAAGATAGAAACGGGTTGAAATAGACAGAACTAATCAAAAAATAATGAGAAAACACAATGAAAAGAATGTTAATCAATGCAACTCAAAAAGAAGAGTTGCGAGTTGCTCTTGTTGATGGGCAACGTCTATTTGATTTGGATATTGAAAGTCCAGGTCACGAACAGAAAAAAGCGAATATCTACAAAGGTAAAATTACTCGCGTAGAACCAAGTCTTGAAGCGGCATTCGTTGATTACGGTGCAGAGCGTCACGGTTTCCTTCCGTTAAAAGAAATTTCGCGTGAATACTTCCCAGAAGGCTATGTATTCCAAGGTCGCCCAAATATCAAAGATATTATCCAAGAAGGGCAAGAAGTTATCGTTCAAGTGAGCAAAGAAGAGCGTGGCAACAAAGGTGCTGCGTTAACCACTTTCATCTCGCTTGCGGGTAGTTATTTAGTATTAATGCCAAACAATCCACGTGCTGGCGGTATCTCTCGCCGTATTGAAGGTGATGAACGTTTAGAGTTAAAAGAAGCGCTAGACTGCTTAGAAGTGCCTGATGATGTGGGGTTAATCGTACGTACTGCGGGTGTAGGCAAATCGCCTGAAGAGCTTCAATGGGACTTAAAAGTTTTACTTCACCACTGGGAAGCTATCAAAAAAGCAGCTGAATCTCGCCCTGCGCCATTCTTAATTCACCAAGAGAGTGATGTGATTGTGCGTGCAATTCGTGACTATCTCCGTCGCGATATTGGCGAAATCTTAATCGACAACAAAAAAGTATTTGAAAAAGCGAAAAACCATATTCGTTTAGTACGTCCTGATTTTATCAACCGCGTACGCTTATACGAAGGCGAAGTACCGCTATTCAGTCATTATCAAATCGAATCACAAATTGAATCAGCATTCCAACGCGAAGTGCGTTTACCGTCTGGCGGTTCAATCGTTATCGATGTAACAGAAGCATTAACGGCTATCGATATCAACTCATCTCGTGCAACCCGTGGTGGCGATATCGAAGAAACAGCGCTAAACACCAACTTAGAAGCAGCAGACGAAATTGCACGTCAATTACGTTTACGTGACTTAGGCGGTTTAGTGGTGATCGACTTTATCGATATGACCCCTGTGCGTCATCAACGTGAAGTGGAAAACCGTATTCGTGAAGCGACTCGCCAAGACCGCGCACGTATTCAGTTTGGTCGAATTTCTCGTTTCGGTTTATTAGAGATGAGCCGTCAGCGTTTAAGTCCATCGTTAAGTGAAGCATCTTCACACGTATGTCCACGCTGTCAAGGTACAGGTAAAGTACGTGATAACGAATCTATCGCACTTTCAATCTTACGTTTATTAGAAGAAGAAGCGATCAAAGAGAACACAGTACAGGTTCACACTGTAGTACCAGTTCAAATTGCGACTTACTTATTAAATGAAAAACGTAAAGCGATTGGCGCTATTGAAAAACGTCACGAAGTACAAATCGTAGTGATTCCAAGCGAAAGTATGGAAACACCACACTTTAACGTATATCGCTTACGTGAAAACGAAATCGTACCGGCATTAAGCTACGATTTAGCAAAACGTTACCAAGATCGTGAAGAAGACTTCTCTACGTCACAACATCACCAAGCGTCTGAAGAAGCGTTGGTAACACGTAATGAGCCTGTACTAACAGTTGAATCGGTATTACAAAGCACGGAATTAAATCTTCAACCTGCACCAACGCCAGTTGAAGCACCAAAACCGTCGTTATTAAGTCGCTTAATTGCGAAGATTAAAGGTCTGTTTACTTCAGAAGAAGAACCAAAACAACCTGCGAAAAAATCTCGTCCGAAAGCACGTAACCAACGTGAACGCCGTCAGCAACGTCGTGAACGCCCAGCTCGTAATCAACAAAATCAAGAACGTAAGGCGGCAACACCACTGCAAGAAAACGTGAAAGAAAATGTACCAGCTGAACAGAAAAAACGTCGTGAAATCGTAGAGGAAGTTGCAGGAAATAATTCAACGCAACAGACCGAGCGTCAGCAACGAGAACCCCGTGAAGCAAAAGTAGTAGCGGAACGTCGTCAGCGCCGTGATTTACGCAAAAAAGTACGTGTTGCAGATAATGCGGAACAAGTGCAAAACGTTGAAGCGGTTGCAGAAGCAAAAGCGCCTGTTCAATCACTTAAGCCACAGGTAAAAGTAGAGAAAGCAGATGTTGTTGTAGCGGAAGTAAAAGCTGAAACAGTAAGCAATGTTGCAGATGAACAACGTGAGCCACGTGAAAACAACCGCCAACGTCGTTTACCACGTCACTTACGTGTAGGGGGTAATCAACGTCGTCGCGAACGTCGTGAAGAGCCTAAAGCAGCAATGCCATTAGTTTCGGCTGTTGCTTCGCCAGAACTTGCAAGCGGTAAAATTTGGGTGAAATTTGCAACTGAGCCAAAAGCGCCTGTGCAAGAAGAAAAACCAAACTTCTTATCAGTCGATGAGATATTACAACAGCAAGATCAGCCAACGGAAAACGTTGAAACTGAAGTTTCTCAGCATTTAACCGCTAAAGAAGCAGCTGTACCATTTGGTGCGGTAGTCACTCAATCTGCGGATCGCGACTTAGTGAAAGATAATCATAAACGTCGTCACCCGACTGAAAATGAAGTAGCAACTGACGAAATAAATGAAAAAGCGAAGGAAAAAGCATCTCTACCATTTGGCTTTGTGAGTCAATCGACGGATCGTGATTTAGTCAAAGAACATCACGAACGCCGCGGTATTAAAGCTGAACCACAAGTAGCGAAAGCTGAAGAAGTAAAAGTAGAAGAAAATGCTGCCCCTGCCCCATCTCAAATTGCTAGCCAATATCAAAGTAGCTATCAATTTGAAGGTAAATTAGGTACTTTCTCACGTGTTTCACACACTAAATCTGCAATGACAGTAGCTAGTGCGCCTTCAGAGCCGATTGAAACAATCAAAGCTGTAGAATGGCAAGGTTCAAAATACTACTTCTATGGTAAAGGTTTTGGCGGTCACTCGAGTGCAGTGAGTCACGTTTATTCTGTAGCGCGAGTTGCCAAATAATCTTAAACACTCATAATTAAATTAACATAAAAGCCGATTTTTTCAACAATCGGCTTTTTTTTATGAACTTTATCAAAAAACAGCACTCTAATTACCCGATTTTCAACCCCTATAGTTTATGAGGACTTATTTAAATGAAAAAATCGTTATTAGCAGCATTAGTTTTAGGTTCAACTTTTGCATTAGCAGCTTGTGATCAAGCAAAAGAAGCAGCAACTGAAGCAAAACAAGCTGTTGAAACAAAAGCAACTGAAGTTAAAGACGCAGCAGCAAATGCTACAGCAGAAGTTAAAGATACTGCAGCTAAAGCAGTAGCAGACACTAAAGATGCAGTAGCAGCTAAAGTTGAAGAAGTTAAAGACTCTGCAACTAAAGCTGTAACAGACGCTAAAGATGCAGTAGCAGCTAAAGTTGAAGAAGTTAAAGATTCTGCAACTAAAGCAGTAGCAGATACAAAAGACGCAGCAGTAGCTAAAGTTGAAGAAGTTAAAGATTCTGCAGCTAAAGCAGTAGCAGATACAAAAGACGCAGCAGTAGCTAAAGTTGAAGAAGCTAAAGATTCTGCAACTAAAGCAGTAGCAGATGCAAAAGATGCAGCTACAACTAAAGTTGAAGAAGCTAAAGCTGTAGCAACAGACGCTAAAGACGCGGCAGCGGCGAAAGTTGAAGAAGTTAAAGCTGTAGCAGCAGATGCTAAAAACACAGCAGCAGCTAAAGTTGAAGAAGTTAAAGCTGTAGCAGCAGACGCTAAAGACGCTGCAGCAGCTAAAGTTGAAGAAGTTAAAGCTGTAGCAACAGACGCTAAAGACGCTGCAGCAGCTAAAGTTGAAGCAGCAAAAGAAGCTGTAGCAACTAAAGCAGAAGAAGTTAAAGAAGCAGCAGCTGGTATTAAAGCAACTGCAGCTCCAGAAGCTCTTAAAGCAGTAGCTGAAGAATCAGCTAAATAATCTTGATTGATTAAAATGAGAAAGGCGAACTTAAAATGATCTGACCCCAAAAAG
>LEKJ01000026.1 GCA_029852775.1 Pasteurellaceae bacterium LFhippo2
CATAGTGCTGTGGTTCTACCTGACTCCATTCCGAACTCAGAAGTAAAACGCAGTAACGCCGATGGTAGTGTGGTGTTTCGCCATGTGAGAGTAGGGCATCATCAGGGTTTTATTAACTTAGCTTATTCAAATGAGTGAGCTAACTTAATAAAAGGATTTTCCTGATGACCATAGTGCTGTGGTTCTACCTGACTCCATTCCGAACTCAGAAGTAAAACGCAGTAACGCCGATGGTAGTGTGGTGTTTCGCCATGTGAGAGTAGGGCATCGCTAAGTCCTTATTCGCGGAGCGGTAGTTCAGCTGGTTAGAATACCTGCCTGTCACGCAGGGGGTCGCGGGTTCGAGTCCCGTCCGTTCCGCCACTTAATAGTTGTAAGCGAGTAGTAAACTCGCTTTAGCTTTAGGGGCGTAGTTCAATTGGTAGAGCACCGGTCTCCAAAACCGGGTGTTGGGAGTTCGAGCCTCTCCGCCCCTGCCATTACAATTTAAAATAGATTCTTCGGAGCGGTAGTTCAGCTGGTTAGAATACCTGCCTGTCACGCAGGGGGTCGCGGGTTCGAGTCCCGTCCGTTCCGCCACTTATTTAGAGAAACCGATTAGTTATGCTAATCGGTTTTTTCGTTTATGGCATTCCCCATTAAAAGGCGTAGTCTTTTTATTTTAGGGTAATAGTCTATTAAATCTTTTAATAAATCTCGTAGTCAGTAATAGTTGCAACCCAAAAGATTTTTGCAAAAAATTCTGCAATTTAGACCGGTTGTATTATCCCAAATAGTGCAGTCCTAACATATAACAGCCGATACTAAACAGTGTGAGAGCAAGTAATTTACGTGTAAGAGTTGGGGAGAGCAGACCGCGCAATTTCATTGAGAAAAAGCTTGTACAAAATGAGCTCGCTATCACAATCAATACGAGCGTGAAATTTACGTGGCCGATTTGCCACGAATTAGCTAGGAAGTTTTCAGCAGGTTTGGTGAGATAACCGTACAGGCTACCAATACCACCAATGACCATCATATAGTTGGTATAGATCGCAATTTGATGAGCTTTAACACTTGGGAGTGAAGCAATCAGCGGCGCCATAATCGATCCACCGCCAATGCCTGTAATACCAGCGATTGTGCCACCAAATAAACTTACCATTCCACCACGAATATAATGGTTTTCTTGGCTCTCTTCATTCTGCTTCTTATCTTTTGCCAAAAAAGTACGTACCGCTAGAATCAATAATGTGGCGACAAAAACCATTACAATCATACTATCGGGCAACAGAAAGCTACTTTCAAAGCCAAGCTGAACCCCGACTATCATAAATAGCGACCAACAGAGTAGCGATTTGATATTCACTTTAATCTTTTGTTTATAGAAGTATGAGAGATTTATTAATGCACTTGCCATCACAATAGTAAGTGATGTCGCTGCCACCATTTGTAGTGGCAGTTCAGGAAAAAGAGAGTGAAGAATCGGCACCATCAATACTCCGCCACCAATGCCAAATAAGGCAGAAAGGAGATTAGTGAAGACACCGCAAATAATCAGAATTAGGATAGCTACTAAAGTCATATCTTTTCCGTGGTTGCACCAAAAGTGCGATAAATGACAACTATGTGTCTGATTATGGAAGATATTTTTATATAGGCATTATGATCATTCTCATATTTTGGCGTATTTTTTCACTTCTTTCTGAAAGTGTGAAGTAGATCACTTTTCCCCTATGATTAATATCATACCCACTTCATTTCCAACTCCATTATTCTAAAAATGTTCTAATTTTATTGGGATTAGACTTCAAGACTCTAACTAATTACATCTAACAGGAGGGAATTTATGTTCCTAACAATAATCAGCTTTTTGATCGTAACCGCGGCGGTCGGTTTGATCTCTTGGTATAAAACTAAAGATGATGATTTGAGTTCATCAAAGGGTTATTTCCTTGCAGGTCGTGGCTTAAGTGGCGTGGTAATCGGTTGTTCAATGGTATTAACTTCTCTTTCAACAGAGCAATTGATTGGGGTTAATGCAAACTCTTATGTCAGCAACTTCTCAATTATCGCCTGGACAGTTATCGCAGTTCCGCCACTCTGTTTCTTGGCATTGTATCTATTACCAAAATATATTCGTAATGGTTATACGACAATTCCAGAGTTCTTCGAAGCGCGTTTTGACCGCCCAACACGTTTAATTATGTCGGCACTTTTCTTAGTGTTCTATCTATTTATCGTGATTCCAACCGCTCTTTATACAGGTGCTATCGCCTTCAATAAAATCTTTAACTTAGAAACCTATTTTGGTTTAAGTTATGCACAATCTATTGTTTACACCGTAACCGCTATCGGGATTATCGGTGCGATTTATGCCATCTTTGGGGGGTTAAAAGCGGTTGCTGTATCGGACACTTGGAATGCACTTATTTTAGTTATTGGTGCATTATTAGTGCCAATCTTTGCGTTAATTCACTTAGGTAATGGCAGTTTCTTCGATGGTTTAGACGTGATTGCGACCACACACGTTGAGAAATTCAATGCGATTGGTGGAGCAACAGACGCTGTGCCTTGGCAAGCGATGTTCACAGGTATTTTAATTGTGAACTTCTTCTATTGGACGACTAACCAAGCTATCGTTCAACGTGCATTAGGTGCAAAAGATTTAAAATCTGGCCAAAAAGGTATTTTAATCGCGGCATTATTTATCTTAGTATTACCAGTGATTCTTAACTTACCAGGTTTACTTGGCTTCCATATCTTAGGTCCAGATATCAAGCCGATTGACGCTTCTTATCCAGAATTAGTTAACAAAGTGCTTCCAACGGTTTTACAAGGCTTCTTTGTAGCAGCATTATTTGGTGCGGTGTTAAGTACATTTAACTCATTCTTAAACTCAGCGGCAACTATTTACTGTAAAGACTTATTACCGTCAATCAGTAAGAAAGAACGCACAGACGCAGAACTTATTTTATTAGCGAAAAAAGTATCTACACTCTTTGCGATTATTACTATCATCATTGGCCCGTTACTAATGTACGGTACAGACGGTATCTTTTTATTAACTAAACGCTTTGCAGGCTTTGTGAATATTCCAATTGTGGCACTTTTCGCAGTGGGTCTATTTAACAAAACAGTATCAGGCACAGCAGCTCGAATCGCATTAGGTTTACACGTAATTCTTTACTTCTCAATCGTTTGGGTATTTGATGTTAAAGTGAACTTCGTATACGTAATGGCAGCATTATTTGTGTTTGACGTATTAGTGATGTTAGGCTTAGGTCAATTCTTAAAACGTGCAACACCGTATGAAGACAATACAGTAAACCACGCAAACGTAGATTTAACCAACTGGGAATATGCACCATTAACAGTAGCTTCATTGTTACTTGGCTTAATCGCGCTTTACGCAATTCTTTCTCCAATCGGTATTGCGTCACCAGATGGCCAACCATTAACAATTTTAGCTGTATACGCAGTGTTACAAGTGTTAGCGGTAATTTTCCTTATTAAAAAGAGAATTTAGACTATGAATGTTATCTATATCTTATTAGATCAGGTACGCAAAGATATGCTAGGCCCTTATGGGCATAGCATTGTCAAAACCCCAAACCTTGATCGACTCGCTAAAGATGGTATCCGCTTTAATAATGCGTTTACACCTGCTTCTGTGTGTGGGCCCGCTCGTACATCGCTATTTACAGGATTAATGCCGTCTAGCCACGGTATTATCAAAAATGGCGAAAAAGGCGGTACAGGCGAAATCAGCAAAAGCGCACCGAATATTAGTGGTGTACAAGGTTACAACACCTATGTAGTAGGTAAATGGCACGTTGGAACTAAATCTGTGCCAGAAGATTATGGTATTCAAGGGCATAATTTTGATGGCTATGGTTACCCTGGTAGCCAAGTATTTAAAAACTTAGTATTTAACCAACCGCCAACACATTCAAACCGCTATAAAGAGTGGCTGGAAGAAAAAGGCTTTGATATTCCAGAAGTAAGTCGTGCCTATTTTGGCGATAATCCACATTTACGCGTACAGGAGCTTTGCGGTTTATTATCTGGTACTAAGCAAGAAACTATTGAATATTTCATCATTGATGAAACTAAGAAATATATCAAACAGTCTCTTGCTGAAGGCAAGCCATTCTTTGCGTGGGTGAATTTCTGGGGGCCACACACTCCGTGCGTAGTGCCAGAGCCTTATTACTCAATGTACGATCCAAAAGATGTTGTGCTTGATGAGAGTTTCTTCAAACCGCTTGAAGGCAAACCAGGCCACTTCCGCACTATTTCAAAAATGTGGGGAATGTGGGAAGCGAGCGAAGAGCGTTGGAAAGAAGTGATTACCAAATTCTGGGGTTATATCACGCTAATTGATGACGCTATCGGTGAGCTATTCACTTTCTTAGAAGAAAATAATCTCTATGAAAATACCTTCTTAGTGGCAACGGCGGATCACGGTGACGCAATGGGCGCACACCGTATGATTGAAAAAGGCGAGTTTATGTTTGAAACAACCTATAACGTGCCGTTAATCATTAAAGATCCAAAATCAACTCGTGTGAATGAAGTTGATGATAACTTAGTTTATCTACACGACTTAACGTCAACGGTGTTTGATATTGCAGATCAAGAGGTTCCGCCTGAATTCCAAGGAGAAAGTATTCTGCCGATTACTCGTGAGAATAAGGACAATGATCGTAAAGGATTGCTCTGCCAGTTAGCAGGCCACTTCGTTTACTTCGAACAACGTATGTGGCGCCGTAAAGATTACAAACTAGTGTTTAATGCGACAGATTTATGTGAACTTTATGATGTCCGTACCGACCCTGAAGAAATGCATAACTTGTTCTATGATGAAGCCTACAAAGCAATCAAGTTAGAAATGCTTGAAGAAATGCGGGTTGAAATGAAACGGTTAGGCGATCCACTCGAAAACTGGGTGTATCGAATTATTAACGAGATTTAAAACTGATTCGTTCAACACTGTAAGCTAGAGAGAGTGGTACTTTTCCAATATTTTTAAAAATGTTACTGATTATTGCCCTCTCTCTGCAAAATTGCTGAACGCAATTTTGCTGTCTCTCTCCCAAAGGGAGAGAGTTATTGGTGAAATTTTGTAAGGACATTTGATTTTGAATATTTGGCAAACTAGAATAACAAAACCCAATAAAAGGACTGATAATTCAAAAGGATAGGTTATGCTAGAATACAATGTCTTGCCTGAAGGTCTTAAAGAGTGTCAAATCACTCAACTTCACCCTTTTACCAAAGGAATGAGCGTCTATTCACAAGGGGAAACTGCTCGTGAGTTTTATTATGTGAATAGCGGTTTAATTGGACTTTATCACACCTTAGAAAACGGCAAAGAGAGCCTTGTTCGTCTGTATCAACAGGGGCAATACTTCGGCTTTCGCACCTTGTTCGGCGATAGCCAATATCACTGCAATGCCAAAGTGCTTATCGAAGCGAATATTACCCGTATTAAACCTAAAGATTCCCATCAATTTTTGTCTCAAAATCCCGAAGTCAGCCAAATCCTATTACAAACCCTTGCGAATGAATTACGTGAAGCTGAACAGCGTCTTGCTAAAAGTGCTTATCTGCGAACCTTAGATCGCATTATTGACAGTATCTATTTTCTCACTGAAAACTTCCCGTATTACAGCTGGACTCATCGTGAAATTGCGGAATATGCAGGTTGTGAAACGGAAACGGCGATCCGTATCTCGAAAGAGCTAAAACGCAACGGCTTGCTCAAAGAGAAGTAGGGGAAATTATGCAACAGACCGCGCATTTTCATTTAATGGCAAAGCCGAGTAGTTTTCACTGTAATATTAAATGTGAGTACTGTTTCTATCTAAATAAAGAAGAGATAGTTACTCATCAAACTCGTTTTATGTCCGATGAGACCTTAGAGAATTATGTGCGCAATTATATTGAATCGCAGGCGCATAATACGGTGAATTTTGTATGGCAAGGGGGCGAACCTACTTTGCTTGGTTTGGATTTCTTTAAACAAGCGGTGCGATTTCAGCAAAAATTTGCAAATGGTAAGACGATTACCAACGCTTTTCAAACCAATGGTATTGCCTTAAATCATCAATGGGCAGAGTTTTTTAAACAGCATAATTTCTTGCTCGGTATTTCGATAGATGGTTTAGCGGAGATTCATAATAAATATCGTATTTCAGTGAATGGTCAGCCAACTTTCGAGCGCGTGGCGCACGCGATAGAGCTACTTAAGCAACATCAAGTTGAATTTAACACTTTAACGGTAGTGAACGATCAGAACTGGGACAAAGGCAAACAGACCTATCAAGCTTTAAAAGCTCTTGGCTCGACCTTTATGCAATTTATCCCGATTGTTGAAACAGGCGCTTGTCGATCATCAACCAATATTCAAAATTTTTCTGTGCCACAACAGGGCTATGGGCGTTTTTTAGTTGACGTGTTTCAAGAATGGCTGAAGGAAGATGTAGGCAAGGTTTTCGTCATTGAGTTTGATAATTTGCTTGGTCAATGGCTTGGCTATCCATCGAGTAGTTGCGTTCATCAACAAACGTGCGGTAGCTCAATGATTACTGAAGCGAACGGCGATGTATATAGTTGCGACCATTTTGTCTATCCCGAATATAAAGTTGGCAATCTCAACCAACAACCGTTGGCTGAAATTGCGCTTTCTGACGCACAACACCAATTTGGACAAGCCAAAAAGACCACACTCACACGCTATTGCCAAAGTTGTAGTCTACAAAAACTGTGCCACGGCGGTTGTCCAAAACATCGTATCCTTAGCCTTGCAGGCGAAGAGTTTAAGCACAACTATCTTTGCCAATCCTACCAACTTTTCTTCCGCCAAACCGCCCCAACAATGCGGAAAATGCGCGATATTATCCGTTTTGGCGGAGATATAAGAAGCGTAATGGACGTAGAAAGCTAAGGCTTATTTTTGAGTTAACAATTTCACGCTTAATCTCGCCACTGCACATAAATCGTTATTGTCATTACGGATCTCCACTTGCCATACTTGGCTCTCTTTGCCTAAGTGAAGTGGAGTTGCACGAGCAGTTGCTAAACCTTGTCTGATGGCTTTTAGATGGCTGATATTCAGTTCTGTTCCAACTGGGATTTGGTTATCGTTAGCTGTCAAAAGTGCGGCTGCGGAAGCAAGAGTTTCGGCAAGGGTTGCTGAAATGCCACCGTGTAATAAGCCGAAGGGTTGAGTTGTGCGATGATCTACAGGCACAGTTGCTTCTAGCCAGTCTTCGCCTTGTGTTGTGAATTCAATACCTAAATGGGCTACCGCACAATTTTGGCAGAGTTGATTAAGTTGTTCGATTGAGGTTGGTTTTTTCCAGATCATGATGTTTGTTATTTTTTATAATGGTTGATTTTGATGGCGCAAACGTCCACGTTTGTGCCTAATTTTAAAAGGTCCAAGCGTGGACGCTTGAACCATCAATATTTTTATGGCAAAAGTCAAATCACTTCTAACAACGCTTGAATAGGATGTTTAACAATATGATGTTCCATTCGTTTTACTTGGCTACGGCACGAATAGCCCGTTGCTAAACAGCGGTCTAAATCTTTGCCATTGAGCTTAGTTTGCCACGATTGCGCATAAATCGCTTTAGACATCGCTAAGTGCTGAGTTTCATGTCCGAATGTGCCAGCCATACCGCAACAGCCTGTCGTTTCGCTGACCAGTTTCTCACCAAAATGGCTAAAAATCTGTTGCCACTCTTTTGCACTATTTGGTAGAGCAGTGCTTTCAGAGCAGTGTGAGAATAAATGCCATGGTAAGCGGTCGGTTTCTGCTGATTTTTTGCTAATCTTGCCCAGTTGTGAGGTTAGCCATTCATGAGCGAGTAATACTTTAAACTGACCACATTCTGCTTTAAGAATATCTTTATATTCTTCACGGTAAATTAGCGTTAAGGCAGGATCAACGCCCACCATTGAAATACCTAATTTTGCTACACGATTTAAAAAGTCCGCTTGGTTTTTGGCGGTTTTGGCAAATTTATGCAAGAAACCTTTGATGTGCTGTGCCTTACCTGTTGGGTTAAATGGCAACACAATCGGTTTAAAGCCTAGTTTTTGGCAAAGTTCAACAAAATCAGCAACCACTTTGGCATCATAAAAGCTCGTGAAAGGGTCTTGTACCACAAATAGATATTTGCCAATTTCAGCAGAAATCTGACCGCTTGTAACTTGTTGCTCAATCTCTTCTAGGCTTTGACCTTGATAGCCAATTTCAACTAATTGCTGATTTAACGTCGGCACAGATAGAGCAGGTAAATAAGTCATACCAATAGTGCTATTAGCGGCTTTTTCCGCAATGGCATTGGTGCTAAAGAAATTAAACAATTTCGGTGCTTTCGCCATTATCGGTGCGATAAATTCCAAATTAGATACCACGTGATCTTTCAGCGGGCGCAAATAACGGCGGTGATATAGCTCATTAAATTGCGAACGGAAAGTCGGTACATCAATTTTAATCGGGCATTGGCTAGCACAGGCTTTACATGCCAAGCAAGTATCCATTGCCGATTTCACCTCATGGGAGAAATCGTACTCTTTGTCTTTATGCCATTGGTTACGGATTTTCTTCACAAAATCAACTAACTTAGTGGTTTTTGACTGTTTCTCAAAAATTAATTGATCAGGCGACACATTTTGTTCCGCAAGCAAGCGTAGCCATTCACGAATTAACGTTGCCCGTCCTTTCGGTGAAAACAGGCGGTTACCAGATACCTTCATTGATGGACACATAGTGCTGTGCACATCAAAGTTAAAGCATAAGCCGTTACCGTTACAGTTCATTGCACCTTTAAATTCTTCACGCACTTGGATTGGAATTTGGCGGTCGAAATCAGCACGCATTGCCGAGTCAATCGGGTAGAGTGTGGCTTGGCTGTCTAATGGGGTACAAATCTTACCTGGGTTTAAGCGGTTTTGCGGATCGAATAACTGCTTGATATAACGTAATTCTTTCCACAAAGTTTCACCAAAGAAACGCTCACCATAGGCAGAGCGCATTCCCTTACCGTGTTCGCCCCAAATTAAACCACCATATTTCGCAGTGAGTTCTACCACGCTATCGGAAATTTGCTTAAATTTTTGCACCTGTTCTTTGTCGCATAAATCAAGGGCAGGACGCACATGTAACACACCCGCATCAACGTGACCAAACATACCATATTCTAAACAGTGCTCATCAAGGAGTTTACGAAACTCGACAATATAGTCCGCAAGGTTTTCTGGCGGAACACAAGTATCTTCCACAAAGGCAATTGGTTTTGCCCAACCTTTTGCATTGCCAAGTAACCCTACCGCTTTTTTACGCATTGCATAGATTTTCTCAATAGAGGCTAAATCATTGCAAAGTTGATAGCCGATAATACCGCTTTCATTATTAGCAATTTTACTGTCGAGAGTTTGGCAGAGATCAGCGATCAGCTTTTCATTTTGTTCAAGATCATTAGATGCATATTCAACAATATTAATCCCTAAAATCGGATTGTTTGGATCTTCAGTGAGCAAATCAGACACCGAGTGCCATACAATATCTTGTTTGGCTAAATTAAGCACTTTTGAGTCGACCGTTTCCACGGATAAGGCTTGGGCTTTCAGCATAAAAGGCGCAGAGCGCAATGCCGCATCAAAAGAGTTGTATTTGATATTAATGAGAGTGCGGTATTTTGGAATTGGTAGCAGGTTAAGCTTTGCCTCACAAATAAAAGCAAGAGAACCTTCCGAACCGGTTAGAATACGGGTAAGATTAAATTCACTTTCGTCTTGGTTAAATACATTTTTAAGATCATAACCCGTTAAAAAGCGATTAAGCTGTGGAAGCTCTTTTAAGACCGTTGGGCGTAAGGCTTTGCAACGCTCAAAAATTTCGGTATGTAGCTCTCTTCCTTTTGTTGAAAGATTGAGTTTATCCAGATTTGCAAAAAATTCGTCAGATCGAACCGGTTGTGTATCTAAGATTTCACCATTCATTAATACCGATTTAATTGCAATGATATGATCGGACGTTTTGCCATACTGTAGTGAACCTTGTCCTGACGCATCGGTATTGATCATCCCGCCTAAGGTTGCTCGGTTACTTGTAGATAATTCTGGAGAAAATAATAAACCATGTGGTTTTAAAAATTGATTGAGCTGATCTTTGACGACACCCGCTTGAACTCTCACCCAACGTTCTTCAACGTTTAATTCTAAAATTTGTTTCATATGGCGAGATACGTCCACAATAATATTGTTATTGAGGGATTGTCCATTGGTACCAGTACCACCACCACGAGGGGTAAAAGTTAGCGCTTGAAAAGGTTCTCTTTGTGCCAGTTTGGTAATAATCACTACATCAGATACGGATTTTGGAAAGAGAATGGCTTGAGGAAGCTGTTGATAGACACTGTTATCAGTAGCAAGTGAAAGACGATCAGCATAGCTTGATGCGATATCGCCGGTAAAATGTTGGTTTTTCAATTCCTGCAAGAACTGAATAACCGTAGAATTTAGGTTTGGAGTGTTTGCTAAACGAGGAATCATAGTTGTAATAAGTTAGAAAAGAAATTAATCAAATACTAACAATATTTTCAAATAATGGGAAATATTAAGAAAGGGATGACGGAAATTTTCAGTTAAACTCTAAAAATATTGATTCTTTGCGATCTTTTACAATATACAAAATTGATTTTCTAGACATTAATGTTGATAATTGCAACATTCTTGTCTGGGTTAATTTTAACCACTTGAATAAAGGCGTTTTACATAGACAATCAAATTTTGAAAAAGTTTCTTGTTTTTAATAACTTTAAGCGTAGAATGCGCTCCGATATTTCAATGCCTTGTTTAAGGTGATCATTGAAAGAATTTTGATTGCTACATTAGCGTCGAGAACTTTGACTAAAATCTAGATGATAAATTAATTGGAGATCATCAAAATGAAAAAAACATTATTAGCGTTAGCAGTATCTAGTTTAGCAGTAGCATCTGTTCAAGCAGCTCCACAAGCAAATACAGCTTATGTTGGTGCTAAGGCAGGTTGGGCATCATTCCACGATGGCATTAAACAACTAGATTCTAAATACAAAACAAACAGCAATGAATGGGGTATTAACCGTAATTCAGTAACTTATGGTGTATTCGCTGGTTACCAAATCATTGATAACTTAGCTGTAGAAGCTGGTTACGATAACTATGGTCGTTTACGTGGTAATACTACATTTGCTGGTGAAACTAAAGATAAAACAGCTTTAAAACACACTGCACACGGTGCTAACATTGCATTAAAAGGTAACTACGAAGTTATCAGCGGTTTAGATACATACGTGAAAGCAGGTGTTGCATTAGTTCGTAACGATTACTATGTACAAGATACACCAGTGAAAAAAGATCGTATCAAATCTCACCGTTTACAAACTTCAGCATTATTAGGTGCTGGTATTGAGTATGCAATTACTAAAGATTTGGGTGCGCGTGTTGAGTATCAATGGTTGAATAATGTTGGTAAAGCAAGTAAGTCAGTCTTAGCCGCGGCTGGTATTAAAGATTACCGTCCAGATGTTAGCTCAGTATCTGCAGGTTTAACATACCGCTTTGGTCAAGGTGCAGCTCCAGTAGTAGCTGAGCCAGAAATTGTAACTAAAAACTTTGCATTTAGCTCAGATGTATTATTTGCATTTGGTAAAGCTAACTTAGCGGCAGCTGGTAAACAAGCTTTAGATGCAGCAAACTCTGAAATTAATAACTTGGGTTTAACCAATGCAGCAATCCAAGTTAACGGCCATGCAGACCGTATTGGTAAAGCAGCATCAAACTTAAAATTATCACAACGTCGTGCAGAAACAGTAGCTAACTATATGGTTTCTCAAGGTGTTAATCCAGCTAACATTACAGCTGTAGGTTACGGTTCAGCGAATCCAGTAACTGGCAACACTTGTGATACAATTAAAGGACGTAAAGCTTTAATTGCATGTTTAGCACCAGACCGTCGTGTTGAATTACAGGTTCAAGGTTCTAAACAAACAACAATGTAGTTGACAATTTACTTTGAAGTTATGAAGACTCATAGAATATATGAGTCTTCATATTTTAAGGAAAGTTCAAAATTTATTTGTTATAATTACACAATCTGTGCTAGTATACACAGGTTTTAACAGGTTTTTATATTTTTACTGAATGTATTCAGGACAGAATATAAAGTAAATTAGCGTTAATTTTGACGCTTCAATTTTATTCGATGACGATTAAATAGAGGATCATCAAAATGAAAAAAACATTAGTTGCATTAGCAGTTTCTGGTTTAGCAGTTGCTTCAGTTGCAAACGCAGCACCACAAGAAAATACTTTCTACGCAGGTGCTAAAGCTGGTTGGGCGTCATTCCACGATGGCATCAAACAAATCGACAGCGCAGCTGGCGGTAAATACGGTATCAACAAAAACTCTGTAACTTACGGTGTTTTCGGTGGTTACCAAATCTTAAACCAAGCAGGTTTAGGCTTAGCTGCTGAATTAGGTTATGACTACTTCGGTCGTGTACGTGGTTCAGAAAAAACTGCAGCGGGTAAAGATAAACAAACTTTCCGTCACTCAGCTCACGGTACAGTAATTAGCTTAAAACCAAGCTACGAAGTTGCTCCTAACTTAGACGTATTTGGTAAAGTAGGTATCGCATTAGTAAACAACGCATACAAAACTGTAAACGTTGAGACTAAAGTTCCTACAAAAACTTCACGTTTCCAAAGCTCTTTAGTATTAGGTGCAGGTGCTGAGTACGCAATTACTCCAGCATTAGCAGCTAAAGTTGAATACCAATGGTTAAACAACGCAGGTAAAGCAAGCGCAGCTACTTTACGTCGTATGGGTGGTGCTTCTGACTACCGTCCAGACATCAGCTCAGTATCTGCAGGTTTAACATACCGCTTCGGTCAAGGTGCAGCTCCAGTAGCAGCTCCTGAAGTTGTAACTAAAAACTTCGCATTCAGCTCAGATGTATTATTCGCATTCGGTAAAGCTAACTTAGCAACAGCTGGTAAACAAGCTTTAGATGCAGCAAACACTGAGATCAACAACTTAGGTTTAAACAATGCAGCAATCCAAGTTAACGGCCACGCAGACCGTATTGGTAAAGCAGCATCAAACTTAAAATTATCACAACGTCGTGCAGAAACAGTAGCTAACTACATGGTTTCTCAAGGTGTTAACCCAGCTAACATCACAGCTGTAGGTTACGGTTCAGCGAACCCAGTAACTGGCAACACTTGTGATGCAGTTAAAGGCCGTAAAGCTTTAATCGCATGTTTAGCACCAGACCGTCGTGTTGAATTACAAGTTCAAGGTTCAAAAGACGTAACTATGTAATTACGTTTTAAGCCTTAAAGCTTAACAAAAATGCCCGCTTATGCGGGCATTTTTGTTTGTGTCATAAATATTTATTTTGTAGGGTGGGCATCCTTGCCCACCGTTATATAACACATTGATTTTATTGGTGGGCAGGGATGCCCATCCTACGATATTTTATCCTAATAGAGCCTTCAAATTTGCTTTCATTTTATCAAGCTGTTCCGTATAGATTTGCTTGTTTTCTAGCTCATCAATCAAATAGTTAATGGTTTCGGATAGCGTCATCTCCATTGCTCTAGATTGCTTAGAAAGGCGTAGCCAGCTTGCATAATCTAAATCAATAGACTTTTTCCTTGTCGATTGTTTTTCAGCATTGAAGAAGCGTTTACGGCGTGCGCGGATTGATTGGCGAATTTTTTTACGTTGTTCTGCAGTCATCTCCGACTTAATCCAGCCTTCGATCTCTTCGGGCGAATTTTGCAATGTCGCAAGCAACTGCATCTTTAGCTCAATTAGGCTCTTTTCTTCGTGTTTTGTGACATTTTCGCCTTCACGGTATTTTTTCTGCAAGTATTTCCATTTCCAACTTGCTTCTTGAATCTCTAATTTTTGATAGCGCATAGGTTTGTTTGGTTAATCAGAAAGATAGGTTAAATATGTGAAGTATAACGGAATTACAGGTATAATGAACGAAATTTCTATAACGAGGCAACTTTGTGCAAATTAATCCAATTCAGTGGCAATCTTTAACCCTTCGATACCCTTTCGCAGAGCAGAGTGAAAGGGTTAAATTCTTTGATTTCCAAGAGAAAACTCAACAAGCGATCGATCAATTTATCGCAAGTGGTTTTGGTTCTGCGCTTATCTTGAAAACAGAGACTTTCCCAGAATTTTTAGCGGAAATTGAAGGGTATTTTGCATCGGAAAATATTGAGACTATTACCAAAACTGAATTTAATCGTAATGGATTATTCGGTTATCGTCTCTATTTGGATAAAGAAAATCGCACAGAAACCGTTGAAGGAGCCATTCAGCAAGCTCATCACAAGGTATTGATTTTAAATATCAATTCTCTGCTGTTGGATATTACGCAATGGGATAAGCTCAAACAAGCCTTGTTATTTGGTCATTATGAACAGCCTGCGTTAAACGCAGTGCCAACTCTTTCTCCGACCATTGAAAGCCAGTTTAAATTAGTGTTAGTCGGTAGTCGCGATGATATTTCAACCCTTGCGACTTACGACGATAGCCTATATCAATTTAGCCAATATGCCGAAATTGAATCTTATCTTATGCTTGATGAAGAGAACATTCAGCAATGGGGCGACTATGTTCAAAGCGCAAGCCAAGTACATACCCATAAACAATTTTCTTCGGAAGGTTTGAATCAATTTTTGCATAACTATATCCGCGAAAGTGAGAGCCAAGAGCTAATTTCAATTTCGCCGACTCTATTGAAAAAACACCTTTTAGGGATTAATAACTTCTATCCAGAAAATGCTGTTTTCGATGATATTCAAGGTTATTTTGACTACTTAGAACAGCAATCTGCGGTGTTAAACCAATATGTATTGCAAGACATTCTAAATAACCAGCAATATATTGAAACAGAAGATGAAACCGTTGGGCAGATCAATGGCTTATCGGTTGTGGAATTTGATGGCATTCCCCATTCGTTTGGCGAGCCTTTGCGTATTAGCTGTAATGTACAGTATGGCGATGGTGAGATTCACGATATTGAGCGCAAAGTTGAGTTAGGCGGAAATATTCACTCGAAAGGGATTATCATCGCGCAATCTTGTTTATCGAATTTACTTGAATTGCCAACGCAACTTCCGTTTTCTGCGTCTTTAGCTTTTGAGCAGTCTTATGGAGAAATTGATGGTGATAGTTCATCATTGGCTATTTTCTGCGTGTTAATTAGTGCATTAACTAAATTACCACTGCCACAGTCTCTGGCTGTAACAGGTTCTATTGATCAATTTGGGAATGTGTTGAGCGTTGGGGGCGTAAACCAGAAAATTGAAGGTTTCTTCAATATTTGTGAAGCACGTGGATTAACTGGCAAACAAGGTGTGATTATTCCTACGGTATGTCTATCCCATTTAAGTTTAAAACAGTCGATTTTAGATGCAGTAAAAGATGGCAAATTTACCATTTGGGCGGTTTCTGATGTGTTTGAAGCGATTGAGATTTTATTACAGCGCCAGTTCTACGATGAAGATCTGAGTGATGAAAAAGCGCAAAAATCCCCAACCAAAGAGAAAGAATCTATCTTTAGTTTGGTTCATCAAGGGATTGAAAATCACCCTGAAGAAACAAGCGCTCGTTTTTGGCTAAACTTTTACAAATGGTTTAAGCGACACTGATCCGACAAGTCAGCTTACACTTGTTCGCTATTTTAAAAGTCTGTTACTATATCAGCATTGCTTAGGCAACGTGCTAGAGATTAGTAACAGACTTTTTCATTTATACAGGAATAAAAAAATAATGAACACTTGTACACCTAACATTAAACCAACCTACGATTATCAAGACTTGCTCGCATCGGGTCGTGGTGAATTATTCGGTAGTGAAGGCCCACAATTACCTGCGCCATCAATGTTAATGATGGACCGTATTACTAAAATTACCGATGTTGAAGGTCTATTTGAGAAAGGCTATATCGAAGCAGAGTTAGATATTAAGAAAGACTTGCCTTTCTTTGGTTGCCATTTTATCGGTGACCCAGTAATGCCTGGCTGTTTAGGTTTAGACGCAATGTGGCAGTTAGTCGGTTTCTACTTAGGTTGGATCGGCGGTAAAGGTAAAGGTCGCGCATTAGGTGTAGGCGAAGTGAAATTTACAGGTCAAATCTTACCTACAGCGAAAAAAGTGATTTACCGAATCAATATGAAACGTGTGATTAATCGCAAATTAGTAATGGGTATGGCAGACGGCGAAGTGGAAGTCGATGGTCGTGTGATCTATACCGCAACAGATCTTAAAGTCGGTTTATTCCAAGATACAACGTCATTCTAATAATATTTATCTTAAACTCCCCTTTAGTGGGACTAGCGTCCCACTTTTTTTGTGATCTTCGTCGAAAGATTACAAATCTTCAATTTACAAATGCTTATCAAAACTTAGTATTTCTCTATATCTTCTTAATATCTTCTTAAGAGAGAAACACTATGTCTATTCAAATGAGTGCTATTCAAATTAAACCGCTGAACGCCTTTAGCTTAATTGAGAGTTTAGTCACCTTACTGGTCGTGGTAATTGCACTTTACTTTATTTCGCCTGTGATATTTAAGTTGCACAGCCAAATGAGCTTGGATAACGAAATTGAGCAGATCAAAAATTTTGTCTATCACATTCAAACCAAGGCGCGTTATCAACAAAAGAATTTCTCTTTATCGATAAATCAAAGTCGTGATCGGTGGTGTATGGTGGCTGTTGAAAATGAAGATGAAAAGCAAATTGCTTGTGATTGTTTGAATCTAACAAGTTGTGTGATTCCAAAAAGTTATTTGCTTTATCAAAGTCCTACAAGGTTAAAGCTCATCAGTAATAGCCTTTATCCCAATGTGTTCTCTAATATTTATGGGGTTTCGGGGCAGTTATCGAATAAATGCTTGGGGCTAGAGATGGACAATCTTAATGAATATATTCAATTTGATCCAAGGGGAGTGATTTATGTGGCTCAAAAGGGCAAAAGAACGACCTGTCGTTAGTGTTATTAGTGCCGTTAGTTTAGTGGAAACGCTCGTTTCATTATCTATCGCAAGCTTTCTTTTGCTTGTGGCAAGCTCGTTTTATGCGGATCACTACTATAGTCAAAATAAGCAAAAGGCACTGTTTAGCCTACAGCAACATACTCATCATCTGCTGGATTATCTCCAACAGCATATTCAAAAAATCAATTATCAAGGGAGCTTGCGCGAAAACAATAATTACGCACTTTTTCAGTTTCACCATAAAAGTTATCGGCTCTCTTCAGAGCACTGTTTGCTGTTTATTTCCGATTTAAATAATGATGGTTGTGTGGGGACGCGTAGCCATTCATCGGCTTGTCAGAATCAAGGGGTCAATAATACTCGATATATTGCAAAAGAGATCTTTGGGGTAAAGTTTGAAGACAATTCATTATATCTTTACAACGACAATAAATTGCAGAAGTGTCATCAAACAGAGTGCCAAATTTTAGCGACAGAATGTAAACAAGGTAGGTGGGATAGAGTCGCCCATTTAGGCGAATATAGTGTTGAACAGTTTAAATTAAGTTGGTTAAAGGCGGAGAGTTTAATGAAGATTGAACTGCGTTTAAAGTCTATTGAACAGCCAAATATCAGCTACGGTGCAACAGCGTATAGCTATATTTTAAATAGCGGTGGAGAAGGAAAATGAAACTCGCGCGTTTTCAGTCGGCAAGTGCGTTATTAGTCGGGCTAGTGCTGTTATCCACGATTTTAACGCTATTTTTTATCAGTCGTGATGATGCGATGATTAGGGAAAAAGTCACCCAATCGTACTATCAAAATTATCTCACTGAGAAAGTGCAATTAGTGCAAAAACTCAACATAGACAAAGAGGCCGAGTGCGCGACTCAGCAAAAAGAGCATATCGAAATCAATTTAAACCATCTCAGTTATCGCTTTAGTTGTATGAATACCACGTTATTTTTACGCCCTAAGTCAACCAGAGATAAATACATTCAAGTTGATGATATCAAGCAGTGGTTAGATTTAGACACCTACCAACAAGCGGTGCATTATATTTATTCTTTAGCAGATCTACCCGAAAGTAGTGAGCAAGATCCAAAAATTGTTGTGGCACTAAAGGATATTGATGAAACACTGACGAAAAACTTCTACGGCATCGTTGCAACAGATTTTTACTTTGATATTAAAGGCAGTAAAAAGATCTACGGCGTGCTCTATTCTTCTTTCGATAACTTAAGAGAAGAGCGTAATTTAACTTATCGAAGAGCAGTCGTAGATAACTTGGAAAAGAGATATTCTCAATGGCACTATTTGCCTAATTCCCAGACCATTTTAAGTAAGGAATAAGATGAAAACGTTTTATCGGGCGGAAAGTTTAACCAGTGTGATGATTGCTTTAGTACTTTTTTCGATTATCTATTTGAGCTATTCCCAATGGCAGTCAATGCATAATAATCAGCGCAATTTTCTTTATCAACAACGTCAGGCATTGCAAATCGCCGAGAATCAGATGAGCTTAAAAATGGCAAAAAGAGAGTGTGAAAAGAGTTTTAGCCAAAATGGACTGCGCTTTGAGATTCAATGTCAATCTGATGTGGTTAAAGTGAGTTTTCCATTGGGAGAAGTGTCAATCCGTTAGATCATTGCACAATAAATAGGTAAAATAGCCACTTATTATGCTCAAGATAAAGGAAATAATATGTTTAGCGTCTATTACTCAAATCAACTTGGTGCGCAGAAAGATCTGCTGATCAAAATCTTAGAACAAGATCCCAATCCTAATCCTTTCAAATCAGAAACGATCTTAGTGCAGAGTATCGGTATGGCGCAGTGGTTGCAGATGCAAATTGCGAGTGAAACCGGCGTTGCAGGTAGTGTTCAATTTCCTTATCCAACCAGTTTTTTATGGCAACAATACCGCCTGTTATTTCCAGAATTACCGAAAGAAAATATCTTTGAGCGTAGCACAATGGTATGGCGATTAATGCGCCTAATTCCAGATTATCTTACTCGTCCAGAATTTGCTTCTCTAAGTTCTTATTTACAGCAACCTGATCAACTCAAGCTCTATCAGCTTGCAAGCAAAATTGCTGATTTGTTCGACCAATATTTAGTTTATCGCCCACAATGGCTGATTCACTGGGAAAGCAATCAGCCCCAGTTAGTTGTGGAAGAAATTCGTAATAGTGCATTTTCCAAAAACAGAGATTTTCAAGATATTGAGCAGAGTAATCTTTGGCAAAGTATTTTATGGAATGCATTGGTTGCAGATATTAAAAAAGATAGCGATGAAGTGATCTTTAATACTTCTCATCGTGCTTATTTGCAACAGCGCTATTTTGATAAATTAGAGAATTTAACCGAACAAGAAAAAGATAAATTACCAAAACGAATTTTTGTGTTTGGTATTTCGTCTATGCCTATTTCGCAGCTCGCAGTATTAAAGAAATTAAGCGAATATTGCCGAGTTTATCTCTTTTTTACTAACCCAAGCGAAGTCTTTTGGGCGGATTCTCGTGAAGATAAAATTATTGAGAAATTGGCATTAAACCAAGCGTTATCACAACAAGAATTTGATTCGTTGTTGGCGGAACAAGGCAATCCATTATTAGTAACTTGGGGTAAGCAAGGCAAAGAGTTTTTAAATTTATTAACCGAAGCTGAAATTGATGCAAATTATATTCCAGACTTTGATTATTTAGATAATGAATCACTGTTAACGCAAATTAAACAGGCAATTTTTAAATTTGAGCATAGTAGCCAATTTAATTTAGCTGAACAGGATAAATCAATTCAAATTCACTCTTGCCATAGCAAAATGCGCGAAGTGGAAGTGTTACACAATAATTTATTACAACAGTTTGAACAGAATCCTGATCTATCGCCAAAAGATATTATTGTGATGTCGGCGGATATTGATAGCTATGCACCTTATATTAATGCGGTGTTTTCGCGTTATGAACGCGGTGATAAACGCTATATTCCATTTACGCTTTCCGACCAAAAAATCAATTTTATTGATCCGATTGTGGCGAGCTTTTTAAGTCTATTAACTTTTAAAGAGCGTAAGTTTACTGTAGAAGAAGTCCTTGATTTATTTGATGTAAATGCGATTAAAGACAAATATCAATTAAAGAGTGAGCAACTATTTACTCTGCGTAAATGGGTCAATAACGCGGGGATTCGCGCTGGTTTAGATCAACAAAATCCAAATTGGCAAAACTATAACTCTTGGGAAAATGGCTTAAACCGCTTACTACTTGGCGTGAGTTTAAAAGAAGAAAATAATAGCTGGCAGGGCATTATTAGCTTTGATGAAAGTTATGGCTTGGGCGCGGAATTAACGGGGCATTTTGCAAAATTTATCGACAATCTGACCGGTTGGATTAAGTTTATTCAGCAGCCGCAATCCCTTGAGAATTGGCATACGACTCTGATTCAGCTTGTGGATAATTTCTATCAAGATAGCAACGAAAGCAGCGATACTCTACTGAATCTCCGCAAAGCGATTGAGAGTGTTATTGAGACAATTCAGCAAGCGAATTTTACCCAAGAAATTACGATTGATGTGCTAACCCAGCTATTTGAGCAGCAGTTAAGTGAACAGCGTAGTAACCTAAATTTCCTTGTTGGACGAGTGAATTTCTGTACCTTATTACCGATGCGCGCCATTCCGTTCAAAATGGTGTGTCTATTAGGAATGAATGAAGGGGAGTTTCCACGCCAACAAACATTAAATAGCTTTGACTTAATGCAGTATGCGCCACAAAAAGGCGACCGTGCGCGCCGTGATGACGACCGCTATTTATTCCTTGAAGCCTTGCTATCAGCACAGCAAACGCTCTATATCAGCTATGTGGGGCAGTCGCTCACAAGCAGTGCAGAGAAGTTACCGTCAGTGTTAGTTTCTCAATTAACGGACTATATTAATGAAAATTTGGCGGACGAGCAGAAATTCCCAGTTCAACATCACGCAATGACGGTATTTAGCCCGAAAAACTTTATTGATGGCAATATTTCCTACGACAAAGAGTGGCTAGAGCTTAAAAATAAACAGCTGAATGTGGATAATTTCTTAACTAAATTAAATATTGATAAAGCAAATTTACCAACAGAAATTGATCTATCGGAATTAATTCGTTATCTACAAGATCCCGTTGCGTATTTCTTTAATCATCATTTAGGGGTTTATTTTAAATTTGATGATCAACAAAATTTAGAGAGCGAACATTTCAACTTAAATAATTTAGAGAAATATAATTTACGTGATGATTTACTCAACTTAAATGAAGAGCAGATAGAGAATTTCTTTAATAATGAAACGCTAAAAGGGAATTTGCCTGTTAATGCCTTTTCTACGATTGCCCAAAATGAATTATTGGAAAGCATTAAATCATTAAAATCAGCGTTAGCGACTTATTTGGCGAAAGAGAGCGGCATTTATGAAATCGACTTAAAGGTTATTTGCCAAGAGCAAGCGGTCAATTTAGTTGGAAATATTCCAAACTATTTTGGCAATGAAATTGTGCTGTGGCGTGTCGGTGATTTACGCGATAAAGATATGATTCAAGCGTGGGTTTATCATTTAGCGATTTGTGCGAACGGCTATATTCAAGATCCTTCGCTGAAATTTTATTATCGCTCAAACGATGACGCAGCCTTCCTTGAGTTTTATCGGATTGAACGCGAGCAAGCACGAGAGCTATTGGCGGAATATATTGCAGATTATTTAGCGAGTTTTAGCGAGTTAAAGTGGGCGTTAACTACATCGTTGACTAGCTATTTTAAAAATATTAAGGATCTTCAAGAAGAAACTTCGCGAGCGGAGCGCTGTCAAAGGTACGTTGAGAGCCTTGACAGCGTTTATATGCAACGAATCCTTGCTCAAACCGATAAGATTAATTGGGTTGAAATTCATCAACGTACAATGCAATGGTTTGCGCTGATGAGCTCTGCAATACTTAAAAAATAATATAACAACAGGGCGCTTATGCGCCCTTATTACCTTTTGTCTAGCAAACAGTAAAATTTTATGAAAAAGTCTGTATTAACTTATACCCTGCAAGCCATTTTAGCCTTTGGTGTGATGGCGCCCGCATTTGCAAATAATTCACAAAATCCGACCGGTTGTAATGTGGTAAATAGCCAAACTCAACAGCAGTGTGGCTTTGAATTACTCAAAACGGTAATTAACAAAAGTCCGACGGATAAAGCTATTTATCAAGGGATTAAATTAAATAATGGTATGGAAGTGTTGCTGATTTCTGATGAAAAAGCGAATAAATCACTGATGTCTGTGGCATTGCCAGTTGGTTCAATGGAAGATCCGATTGAGCAACAAGGGCTTGCGCACTATTTGGAACATATGATCTTAATGGGATCAAAAAACTTCCCAGAAACCAATAGCTTAGACGCTTTTTTAACAAAAAATGGCGGTTATAACAATGCGTATACAGCACCTGACAGAACCGTCTATTTTATGGAAGTAAACCACAATGCTTTTGATGAAGCAGTGAATCGTTATGGCGATACTTTCGCGCAGCCACTGTTATCCGAAACAAACGCTAAGAAAGAAGTGAATGCAGTTAATGCGGAAATGGTGCGTGCAAAATCAAATGATGGTTTCTTAATTCAAGAAGTGAATTTAGATACCGCAAACCCAGCTCACCCGATGACTAAATTCGCAGTGGGTAATAATGAGACTTTATCAGATAAAGAAAATAGCAAACTTCAAGAAGAGCTCGTTAAATTCTATGATAAGTACTATTCTGCAAATTTAATGAAAGCAGTACTCTATTCTAATCAGCCAATTGAAAAGTTAGCGAAATTAGCGGAGCAGACTTTGGGCAAGGTTGAGAATAAAAAAATCAGCGCGCCAAAAGTTGATGTACCATTTTTACGCACGGAAGATAAGGGTATTATCGGGCAGTATCGACCAGTTAAGCCAAATAAGATGTTAGCGCTTTCTTTTGATATGCCAGAAGATAAAGCGCAGTTTAAGCACAAAAGCGGTGAGTACTTAGGCTATGTGTTTGGTAATAATACCGAAGGCACGCTATCTGATTATCTTATCAAAAATGGTTTATCGGACAGCGGTATCCAAGCAAGTTCAGAAGCCGATATTAGCCGAGATCGCGGTGCTTTTACTCTCTATATTAAGCTGACAGACAAAGGCTTGGCGGAACGAGATAAAATTATCTCAATGGTGTTCCAACAGATTGAAGAGATCAAAAAAGCGGGGATTCAGCCAAGCTATTTTAATGAAGTTAAAGAGAGTCTAAGCCAAGAGTTTCAACATCTTCAAGTTGAGAAAACGGGCAATTATGTTGCCGATTTAGCTAGCCAAATGCTGAGCTATCCCCTTGAAAATATTATCGATCAAAGTTTTGTGGTCGAAGATATGGACGAACAAGCGATTCGTGCTAAGTTAGAGCTGATGAATATCGACAATGTGCGAATTTTATTAGTCGATAGCAAGGCGAAAACTGATAAGAAAACACGCTATTTTGAAGCACCTTATGCAGTCGCAAAAATTAGCGAGCAGCAGAGAGCAGAGTGGTTAGATTTTTCGAAAAATCCAGAGATTAAACTGCCTGAATTGAATCCATATTTTGCCACGGATTTTTCACTAAATCAGGTGGATAGTAGTCGTAAAATTCCAACATTAATTGAGCAACAGCAAGCAACAACGGTTTATGCAATGCCGAGTGTCTATTTTGCGAATGAGCCGAAAGCGAATATTGCAATGACATTTTCAATTGCAAATAAAGCAGATGATTTAAAACAGGCTATTAGTGCATTAATTTTGAATTATATGAATGACTTAGTGCAAAGCAAAATTGATTTTCAAGCGTCTGTTGCGGGTATGGATGTGAGTCTTGATACAACTGAAAATGGCATTATTGTTGGTGCAGGCGGCTACACGCAGCACTTAACTAAATTAGCGAATGATGTGATGACTAAATTCGCTTCTTTTGAATTGAGCGAAGATGTGTTAGCTCAAGCAAAACAACGTGTACTAGAAGCTCTAGATCAAGCCGAAAAAGATAATGCATTACGCCAAGCGAATCGAGTATTAACTAGCTTTGCAAGTTATCCATATTTTGAAGTCGAAAGTACGCGTAAAATGGTGGCTGAAATTACTTTAGCGGACATTCAGCAAATGCGTGAGAAATTATTGACACAAATCACGGGTTTGAATGTGTTATCTGTGGGGAATCTTAGTGATGAACAACTGAAAGAGCTTATTTCAACAGTAACAAATGTGGTTAAAAACAATAATTCTGCTCTTGATTTTGGTCGATATATTGATATCAGCCAAAGTGAGCGCAAACTAAATTATATTAAATCGATCAGCCACGAAGATAATGCACTGGTTGTAGCATATTATCCAAAAGGCTATGCAGAATTAGAAGGTTTAAGCCGAGCAATTCTTTTAAAAGATATTCTTTCACGTTGGTATTTTGACGATTTACGTACCGATAAACAGCTTGGCTATGTGGTTTATGCAAACCGTAGCACAATTGGCAAAACATCAGGATTGCAATTTTTTGTGCAGAGTCCATCTACATCGCCAAAAGGCATTATGGAACATAACCAACGCTTCTTCGCGGAAAGCTTTACGAAGTTAAAAGCAATGTCTGGCGATGAATTTGAGAAATACCGCGCAAGTTTATTAGAGCAGCTGCAGTTTAAACCAGAATCACTAGACCAAGAATTTGCAGAATTTGTGACTGATTTCGGGCGTGGTAATCAGAAATTTGATCGCAAAGCGCAGGTGATTGAGCTTGTAAAAGGCTTAAAACAGCAAGATGTGATCGATTTCTATCAACAAGCGATTATCGATCAAACGGGTTTTGTGTTTGTCAGTCAAGCGATTGGTACCAAGGAAGAGATTAATCAACCTGTTGAATTAGAAGGATTTGAGAAAGTTGAGAGTATCGAAAAACTACAGAAAGAGTTTGAAGTGAAATCTTACTAACTTTTTGCAAATGGGGATCTTTTATAGAGATTTGGCACGAACGTGGACGTTCGCGCCATCAATAGCAGTTTGCAAATATAAAATGATGGTTCAAACGTCCACGTTTGGACCAAGTAAATAGTAGTAACTACATATTTAGATAAAACGCTTTTGTCAGTGCCACAAATTCAGCGGTATATTGATTATCCTGTTGATAGATAACAATTTCCCTTTCTTTTCTTGATTGTGCCGAAAATGTAAAAGTAACAATCGCCCGTTTTGGCGCTTTCCCTTCCTTTGTTCTAATTGCAATATATTCACTACAAGTTAAATTTAGCGAAGACTGGGCGACTTGCATAATAAGCTTATCGGCACTTTCTAAAGGCAAAATAAAACAGACTTTCCCTTGTGGTCTAAGCCATTTTGTTGCTTGTTGAAGCCAACTAAAATGGCTATCTATAACCGCTCTGGCTAAATCTCGCTGTTGATTACGGCTTGCAAGGCTGTGTTCAAAATAAGGGGGATTCGAGACAATTAAATCAAATTGTTGGCGGAAATCTGCCTGCATCACATCTGCATTGATGATATTAAGCCTATCCGCCCACGCAGAATTTTGGGCATTTTCAACCGCTTGTTGGAAGGCATCGGGGTCAAGTTCAAGGGCGGTAATGGTTGTATTCGGATCACAAGCGGTGCGTTGCGCCAACATTATTGCAATTAAGCCTGTACCAGTGCCTAAATCCAAAATCTGGCGAGTATCCGAAATATCAGCTATTGCACCAAGTAGAATCCCATCGGTATTGACCTTCATTGCACATTTATCGTGTGCAATGAAGAATTGCTTAAATTGGAAACCAGTGTTTGCCATACAGATTATTTTCTCAATTTAACGGTTTGAATCGCGTGGTCATCGCCTTTTACCAAAATGAGATTCGCGCGTTCTCTGCTTGGCAAAATATTCTGTTTTAGGTTTAAGCCATTAATTTCATCCCAAATACTACTCGCAATATTAATCGCTTCTTGTTCCGATAGTTTTGAATAGTGGTGGAAATAGGAGTTGGGATCAGCAAAAGCACCACGGCGGAATTTCAAGAAACGGTTGATATACCATTTCTTTAATAACTCTTCATCAGCGTCAACATAAAGAGAGAAATCGACAAAGTCCGAAACAAATACACTATTTGCGCTATTTGGATTTCTTCTTCCTTGTAATACATTCAAACCTTCTAAAATCACAATATCGGGTTGATCAACCACATTGTATTGATCAGGAATGATGTCATAGGTTAAATGCGAATAGATCGGCGATTTCACTTCGCGTTTGCCAGATTTTATATCTGAAACAAACTCAATTAAGCGTGGCAGATCATAAGATTGTGGGAATCCTTTCTTTTTAAGTAGCTCTTTCTGTTTGAGCGTTGCAAGTGGATAGAGAAAGCCATCAGTGGTAATTAAGTCAACTTTGCGCTTTTCAGGCCATTCGGAAAGTAATGCTTGTAAAATACGAGCAGAAGTACTTTTACCGACAGAAACACTACCAGCAATTCCGATGATATAAGGTACTTTAGGCGATTTCACATCTAAGAAACGGTGTAATACTTCCTGACGTTTAATATTTTCTTCTATATAGTAGTTTATTAAACGCGCTAAAGGCAGGTAGATAGTACTAACTTCTTCGAGAGAAATGTCTTCATTGAAACCTAGTAAAGGTTTTAAATCCTGTTCTGTTAAAGTTAAGGGGACAGATTTGCGTAAATCAGCCCACTGATTACGATCAAAAGTTAAAAAAGGAGTAATTTTAGGCATTTCTTATAGTCTCGTTGCCAAATTTCTAATTTTTCACTCTAAATTGTCTATTTAGAGTGAAATTCGTTTTGTTAAATATACAATATAAATAGATTCTTTTGTGGTTTTATCTAATAAAAACCAATAAAAACATCTAAAAAATCAGCGTTTTGTCTGATTTGCATTCGAAAGAACGAAATTTTTAATTTTTTTGAAAAAAAGTGCTTGCGTGATTTTCTAAAATCCCTATAATGCGCATCACTTGCTAACGACAACGCAACGCCGACTTAGCTCAGTAGGTAGAGCAACTGACTTGTAATCAGTAGGTCACCAGTTCGATTCCGGTAGTCGGCACCATTCTGCTAAAGTTATCAAGTGTTCAATTAATCGTGGAGGGATTCCCGAGCGGCCAAAGGGGGCAGACTGTAAATCTGTTGGCTCAGCCTTCGAAGGTTCGAATCCTTCTCCCTCCACCATTTCCTTTTTATTTAATTGAATCCAAAGATTTGGGACAGACGAATTTAGAACAGCGGGCATCGTATAATGGCTATTACCTTAGCCTTCCAAGCTAATGATGCGGGTTCGATTCCCGCTGCCCGCTCCAAACGCTGATATAGCTCAGTTGGTAGAGCGCACCCTTGGTAAGGGTGAGGTCGGCGGTTCAAATCCGCCTATCAGCACCACTTACCTTTCTATCTTCTTCTTTTCCTTATTAAACAATTTTGTATTAATTTCTACATTTGGTTAATGTGGTTATGTACCATTTGTAACCGTGTTTGTTTAGAGGGACTAAAATGTCTAAAGAAAAATTTGAACGTACAAAACCGCACGTTAACGTGGGTACAATCGGCCACGTTGACCATGGTAAAAC
>LEKJ01000027.1 GCA_029852775.1 Pasteurellaceae bacterium LFhippo2
TGTTAGCATAAACAGTATCTATGCCACCTTTTACCCTTTCAACAACTGTATCTCTCATATTATCTACATAGTAAGTATCATTACCTGTACCACCGTCCATATAGTCAGCGCCAACACCTCCATCTAGAGTATCATTACCTGCATAGCCATATAATGAATCGTTATCACCACCACCTTCAAGACGATTATGCAACGTATTACCATGAAGAATGTTTTGGCTAGAATTTCCTTTACCTGTGATTGCTGCGCCAGTAAGGATTAAGCGCTCTACTTGGCTTGTCAAAGTATAGTCAATACTAGAATAAACAGTATCTGTATCCCCTTTTGCTCTTTCAACAACAGTATCTCTCACATTATCTACATAATAAGTATCATTACCTGTACCACCGTCCATATAGTCAGCGCCAACACCTCCATCTAGAGTATCATTACCTGCATAGCCATATAATGAGTCGTTACCATCACCACCTTCAAGACGATTATGTAATGCATTACCATGAAGAATGTTTTGACCAGAATTGCCTTTACCTGTAGTTGCAGTGCCCGTAAGGATCAAGCGTTCTACTTCATTTGCCAAAGTATAATCAATGTTAGCATAAACAGTATCTATACCGCCTTTTGCTTTTTCAGCAACAATATCCCCAACATTATCTACATAGTAAATATCATTACCAACGCCACCTTCCATATAGTCAGCACCAGAACCTCCATCAAGAAGATCATCCCCTTCGCCGCCATATAATCTATCATTTCCGGCAAAACCGTATAGCTTATCATCGCCAACTAGTCCTGAAAGAGTATTATTATTTTTATTGCCTCTTATCTGGTTATTATCTTGGTTCCCTGTACCATTATAAACATTATCCGCTAATGTGAGATTTTCAACATTTTCAGCCAATATATAGTCCTCAAGACTGGAAATAACCCTATCAATACCTTGATTTTTGAGTTCGATAACTTGATCTCCTCGATCATCAACATAGTAAGTATCATTTCCGATGCCGCCTTCCATAATATCTGCCCCAGCACCACCGTCCAAAATATCATGTCCACGACCAGCACGAATGATATCCGAGCCAGAGCCTGTATAAACCTTATCGTTTCCATCCCCCGTCCGAATTTCATTGTTGGTATTAAATTTAGTGGTATTAATAACATCGTTACCGGCACCTGTTTGTAAGAACACTCGTTCCATGCTCGATACGACGACTTTCCCTTTAACTGTTGTGCCGCCGTCTTTCCAAACTATATTATCCTTCCAGCTTGACCAGTCCGCATAGAATGTATCAATTCCTTCATCACCCGCATATTCTTGGCCATTTTGATAGGCAATAAAGTCACCGCCTTTCGTCCCTTTAATATTGACCACTTCTATATCTTTAGCATGAACAATACTATAATTATATGAATTATATTTAAACTCACTTCCGTTAGATAAAATGGTCTTAATATTATCCAAGCTTATCGATTCATAGCTACCCGTACTACCTAGTGAATAGCTACCTGTTTGGAAATATCCCCATTTCCCATCGGCTTTTTTCACTGATAGTACCAAGTTCGCTGAATAACTACTCCAATCAATATTTAAGGTATCTCGTCCTGCGCCTCCATCAACATAATCTGCACCATTTTTGTAGCCTACATAAATTGTATCGTTACCTTTGCCTAAACGATAATCATCATTTTGGGTTGAATCATAAATGACATCATTGCCTTCGCCCGTTTGTAAAAGCACTCGTTCCATGCCCGATACGACGACTTTCCCCTTAACTGTTGTGCCGCCGTCTTTCCAAACTATATTATCCTTCCAGCTTGACCAGTCCGCATAGAATGTATCAATTCCTTCATTACCCGCATATTCTTGGCCGTTTTGATAGGCAATAAAGTCACCGCCTTTCGTCCCTTTAATATTGACCACTTCTATATCTTTAGCATGAACAATACTATAATCATATGAATTATATTTAAACTCACTTCCGTTAGATAAAATGGTCTTAATATTATCCAAACTTATCGATTCAGAGCTACCCGTACTACCTATTGAATAGCTACCTGTTTGGAAATATCCCCATTTCCCATCGGCTTTTTTCACTGATAGTACCAAGTTCGCTGAATAACTACTCCAATCAATATTTAAGGTATCTCGTCCTGCGCCTCCGTCAACATAATCTGAACCAGAGTTTTCCTCAATATAGATAACATCATTTCCCGAACCAGCTCTAATATGATCATTTCCTCCATTTGCACGAATAACATCATTACCTCCAGCAGATAAAATAGTGTCGTCGCCATTAGTGCCAAAAATTTCTTCAGCACGATTTGAGCCAACATAAACACCTTCTTTATCATACATATAGTATTGAACAAGATCGTCTGAATAGAGCGTAACAGTGGTATGGGTGTTAACTATTTTGGCTGATGACTCTGTTGAAAGAGCTAAATAAACTTTTTCGTCAGCTTCCGACAAGGTATCACCCTGAATGTCTAAGGTTATAGTTTTGCGAGTTTCTCCTGATCTAAATAGAAGAGTCCCTGAAAGCAACCCATTGGCACCAAAATCATGTTCATCAATACCTTCCCCGCCAGTCAAAGCATAGTTAACCGAAATATCTCCTTCTGTATTTCCATAACGTTTAATCTCAAAAATAAGAGTACGAACGCCACTATTTCCTTCAATAAATTGATAGCTATTGGTTTCGGTACGCTCTGCATTAAGTACATTCACTGAAATTGTTGGTGCAACATTTGGCATGCTCAATACAGGAACATCTGTTGTTTCTCCATATTGAATATTAAAAGTTTGGCTACCTAGAGCATAATTAACATTATGTCTAAACTTGCCAAGTTCTGGGAAAATTTTAAACAAGTTCCATTCCCACTGGCCTTGTTCTGTTTGGAAGAAATAACTTGAATCTTCGCCATTTTTATCTGTGAAGAATTGTGGAATTTCTTGGCCAAGAAGTTTTCCTTCTGCGCCAAGTAAAGTAAGATCGATAGCACCAGTAATCAAAGCACCTACTTCACAATGTACCTCGCCTTTTAAATTATATTCGCAGGTAATAGATAGTGGCTCTGCATCTTGGTTATTATGAGAGTTGAAGACAAATTGATCTCCCAATGAACCCACTTTAACTTGTCCATCGCTCGCTCTCATAGTTACAACAATATCCTGAGCATCAAAGGTTACATTTAGTGCAGGTTTGATGCCTAAAGTTGCATTAACACTTAATAGAGAATATTCAAAATCTGTACTTATATCAAAGCCTAATAGCTTTCTTTCATCTTCAATTTTACCATCTAGTTTTTGAAGAAGTTTACCGACTGTCGCCGTCGCCCCTCCCCATTCCAAGAAGAAACCAGCAAGATCATCTAAATCCAAAGTAAGAGAGAACATTGGCTCCTTTTGTGCCAACATTGCACTCATATCCCATAGACCTTTTTCATCTACTGTGGCACGCGCTTCTCCATCTAAACCACGTGGATCAAATTTGAATGAAAAAGTACCAAGAGGTCCAACAAAGTTGTCACGGCCATTTAATGCTGTTTTGGAAAAGCTATCCCAAAATCCCGGTTTTTCAGTTACCGCATTATCATTTCCACTTTCAGCCCCACTATTCTCTGTACCAGAGTCTTCTCCTTCCTCGTCTTCCTCATCAGCTGTGGAAAAAGACACTTCTTTTGTTTCTAACTTGAAAAGCTCTTTATTGAGTTTGACATCAATAACACCATCGGTATAACTTGCTCCTTTATTGTTGGTTTCACCAAATAAAGCCACTGCCCCATCATCAACAGTAGGAATACCCGACCATTCAATTCCTAAATGCCCATTGATAGATGTTTCAAAAACAGCATTTGCAGCAACCATAACTTCTGGACCTTTGATATTCATCGTTGCATTTTCAATACCACCAAAACCAGTATCAATAATAAAACGATCTCCCATACGTACACTATTAGGCAGCGCAATCGCTGCAAGGATTGGATAATTTAAATCAAAAGTACCAACAGATGCTTTAATATCAATTGGAATACCCGTGCGAATCCCAGAATGGCCTATCGCATAATCAATACCCACTTCAGCGCCTAAGAAACTTTTTTTGATTTCACCAGAATAATTGACAGGAGCGGCTCTCACTACAAAGGTTTCAATTGTCATTTCAAGTAGGCCTTTTGAATCAGACCAAAGACTTTGATCAGAAACATTGAGAGAGAGGTTTGTTGAATGGCTTGCTAATATACCACTAAAGGAAGATAAACTAAGTGCTTGAGAATTAATTTCACCAGATTGGTATTCAAGTTCCCAGTTACCACTTGATTTACTATAGCCGGTTAAATCCTCAGAAGAGGCAACATCAGCTTGAGTAAGCTGAGAAAAGGTATTGATAAACTCTAAACCTTTGGCATCTTGAGCAACATTACAGCCGTACAGCATAATATCGCCTGTTGGGGAAAGTGCTTCTCCGATTTTTTCTAACTCAGACTGGAATTGAGAAAGATTAGTTTGATTAAAGATGTGTTGCCCGATATGTAGCTGACCATTACTACCATGAGAAATTAAATGGATAGCATCAAGATCGCGATAATGAGCAAGGTGCTCTGCCATTTGTACAAGACCATTAGTATTTGGGTCCAATAAGACGAGTTGATAACCATCGTTTTTTTGTTCTAACTCTTGTACTACACTTTGCCAATCCTTGACGCTTGTATCGATAAATACAACTTCTAATCCCATTGTGTATTTAGCTTTATCATTTGATTTCGTATTCATTGGTAGATCCTCAATATTACAAAGGAACAAGCGGTCAGCTTATCGAATTAATTTACAGATGTGCTGCTGGAAAGGTTTATTTCTTCCTGTCTAGCTTTCAGTTGCTCCAAAATTGTCGCTTTCATTTGTTCAAGTAATTCAAGGCTTTGTAACATTCCATCAATCGGCATAACTAAGCGGAATGCTTGATTTAGCTCGGCCTTTTGATTTTCAGTATCTAAAGATGTTAAACGTAAAAAATCTAGACGAACAACACCACTAGCAACAGTGATATTTCCTAAACGGTCTGCAAATAGATCTGACATAGTAAAATTCCTCTTTTATATTTGTTGAAAATTCAGCGGATAATAGATCAATATTCACCCCATAGCAAGCTATTACAAAATAACGTAAATTTCCCCTTTCAAATTTAAAAATTTCCAAAAAAAAGACTGATTTCGACATAATATCGAAATCAGTCTTTACGAAATTAATCGTTAAATTCCGGTTAACCCTTACGATTTATCTTATACGCCACAGCAATAATCACTAACCCACCAATCACCATTGGCAATGAGAGTAGCTGCCCACGTGTAATTAAATCGGCTGCGGTATTCACATTTGGGTCAAATTCACGGAAGTACTCTACAATAAAGCGGAAAGAACCATAACCTAATAAGAATAAGCCAGCCACAGAGCCTGTTGGACGTGGTTTGCGTACGAAAATATTCAAAATAAAGAATAGCACTAAACCTTCCAAAAATGCTTCATAAAGCTGTGATGGATGGCGTGGCAAATAACCACCGTTAGGGAACATCACCGCCCAAGGCACATCGGTTACTCTGCCCCATAGTTCATCATTGATAAAGTTACCAATACGGCCTAAACCCAAGCCAAAAGGAATTAGTGGTGCAACAAAATCAGCGGTTTGCCAGAAACCACGGTTTTGACGGCGCGATGTCCAAATCATCGATAAAATCACCCCGATTAAACCGCCGTGGAAAGACATTCCCCCTTCCCAAATTCTGAAAAGATAGAGCGGATCTTGCAATAATTTATCAAAGCTATAGAAGAATACATCGCCAATACGCCCGCCTAGCACAACGCCGAAAAAGCCGTTATAGAGTAGCTGATCGACTTGCTCTGTCGTCCATACGCCATTTGAATTTTTTGCTCGGCGAATACCAAGCCAGTAGGCAAAACCAAAACCAAGTAGATACATTAAGCCATACCAATGCATTGAGATTGGCCCTAAGCTAAAAATCACTGGGTCGATTTTGGGAAATGCTAAAAATTGTTCGTTCATAGAAACCTTATTTTAAAAACATATTGATCGCGATTGCGACTAATAGCACCGCAAAAGCTTTTTTCAAAGTTGCTACAGGCAATACATTTGCCGCATTTGCCCCTAATTTAGAAGTAAAGAACGATGTTAATGTAATACCTAATAATGCTGGAAGATAAACATAACCGACTGAATAATCAGGTAAATTCGGTACATTCCAACCGCTTGTAATAAAACTTAATGTCCCTGCTAAACCTAGTAATGCGCCGCAGAATGATGATGTGCCAATCGCACGTTTCATCTCAAGCCCACGTCCATTTAAGTAAGGGACGATAAAGGCACCGCCTGCAATCCCTGCCATACTAGAAAGCACGCCGATAACACTGCCTGCCACAATGGTAGATTGTGGTGTAATTGGTTTAGGTTGGGTAATTTCTTTCTTAATTGAGAAAATCATTTTCAGCGCAAGGAATAACACCATTCCCGCAAAGATTTTCGACATCAACTCTTTTGGAAGATTACCCACCACAAGTCCAGCTAAGAAAACTGAAATCATCAATGCCGGAATAAAATATTTGCTGACTTGCCAATCAACATTACCATTTTTATGATGGCGCTGTGCCGCAGAAAATGCGGTTACCACAATGGTAGAAAATGATGTGCCAAGTGCAACAGACATCATTGATTCAGCTGGCACTCCCGCCATCGGTAATAGGTAAACCAATGATGGAACGATAATCAAGCCACCGCCGATACCGAATAGTCCCGCTAAAAAGCCAACGACCGCCCCCAAGGCTAAAAAACTAATAAAAAGCTCAATCACTATTTTTTCCCCCGATAAGCACGATATGGTTTACGAAACTCTTTTTTACCCTCTTTTTGATTATCACGCGGATAATCACGTTTCGGACGCTCTTCTCGTCCTTTATCCTGTTGGCTCGGCTGGCTCATTAAAACCTGCGCAAACTCTTTCATTACTTTGCGATAAACATCACGTTTAAATGAAACCACTTGACGCACTGGATACCAAAAGCTTACCCAACGCCAACCATCAAATTCAGGGGTTTTAGTCATTTTAAGGTCAATATTGCTTTCATCGCTGACTAATTGAAGTAAAAACCAACGCTGCTTTTGACCAATACAAACAGGTTGAGAGCCATTTCCGTCGGAACGAATTAAACGTTTCGGTAATTTATATCTCAACCAATACTTAGATGCCCAAAGTAATCGCACATCTTTTTTCGATAAACCGACTTCTTCATAGAGCTCACGGTACATTGCTGTTTCAATGTTTTCCCCTTCGTTAATTCCACCTTGTGGAAATTGCCAAGAGTTTTGACCAAACCGTTTTGCCCAAAGAACCTGTCCTTGTTTATTACAGATGACGATACCTACATTAGGGCGGTAACCATCGAAATCGATCAATCTAGACCGCCTTATTTTTTAAAGTTTGAAATGGGGCTAATTGTTTCATAATTCGCCCTTTTGAACAACCAAAACCACTCTACAACCGGTTCGATTTTAAGATTTTTTTGCAAGTTGTGGATAACTTTGTGGATAAATTGAATATTTGTTGATAACTAACCAGAATAACTTATTTAACCTGTTGATCTTGAAAGAGATCTATTTTCATTAAAAACGATCTATTCTCTTATTTGGTCGCTGTAAAGATCCACATAAGAACGCCTTCAAAACCATCTTTTATGGATAACTTGCTGTTCAGCTAAGAAAATCCTTCTATTTGTTCACATTAGCTCGGATATTATCCCCATCAAATGTGGATAACTTTGTGATAGATCTGAATAATGTACGTGAATAACTTAGGATAAGATCGTTAAATAGGTTGTTTTATCAATAAAAACAATATATTAGATTAATTAGAAAACGGCGGGATAAGTGATGCTTATTTTATAAACAATAGAGTAACACCTATGAGCAAATATGTGCAAAAGGCACGAGCGAGACGCTCGCGCCAACAATATAAGAAATATATTATAAAACCGCTAACGCAGCTTCATAATTTGGCTCTTGTTTAATTTCAGGCACTAATTCGCTGTGTAATACTTTGTTATTTTCATCTAACACGATCACAGAACGTGCTGTTAAGCCTGCTAATGGGCCTGTTGCAATATCAACACCTAATGCAGTGTGAAGATCTTTAGCGCGGAAAGTTGATAATGTTTTTGCATTTTCGATCCCTTCTGCGCCGCAGAAACGTGCTTGAGCAAATGGAAGATCCGCTGAAATACAAAGTACTACGGTATTTTCTAAATTTGCAGCCTGTTGGTTAAATACGCGTACAGATGTAGCGCAGATCCCCGTATCAATACTTGGGAAAATGTTTAATACTTTACGTTTACCAGCGAAATCCGCTAATGCTACTTCGCTTAAATCATTTGCCACAAGTGCAAAATTTTCAACGATTTGACCCGCTTGTGGGAATTGGCCAGCAACTTCGATTGGGTTACCTGCTAGAGTAATTTGTGCCATAGAAATATCCTTTATGGTTGGTAAAAATTCTTGTGCAATATAACAGATTACTGATAAAGCTCAAATCTATTAAAAAACTAGGCAATAACGTTGGATCTTTTTGGCAAAACAGCCCATCTCCGCTATACTTTCCCCAATTTTTCTCTTTCTATAAAGGCTTATTATGTTAAAACTACTTCGTATCGTTGCGATTGCAACATTAGCAATATTGATTTCTGTTGTTGGGACAATCTATGCGTTAATTCGCTTACGCCACCCAAGTAGTGTGAAATTTGTAGCTCGTTCTTATGCGTCAATGCATCCACTATTAGGCATTAAGCTCATCACCCGCAATCAAGATGGCTTTGATAAACCTGCGATCTATATTGGTAACCATCAAAACAACTACGATATGGTAACGATCTCGTCAATGGTAACAGATCGCACTGTAAGCGTGGGAAAACGTAGCCTTATTTGGATCCCATTTTTTGGCTTAGTGTATTGGGCAACTGGCAATGTGTTTATTCACCGCGAAAAACGTAGTAGCGCAATTAGCACGATGAATAAAGTCGCTGATATTATTCGCGAGAAACAAATTTCAATTTGGATGTTCCCTGAAGGTACTCGTAGTCGCGGTCGTGGCTTATTACCATTTAAAACTGGCGCATTCCACACTGCGATTGCAGCTGGCGTGCCGATTATTCCAGTTGTATGTTCAAATACTCACGACAAGATCGACTTAAATCGCAAAAATAACGGTATCGTAATTTGTGAACAGCTTGAGCCAATTGATACAAGCGGTTATAACCGAGAAAATCTAAGAGAACTGATTGAAAAATGCCAAACTGTAATGGCAAATCGTATTGCTGAATTAGATCAAGAAGTAGCACAAATGGAACAACAATCCTAGGAGTTTTGATGAAACTTTCTCGTCGACAATTTCTTACCCGAACCGCTTTTGCAGGGGCAATGACTGTTGCCCCACAATCTTTATGGGCACAAGATCGCCCAAGCTTAAATATTCCGCCATTAATTGACGTAGGCCGTGGACGTCCTGTTAGATTGGATTTTCGCCCTGCTCAAACTCAATTTGATAAAGGTAAATTGGTCGATGTTTGGGGAGTAAATGGTCAGTATCTCGCCCCAACCGTTCGAGTTCGCTCAGGGGATTTTGTCCGCTTAACCTATACCAATAGCTTGCCACAACCTTTGTCAGTTAACATTCAAGGCCTACAGGCTAGTACGGATATGATCGGCTCAATCCATCGCCGTTTAGAGAAAAATAGCAGCTGGTCTCCAATTTTATCGGTGAGTCAACCCGCTTGTAGTGCTTGGTATCACGCTGACACAATGCTTAATTCCGCATTTCAAGTTTATCGTGGCCTAGCAGGACTCTGGCTGATTGAAGATGACGAAAGCCGTAAAGCACAGCTTCCCAATAAATATGGCGTAAATGACATTCCACTAATTTTGCAAGATCAGCTTATCAATAAGAATGGCGTACAGGTACTGGACACTCAATCACCACAATTTATGGGAAAACGCCTGTTTGTGAATGGCCAAGAGAGCCCTTATTTGAATGTTGCTCGTGGCTGGATTCGCTTACGTATCGTTAATGCCTCTTTGTCTCGCCCTTATCAGCTCCGCTTAGATAACGATAAGCCTTTGCTATTAATTGCAACGGGTGTCGGAATGTTAGCAGAACCGGTTGAAATGGAAACTATTCAACTTGCACCTTCAGAGCGTGTTGAAGTGTTAGTGGATATGAATGAAGGGGGTAATGTCTCTCTGATTACAGGCGAAAAGCGTAATTTCTTTTACAAAGCAAAACAGCTATTTAGTGATGATAACGAACTTCAAAATAACGTAATTTTGGAACTTCGCCCAGAAGGTTTGGTGTCAGCTTTTAATAATACGCCAGCGCTTGTACCTTTTAATAAAGAAGATTTTAATCTCAAAATTGCCCAAGAGCGCCGCTTGCTAATTAGCCCATTGGATCGTCTGATCAACAAACAGCGCTTTGATCCAAAACGAATCGACTTTAATATCAAATTAGGTAGCGTGGAACGTTGGTATATTCATAGCGATGAAGCGATAGGCTTCACTCTACAAGGCGCTAAATTTATTGTTGAAACACGTGCTATGAAGCGAGAGCCACATAAACAATTAGCTTGGCGAGATACGGTTTGGATTGAGAAAAACCAAGAAGTGACTTTATTAGTAAAATTCGATAATGCAACTAATGAGCAACTTCCATTTACTTTTGGCGTCTCAGATTTAATGTTAAAAGACCGTGGCTGTATGGGGCAGTTTGTTGTTTCGCCGTGAAAGCGGTCGGATCTGTCGTGAAATTTGCAAAAAATTCAAGAAATCGAACCGCTTTAATACTATTTCACACAATTCACTGTTAGAATACCGAAGTTTTATTTCTGTCAAAACAGATTAGGAAATTATTATGACCATTGAATATTTAGATTTTGAATTACCGATTGCAGAACTTGAAGCGAAAATTGACGCGCTACGCTCTGCAAGCGGGGACGATAAAATTAGCCTTGATGATGAAATCGCGCGCTTACAGAAAAAAAGTGAAGAATTAACTAAAAAAACCTTCTCTGATTTAGACGCTTGGCAAATCTCGCGTATGGCTCGCCACCCAAGCCGTCCTTATACATTAGATTATATCGAACGTATCTTTACTGAATTTGATGAATTAGCTGGCGACCGTGCCTTTGCTGATGATAAAGCGATTGTCGGCGGTATTGCGCGTTTAGATGGCCGTCCTGTGATGGTTATCGGTCATCAAAAAGGCCGTAGTGTAAAAGATAAGGTAAAACGTAACTTTGGTATGCCAGCACCAGAAGGCTATCGTAAAGCGTTACGTTTAATGCAGATGGCAGAGCGTTTTAATATGCCAATCATCACTTTTATTGATACACCGGGCGCATACCCTGGTATTGGCGCTGAAGAACGCGGTCAATCAGAAGCGATTGCGCGTAACCTACGCGAAATGTCAACATTAAAAGTGCCTGTAATTTGTACCGTAATTGGTGAAGGCGGTTCAGGCGGTGCCTTAGCTATCGGCGTGGGTGATAAAGTGAATATGCTTCAATACAGCACTTATTCTGTAATTTCACCTGAAGGCTGTGCGTCAATTCTTTGGAAAAGCGCAGATAAAGCGTCAACAGCGGCGGAAGTAATGGGCTTAACTGCACCACGTTTAAAAGAGTTAGAGTTAATCGACAGTATCGTTCAAGAACCATTGGGCGGTGCACATCGTAACTTTGACGAAATGGCAGCGAATTTAAAAGCGCAATTACTTGCAGATTTGGAAGATTTAGCGCCATTAGATCAAGAAGCATTACTTGATCGTCGTTATCAACGTTTAATGAGCTACGGCTACGTTTAATCTGTCATAAGACAAGCGGTAAGATTTTTGTGAAAATTTGCAAAATCTTGCCGTTTTTTAATTACTGGAATGTTTTGCAAATAGCCCTCTCCCTGGCCTGCGGTGCTGAACGCACCTTCGGTCTGTCCCTCTCCCGTAAACGGGCGAGGGTGTAAGGAAATATTCGATTTTTACTCTCTCCCATTTATGGGAGAGAGACAGCAGAAATTGCGTTTAGCAATTTTTGCAGAGAGAGGGCAATAAGCCACAAAAAAATCATCTCAATAACAGTAGAAATAATTAAAAATATAATTAAAAAAAGGGAAAATTCTCTGAATTAAAAATCTAAGATTTAGAAAAATGGTGCCGACTACCGGAATCGAACTGGTGACCTACTGATTACAAGTCAGTTGCTCTACCTACTGAGCTAAGTCGGCGTTTTGAAATGTATTACGACAAGATGTCGTTGAAAGAGACGCGCATTATAGAGAATTTTTTCTATCTTGCAAGACCTTTTTAGTTTAAATTAACAAAAAACAAACAATTACACACAACAAATTATTTAAAAGGAGTATTACTCAATGAATGTTCTTTCTATTCAATCACACGTTGTTTATGGCTATGCCGGCAATAAATCAGCGACTTTTCCAATGCAATTATTGGGCGTAGATGTTTGGGCATTAAACACCGTTCAATTCTCAAACCATACCCAATACGGTAAATGGAAAGGGATGGTTATGCCAAAAGAACAGATTGGTGAGATTGTGCAAGGGATTGATGAAATCGGCGCATTAAGCCAATGTAATGCCGTACTTTCAGGCTATATCGGCTCTGCAGAACAAGTTGAAGAAATTGTAAATGCAGCTCGTTTTGTTAAATCTAAAAATCCAAATGCCATTTACCTATGCGATCCAGTAATGGGACACCCTGATAAAGGTTGTATTGTTGCCGATGGCGTTAAAGAAGGCTTAATTAATCTTGCAATGGCAGAAGCGGATATCATCACGCCAAATTTAGTTGAACTTCGTGAGCTAACCGGCCTAAAAGTTGAGAATTTTGAACAAGCGATTGAAGCCGTAAAAGTGATTCTAAGCAAAGGTCCTAAAAAAGTATTAGTTAAACATCTTAGCCGAGTGGGTAAAGATCCGAGTCAATTTGAGATGTTACTGGCAAATTCAGAAGGTATTTGGCATATCAGTCGTCCACTTCACCCATTTGATAAAGAACCTGTTGGCGTGGGCGATTTAACCGCAGGATTATTCTTAGCAAATTTATTAAATGGTAAATCTGATTTGGAAGCCTTCGAACATACCGCCAATGCTGTTAATGATGTAATGGAAACCACTTATAAATTAGGCTGTTATGAGTTACGAACTATTGCAGCTCGTGAGTTAATTGTTAAACCAAATAGCTGTTACAAAACTGTAAAAATTGTATAGATTGATCAGTTAGTGTTAGCTTTTGGTTTGAATTACACGAACATAGACAACTTATTATCTTAGAACAAAACGTGGGGGAGTAAATCCCCCTAAACTCCGAATTTTTTACCAGAAGGAGACTTAGTACTATGATAAAAACTATAAATTTCAAACCAACTTTACTTGCTGTTTTTACTTCAGCATTAATTGCACCTTTTGCTGAATCCGGCGTAGTGCGAAACGATATCGACTATCAGATATATCGTGATCTAGCCGCTAACAAAGGAATTTTTAGTGTTGGCTCATCTAATTTTGCGATTAATGATAAAAATGGCAATTATTTAGGAACCCTTCTAAAAGACACCCCAATGATCGACTTCAGCCCTGTAAGTCGAACGGCTGCAGTTGCCACCGCAATTTCGAATCAGTACATCGCGAGTGTTGCCCACAACCGTGGCTATACATCTGTTCAATTTGGTGCTGAAGGTAAAAATCCTGACGCTCACTATTTCTCTTATCAAATCGTTGATCGTAATAATGGCTATGGCACAAAAGAAGGACTATTTGATGATTATCACACTCCACGCTTAGCCAAGCTTATTACAGAAACAGCACCTGCCGCAGTAAGCTCACAAGGTGTTCGTGGTAGACCTTATTTCAATACCGATCGATTTGATACCTTTTTACGAATCGGCTCAGGCCTTCATCAGCAACAAGACTTAGAAGGCAATAATTCTCATATTGCGACTTACTATATCTACCCTATTGCGAGTACAGTAAACAAAATGGACGGCCCTTACTATGGAGGACTCGTTACAATTGGTAGTCTTTATACGGATGGCTATGCCCCTTTAACGAGCTACGGCATTGGCGGGGATAGCGGCTCTCCACTATTCGCCTACGATAAAATCGAAAAACAGTGGGTTATGGTAGGAACACTGCAAGCTGCAGGTGTGAACAATCGTAATCTCTATATGACTGTTCGCGCCGATTTTATGAATGATAAGGAACAGGAAGATATTGGTCCGAATATCACAAATAGCGTTACTAATGCTCAATATACTTGGCAGGCTGAAGGTAATACTAGCCGTCTTACTGCAACATCAGGCGAAAGTTATCAAATTGACCTAACAGATAGTGCTCTTATTGATACAGATACAGAGAAAGAAAAACCGTCTTTAAATAATGGTAAGACTTTCTATTTCAGCGGTGAAAAAGCCACTATTACTCTACAAAATAATATCGACCAAGGCGCAGGTGCTATCTATGCCAATACCGATCTAACGATAAAACCTAAAGATAACCAAACTTGGGTTGGTGCAGGTATTTCTGTTGCAAAAGATAAGCAAGTAACTTGGCAAATCAGCAATCCAGAAGGAGATCGACTCTCTAAAATCGGAGCAGGCACTCTTTATGTAAATGGTGTTGGTACTAACAAAGGCGATATTAGCGTTGGTGATGGTACGGTGATTTTAGCTCAACAGGCAGACGCTCAAGGCAATAAACAAGCGTTTAACCAAGTAGGAATTGTAAGTGGACGTGCGACAGTTGTGCTAAACGATTCAGATCAAGTCGATCCGAATAAGATCTACTTTGGTTACCGTGGCGGCCGCTTAGATGTGAATGGTAATAGCCTAACGTTTAATCACATTCAAAATGTCGATGAAGGCGCTCGCATTGTGAATAACAACGCAACAAAAGCCGCAACCATCAATCTTACTGAACACCCTGCCTTCACAGAAAATGATATTCAATGGGGTAAATGGCGTGAAGCGGATAAAGATCTCTATGAATATATCAACACTCACGCTAAGAATCGCACCGATTACTTTACCTTAAAAGGTAATCCAGCTAAACATTATCCAACGAACCAATCAAGTAATGTAAACTGGGAATTTCTTTCAAGTGATCGAGCAACAGCTGTAAAAACTATCCTTGAGCGTAAAAATCTTGCGTTACGTAACCAAACATTTAATGGCTTTTTAGGCGAAACTGACAGCAATAAAACCAATGGTAAATTAAATTTTGTTTACCAGCCAACTGGACGTGGCCACACTTTAACACTAAATGGCGGAACCGAATTAAATGGTGAATTTATTGTTAAAGGCGGCGATGTGATTTTGTCAGGAAAGCCAGTTGAACACGCCTATGATGTCATCAATAAAAAAGATGTTATTGATGATAATAACTGGATAGACCGCAGTTTTAGCGCCCAAAAATTTACAACCTATAACTATTCAACCTTAAATATTGGGCGTAATGTAGCTGAAGTTAGGGGGAATTTTGTTGCCACTGGCTACACGGTATTAAATTTAGGTTTTAAACAGGGCCAATCTACAGTTTGTACCTATTCTGAATACACTGGCACAACGAGTTGTACCAGACAAGCGGTGCTTTCTGATGAAACTTTTGCAAATCTGCCAACAACTCAAATCTATGGTAATGCAGACATCATTCATCGTACCCATTTGAACTTAGGTAAAGCAGATTTTCACGGCTCTATGAAAGGGATGCCAACAACCAAAATTACGATAGGTTCGCATAGCCATTGGTATAACACCGCAAGTAGTCATCTTGGTAATCTGCATTTAGAAGTAGGTTCTAACATTACTTTGAATCAGCGCTTTAAAATCGGCTCATCTGAGCATTTCAATGCTCTGACTATCGATAGTAATCTAACGGGTATCGGTCAATTTAACTATTTAACGGATATCGCCAAAGGTAAAGGCGATCATATTACCGTAAATGGGATTGCAAACGGTTCATTTTTATTAAATGTTAAAAATAGTGGTGCTGAATCTTCTGAAATCAGCCCTATTAGCTTACTGACTTTAAAAAATGCTAACCAAAATAACTATAGCGTCAATGTTGCTTTAAATAATGGCTATGTCGATTTGGGTGCATACCGCTATATTTTGGCAAATATAAATAATGACTATCGCCTTTATAGCCCATTACGTGACGCACAATTAGGTTCAAGTAGCGCCAAATCCGCCGTTGAACAGGCTCAGAAAATGTTAGCTAACTACAAAAATGCGCTAACTCAAGCGGAACAAGAGCTAAATAATACATTAGTAGCTAAACAGCAAGCTAGCGAATATGTGAATCAAACAACAAATAGGGTTAATGCCGCTCAAACTCTGCTAACAAATGCTGAGAACTATGTAAAAACACGTTGGTTCTGGACGAAAGCTAGAAAAGCTGACTATCTTGCAAGTGCAACAGCAGCCTTAGCTGACGCACAAACCGCTCTCGCAAATGCTGATAGCACATTGCAAAAAACAACTTTAGAGCTGACATTAGCTCAAAATGCATTAGCTCAAGCTAAAACATCTGTAACAACAGCAGACAAAACACTTTCAACGGCTCAAGCAAATTACAATGATTATGTTACGCAGTATTCAAAAACCTTGTGTGCACAGTATCAAAGTGATTCAGTATGTAGCTTAGTGTTGGCGTCGGCAAATAGTGACTTAGTCGATGAGTTTTTATATAAATCGGCATTAGCTGATCAAATTGAAATTGAGCTAGAAAAAGTGAAAGCGGACTACCAACAAAATCCAAATACTGAAACTAAATCGATTTTAGATGACTTAACTCAAGCGCTTACTGACGCACGCAATGATGAAGCTGCCACTTTAGTTCAGATTAACCAATCAATGAGTAAAGATGAGTTAAATGAGATTTTAACCCAGCTTAACGCAGAAGATATGGTTGAAAAAGTGTCTGCAAAAGCAGTAACTCAAAGCCAAGGTATGAGTATTTATGCTAATAGCGCGCTTTCTGAAGTTTCATCTCAACTCAATGCATTGCTACAAGTTGGACGTAATTTAGATAGTGAGTTGCTAAAACACAAAACTAGTAATTTTGATGTCTGGGCAAATAGCGAGTATCAAGAGAGTCATCACGAGTCTGATCACTATCGTGGTTATAAACAAAATACAACGTTAAATCAGATCGGAGCTGAAAAAGCACTAAATGATAATTTGCGTTTAGGTTTAGTGGTTTCTCAATCTAAGTCAAACAATGACTATGCAGAAAATGTGAGTGGCAAAAATCGCTTTGTAATGGCAAGCTTATACGCCAAAGCCACAAGCGATAATGGTTGGTTTACCACTTTAGACGGTTCTTATGCGAGAGCGAAAAGCCAAATTAATTTGGAAGGCCAAGACACCAAATTTAGCCGTAATATTCATTCTGTTGGACTCAATTTAGGTAAGCATTGGGATTTCAATGGCTTTGAAATTCAGCCATCGGTAGGTGTGAAATATTTCCATCTTGGTGGAGTGAATTACTCATTAAATGGCGCAGAAATCAAAGTGGATTCAGCAAATGTTCTAGCATATAACGCCGGATTGAAATTAGCGAAAACTTTTGAAATTGGCCAAGCTCGCATTACGCCAAGCTTCTCAAGCTACTATGTTGATGCAAGCCATAAACAACTAAAAGTGGGAATCAATAATGCAGCTCTTACTCAACGCTTTGGACGCTATATAACCAATGAATTGGGTTTAGCAACCCAATTTGGTAATTGGGGAATATCCGCCAATGCAGGCTTAATTGATGGCAATGAAATCCGTAGCCAAAAATATGCAGGCTTTAAACTAAATTATAGTTGGTAATTTTAGATAAAAAATACCCCGCATTTAAGCGGGGTATTCTTTTTTATACTACTCTTTACGTAATTTGTTCGCAGTATAAAGAACAAACAATCCCATCACTACCGCAATTCCAAAAGCTAGCTGAACACCAAACATCATAGCCAAACGTGGCGTTTCATCGGTAACTTCTTGTGTATGATAAAGCGTTTCGCCAATATGAGTGACACCGACGAAGAAAGCTGCACCAATCGCCCCTGCAATGGGGTTAATGGTACTGATAATAGCTGTACCGTGCGGATACATCTCCTTTGGTAACACATTTAAACCGTGAGTTTCTGACACTAAAATCATCGCCATTGAGATCGGTAATAGCATAAAGACTAACGTTAGTAACCAACTAGGGCTATTCACACCGAAGAAAGTTAACATTAGCACAAAAGTGCTAACCAATATCATCGCTCCTGGCACAACTATTGGGCGAGCGCCACGTTTATCAAGCTGATTTCCCATTACTGGCGATAAAAATGCTTGTACCACACTTCCCGGCAATAGAATTAAGCCAGTTACCGTACCCGAAAGTAAAACGACTTGCTGCAAATACATCGGCATAATTAATTCAGTACCAATAAAAACAAACATCAATGTCGCCAAAATCAACATTGCATAGCGGTATTGTTTAACACGAAATACGCTTAAATCAATCAGTGGCGTTTCAAGTTGAAATTGGCGTTTGGTAAACCACACAACTAATGTCACAGAACCGATAAAAATAGCACTAAACAGCGGTAAACCTAACATAGCAAAATTACTGGTTGAATAAACTAATCCCCCTAATCCCAGAATCGAAAGCAATACAGAAAGGCAATCAATTTTAGGTTTAGTGATCGGCTGTAAATTCACTTTTAGAAAAATGAGTGCAAGTGCAATCGATAACAAAATAAAAGGTACCGTTAATAAAAACAGATAGCGCCAACCAAAGTGATCCACAATAATCCCCGAAAGCGTTGGGCCGATTGCAGGTGCCACCATAAACATCATTGTGATAAAACCGATGATCGTGCCACGACGATTTGGCGGATAGATCAGCAAAATGGTGTTAAATAAGATTGGTACAGTAAAGGCAGCTGAAACCGCTTGGATAAAACGTCCTGTCAGTAAAACTGGGAAGTTTGGAGCAAAAGCACAAATTAGTGTGCCGACTACAAAAGTAATTAGCGTAACCAACAACATTGTGCGAGTGGTAAACCATTGGATAATATTCGCCGTTAATGGTGTAAAAGCGCCCATTACCAATAAAAAGCCCGTTGCCATCCATTGCACTGTTGTTTTATCAATTGCAAACTCGTGCATTAAATTTGTGAGCGCCACATTTAGTAATGTTTCATTCAGATAACCAAAAAAAGCACCAATCAACACCACAAAAGTGATTAATTTGGTTGGGAAGTTGGGATCTTCCCCGAAAAATTCATATTTCTTTTCAGACATCGATATTCCTAATAATACTAAAATCAACAAGCGGTCAGAAATTGCAAAATTTTTGCAAAAACTGACCGCTTGTATTGTCTCTCCAATAAAAAGAGATAAGGGAAGATTTATTAATAGTCCAACTTCGAACGAATCAAATCAACCATCGCCTGTAATTCTGCTGTTGGCGCAGGGAGTTGATTCATAAACCAACGAAATAGTTCAGGATCTGTGTAACCTAACATCTCTACAAACGTTGCTTGCTGTTCTTCTGTTAAGTTATCAAAGTGGTTTTGATAAAATGGCATAATCATTTTATCTAGCTCACGCATACCACGACGACATTCCCATTCAATTTTAAAACGATTCATTAACTTATCTCCGTGATACGAAGCTCTCTCGGCACTTCAAAAACGGTGTTTTCTTCGATACCTTCTAGCTCACTCACTTCTGTAGCGCCTAATGTTTTAAGGCGTTCAACTACTGATTGAACCAATACTTCTGGCGCAGAAGCTCCAGCTGTAATCCCAATGGTTGTTACACCTTCTAACCAACTTGGATCGATATCCTGTGGCCCATCAATTAAACGTGATGGTGTTCCCATTCGAGATACCAATTCCGCCAAGCGGTTTGAATTCGACGAGTTTTTTGACCCCACAACTAACACTAATTGCGCCTGTTTTGCTAACTCGCGCACCGCTTGTTGGCGGTTAGTGGTTGCATAACAAATATCATTTTTACGCGGACCTTGAATCGCAGGGTATTTTTGCTTTAACGCTTCAATCACATCACTTGTATCGTCAATCGACAGTGTGGTTTGAGTCATAAAAGTGAGATCTTCGCCCTCTTTCAACGCCAGTTTGGCAATATCTTCCACATCTTCCACAAGGAAAATACCGCCCTTTTCATTATCATACTGCCCCATTGTGCCGACAACTTCTGGGTGACCTTCGTGTCCGATTAAAATCGCTTTTGTGCCTTTTTTGCTTGCGCGTGCCACTTGCATATGTACTTTAGTTACCAATGGGCAAGTTGCGTCAAACACTTTTAACTCTCGACTTTTCGCTTCTTGGCGAACCGCTTGTGAAACCCCGTGTGCTGAGAAAATCACAATGGCGCCATCTGGTACTTCATCTAATTCTTCAACGAAAATCGCGCCTTTTGCTTTTAAGCCATCAACCACAAAACGGTTATGTACCACTTCGTGACGCACATAAATCGGCGCACCATGAATTTCTAAAGCAAGTTCAACAATTGAAATCGCACGATCTACGCCCGCGCAGAAACCACGCGGGTTAGCTAAAATAATATTCATCAATTAATCACTCTTCTTTTTTGTTTTACGGTGCTCTAATAACGATTCTAAAATTAATAAGCCCGCACCTATCACAATGCCAATATCGGCAACATTAAATACAGGATAATGGTAAATATCCCAATAGAAATCAAAGAAATCAACCACATAGCCACGATAAGCTCGGTCAATCGCATTACCAATCGCACCGCCAATAATTAACGCATAGGCACAATTTTGTAATTTTAACTCTGCTTTGTTTTTAAACAGCATTACCACTAATGCGATAGAAATCACAATCGCTAGTCCTAAGAAAAAGAATTTCTGCCAGCCAGAGTGATCCGCCAAAAAGCTAAATGCAGCACCGTAGTTACGTGCATAAGTTAAGTTAAAAATCGGCAATACATTTACACTTTCATAAAGCTGAAAGTTCTGCACCACAATATATTTTGTCCAAAGATCCACAATAATAGTGATTAGACTAAGCCAAAGCCATTTAATACCAGTTTGTTTCATATTTTCCTTAGCGGGCGTACGCAGTACGCCCCTACAAAAGATTGATTGAATATAGAATGTAGGGGCGTACTGCGTACGCCCGCAAAATATCTAAATCGCATCTTCGTTTTCTTCGCCCGTGCGGATACGAATTACACGCTCCACATCATAAACAAAGATTTTACCATCACCAATTTTACCCGTTTGAGCTGTTTCAATAATCGCTTCAATACACTCATCCACTTGCTCATCGGTTACAATCACTTCTAACTTCACTTTAGGAAGGAAATCAATCGCATATTCTGCGCCACGATAAAGCTCCGTATGCCCTTTTTGACGACCAAAACCTTTCACTTCAGTAACTGTCATTCCTTGAATACCCACGTCAGTTAACGCTTCTCGGACATCATCTAGTTTAAAGGGTTTAATAATTGCTTCGATTTTTTTCATTTTATCTCCTTTTATGAAGGAAGCTTATTTTAAGAAATCTTTAGGAACATCAATACTAATGCCGGCATTTAATAACATTGAACAAAGCGAATTAGTACGAATATCATTATTCGATATATTCATCCTTTCTTGCATAAATGCGAGATTATCCTTTGTGAGAACCAATTTAGACATACAATGACAACCTAAAATCTGATTTAAAGGTACCCCATTTAGTCTAGCAATCGAAGCATCTTCTGCTGCAAAAGAGCTTGCCACTTTAGATGGCGCAAATTTCATTCCATTTTGTTCTAACAATTTACGTTTGCAGCCACTAAGAAAAAGATCTTCGTGATGATATAAAGTTTTATGCTTTAATTTACACTTACCATTTTCTACTTGAAGCGTCGTAGGCGTAATATTCAACGAAATATTTAATTTATTTAAGATATTGAGCAACGCCTTACTACGCAGTGAAAATCCACCATTTTGAGGTTCATACATATTTTCAGGAGGGGAATCACGATATTTTTCCCATACGTCTCTGCGATGAAAAATATAAGAATCTTTTCCATCTTGTTGCAGATCGCTCACTTCAATGTAACCTGAAAGGGGGGCGCCTATATAATCATACTCAAAAAATTCATTTCGCCAATTTTCGCCGTTAAAGACAAAACCATCATTTTGCACAATTAATGCAAAATCTGTCTCAATAAGGCTTGCTAAAGAGTATAGAACAAATAAATTATATTCTAGATAACTAAAGCTATGGCAAGGAACGTGTTTTATATAGTCTGGACAATCCTTCGGACGTTCAGGACTTATCAAAAGACAGCGCAAGCGCTCTGCAGGAATTTTCTTTTGTAATTCTTGATAGCTACGTTGAATAGCATAGCTTGAGCCTTGAGCGTAATCTTGATGTCCAGTGAGACTAACAATTGTAATAGACTGACTTGGTATTTGTTTTACTGTCATAATATTGGCGTTAAATTAAAGATTGAGGAACAATAAACTGAAATCCATTTTTTAGCAAAATTTGTACTAAAGGATTCTCTACAATTTCTTGTTGAGAATGGGCAATTCTTTTGTTTATGCGCACTTTATTTACCCCAACTAGCGTAAAGGTAGAAGAAAAATGGCATCCAAAATTTTTCTCAAGAGGTGCATGTAACAAGGTATGCATTCCCAAATGTTCAATTGAAAAACGTAATGCGACATCCCTAGGTGCAATATTTAACCCTGCTTGTTCTAATTGCTTACGCTTAACCCCCGTCAAAAATAGATCTTCAAAATGCCCAACATGCGTCCATTTTAACTCTGCTGGTTCAGTATTGATGAGATCCGGAGCTTTAATTTCTAAACTGAGATCTAGCTCTCTCATCACATTTAATAGGCGTTTACTACGCAAAGAAAAACCGCCGTTTTGATTCTCATAATGATCGGTAGGGAGATTATCTTTGTTCGCATACCAATATGGAATATCTCTTTTGTACTCACAAAATTGATTATTAACGGCTTTAACTAAAGCCGGATAAGGCGCCCCAATAAAATCATAATTAAAGAAATCATTATCCCAATTATTACCATCTATCACCCATCCATCATTCTGCACAACGAGAGCAAAATCTGTATCAATTAGTTGCCCTAGGGAGTAAAGCATAAAAATATTATATTCAAAATAGCTAAATGGCTTACAACTTCTATGCAGAATATAATCAGGACAATCCTTTGGGCGTTCAGGACTTATCAAAAGGCAACGCAAGCGCTCTGCAGGAATTTTCTTTTGCAATTCTTGATAACTACGTTGAATCGCATAGCTTGAGCCTTGAGCGTAATCTTGATGTCCAGTTAAACTAACAATGGTGATGGTCTGATTTGACATTATTATCTTCTCGCAGACTTCGGTCTAAAACTTTCGCAAACGTCTGGTTCTGTTTCAATATAAATATCACTTAAAAGCTGTAAACAGTAGGGAACTGCGCTGAAAATACCACGAACTAACACTTTCCCATCATTATCTTTCACACCTTCCAAAGTCTCTTTAATTGCTTTAGGTTGACCTGGTAGATTTAGAATTAATGAATCGTGGCGAATTACACCTACTTGGCGTGAAAGAATAGCTGTCGGCACAAAATGAAGACTCACTTGACGCATCTGTTCACCAAAACCAGGCATTTCACGGTGTGCAACAGCAAGGGTCGCATTAGGGGTTACATCACGTTTTGCTGGACCTGTTCCACCTGTAGTTAATACTAAATGGCAAGCACAATTATCAACTAGCTCAATTAAAGTCTGTTCAATGATAGATTGTTCATCAGGAATTAAACGCGTTTCGACTTCAAAAGGCTGTGTAAGTGCCGATTCAAGCCACCCCTGTAATTCAGGAATGCCCTGATCGTTATAAATACCTTGAGAAGCACGATCTGATACTGAAATCAAACCAATTTTGAGAGTTTCTTTACTTAAACAAGCGGTCATTTTTTCTCACTTTTTTGCAAATTTCAACGGTTGGCTATTCTACAATGGCAAGTTATTTTTCCAAAGTTTTAATCTTGAAGAAGAAATAATAATATTGAAAAATCACAATAAGAACCAAAACTAAGCGTCCCCAAAAACTTGGCATAACTAGAAATGAGAAAAGACAAAACGGTGCTGCAATCGCTAAAATCGAAAGTTTTTGTTTCATCGTCATCGCTCGGCTTTTATCATAATCACGCAAATATTTATCATATAGCTTCGTTGTGATAAACCAATTATAAAGACGCTCTGAGCCTTTTCCGAAAAAGAATAACGACAATAATAAAAAAGGGGTTGTTGGCAAACCTGGAACAGGAATTCCAATTAAACCCAAAGCTAAGCTAATAAAACCCAAAACGATATAGATTGATTTCATTCTATTCCCAAGTCAAATTTACAGGGTTGATGCCGATATTATTGGTATTTAGGCTCGATTTCAATAAATTGATTTGATTGCAAATACTTTGCGTAACAGCTTCGGCCTGTGCCATTTTTTCAGGTGTTACCCCTTCTCGCGCTTTATTAAATAAAATCGCATCTAATAAATGCTCTGCGTGCATACCCTCTCGACAGTAATGCAACACCCCTCGATCATCAAAAGCGGTTGCTACATAGCTCACTTTGGTTGTCGCAATACCTAAAGCACCATCTTCACCACCTAACTCTCTAAAAAGTTGATGTTGTGGATAACCACCACAGGCAAAGAAGAAACTACGACGAAACACCACATTCCCACCGCAAGTCATACGCATATGTTGCCACGCATAATCAAAATTAGGATGCTGACTGTAACGCTCGGCAATCCCGACTGGTTTTAACGCTAAACGAACTAATGCCGTTTCAGGGCGGAATTGAAAAATTGCTTGAGCTACCTGTAGCGCACCATTTTCATAAGCATCATCGGCATCTAAAAAAGCGATAAATTCCGCATCACTTTGCAATGCGCCCCAGTTGCGAGCTTTTGCTACACCGCCATTACGGGACATCTGCTCCACTCGAATTTTACTTGGCACTTGGCTTTCAAAGAGTTTAGCTAAAGCTAAGGTGCCATCCGTTGAGCCATCATCTACCAACCAAAGGGTGCCTAATTCAGGTTGATTAAGCACGCTCTGCACTGCGCGTTGCAAAGTCTTCTCAGTGTTATAGCAAGGAATAATTACATCTATCATTTAACGTTTCTCATTAAATTCAAAACCATTAGCGGTTACAGCTAATATTGATGCTGTCGCTCCCCAATCGCCTAAGACGATTCTCGTAAAATTTGGCTCTAAATGAACCGCTTGTCGATGGGTATGACCGTGAATCAGCCACTCGGCTTGGTTTTGTTTCACAATTTCAGCGGTAAATTGTGGGTTTACATCCATAATCTCTGCAGATTTAGAGCGCTTATCCGCTCGGCTTTTCGCTCGAATGTTTTGGGCGATTTTAATTCGTAGCGATAAAGGCAAACAGAGAAAGAGCCATTGGCGCCATTTTTGGTGCACTTTCTTACGGAATTGTTGATATTTGACATCATCAATACAGAGCGTATCGCCGTGGCAAATCAAGGTCTTTTTGCCATATAAATCAATCTGTTGATAATCAGGCAATAAGGTTAGCCCCGTTTCTCGTGCAAAGCGTTTTCCAATTAAAAAATCTCTGTTACCACAAATAAAATAGCAAGGAACGCCTTTTTCGGTCAGCGTTTTAATTGCGGTTTTCACTTTATCAATCAATTCTGATTGTTCATCATCACCAATCCAAAAATCAAACAGATCTCCCAAAATATAAACCGCATTTGCAAGCGGTGCTTTTTCTGCCATAAATTGCAAAAATAGCTCGGTAATTTCAGGTTGGCTTTCATTGAGATGAAGATCGGCAATAAAGTAGGTGGTCATAGGTTAATTTATTATATTGAAATTGCGGACACGGGCACCGTGTCCCTACGAAGAAAGGATGTAGGGACACGTTGCGCGTGTCCGCCACATTATTATTTAGAACTATCAAACCAACCACGAATTAGCTGAACTGATAAGAAGAAAGTCAATGCAAAGAACGCATAGATAATATAGCTAAACCACGGATTTGACTGACCTTGTCCTTCCGCAAGCGGTTTGATTGAAACGATATTACGGAATTCATTCATCCAGTTAATGCGCCAGCCGTAGTATTTGATTTCAACCATTTGCTTTTCATTTGCATAAGCCTGTGCTTTTGCTTGAATATCTGCTGAACCAAATTTGAAGTATGGCGGTAAGCCCCAACCTGTATCTTCGTTACGATACACCATCACTTTTTTAGTATCTGGATGCTCAGTAAATAGGAAATAGACATCACGCACTTCGCCATCGGCAGGATTTGATTTACTGATTACACCATCTTTATCCATACGGCGCACTTCCATACCTGTTACCATCGTCGTTTCATAGCTTGGCATTGCATAGTTTACCGCACCGATTAAGACGATATGGAGCGATAACATCACTAAAATTAAGAAATACTTAAACATAGCTCTCATAATTTGTTCCTTATAGTTTTACTTTAAATAAATTTTGTACATTTTGCGTGGTAATTCGCGCTAATTCTTCCGTTGAAACGCCTTTCAACGTCGCAAGATATTCACAGACTTCACGCACATACGCAGGTTGATTTGGTTTACCACGATACGGAATCGGCGCAAGATATGGTGAATCCGTTTCCACTAATAAACGGTCTAACGGCACTTGGCGTACAACATCACGTAGCTCTTCAGCATTACGGAAAGTAATGATACCTGAAATCGAGATATAAAATCCGAGATCTAGCGCACGTTTTGCCATATTCCAGTCTTCCGTAAAGCAATGTAACACACCACCGCACTTATCTGCATTACCTTTTTCTAAAAATTGCATAGTATCTTCACGTGCCGAACGGGTATGAACCACTAACGGTTTATTTACGATATTGGCAATTGCAATCTGTTGTTCAAATAACGATTGTTGTAATGCTTTTGTTTCAGGGGTGTAGTGATAATCTAAACCCGTTTCCCCTACCGCAACCACGCGTGGATCTTGCACATATTCCATTAATTTGTCGTAATCAAAGGGTTCATCTTCCACATTTAATGGATGAACCCCACAAGAAAGAGAAACTTCTGGGCGATGTGCCGTTAAATTTTTCATATTTTCAAAGCGACCTACGGTAGTACAAATTGAGATCATATGTTGTACACCACGTGCTTTGGCGTTATCGATCACTTCATCCACATCTTTGTGGCGAGTTTCATAATCTAAAGAATCTAAATGACAGTGTGAGTCGATAATAAATAAGTTGTTGTTCAAAGTTATGTTCCTTTCTGTAGGGTGGGCATCCCTGCCCACCGATACAATCAATATGTTATAAAATGGTGGGCAAGGATGCCCACCCTACGAATTTATGCCCTTTCTACCCCAAACGCCATAACATCATCAATGCGATCGGCTTTTAAGGCGATCATCAATAAACGATCAACTCCTAACGCCACCCCCGAACAATTCGGGATACCGGCGCGCAATGCTTCAATAAAACGGTAGTCTAACTGCTGTTCTGGTAACCCCATTTCGACACGTTGTTGATTATCTTGTTCAAAACGGCAGATTTGCTCTTTAGCGTCACTTAATTCGTGGAAGCCATTTGCAAGTTCTAACCCTTTGTAATAGAACTCAAAACGCTCCGCAACACGGTGATCTTCAGTGCTTAATTGTGCTAAAGATGCTTGACTTGCAGGGAAATGATACACCGCTGTTGGACGCTCTTTCCCGATATTCGCTTCAACAATTTCGCTAAATAAAAATTGTAATAGCGTATCTCTATTTTCATCGTCTTCACAAGGGAAGCCGTGTTCGCGCGATTTTGCCACAAGCTGTTCTTGTGTGGCTGAAAGCGGATCTAAACCAACATAGGTTTGGAACACAAATTGATAGCTAAAAGATTCCGCAGGCTCACAATCTAACATTTGCTGAAGTAAATCATCTACTTCATTAATTAAGCGATACATATCAAAATGGGGACGATACCATTCCAACATCGTAAATTCTGGATTGTGGCGCTTACCTGCTTCTTCATTACGAAACACGCGACAAATTTGGAAAATGGGTCCGCTACCATAAGCAAGTAAACGCTTCATGTGATATTCAGGGCTTGTAATCAAATGTAGCGTTTTGGCTTTGCTTTCAAAAGGCGATAAAAATTGAGTATTGAAAGTCGAAAGATGCACATCCGTTACCGAAAATTCACTCATCGCTGGCGTTTCAACTTCTAAAACCCCACGTTCTGTAAAAAATCGACGGATCTCCGCCATCATTTTGGCGCGTTTTAATAGATTTTGAATAGTGATACTTGGACGCCATTCATATCTTTCTGTTGCTAAATTTGCCATTAATCTGACCGCTTGTATTAAAAATCGCGTATTATAGCAAGTTATTACATAAAGATCTTATTTCGGGTTTATCGGATTAACCGAAATTTGCAAGGACTATATTGTGCAATTTTTATCTATTATTCGTATTGTTGGCATTTTGGTGATGTGCTTTTCATTCACAATGCTCGTGCCAGCTTTTGTCGCGCTGATTTATGGGGACGGCGGTGGTCGTGCCTTTATCGAAGCCTTCGTACTGAACTTCGGCGTTGGTACTGTACTTTGGTGGCTATGCCGTAAGCATAAAAATGAACTCCGCTCGCGCGAAGGTTTTTTGATCGTGGTGCTATTTTGGGTGGTATTAGGCTCACTTGGAGCTGTGCCATTTATTCTACTGGAAAAGCCTGATCTCAATTTTTCTGAATCGATTTTCGAGTCATTTTCAGGGCTTACCACAACAGGAGCTACTGTCATCACGGGTTTAGATAACCTACCCAAAGCAATTCTCTTCTATCGTCAATTCCTACAATGGCTTGGCGGTATGGGAATTATCGTGCTTGCAGTGGCGATTATTCCATTATTAGGTATCGGGGGGATGCAGCTATATCGTGCGGAAATGCCCGGCCCACTTAAAGAACAGAAAATGCGCCCCCGTATTGCCGAAACAGCAAAGGCGTTATGGTTAATCTATTTATCTCTAACTGTGCTGTGTGCTTTTGCCTTTTGGTTAGCCGGGATGAGTGGTTTTGACGCGATTTCCCATAGTTTTGCCACAGTTGCAATCGGTGGGTTCTCGACTCACGACGCAAGCATTGGCTACTTTAATAGTGAAATAATCAACTATATCACGGTGTTTTTCTTACTGATTTCATCCTGTAACTTCGCTTTGCATTTTGCAGTATTTGACAGCTTTAATGAACGTTATAAAGGACAAGCTAAAACCAATATTCTAAAACTCTATTGGAAAGATTACGAATTCCGATTCTTTATTTTGATTCAAATTTCTCTATTTGTGATCTGTTTCGTGGTATTAGCACTGTATAACTATTTTGATGACAATAGTTCTGCCACCATTTCACAAGCAATGTTTCAGTCAGTTTCAATTTCAACAACTGCGGGCTTTACTACAAATGACTTCAGCGCTTGGCCATCATTTTTGCCATTAATTCTAGTGCTTGCTTCATTTATCGGTGGTTGTGCTGGCTCGACTGGCGGCGGATTAAAAATGTTCCGTGTGTTATTGCTCTATTTGCAAGGTCGCCGAGAAGTACACCGCTTTATTCACCCTAATGTGATTCAGCCGATTAAATTGGGTAAACACGTACTTTCAGAAAGAATTGTCGAAGGCGTTTGGGCGTTCTTCTCAGCTTACTTCTTCGTATTTGTCGTTTGTTGGATTGCGACTATCGCGTGTGGAATGGGAACATTTGATGCACTCAATGCTGTAATTGCAACGATGAACAATCTAGGACCCGCATTAGGCACTGTAAGCAGTAATTTCACCAATGTGCCAGATAGCGCCAAATGGGTTTTAACCTTTGCGATGGTTTGTGGACGTTTGGAAGTTTTTACATTACTAGTTATCCTAACTCCTGCCTTCTGGAGAGACTAATAAGCGGTCTGTTTTATTAAAATTTTTGCAAATTTAGTTTGTAAAATAATTTGCTTTAGCTTGGCGGACGTGTTCTAATGCGCGCCAAGCTAAACAGCTGTTTATTTAAGTTCGTTATTTATTGTACTTCCTGTTTTACAAGTTTTAAATTTGTTTGAAAGTTCTATCAATATCATCTCTATCTAAGTTCAGTTCTAGCGTTACCGCTTGTTTCAAGCACAAATTTAAAATTATTAATTCATAAGGAAGACAAAATGTCTAAATTAATCGGCACAGTAAAATGGTTCAACTCTGATAAAGGTTTCGGTTTCATCACTCCAGAAAACGGTGGTAAAGATGTATTCGTACACTTCTCTGGTATCGTTGGTGATAAATACAAAACTTTAAACGAAGGTGCTAAAGTTGAGTTCAACGTTCAAGATTCTCAACGTGGCCCATCAGCAATCGATGTAGTTGCACTATAATTCTTGCCTAGCTAAAGAATTTCTAAATCCCCCTTTTTAGGGGGATTTTTTATTGAAGATGCTGACTAGTTAAATGTGTAATAGGCAACATATTTTTATGTAAAACAGCAAAAACAATTAATTGGTCATTATCAATCAAATAATAAATAACGTGGCTCATATATGGAAAACTGTAAGCATTTGGTGCAATATCGCTACGTAATTTCCCAATACGCTGATTAGTGGCAAGTAATGCTAGCAGCTCTTTTAGCTCACTAAGATACTTTCTTGATTGTTCAACACCCCAATTTTTGACGGTAAATTGCCGAATATTAATCAGATCTTGCTTAGCATTCGATGTGAGTTTGTATTTCATAATTAATCATAATGCCCCGCAAGTAGCTCATCAAAAAACTCTTCCCCATCAACTAATTGATTTTTTTCAGTTTCAATTTGTGCTTGTTTAGCCCACATTTTTAATAGCTGAATTTTAAATTCTTCAATTTGCTGATATTCATCCATCGACATTACCACAGCAACCGGTTTGCCATTTTTATTAATTTGTACAGGGGAATGTTGGACATCAAACAACAGACTACCAAAATTGGTTTTAGCTTGATTTGCAGAGAGAGTGTTCATTTTATTTACCTTTCGTTTAAATCGTTCGATTTGATTTAAATTTATACTCATTTAATAAATCTGTCAATCAAATTAAAATTTTTTCCCCTTTCCCCTTGATCCCTAAGAAATCATCCCTATTTATTGTCCCGTCTGAGCGGGAACGTAGAAAACTTCCCGTTTCTTTTTTGAAATGTAGGGACACAGTGTCCGTGTCCGCATACAGAACATAAATAAACCAAATTTTATAATCGGAGAAATTTAAAATGGGTAAAATCATTGGTATTGACTTAGGTACAACTAACTCTTGTGTAGCAGTAATGGACGGCGACAAACCACGTGTTTTAGAAAACGCAGAAGGCGCACGTACAACCCCATCAATCATTGCTTATACAGATAACGAAACTCTTGTAGGTACACCAGCAAAACGCCAAGCAATCACAAACCCTAAAAATACATTATTCGCTATCAAACGTTTAATCGGTCGTCGTTTCACTGATGCTGAAGTTCAACGTGATATCGAAATTATGCCATTTGAAATCAGCAAAGCAGACAACGGCGATGCGTGGGTTTCTGTAAAAGGCGAAAAAATGGCTCCCCCACAAATCTCTGCTGAAGTATTGAAAAAAATGAAGAAAACTGCAGAAGATTTCTTAGGTGAACCAGTTACTGAAGCGGTAATCACAGTTCCAGCATACTTCAACGATGCGCAACGTCAAGCAACTAAAGATGCAGGTCGTATCGCAGGTTTAGAAGTTAAACGTATCATCAACGAACCAACAGCAGCAGCATTAGCATACGGCTTAGACTCTAAGAAAGAGAACCAAGTTGTTGCAGTTTACGACTTAGGTGGTGGTACATTCGACTTATCAATCATCGAAATGGATAACTTCGACGGCGAACAAACTTTCGAAGTTAAAGCAACCAACGGGGACACTCACTTAGGTGGTGAAGACTTCGATAACCGTGTAATCAACTACTTAGTAGAAGAGTTCAAAAAAGAACAAGGCATTGATTTACGTAACGACCCTATGGCAATGCAACGTGTTAAAGAAGCGGCTGAAAAAGCGAAAATCGAGCTTTCATCAGCACAATCTACAGAAGTTAACCTTCCGTATATCACCGCAGATGCAACAGGTCCTAAACACTTAGTATTAACAGTAACTCGTGCGAAATTAGAAGCATTAGTTGAAGACTTAGTAAACCGTTCTTTAGAGCCAGTTAAAGTAGCATTAGCGGACGCAGGTTTAAGCGTATCTGATATTCACGATGTAATCTTAGTGGGTGGTCAAACACGTATGCCATTAGTTCAGAAGAAAGTTGCGGAATTTTTCGGTAAAGAACCACGTAAAGATGTGAACCCAGATGAAGCGGTAGCTATCGGTGCTGCGGTTCAAGGTGGTGTATTAGCTGGTGATGTAACTGACGTATTATTATTAGACGTAACCCCATTATCATTAGGTATCGAAACAATGGGTGGTGTAATGACTGCGTTAATTGAGAAAAACACCACGATCCCGACTAAGAAATCACAAGTGTTCTCCACAGCAGAAGATAACCAAAGCGCAGTAACTATCCACGTGCTTCAAGGTGAGCGTAAACGTGCAAGCGATAACAAATCTTTAGGTCAATTCAACCTAGAAGGTATCAACCCAGCACCACGTGGTATGCCACAAATTGAAGTAACTTTCGACATCGATGCGAACGGTATCATCCACGTATCAGCGAAAGATAAAAACACAGGTAAAGAGCAACAAATTAAGATCCAAGCATCTTCAGGTTTAAGTGATGCTGAAGTTGAGCAAATGGTACGTGATGCAGAAGCAAACGCAGAAGCAGACCGTAAATTTGAAGAGTTAGTACAAACTCGCAACCAAGCAGATGCGATTGCACACTCAACTCGTAAACAGATCACTGAAGCAAGCGACAGCTTAAATGCAGACGACAAAGCGAAGATTGAACAAGCGGTTTCTGAATTAGAAACAGCAGCAAAAGGTGAAGATAAAGCTGAGATTGAAGCGAAAATTGAAGCGTTAGTAAAAGTATCTGAGCCATTAATCCAAGCAGGTCAAGCACAAGCTCAAGCAGGTCAGCAACAAGCACAAGGTCAAAAAGATGACGGCGTAGTAGATGCTGAGTTTGAAGAAGTGAAGGATAATAAGTAATCTTTCTTGATTAGCATTGTAGGGGCGAATGGCAATTCGCCCCTTTAGCGTAAATGTAGGGTGGGCATCCTTGCCCACCATTTGTATCAATAATTTGATGGTGGGCAGGGATGCCCACCCTACAAACATCAAAAATACTTTATAACTATGTCAAAAAAAGATTATTACGAAGTCCTTGGTTTGAAAAAAGGGGCGAGTGAGCAGGAGATTAAACGTGCTTATAAACGTTTAGCTTCGAAACATCACCCCGATAAAAACCAAGGCAGTAAAGAAGCAGAAGAAAAATTTAAAGAGATTACGGAAGCCTACGAAGTCCTTACCGACAAAGAAAAACGTGCGATGTACGACCAATACGGGCACCAAGCTTTTGAGCAAGGTGGCGGAGGCGGTGGCTTCGGCGGATTTGGTGGCGGCGGTTTCGGCGGCTTTGAGGACATTTTCAGCGAAATGTTCGGTGGTGGTTTTGGTGGCGGTGGTCGCCGTCAGCGTGTAGTGCGTGGTGATGATCTACAGTACAACCTTGAAATCACTTTAGAAGAAGCGGTAAAAGGCGTTAAGAAAGATATTCGCATTCAAACTTTAGCGGAGTGTGATACTTGCCACGGTTCAGGTGCGGAAGCAGGTAGCAAGGTTGAAACTTGTGGCCACTGTCACGGTTCTGGTCGTGTGCGTCGTCAGCAAGGTTTCTTTGTCACTGAAGCGGTATGTCCAAGCTGTCATGGAACAGGTAAGAAAATTGAAAAACCTTGTCGCTCTTGTCATGGCGATGGTCGTGTGCATAAAACCAAAAACTTATCTGTAACTATCCCAGCTGGTGTAGATACAGGTAACCAACTTCGTCTATCGGGCGAAGGTGCAGCAGGTGAAAACGGCGCACCAGCAGGCGATTTATATGTAGTTATTCACGTAAAAGATCATGAAATCTTTGAACGTGATGGCTCAAATCTCTACTGCGAAGTGCCAATTAGTTTCACAATGGCAGCGTTAGGTGGCGAAATTGAAGTGCCTACTTTAGATGGTCGTGTGAAATTAAAAGTCCCTGCAGAAACCCAAACAGGTAAACTATTCCGTATTCGTGGTAAAGGCGTTACTAGCCCACGTGGTGGCTATGCAGGCGATTTAATCTGTAAAGTGATTATCGAAACCCCTGTTTCACTAAACGAAGAACAGAAAGAGTTATTACGTAAATTAGAAGAGAGTCTAGAAGGCAAAGGACAACACCGTCCAAAGCACGATGGTTTCTTTGAAGGCGTAAAACGCTTTTTTGATAATTTAGGTAAATAATATATAGGGTGCGCATAATGATCTGCACCCCAAAA
>LEKJ01000028.1 GCA_029852775.1 Pasteurellaceae bacterium LFhippo2
TGTTCTTATTTTACTCGGAATTGAGATACAAGGGACACGGTGCCCGTGTCCGCGGACGCGAGCATCGCGTCCCTACGATATAGATAAACAGAATTTAAAGGACAATTATGAATATCGATAAATTTACTACCAAATTTCAATCCGCGATTGCAGAGGCGCAATCTCTTGCGATTGGCAAAGATAATCCCTATATCGAACCGGCTCACTTAATGCTGACATTACTCAAGCAAAACGATGGCTCAATCGCACCGCTTGTGACAGCATTAAATGTACCTGTTACGAAATTAGAAAATGAATTAGATACTATTATCAACCGTTTACCACAAGTGCAAGGCGGTAATAATACTCAGCCGTCTCAGCAGTTAATTCGCTTATTAAATCAATGCGATAAATTAGCACAGCAATTTAATGACAGCTTTATTTCATCTGAATTATTTGTGTTAGCGGCATTAGAGGATAACGGTGATTTAGGCAAATTATTTAAACAGTTAGGATTGACCAAAGAGAACGTCACAACAGCAATCCAAAATATCCGAGGAGGTGACAGCGTGAACAGTCAAAATGCAGAAGAAACTCGTCAAGCATTACAAAAATATACTATTGATTTAACCGAACGTGCACGCTCAGGCAAACTTGACCCAGTCATCGGCCGTGATGAAGAAATCCGCCGCGCAGTACAAGTTTTACAACGCCGTACTAAAAACAACCCAGTATTAATTGGTGAACCAGGGGTGGGTAAAACCGCAATCGTAGAAGGTTTAGCACAGCGCATTGTAAACAACGAAGTACCCGAAGGCTTAAAAAACAAGCGTGTACTTTCACTCGATATGGGCGCATTAATTGCTGGGGCAAAATATCGTGGTGAATTTGAAGAACGCTTAAAAGCGGTATTAAACGAACTGGCCAAAGAAGAAGGGCAAGTTATCCTATTTATTGATGAAATTCATACGATGGTTGGTGCAGGTAAAACCGACGGCGCAATGGACGCAGGTAACTTATTAAAACCGTCTCTTGCTCGTGGAGAATTGCACTGCGTGGGCGCAACCACTTTAGATGAATACCGTCAATATATTGAGAAAGATGCCGCATTAGAACGCCGTTTCCAAAAAGTTTTAGTTGATGAGCCAACAGTGGAAGATACCATTGCGATTTTACGTGGCTTAAAAGAGCGTTATGAAATCCATCACCACGTACAAATTACCGACCCTGCGATTGTGGCGGCAGCAACCCTTTCACACCGTTATATCAGTGATCGCCAATTGCCAGACAAAGCGATCGATTTGATCGACGAAGCAGCTTCAAGCGTACGTATGGAGATCGACTCTAAACCAGAGCCATTAGATCGTTTAGAACGCCGTATTATCCAACTTAAATTGGAACAGCAAGCGCTACAAAAAGAAGATGATGAAGCAAGTCGTCAGCGTCTTGCAAAATTAATCGAAGATCTTACCGCTCGTGAGCGTGAATACGCAGAGCTTGAAGAAGTTTGGAAAGCAGAAAAATCAGCCCTTTTAGGTACTCAACATATCAAAGAAGAGCTTGAAAATGCTCGCTTAAAAATGGAACAAGCTCGTCGTGAAAATAACTTCGAGAAAATGGCGGAACTTCAATACGGCATTATTCCAGCCTTAGAAAAACAGCTAACAGAAGCTGAAAAACATGAGGGCGAGGAGAGTGAAAATAAACTGCTTCGTACTCGTGTGACAGATGAAGAAATCGCTGAAGTGCTTTCGCGTGCGACAGGTATCCCTGTATCGAAAATGATGGAAGGCGAGAAAGAAAAACTGTTAAGAATGGAAGAGGTATTGCATAAGCGTGTGATTGGTCAAGCTGAAGCCGTTGATGCAGTGGCGAATGCAATCCGTCGTAGCCGTGCAGGGTTATCTGATCCTAACCGCCCAATCGGTTCATTCCTATTCTTAGGCCCAACGGGGGTAGGTAAAACCGAACTATGCAAAACATTGGCGACTTTCCTATTTGACAGTGAAGATTCGATGGTGCGTATTGATATGTCAGAATTTATGGAAAAGCACAGTGTTTCACGTTTAGTCGGCGCACCGCCGGGATATGTTGGCTATGAAGAAGGCGGTTATTTAACCGAAGCCGTTCGTCGTCGTCCATATTCAGTAATCTTACTTGATGAAGTGGAAAAGGCACATCCTGACGTATTTAATATTTTACTTCAAGTTCTTGACGATGGCCGTTTAACTGATGGACAAGGTCGCACAGTTGATTTCCGTAACACTGTGGTGATTATGACTTCAAACCTAGGTTCGCATTTAATTCAAGAAAATGCCCACAAAGGTTATGAACAAGTAAAAGAAATGGTCATGGAAGTTGTAGGGCAACATTTCCGCCCTGAATTTATCAACCGTATTGATGAAACGGTTATGTTCCATTCTTTAGGTAAAGAGCATATCCGTTCAATTGCCCGTATTCAATTACAACGCTTAATCAATAGAATGGCAGAACGTGGTTATAACGTGACAGTCACTGATGCTGCAGTGGATCATATAGGAGCAGCAGGTTTTGACCCACTGTTTGGAGCAAGACCACTGAAACGAGCAATTCAGCAAGAAGTGGAAAACTCACTTGCACAGCAAATTTTAGCAGGACAACTATTGCCAAATAAAGAAGTGGTAATTGATTGTAAAGAGGGAAGAATAGTTGCGCTTCAATAAGTGTAATAATTATTTTCAGTAGAATTAATTTGATTTAAAAGGTAGATTCTAAAAAATCTACCTTTTTTATTTTTTAAGCGACTCAATTTGTCGTTTTGGTTGTGTATAATCATTGTTAATTGAATTGAATTGAATTGAATTGAATTGAATTGAATTGAATTGAATTGAATTGAATTGAATTGAATTGAATATTATCAAAAAAACTTGTTTACACTAATTGACATAAGTTATTTGTAAAGATAGAATCCAAAAATATTGCGGATTCTGTATGTTTTCAAAACCGAAAATGGACATTTCAATATAATTTTCTTCGCTATTTTAAGACATATGTCTAATTTTTTTAAACACAACTTTATTAAGAGGCTTCTTATGAATACAGTTTTTAAGGTTATTTTTAACCGAACAACTCAAACCTACCAAGTAGTATCTGAACTAGCTCGCGGCCACGTCAAATCTTCTCAATCACAAACATCAGAAATAACAACAGTCTCTAAAAAAGTTGGAATGGTTACGACTATTTTGGCAGCGTTGTCGATGGCAACAAATGCTGTTGCTCAAACTGAGAATGCCGATTCAGATGAGTACAGAAATACAGCGGTAACAATTGGGTTTATTCAAGATCAGCTTCTTCCAATTATCACAACTGGAATTAATGGTATAAATGAAAAGTTAAAGAATTATGCTACTAAAGATTCTATTGAAAATATCACCAATGCAGTTGGTTCATTAAATGAAGCTAAAGCCTTAAAAGATCAAGCTACGAGTGCTGCAACAGAAGCAGGAAAATCACAAACTGCAGCAGTAGCATCAGCGAAAGCAGCGCAAGAAGCTCAAGATACAGCAGATAATGCGGCAGAAGTTGCGCTAACAGCGTTAAATAAAACATCAGAAGCAGAAAAAGCAGCAACAACAGCGGCAGATAATGCTAAAGCACAAGAAACTGCAGCAACAACAGCAGCAGATAATGCTAAAGCACAAGAAACAGCAGCAACAACCGCGGCTGATAATGCGAAAGCGCAAGAAACTGCGGCAACCACAGCAGCGGATAATGCGAAAGCGCAAGAAACTGCGGCAACAACAGCGGCAGATAATGCTAAGGCACAAGAAACAGCAGCAACAACCGCGGCTGATAACGCTAAAGCGCAAGAAACTGCAGCAGTAGCATCAGCGAAAGCAGCGCAAGAAGCTCAAGATGCAGCAGATAATGCAGCAGAAGTTGCGCTAACAGCGTTAAATAAAACATCAGAAGCAGAAAAAGCAGCAACAACAGCAGCAGATAATGCTAAAGCACAAGAAATTGCGGCAACAACAGCAGCAGATAATGCTAAAGCACAAGAAACAGCAGCAACAACAGCGGCTGATAATGCTAAAGCACAAGAAACAGCAGCAACAACCGCGGCTGATAACGCTAAAGCACAAGAGACAGCAGCAACAACTGCGGCTGATAATGCGAAAGTACAAGAAACAGCGGCTGCAGCATCAGCGAAAGCTGCTCAGGAAAAAACGGATGCTATTCAGCAATTAGAGAAAGATGCAGGTATTTCAGCTGGAAACTTAGCAACTTCTGCACAAGAAGCTAAAGCATCACAAGAAGCAGCAGAGGAATCAGCTAAACAAGCAGCAGCTTCAGCAGTTGAAGTAAAAGCTGAATTAGCTAATAAAGCAGACAAATCCGATGTAGAGGCTGCAAATGTGGCTGCGCTAGATGCTCAAAATACAGCTGGTTTAGCTGATGCAAAAGCAGTAACAGCTCAACAAGCGGCAGAAACGGCAGATGCAAAAGCAGTAACAGCTCAACAAGCAGCAGAAAAAGCAGACGCGAAAGCGGTAGCAGCCCAAACTACAGCAGATACAGCGGTGGCAAATGCAGCGGCAGTGCAGGCTTCAGTGGATAATGCTCAAGTTACTGCGAATACAGCAGATCTTAAAGCAACTAAAGCTTTAGATAGTGTAGCTGTAGTATCAACAGATGTTGTAGATATTAAAGAAACGCTAACTTCAACAGGAATTAAAGATAGCGATGGTAGTAATGTAGCCATTAAAAGTAACAGCACATCGGTTGGTAAGAAAGCTGCTGCAAATAAATCTGGTGGTACTTCAGTAGGTGCAAATGCAAAAGCTAAAGCAACTAAATCAACAGCTGTTGGTTCAAATGCAAAAGCGAATGCAACTAACTCTGTAGCTATCGGGGCAGATTCTGTTGCAGACCGTGAAAATTCAGTATCTGTTGGTTCAGTGGGTAATGAGCGTGTAGTTACGAATGTTGCAGCGGGAACTCGTGATACTGATGCTGTGAACTATGGACAATTAAAAACAACCAACCAACGTGTTGATCGCTTAGAAAAACGTGTTGAGAAAATGGATAAGAAACTTAAATCAGGTGTAGCAGGTGCAACTGCAATGGCTAATCTTCCACAAGTTTCTCGTGCTGGTAAAGCAATGACATCCGCTGCGGTTGGTTCATTTGGTGGTCAAAGTTCAGTGGCTATCGGTGTGAGCAAAATGTCTAATGATGGTAAAATTATCTTCAAAGCATCGGGTAGCGCAAATACTCAAGGTTCATTCAACGTGGGCGCTGGTGTAGGCTACGAATGGTAATAGAGTACCAATAGATAAATTAAAAGGCTAAATGAGAAATCATTTAGCCTTTTGTTTTGTAAAAAATCCTATAAAAAAGACCGCTTGCAGAAACAAGCGGTCAATCTTTTAATTCAGAAATACTTTAAGTGATTCTTTAGCTAGTTCAAGGGAAATAGGCTTTTTAACTACTTCATTCGCATAGTTTTTTAAGCGTAGTAATATTGCTTTAATTTCTCGTACGTCTGTTATAGATGTGAAATTGGAAATAAATGAACGAACATCATGTGGAAGCTGTATATCCATATCCATTGAGAATTTATCCAATAGCTTATGTAATAATTCATTATCTAAATTGGATATTCTGACCTTGTATTTTAATGCTAAATGATGATCTAACATAAAGTGATTCGGTAAAATGCAGCCATTGAGCACAATTTTGATTTTTAGTTTTTGGCATTTGTGTAGAAGTTTTGATAGGACATCTGCAATTTTAGGATTTGTGTATAAAGCATCTGCATCATCTAAAATGATTAAGCTATATTGTATATAGCTTTTTAATTGAGAGCTATTGATAGAAAGTAGATCATTAACTTTGATTCTTATAATTTTGATTGTAGGTAAGTCATTTTGCATTTCCAATGCAATAGCATTTGTGAGATGAGTTTTACCAACTCCTTTATTTCCATATAAATATAAGATGAAATGCTGTTTATCTTTAATAAATGTTTGAGAGATGTGAACTGCTTTTTGGTTTGTTTTATTCGTAATAAATGTCTCAAAAGATTGTTCAATATCTAAAGAAAACGTATTAATGTGGTCCATAGAAAATCCTTTTTTAGTTATTAAGAAGGATTTGATTTTATAATTTTTATATGACAAGTTGAGTCGTATGAATTACATGGTGCAATTTAGATAAATAAAAAAGCCACTTCTTTTGAAGCGGCTTTGAATTGTTAATTGTGTAACATTACAGTGCTTTTAAAATATCGTCAACACGATCTTTCGCATCACCAAATAACATTTGGGTATTTTCTTTGAAGAATAGTGGGTTTTGAACGCCTGCGTAACCAACCGCCATAGAGCGTTTGAATACGATAACGTTCGCTGCTTTCCATACTTCTAATACTGGCATACCTGCGATTGGGCTATTTGGATCGTCTAACGCAGCAGGGTTAACAGTGTCATTTGCACCGATAACTAATACTACATCAGTCTCTGCGAAATCTTCATTGATTTCATCCATTTCTAATACCACATCATAAGGTACTTTTGCTTCAGCTAATAATACGTTCATATGACCTGGTAAACGACCAGCAACAGGGTGAATACCGAAGCGTACATTTACGCCTTTTTCACGTAATTTAGCTGTAATTTCTGCAACAGGGTATTGTGCTTGAGCAACCGCCATACCGTATCCTGGAGTGATGATTACTGAACTTGCACCTTTTAACATTTCAGCAACTTCTTCTGCTGTTGTTTCACGGTGTTCGCCTTGTTCTTCATCGCCAGAGCTTGCTTGAACTTCAGTTCCGAAACCACCAGCGATTACGCTGATGAATGAGCGGTTCATTGCTTTACACATAATGTAAGAAAGAATCGCACCTGAAGAACCTACTAATGCACCTGTTACGATTAATAAATCATTGCTTAGCATAAAGCCAGCTGCCGCAGCAGCCCAACCAGAGTATGAGTTAAGCATAGATACAACCACAGGCATATCTGCACCACCGATTGATGCAACTAAGTGCCAGCCGAATGCAAGTGCAATAATGGTCATTACTAATACAGGGAAAATATTCTCAGGATGATTGAGAAACACTACCATTAATAATGCAGAAACCACTAATGCTGCTAAATTTAATTTGTGTTTGTGTGGTAAATTTAATGCAGAAGATGATACTTTTTTACCAAATAATTTACCGCTTAATTTACCGTAAGCAACTACAGAACCAGTGAATGTTACTGCACCGATAAAGATACCTAAGAACACTTCAACATTGTGAATTGTTGCTAAAGTCGCTTGTTCTGCTTCAAAAGCAGCTTGTTGTTGAGCTAATAATGCTTTTGCTGCTTCAGTGGTATATTCTACACCTTCTGGCACAACGAATACCGCTTCATGGTGTAAACCATAGCTGTTGAAACCTACAAGAACCGCTGCTAAACCTACAAAACTGTGTAAGATTGCAACTAATTCAGGCATTTCAGTCATTTCAACTTTTAATGCTTTGCGAACACCGATTACAGCACCCGCAGCCATTGCTAATAAGATCCAAATTGTACCTTTCGATTCAGGCCCAAAGATCGTTGCAACTAAAGCGATAGCCATACCCACGATGCCGTACCAACAACCAGCTTTTGCTGTTTCGTGTTTTGATAAGCCAGCTAAGCTCATAATAAAAAGAAGTGCTGCGATAATATAGGCAGCTTGTACAAATCCTAAAGACATTAGCGACTCCTTAACCTTTTCTGAACATTGCAAGCATACGTTGGGTTACTTTAAAGCCCCCGAAGATATTGATACTTGCGACTAAAATTGCTACTAAAGCAAGGATACTAATAAAGAATCCGCCTTGTGCTACTTGTAATAATGCACCCACGATGATGATACCTGAAATAGCATTAGTTACCGCCATTAATGGAGTGTGCAATGCGTGGCTTACATTCCAAACTACGTAATAGCCTACAACGCAAGCTAATACGAATACAGTTAAGTGAGATAGGAATGCCGCAGGAGCAACAGAAGCTAATGCTAAGAATAGTGCACCAGCACCCGCCATCACGCCATATTTAATACGCGGATCTGCAGGTTTTTCTTCTTTCTTCTCAACAGGTGCCACAGCTGCTTTTTGCTGTGGTTGTGCTGATACTTGAATTGGTGGAGCAGGCCAGGTTACTTCGCCATCACGAACCACTGTAACACCACGTAAAACAACATCGTCAAAGTTAATGTCGATTTGACCATCTTTATTTGGCGCTAATAGTTTTAATAAGTTAACTAAGTTAGTACCGTAAAGTTGTGATGATTGTGTTGGTAAGCGACTCGGTAAATCTGTATAGCCGATTACTTTAACCTGGTTTTCAGTTACAACTACTTCGCCCGCTTTACTGTATTCACAGTTACCGCCAGTTGCTGCTGCTAAATCCACGATTACAGAACCCGGTTTCATTGAATCAACCATCTCTTTAGTGATTAAGCGTGGTGCAGGTTTACCTGGAATAAGCGCTGTAGTGATAATAATATCAACTTCTTTTGCTTGCTCTGCGTAAAGTTCTAATGCGCGACGGTTAAATTCATCTGACATTACTTTTGCATAGCCATCACCGCTGCCGCCTTCCTCTTTGAAATCAATTTCAAGGAAGCTTGCGCCCATACTTTCAACTTGTTCTTTTACTTCTGGACGAGAGTCGAAAGCGCGAACAATAGCACCTAAGCTATTTGCAGCACCGATAGCAGCTAAACCAGCAACACCAGCACCAATTACTAGTACTTTTGCAGGTGGAACTTTACCGGCAGCAGTAATTTGGCCTGTAAAGAAGCTACCAAATTCGTGAGCAGCTTCAACAACAGCTCGGTAGCCCGCGATATTTGCCATTGAACTTAATGCATCTAACGATTGTGCACGAGAAATACGTGGCACAGCATCCATTGCTAACACATTGATTTTTTTAGCAGATAGTTTTGCCATTAGCTCTGGGTTTTGAGCTGGCCAAATGAAGCTAACAAGCGTCGCGCCTTCTTTAATTAAGGCGATTTCTTCGTCATTCGGGGCATTTACTTTGAAAATGATATCTGCGTTCCAAACTGCATTTGCATTACCAACCGTTGCGCCAGCTTCTGCAAAAGCATTGTCTTCAAAACTTGCTTTAAAACCAGCACCGTTTTCAACGATAACGTCAAAGCCTAGTTTGATGATTTGCTGAACAGTCTTAGGCGTTGCCGCCACACGACTTTCGTTGTCCAGCAGCTCTCTTGGTACACCAATAAGCATAAAGACTCCTGTATGATTTTTAGATGAATAAAAAAGTGTGTTTTAGAGACTAAAAACGGCATAAATGTAACATTTATTTTTATAGTTGGGTAAAGTTTTTATATTTAATTTACTAAATAGTTAAAAAAGTTGTTGATTATTTAGCCTAGATCAGTTTTCGAATTTTTCTTTCAAAAAAATGCATTAAATATTGGTGTTATTTCTTCTTTTTTGCTATATTTACCCGCAATTTTACCCCTAGCCTTTGCTAGGGTTTTTTGATAATCCCCAGTTTTATAACGGACACATAATTTATGTTTAAAAAATTCTTAGGACTTTTCTCTAACGATCTTTCAATCGACTTAGGTACGGCGAATACCTTAATTTATGTTAAAGGACAAGGTATTGTACTTGATGAGCCATCAGTGGTTGCAGTTCGCCAAGATCGTATCGGTTCTGCGAAAAGTATTGCGGCAGTAGGTTCAAATGCAAAATCTATGTTAGGTCGTACACCAAAAAGTATCCTTGCTATTCGCCCAATGAAAGACGGCGTAATCGCAGACTTCCACGTAACAGAAAAAATGTTACAGCATTTCATTAAACAAGTGCATAGCAACAATTTTATGCGTCCAAGCCCACGTGTATTAGTTTGTGTTCCAGCAGGTGCAACACAAGTTGAGCGTAAAGCGATTAAAGAATCTGCAATGGGTGCAGGTGCTCGTGAAGTATATTTAATTGAAGAGCCAATGGCAGCAGCAATCGGTGCTGGTTTACCTGTAACAGAAGCTGCAGGTTCAATGGTTATTGATATCGGTGGCGGTACAACAGAAGTTGCTGTACTTTCATTAAACGGTATTGTTCACTCATCATCTGTTCGTATCGGCGGTGATAAATTTGATGAAGCAATCATCGCTTATGTTCGTCGTCACTATGGTTCAGCAATCGGTGAAACTACAGCAGAACGTATTAAGAAAGAGATTGCGACAGCTTATATTCAAGATGAAAGTGAAATTCGTAAAACAGAAGTTCACGGTCATAATTTAGCAGAAGGTGCTCCGCGTACTTTCGAATTAACTTCAAAAGAAGTATTAGAAGCAATTGAACAGCCGTTAACGGGTATCGTAGAAGCAGTTAAAGGCGTATTAGAACAGTGTCCACCAGAGTTGGCGGCAGATATCTTTGAACGCGGTATGGTATTAACTGGTGGTGGTGCTTTATTATCTAACTTAGATCTACTACTTTCAGAAGCAACAGGTGTTCCTGTAATCGTTGCTGAAGACCCATTAACTTGCGTAGCGCGCGGTGGTGGCAAAGCATTAGAAATGATCGATACACACGGTGGTGATGTATTTAGTGACGATAACTAATTTCTGGTTATTGTAGAAAATGGAAAATTAGCGGTAAATATCACTATTTATGGCTAATTTTCCTTTTGTATTTTAAACAACCCTTATTTTTGCGAGTATATGAAAGCTATTTTTGCCAAAGCACCACCGTTAGGTGTACGACTTTTCCTTGCGATTATTATGTCTTTTTCATTGATCTTATTGGATGGACGTAGTAGTGCAATGATCCAAATGCGAAATGTGCTTGAGACAGCTGTGAGTGGTTTGTATTACTTTGCAAATACACCTAGAACTGTTTTAGATGGTGTAAGTAATAACTTCATCGATAGCCAAAAGTTACAAATTGAAAATCAAGCACTTAAATCGCAAATTCGTGAGAAAAATGCGGATTTATTACTCCTTGATCAATTAAAAGTTGAAAATCAGCGTTTACGTTTATTGCTTAGCTCCCCACTTCGTCAAGATGAATATAAAAAAGTTGTGGAAGTTTTAGCCGCAGAAATGGATGCTTATCGCCAACAAGTTGTGATCAATCAAGGCCAAAATCAAAATGCTTTTGTAGGGCAGCCTGTGATTGATGAACGTGGTGTGGTTGGACAAGTTATTTCTGTTGGGGAAAACAGCAGTCGAGTTCTGCTTATTACTGATGTAACCCATGCAATTCCGGTTCAAATTTTACGTAATGACGTACGTGCCATTGCAAATGGAACAGGACATAACGATGAATTAACATTGGATAATCTACCAAGAACAGTTGATATTGTTAAAGGCGATGTATTGGTTACCTCTGGCTTGGGCGGACGTTTCCCAGAAGGCTATCCTGTAGCGATTATTGAAAGTGTACAAAATGACGGTTCAAGTCATTTTGCAAGAGCAACAGCTCGTCCACTAGCGTCACTTGATCGCTTACGTTATTTATTACTACTTTGGCCGACAGTGGAAGAACTTCGTAAAGCGCAAAGCATTTCACCACAAGCGGTGCGAGATGCAGTGGAAGAACGCCGTAAAATGTTAAATCCTCTTTCTCGTGTTAACGATAGTAAGAAAACACAAGTTACTGACGAAACAAAAGAAGAGAGCAAAGATAAAGAACCTGAAGAATTAGAAAATCCTGCGACTCAGCCAGAAGAGGACAAAGGTATCAATCACAGTACAGAACAAGGGATGAATAATGAGAACTAATGCAATTTTTCAAATTCTAGTATTAGCATTCATTTTTACTATTGCTTTTGTACTAGAAATTATGCCTTGGCCAGTTGGCTTTCAAGGACTTCGTCCGATGTGGATATCTCTCGTATTAATCTATTGGGCATTGGCTCTGCCAAATAAAATTAGCGTAGGCACAGCATTTGTCGCAGGGATTGTTTGGGATCTCATTTTAGGTTCTATTTTAGGTGTTCACGCTTTAGTTTTATCTATTGCAATCTATTTTGTGGCTAAACATCACTTAATTTTGCGAAATTTATCTCTTTGGTTACAAAGTCTACTCGTTATTGTTTATATTGCAGCAATTCGTTTAGCTATTTTTGTGGTAGAGTTTGTGTTACATAGCGCTAATTTCAATTCACAAGAGATGATTGGAGCGGTGATTAGCGGGATTCTTTGGCCTTGGATTTTCCTACTTATGCGCCAAATTCGTCGAGGATTACATCTACGTTAATGAACAGTTTATCTTTTGATTTTTCTGAAGATTTTCGTCCACTTTCAGCAAGAATGCGTCCACGTAATCTTGCTGAATATGTTGGACAATCCCACCTTATTGGCGAAGGTAAACCCCTTCGCCGTGCCATTGAAGCTGGACACAGCCATTCTATGATTTTCTGGGGCCCTCCAGGTACAGGAAAAACCACTCTTGCTGAAATTATTGCTGCGGAATTAGACGCTGAAGTTGAGCGTATTTCGGCGGTAACTAGTGGTATCAAAGAGATCCGTGAAGCCATCGATAAAGCTAAACTCAATCGTCAAACAGGACGCAGAACTCTACTTTTTGTAGATGAAGTTCATCGTTTTAATAAAAGCCAGCAAGATGCGTTTTTACCCCATATTGAAGACGGTACTATTATCTTTATCGGTGCAACCACAGAGAATCCTTCTTTTGAACTAAATAACGCGCTACTTTCACGTGCCCGTATTTATATTTTGAAATCGCTACAAGCGGTCGATATTCTCAAAATTTTGCAAAATGCGATTGCAGACAAAGAGCGTGGTTTAGGTGCGGAGCAACTAATTCTTGAAGATAATGTACTTGAATTACTTGCGGATTATGTAAATGGCGATGGCCGTTTTGCGTTAAATTGCTTAGAGCTGATGTGCGATATGGCGGAGCCATCTAGCCAAGGCAAAGTACTTAATAGAACCTTATTGACAGAAGTACTAGGCGAGCGCCAAGCAAGATTTGATAAAGGCGGGGATCGTTTTTATGATCTTATTTCTGCATTGCATAAATCGGTGCGCGGATCTTCGCCTGACGGGGCATTATATTGGTATGCAAGGATCTTAATAGCTGGGGGCGATCCTTTATATGTGGCGCGCCGTTTACTCGCTATCGCATCTGAAGATGTGGGGAATGCCGATCCAAGAGCAATGCAAGTTGCAATTGCCGCTTGGGATTGTTATACCCGAGTGGGGGCTTATGAAGGCGAACGTGCGATAGCCCAAGCGATTATATATCTGGCAGTTGCTCCGAAAAGTAACGCAGTTTACAACGCTTTTAATGAAGCCAAAAGATTAGCGAAAGAAGCAAAAGATTATGATGTGCCAGAGCATTTACGTAATGCGCCAACAAATTTAATGAAATCATTAGGCTATGGCGAAGAGTATCGCTATGCTCATAATGAACCTAATGCTTATGCTGCTGGTGAAAGTTATTTCCCGAAAGAGTTAAAAGGGACGCAATTCTATTTCCCGAATGAGCGTGGAATGGAAAAGCAGATTAAAGAGAAAATGGCGTGGTTGCAATCGCTTGATCAAGCTAGCGATATTAAGCGTTGGTAATATTTTATTAATGTAGGGTGCGTGTAAACGCACCATTATCTTTTCGGTGCGTTTACACGCACCTTACGAATTTATGAAACTAACCCAAAAAATCAAAGATTCTTTTAGTACTGACGGTACATTAAGCAAAAACATCAAAGGTTTTCGCCCCCGTGCAGCACAGCTTGAAATGGCGCAAGCGGTTGGAAAAGCAGTGAAATTTGCAAATGCCGCTGTGATTGAAGCTGGAACAGGCACAGGGAAAACCTTTGCCTATCTTGTGCCAGCCTTGCTTTCTGGCAAAAAAACCATTGTTTCAACAGGCTCAAAGAACTTACAAGATCAGCTTTTTAACCGAGATCTGCCAACTATCCAAAAAGCGCTGAATTACAAAGGCAAAGTAGCGTTGCTAAAAGGGCGCGCGAACTATCTCTGCCTTGAGCGCTTAGATCAAGTAACCGCAATGGGCGTACTTGGCGATAAATCGGTATTGGCGGATTTAGGCAAAGTGCGTAAATGGCAAACTAGCACCAAAACAGGCGATTTAAGCGAATGTATTACCATTGCTGAAGATAGCCCGATTTTGCCGCAGTTAGTGAGTACTACGGAAAGCTGTTTAGGCGCTGACTGCCCGAATTTTAAAGAGTGTTATGTGGTTCACGCACGCCGTAAAGCAATGGAAGCCGATGTGGTTGTGGTCAATCATCATCTCTTTTGTGCGGATATGGCCGTAAAAGAGACTGGCTTTGGTGAATTAATTCCAGAAGCTGAATTGGTCATTTTTGATGAAGCACATCAACTGCCGGATATTGCGAGCCAATACTTTGGGCAATCTCTCTCTTCGCGTCAGCTATTTGATATTTGCAAAGATGCCAATATTGTTTATCGCTCTGAATTACGCGATGAAGCGCAATTAGGCAAAGCCGCTGATCATCTTCAAAAAGTGGTGCAAGATTTCCGTCTCTTAATGGGCGAAGGTTCAAAACGTGGCAATTTACGTGAATTATTTAATGATCCTAAAGTGGTTGAAGGTTTAAACAAGCTCAATGAAACCTTAGATTTTATGAGTGAAGTGGTTAAAAAATCACTAGGACGTTCAGAAACTTTAGATAAAATCTTTGAACGTTTGGCCGAAGTCAAAGTGTTGCTTAAAAAATTGAGCGATACTACTGTGGTTGGTTACTGCTATTGGTATGAATGTAACGGTCGCTCTTTTGGATTACACATCACGCCGCTGACCGTTTCAGATAAATTTGGCGAACAGATGAAAAATCAGAAAATTGGTTGGGTTTTTACGTCAGCGACTTTAGAAGTTGGCGGTAAATTCGATCATTTTTGCCAGCGTTTAGGCATTGAAAATGCAGAGCAGATGATTTTGCAGAGTCCATTTGACTATCAAAATCAATCGCTATTTTGTGTGCCACGTTATCTACCCGATACCAATAAACCCCACACACTTTCAGCTTTAGGGCAACTTTTAATGCCTGTTATTGAAGCTAATAATGGTCGCTGTTTCTTGCTTTGTACATCCTATTTTATGATGCGCGGTCTTGCGGATTTCTTGCGCGAGCATAGTAATTTGAGTGTATTGCTACAAGGCGAAACGAGCAAAAGCCGTTTGCTTGAAAAGTTTATTGCCGAACCAAATAGCGTATTAGTTGCAACTCAAAGCTTCTGGGAAGGGATTGATGTGCGTGGAGATGCACTGTCTTTAGTGATTATTGACAAGCTACCTTTCACATCGCCAGATGAACCGTTGCTTAAAGCACGAATGGAAGATTGCCGTTTACAAGGGGGAGATCCTTTTAACGATATTCAGATTCCTGAAGCGGTGATAACCTTAAAACAGGGCGTGGGGCGTTTAATTAGGGATGTAACCGACAAAGGTGTGGTAATTATCTGTGATTCGCGCTTAGTGATGCGTCATTACGGTGCAACATTCCTAAAAAGTTTACCACCGTCAAAACGTACCCGTGATTTAGGAAAAGTAACGGAGTTTTTGAAAGGGATTTAATCATTAAATGTAGGGGCGTGCTGAGCACGCCCGCGGGCGTATGCAATACGCCCCTACAATTTATTCATCATTTTGTATTTCTATGTTTCACTTTTGGTTAATTAAAGCAATTCGATTTATTGTTGCATTAAGTTTATTGTTTCTAATGTTGTATTTAGGAAAATGGTGCAACCAATTTATCCCGTTGGGGATGCCCGATAGTGTTTGGGGATTACTTATTCTCTTTACGCTATTAGTAACTAAACTCATCAAGATAACTTGGATTACCCCCGCGTCTCGTCCACTACTGCGCTATATGACGCTATTCTTCTTACCTATTTGTTCCGGAATTATTGACCAAACAGCGATTTTATCTTCTCATTTAGATTCTCTGGTTGCAGCCAATTTTCTTAGTACCATATTTTGTATGATCGTTATTGGTTATTTAGCCCAATGGCTGTTTGAACGGGAGAAAAAATTAAATGGCTAATGCAATCATTTACTTATATAGCGCACTCTCTGTAGTAGTTTTCACATTAAGTTGGAAACTGAATAAGAAACTAAAATCTTCAATTCTCAACACCTTTATCTTATCTCTAATTTTTATGTTGAGCATTCTTGCTACTTTTAGAATTCCATTTAGAACTTATTACCAAGGAAATTTTCCGATTAATAATTTACTTGGCGTATCTGTTGTTGCACTTGCTGTACCTTTTTATGAGCAATTACCCCAAATCAAAAAGCACTGGAAAAAAATAGTGATAATAGTCATAAGCAGTACAGTTTTGACAATGACGAGCGGAGTGTTACTTGCGGTATTATTTGGTGCTAGCCAAGAAATTATCGCATCACTTCTACCTAAATCGGTAACAACCGCCATTGCGATTTCTATTGCATCAGAAATTGGCGGAAATTCTGCGATCAGTGCTGTGGCGGTATCTATTGCAGGCATTACTGGATCGGCTTTCGGCATTGTAATTCTTCAAAAAATGAAAGTAACTAATACTCGTGCGATTGGTTTGAGTATTGGAGCGGTATCCCACGCGTTAGGGACAGCAAGAGCAATGGATTACAGTATTAAAGCAGGGAGTTATTCTTCTGTTTCTTTGGTGCTATGCGGTTTACTTTCTTCATTAATTGCCCCTTTGGTATTCAAGCTCACCTTACTATTTTTCTTTTAAATTTGGTATAAATCCATTTTCCCTTTAAAATAGCTCGAATTTTTAATTAAGAATAAATAAATTTATGTCTAAACAATCATTTTCTCTTGATGAATTAACTCAAGATCAATCAACGTGGCAGACGTTTAAACGTCTATGGCCAATGATTTCTCCTTATAAATTGGGGATTGTTGCAGCGATGTTTGCAATGATTCTAAATGCTGGGGCAGATGCCTATTTAATCACAATGTTAAAACCTTTAATTGACGAAGGCTTTGGCTCTGGCTCTGACCGAGATTTCTTAAAATATATGGCATTTATTGTCGTAGGCTTAATTTTTGCGCGTGGCTTAACGAGCTTTGTTTCTAGTTACTGTTTAGCTTGGGTGTCAGGCAAAGTGGTGATGACAATGCGCCAAAAGGTATTTAAACATTTAATGTTTATGCCAGTAACCTTCTTCGATCAAAACTCATCGGGGAAATTACTTTCGCGTATTACTTACGATTCAGAGCAGATTGCTAACTCATCGGCAAATGCGCTACAGAGCGTTGTGCGTGAAGGGGTTTATATTCTTTTCCTTGTTACCACAATGTTCTATTACAGTTGGCGTTTATCGCTTGTGCTGTTTTTAATTGGCCCTGTTATTGCGGTATTGATCCGTATTGTGTCAAAACGTTTTCGTCGTTTAAGCCGTAATATGCAAGAATCTATGGGAAGTATGACTGAAAGCGCAGAGCAGATGCTACGTGGCCACAAAGTCGTGCTTTCGTTTGGCGGCCAAGAAGTTGAAGAGCAGCGTTTTAACCACACAAGTAACGATATGCGCCGTAAAGGAATGAAAATGACTGCGGCTACAGCGATTTCAGATCCTATTATTCAAGTTATCGCTTCTCTTGCTCTTGCGGTTGTGCTATTTCTTGCCGGTTCGCCAGAATTAATGGGCGGCGATTTAACCGCAGGGGAGTTTGCGGCGGTAATTGGTGCGTTAATGGGGATTCTACGGCCATTAAAAACCTTAACCAATGTGAATGCGCAGTTCCAACGTGGTATGGCGGCAAGCCAAACTTTATTTGCGTTATTTGATTTGCCAACGGAAAAAGACGAAGGCTCTTATAAAGTAGGTCGTGCAAAAGGCGATGTTCGTTTTGACGATGTAACCTTCACTTACTTTGGTAAAGAACAGCCTGCGCTAAAAAATATCTCATTTACTTTACCAGCAGGCAAAACGCTTGCCTTAGTAGGGCGTTCAGGTTCAGGTAAATCGACCATTGCGAACCTAATTACCCGTTTCTATGATATTGATAGTGGCAAAATCTATTTAGACGACACGCCGATAGAAGACTACACGCTAAATAATCTACGTGAGCAGTGTGCGATAGTATCGCAACAGGTTCACTTATTTAACGATACGATAGCAAATAACATCGCTTATGCTGCGAAAGATAAATACAGCCGTGAGCAAATTGAAGCGGCCGCAAAAGCTGCTTATGCAATGGAATTTATTGAAAAAATGCCACAAGGCTTAGATACGATTATTGGCGAAAATGGCGTGAGTTTATCAGGCGGTCAACGTCAGCGTTTAGCGATTGCCCGTGCATTATTGCGTAACTCGCCAGTGCTCGTTTTAGATGAAGCGACTTCTGCATTAGATACCGAATCAGAGCGCGCAATTCAAGCCGCTCTTGATGAATTGCAGAAAGATAGAACAGTACTAGTGATTGCTCATCGCTTATCAACGATTGAGAATGCCGATGAAATATTAGTTGTCGATAATGGCGAAATTATTGAACGCGGTACTCATCAGCAATTATTAGCTCAGAGTGGTTCATATAAGCAGTTGCATAGTTTGCAATTTGGGGAATAAAAAAGAGCGCTTGTAGTGATACAAGCGCTCTTTTTACATCTAAATTTTGCAATTTAATCGGTTATTACCAACCTTTAATCACACCGCCGTTAAATAATTTTAACGCTTCTTGATAAACTTCTTCCGTTTGGAAAGCTTTCACGAAAGTTTGTAAACGTGGATCTTCTTTATTATCTTCACGGCTCACAATTAAGTTTACGTATGGAGAGTCTTTTGATTCAACAATTACGCCATCTTTTTCAGGGCTTAAGCCTGCTTGTCCTGCGTAAGTATTATTGATGATTGCAAGATCAACATCATCTAAAGTACGTGTTAATAATGCTGTATCAACTTGTTGGATTTTGATATTTTTCAGATTCTCAATAATGTCATTTTCAGTTGAGAATACATTTGTTGGATCTTTTAGCTTAATTAAACCGTGTGCTTGAAGTAATAGTAATGCGCGAGCCGTGTTACTTGCGTTGTTCGGAATCGCAACGGTTGCGCCCTCTTTTAATTCAGCAATGTCTTTAATCTTTTTAGAGTAAGCGGCAATAGGCCAGACCAAAGTATTACCAATGATTGCCATTTTATAGCCACGATCTTTGCTCTCTTGCTCTAAATAAGGCACAGTTTGGAATGCGTTTGCGTCCAAATCTTTACGCCATAATGAATCATTTGGTTGAGTGTATTCAGTAAACTGAACAAGTTGAACATCTAAACCATATTTCTCTTTTGCGATTTTTACCGCAACTTCTGTCATTTGTGCTTCTGGACCAGTCATTACGCCCACTTTAAGTGGTTTTGTTGCATCCGCTTTCTTTTCTTCTTTACAACCTGTTAATGCCAATGCTGAAACAAGTGCGATACCTAATAGTTTTTTGATGTTCATTTGCAATCCTTAAAATTTTAGAAACATTATAGAAATAAAAAACCGGTCCGTTTTCACAGAATTTGCAAAATTTTATGCAAAACGGACCGGTTGTAAGGCTAATAAATTACCAACCTTTTACAACACCATCTTTAAAGTGTTTTTGAGCTTCTTGGAACACTTCTTCAGTTTGGTATGCTTTTACGAAGTTTTGAACAGCTTCGCTATCTTTGTTGTCTTTGCGAGCAACAATGATGTTTACGTATGGAGATTCTTTATCTTCAACGAATACACCGTGTTCTGTTGCGTTTAAGCCAACTTGACCTGCGTAAGTGTTATTAACAACAGCTAATGCCACGTCATCTAACGCTTTTGCAGCTACGGACGTATCAACTTCTTGGATTTTTAAACCTTTTGGATTTTCAACGATATCTAAAGAAGTTGAGAATAGGTTTGTGTTGTCTTTTAATTTGATTAAACCTTGTTTTTCTAAAAGGATTAACGCACGTGCTAAGTTACTTGGGTCATTAGGAACAGCCACTACTGCGCCTTCTGTTAATTCACTTACATTTTTGATTTTTTTCGAGTAACCCGCTAATGGATAAACGAAAGTATTACCCACGATCTCTAAGTTATCTAAACCTTTAGATGAAGAATCTTTATCTAAGTATGGTTTGTGTTGGAATGCGTTTGCATCTAAGTCGCCTTTGCTTACCGCAGTATTTGGTAATGCATAGTCGTTGAATAATACAAATTCAACGTCTAAGCCGTATTTTTCTTTTGCAATCGCAGCTGCTTTTTCTGCAACTGTATGCTCAGGGCCAGACATTACACCTACTTTTACTTTTTGAACTTGTGGAGCAGGTGCTGCTGTTGCTTCTGCTTTTTTCTCTTCTTTACACGCAGTTAATGCTAATGCAGAAACCACAGCCACTGATAATAATTTTTTGAAACTCATAGGAAGTCCTCTAGTTTGTTGTGTTTGTGTTAATTAACGATGATCGTAGCGTTTTGCTAAATTATCACCAAATTTTTGGCTTACCATCACAATTGCGACGATAATAATGGTTGCGATCCATTTAACATAGACCATATTACGGTGTTCGCCGTAGCTGATAGCAAGGTTACCCAAGCCACCGCCCCCAACTGCACCTGCCATAGCTGAGTAGCCGATTAAAGCGACTAAAGTTAGCGTAATGCCGTTGATGAGAATTGGTAAAGATTCTGGTAAGTAGAATTTAGTTACTACTTGCCAGTTTGTTGCGCCCATTGATTTTGCGGCTTCAGTTAAACCCGCTGGGATTTCTAATAACGCATTTGCGGTTAAGCGAGCAAAAAATGGAATAGCAGAAATACTTAATGGCACGATAGCCGCTGTTGTACCAAGCGTTGTCCCTACGATTAAACGGGTAAAAGGGAGTAACACCACAAGTAGAATAATAAAAGGCACAGAACGACCGATATTGATAATAATATCAAGTACTTGGTGTAAGCCTTTATTCTCTAAAATTTCGCCTTTGCCAGTTAAGAAAGCCACAAAACCAATTGGCAAGCCAACGATAACCGCCAATGCTGTTGCCGCAAAGCCCATATAGAGAGTCTCTAATGTGGACTGCGCAACTAACTCCCACATTTTAGGCGTTAATTGGTTTAAAAAATCATTCCACATAGCCAAGTACCTCAACTTTTACGTTACTATCAATTAAAAAGAATTTTGCTTCGTTAATCTTATCTAAATCGCCTTCAACTTCTGCGATCACAAAACCAAATTTCACACCGCCTGCGTAGTCGATTTGCGACATTAAGATACTGAAATCAATACCGAATTTCTTCGCAGCGTGAGAGAGTAGCGGAGCATCTACAGAGCGACCGGTAAACTCAAATTTAATAATTGGTTTGCTGTTCTCTTTTGGCGTTGCGTGAAGCTGTTCCGTATATTCCGCCGGCAATTCAAAATGGAATGTTGATTGAATAAAGCGTTGCGCTAATTCTGTTTTCGGATTTGAAAAGATCTCACTTACTGAACCAGTTTCTACTAATTGACCTTTATCGATCACCGCAACACGGTCACAAATGCGTTTTACTACGTCCATTTCGTGTGTGATTAACAGGATCGTTAAGCCTAAGCGAACGTTGATCTCTTTTAAAAGTTGTAAGATCGATTGAGTTGTCGCAGGATCTAATGCACTGGTTGCTTCATCACACAGAAGAACGTGTGGATCGCTTGCTAGCGCACGAGCAATAGCAACACGCTGTTTTTGACCACCTGAAAGGTTGCTTGGGTAAACATCACGTTTATCTGCAAGGCCAACAAGCTCAAGTAATTCTGTTACTTTTTTCTCAATTTCTGCTTTTGATGCGTGGCTTAATTGTAATGGTAATGCCACATTATCAAACACTGTGCTTGATGAAAGAAGATTGAAATGTTGGAAAATCATTGCGATGTTACGGCGTGCAAGAATCAGCTCTTTTTCTGACATTGCGGTTAAATCTTTGCCATCAACAATCACTTGTCCCATTGTAGGGCGTTCTAACAAGTTCACACAACGGATTAGCGTACTTTTACCCGCACCTGATGAACCAATAACACCGTAAATAGTACCCTTTGGCACTTCAAGATTGACATTATCAAGGGCTGTAATACGTTGCCCTTTAACATCAAACTGCTTGCTGATCTGTTTCAGCTTAATCATAAACGTTTTTCCACACTCAATAATAAAAATAATTTCCGTATTTTAGACGTCTAGATAGCTATGTCAATTGGAAAGATGGAATTTTTTATATAAAAATGGAATAAAGGAGGAAATATAGAGATGAATACGAATTTTTTACAAATATAAAGGGAATTTATCCAAATATATGTTGATCAACCCTCTCCCTTTGGGAGTGGGGCAGACACGAAGGTGCGTTCAGCATCGTAGGTCAGGGAGAGGGGTATTTGTAAAATATCTCAGAAATATCACTGCTTGTTTCCCTCTCTCTGCAAAAATTGCTGAACGCAATTTTCGCTGTCTCTCTCCCGGAGGGAGAGAGTTGATAACGAAATATTATATTGATATGGTATTTGTTGACGGATTTAATTCAGTCTTACGATTATTTTTGGATTATTGTATCAAAAGCTAATCTAATTTTTTCTTCATCCTTAACCCCTTTCGCTTTTTCTACACCGGAATTTAAATCAACACCTAAACATCCTTGTTGTAAGGCTTGCTCAAGATTTTCTAAATTGATACCGCCAGCGAGTAAAGCCTTGGCTTTAAGTTCTGTTGGAATAAGTGACCAATCAAAAGCAACGCCAGAGCCACCTTGATGGCTATCCAATACATAACGCTGAACTAATGGATTGTCATTAAATTGCAAATTATCTGAATGGAAAGAAATGGCTTTCCAGGTTTGGATTTTTCCCGCAAATTTTTCAGAGAGTTTTGCGATATAACTTTCATCTTCATCTCCGTGTAATTGCACCGCATAGAGCTCTAACTGTTTTGCAATTTTTTCCACAAAATCGACCGCTTGATTTTGGAACACGCCAACAAAACGTAAGGGGGCTTGTACAACTAACTCTTGTGCTTGGCGAAGGGATAAGGCACGTGGTGATTTTTCAGCAAAGATTAAACCACCATATAATGCGCCACTGTTGTAAACCGCTTGCACATCTTGTGGGCGAGTTAAGCCACAGACTTTATTTTCGCCGAACACCACTGAACGCACCGCATTATTTAAGTCCGCACTGCCCATTAAGCTACTACCGATTAAGAATCCGTGCGCAAAAGGCTTAATTGCTTTAACTTGATTGTGATCGTAGATACCAGATTCGCTAATTAAACGTACATTAGCAGGGATTTGATCTTTGTACTTAGTAACTAGGTGTACAATGCGGTTCATATCAATCGATAAATCGTGAAGATTGCGGTTATTCACTCCGATAATTTTTGCACCTAAAGCTAAAGCACGTTCAAATTCATTTTCAGTACTGGTTTCAGTTAAAACTCCCATCCCCAAAGAGTGAGCGAGTTCACTTAGTTGGCGATAGGTTTCATCATTTACTACAGACAGCATTAATAAAATCGCGTCAGCTTGATAATAGCGAGCCAAATAGACTTGATAAGGGGAGATCATAAAATCTTTGCACAGCACAGGTTGAGTAACTTGGCTACGCACTTGATTGATATAAGCAAAATCCCCTTGGAAATATTGCTCATCGGTGAGTACTGAAATTGCAGAAGCATAGTTTTTATAAACTTGTGCAATCGCATCTAAATCAAATTCAGCACGGATTAACCCTTTTGATGGTGAGGCTTTTTTACATTCTAAAATGTAAGCGGGGAGATTGTGAGAACCTTTTGCAAGTTCCGCATAAAAATCACGATCGCTAGGTTGAATTAAGTGCTGAAATTGTGAGAGTGGGAAGTCTTGTTGTTTTTGTTCGACCCAAATTGCTTTGTCTTTGACAATTTTTTGTAAGATTGTTGGTTGGTTTTGCATATTTATCCTTATTTGTTATATACAAATATAAATATGTAGGGGCTGACTTTGTACGCCCGCGGGCGTATTCAATACGCCCCTACAAATTTACATTTATTTCATTTAGAATACCGCTCTTTATAAAGGATAACCAATGAAAACTCAAGTAAGACAATATCTAAATGAATTACAAATCGCAATGCGATTACATCAAGTGTGGGAAGCAACGCCCCCATCAGCAGAAGCATTAGCGAATACCGAACCATTTTGTGTGAGTACACTTTCGGCTACTCAATGGCTACAGTGGATTTTTATCCCAAGAATGAATGCATTATTAGACGCAAATAGCGAGTTACCACAAAATTTTGCGATAACCCCTTATTTAGAAGAAGCGCTAAAAAATGAAGAATACCTTTCAGCGCTTTGTGCGCCAATCGCAGAATTAGAAAAATTATTAAAAGCGTAATACAGCAAAATGGAACTTGAAATTATCTATCGTGATGATGAATTGATTGCGATTAATAAGCCCGCTGGTATGTTGGTTCACCGTTCTTGGTTGGATAAACACGAAACAGTGTTTGCGATGCAAACTTTGCGTGATCAAATCGGGCAACACGTTTTTCCTATTCACCGTTTAGATCGCCCAACATCTGGCGTGTTACTGTTTGCATTAAATAGTGAAATGGCACGCACTATGTGTGAGCTATTTGAACAGCACCAAATGCAAAAAAGTTATTTGGCAGTGGTGCGCGGCTATCTTAATGGCGAAGGTAGAGTAGATTATCCGCTGAAAGTGGTTTTAGATAAGATTGCAGATAAATTCTCAGAAGAGAAAGAACCCCAATCAGCAATAACTGATTACCAAAGTTTGGCCCAAGTAGAAATGCCTTTTCCTGCAGGGAAGTTTCAAACAGCGCGTTATAGCCTAGTACAACTTTTTCCACAGACGGGTCGAAAACATCAGCTTCGTCGTCATTTAAAGCACCTATTTCATCCAATTATTGGCGATACTAAATATGGCGACTTACATCAAAATAGGGCATTTACAGCCAATACAGAATGTGAAAGATTATTCTTACATTCCAATAAGTTAGAGTTTATTCACCCTAAAACTTTGCAAAAAATTGAGATAAATGCACCGCTTGATCAACAGTGGCGTAAACTTTTTGAACAATTTAATTGGAACTTTCCACAATTTTATTAGACTATAAGGCGTGAGTATGGATAATGCATTACTTGGATTAACCCACGAACAGCAGCAAAAGGCTGTAGAACAAATTCAACAACTGATGCAACAAGGCATCGGTAGTGGTGAAGCGATTGCAATAGTGGCAAAATCACTACGAGATCAACACCAACAATCAAACAATTCGGAGAATAAATAATGAAAAAATCATTAGCAATTATTTTAGGCTTAGTATCTGCAACAGCGTTTGCAAATCAAGCTGCTTCAACAGCGACTATCGGCAATCAGCCGGCTCTTGCTTTTGGCGTTTATGATGTGAGCAATAAGGTAGCTAGTTTAGTACCGGGCAATAAATATTCTGTTTCTAAAAAAGACCAAAGACTTTGTTGGACTGCATTTAATATGAAATTTGAGAGAACAAATGCAATCACTGAAGTATTTACAGCACCAAAAGGCGGGGTATTTAAAGATCCTGTTGGTAATACAGTAGTATCAGCGGATGGCTTAACACATACTTTAACAAGTTCATTAGCAAGCGATAACGGTGAAGCATTACAAAAATGTTGGGTGTTTGATAATAGTGACCCGAAAGGCGCTTATTCTGTATCTGTTCGTGTAAACGATATTCAATATCCGTCACAGACATTTGAAGTAACAGAATAATAAGGCGTAGCTTCGGCTACACCTTATACGAGATTAGTTAAAGATCACCATTTGGTGATCTTTAAATTTTTGGAAGAGATTTTCTAAAGACATTCCATTTGGCAGAGTAAGTTCTGGTGCTAAATCATATAATGGCACAATTACAAACTCTCGATTATGCATATCATAGTGCGGAACTGTTAATCGTTCACTTTCAATCTGCTGATTATCATACAGCAAAATATCCAAATCTAACGTTCGCTCACCCCAACGGCGTAAACGTACGCGTCCCTGTTCATTCTCAATACTTTGTAGTTTATCGAGCAACTCAATCGGACTAAGTTCGGTCTCAAATTTTGCCACTGCATTAACATAATCAGGTTGATCCTGTGGACCTAATGGTTTACTGCCATAAAAGGGACTCACGTCAAAATTTTTTGCAAAATTTTTAAGAGAAACGACCGCTTGTTTTAGCTGCTCAAGCGGATTTTCTAAATTCGAGCCTAATGCAACATAGACTGTAGCCACTATTCAGCTCCTTCATTAGCAACTTTCTTTTTCTTACGCACAAATTTACGACGTGGTTTACGTTTTTTCTTCGGCATTTCATCGCGGAAACTTGGCATATTTTTGAGATTTTGTAGCATATCACTGCGTTGTGAATCATTGCTGAATTGATATTCGTGCCACCAAGCACTTAATTCAACTAAGTCGCCACCTTCAATTTCCGCACGCATTACTAATAAGTCAAAACCCGCACGGAATTTGATATGTTCAAGAGTTTGTTGTGGGCGTTTACCTGTTCGTTTAGGGAACTGGAATTGCAATGCCCAAATATCACGAATTACAGCGGTATAACGGCGGTGCAACGCAACAGCCTTACAGCTTTCTGCGAGAATCTCGTTTGCTGCTAACATCATTGCGTCATAGCTATTTAAGCCACCTTCATTTTTCAATTCATCGATTTTTTCGCGCAATGGATACCAAAGTAAGGCAGCAAATAAAAATGCTGGATTGACACGTAAATCATCACGAATGCGATCATCCGTTGAATTTAGTGCTTTGCTAATCATTCGCTCGGTATTTGAATCTGCGTATTCCGTAAAGAATTGGCTTAGAACAGGGAATAATTGTTCAAATAAACCGTATTTACGCAATAGCTCGTAAGTTTTAAAGCCGCTGCCAGATTGCAATAATTTGAGTGATTCATCAAACAAACGAGCTGGCGGAATATTGCCTAACAAATGAGCCATTTTATCGATTGGCTCATCACTTGCTTTATCAAGGAACATATCCAATTTCGCCATAAAGCGAACAGCACGTAGCATACGCACAGGATCTTCTTGATAGCGAGTAACTGGATCACCGATCAGGTTCAATTTGCTTGCTTTAAGATCATCAATACCGTTGAAGAAATCGAAGATCAAATTATGTGTTACATCATAGTAAAGAGCATTTACGCTGAAATCTCTACGCTCAGCGTCTTCACGTAGTGTTCCATAAACATTATCGCGTAACAGCATACCTGCGTCGCTTGTTTTAGACATTTTTTCAGTCGCATTGGTATGATGATCCGCACGGAATGTAGCTACTTCATAGATTTCACGGCCATAAACAATATGTGCTAAACGGAAACGGCGACCGATGATACGACATTGACGGCCAAAGATTTTTTGAATTTCTTCAGGGCGAGCATTAGTTGCAATATCAAAATCTTTAGCTTTTTGACCAAGCAATAAATCTCTAATACAGCCACCCACAATATATGCTTCATAACCGTTATTTTGTAACTTATTGACGATTGAAATCGCATTATTGGGAAAATTCTTAGGAGTAATACCGTAGTGACTTGCGTTTATTGTGAACTTTTTATGCAAGATATGAGACGGAACAGCTTGTTTATTCTGCTTTTTCTTTGGAGTAGACTTGGTCGATTCAGTCAACATTGGTGCTGAACGTTTTTGATTTGTGGGGCGAGTTTCCGCTTTTGTTGTTTGTTCTTTTTGCTCAAGCGGTTGATTTTTCGCTTTTTTTCGCGAAAAAAACGATTTGATAATCTTTAAAATAGTACACCTCAATACTTAAAATAATATACGCGCAGTAAACCGCGCGTAATATAACATAATAGATTAGCCACCCATCTGTTTTTCACGTAATTCTGCAAGAGTTTTACAGTCTACGCAAAGTTCTGCTGTTGGGCGTGCTTCTAAGCGTTTTAAGCCAATTTCGATACCACAAGCGTCACAGTAGCCATAGTCATCGTCATTAAGTTTAATTAAAGTTTGTTCGATACGTTTTAGTAGTTTACGTTCACGATCGCGATTACGTAATTCTAAGCTAAATTCTTCTTCTTGGGTTGCGCGGTCTGCAGGATCTGCAAAGTTTGTTACATCATCTTGCATTTGGCTCTTTGTGCGCTCAGCCTCTTCCATAATTTGAGCGTGCCACGCTTTTAGAATTTTACGAAAATGCTCAATTTGAGCGGGATTCATATATTCTTCATCTTTTGCGGGGGTATATGGAGTTACGCCAGCAATTGCTAATAAACTTAAAGAAGTGGGTTTTGCCACTGTCATAATTCACTCCTGTTTTTTTTGGAATTATTCCTTGAACGGACTTAAAGGATTTAATGTAATTTTTTAGGGTTAATTTTAAAGCGCGTATAAATAGCAGAACTTTCAACATTTGGCAAATAAATTTGCAAAAAATTGCTGAGATTATGTTGGCGCGGTGGCTTAGATTTCTAAAATCTAAAAAAGTTTCTAATTTATGTTAATTCATTTATTTAACGCTACCGCAAACGATTGCTTAATGATATACTTCGCGCCAGTTTTTCTGTTAATTAGAGGTTTTACCGTGACTACACAATTAAGTTATAAAGACGCTGGCGTTGATATTCACGCAGGAAATGAATTAGTTGAACGCATTAAGGATGATGTAAAGAGAACTCGTCGTCCGGAAGTAATGGGTGGTTTAGGTGGTTTTGGCGCATTATGTGCTTTGCCAACTAAATATAAGGAGCCAATTTTAGTTTCAGGGACTGATGGTGTTGGTACCAAATTACGTCTTGCGATTGATTTGAATAAACACGACAGTATTGGTATCGATCTTGTAGCTATGTGTGTGAATGATTTAGTTGTGCAAGGTGCAGAACCTCTCTTTTTTTTAGATTATTATGCAACAGGCAAATTGGATGTGGATGTTGCAAGTTCAGTGATCAAAGGGATTGCAAATGGCTGTGAACAGTCAGGCTGTGCGTTAGTTGGTGGTGAAACGGCAGAAATGCCAGGAATGTATCATACAGGGGACTATGATTTAGCAGGCTTCTGTGTGGGCGTGGTTGAGAAATCAGAAATTATTGATGGTTCAAATGTTCACGTTGGTGATGTGTTAATTGCACTTGGCTCAAGTGGTCCGCATTCAAATGGTTATTCATTAATCCGCAAAGTTCTAGAAGTGAGTGGTGCAAATCCAGCTACAGATTTATTAGATGGAAAACCGTTAGGCGAGCATTTCCTTGCTCCAACAAAAATCTATGTGAAATCTATTTTGCACTTGCTTAAAAAAGCTAAGGTTCACGCGATTGCACATTTAACTGGTGGCGGTTTCTGGGAAAATATTCCTCGCGTATTACCACACAATGTAAAAGCGGTAATTAATGAGTCTAGCTGGGAATGGCAACCCGCGTTTAAGTGGTTACAAGAAAAAGGTAATATCAGCCGCTACGAAATGTATCGTACGTTTAACTGTGGCGTGGGGATGGTTATTGCATTACCAGAAAGTGATGTTGAAACCGCGTTAGCTGTTTTAGAACAATCAGGTGAAAAAGCTTGGGTTATCGGTAAGATTGAGAATCTAGGCGATGGTACTGAGCAAGTTGAAATTATTTAAATTCGATTAAAACTCTCCTTTACCCCTTCTTTTTTAGAGAAGGGGTATTTTTTATTATTGTCTATATTCATCTTTAAAAAAGGAAAGCAATGAAAAATATCGTAGTAATGCTCTCAGGCAATGGATCTAATTTACAACAACTTATCAATGCGGTTGATAGCGGAAGAATCAATGGAAAAATTGTCGGTGTGATTTCGAATAAAGCAGACGCTTATGGATTAGAGCGAGCTAAGCAAGCGGGTATTTCTTCCTTTATTTTTACACGTAAAGATTTTGAATCCAATTTAGCAATGGATATTGCTATCGCGAATCAGATTGATCAGTTAAAAGCAGATATTATTGTACTTGCGGGCTATATGAAAATTCTCACCCCAGAATTTACTCGACGTTTTGTGGGAAAAATTGTCAATATTCATCCTTCGCTATTACCAAAATACCCAGGCTTAAATACTTATCAACGAGCAATTGAAGCTGGGGATACTGAGCACGGTATGACGATTCATTTTGTAAATGAAGAAGTTGATGGTGGGGCTATTATTTTGCAAGCTAAGGTGCCGATTTATCCTGAAGATTCAATTGAAGATGTAATGGAGCGAGTGATGGAGCAAGAACATCGTTGTTATCCATTAGTTGTGAAATGGCTTTGTGATGATCGCTTATATTTAGAAAATGGCAGGGCTTACCTTGATAATCAGCCATTGCCTGAACAAGGTTATGCGTTAGATTAGTCTTTTGGTGGGCTATTTTTAGTATTTCTGGCGCTGTCTTAGATTCTTTTCATTAAAAAAACTAATCCGAAATCGAAATTTATATCGCCCATCATCAGCTCCAAAATATGATCTAGATCGCATTTTTTTCAAAAAGAACTGTTTATGATCCTTCTTGCAATTTAATTTATTTTTAGAAGGAAAGTCTTATGAATAATGTCCGTATTGAAGTTGATCTATTAGGCGAACGTGAAGTGCCAAATGACGCTTATTGGGGTATTCATACGCTACGTGCGATTGAGAATTTTAATATCTCAAAAAGTGTGATCTCTGATGTGCCTGAATTTGTTCGCGGTATGGTAATGGTGAAAAAAGCGACGGCGTTAGCAAATGGCGAATTAGGCGCAATTCCTAGCAAAGTAGCTAAAGCGATTGTAAAAGCGTGTGATGAGATTCTTGTAAATGGTCGCTGTATGGATCAATTCCCATCAGATGTTTATCAAGGCGGTGCTGGTACTTCAGTAAATATGAACACTAATGAAGTTGTGGCAAACCTTGCCTTGGAGATTTTAGGCTATAAAAAAGGCGAATATGATATTGTGAATCCGATGGATCACGTTAATGCGAGCCAATCAACAAACGACGCTTATCCAACAGGTTTCCGTATTGCTGTTTACAATAGCATTATGCATTTAATCGCGAAAATTCTCTATTTACAGCACGGCTTTGAAAATAAAGCAACCGAATTTGCCAATATCTTAAAAATGGGGCGTACTCAATTACAAGACGCAGTTCCAATGACTGTTGGCCAAGAGTTTAAAGCTTTTTCGGTGTTATTAGATGAAGAAGTTCGTAATTTAAAACGTACTGCAGAGCTGTTACTTGAAGTGAATTTAGGAGCAACGGCAATTGGTACTGGTTTAAATACACCTGAAGGTTATGCGCCATTAGTTGTGAAATATCTTTCTGAAGTAACTCAATTACCTTGTGTACTTTCTGAAAACTTAATTGAAGCAACATCAGACTGTGGCGCTTATGTAATGGTTCACGGGGCGTTAAAACGTACAGCTGTGAAATTATCAAAAGTATGTAATGACTTACGCCTATTATCATCAGGCCCGCGTGCTGGTTTAAATGAAATCAATTTACCTGAGTTACAAGCGGGTTCATCAATTATGCCTGCAAAAGTAAATCCAGTTGTGCCTGAAGTTGTAAACCAAGTTTGCTTTAAAGTAATTGGTAACGATACAGCTGTAACCTTTGCTGCCGAAGCAGGACAATTACAGTTAAATGTAATGGAACCAGTGATTGGTCAAGCAATGTTTGAATCAATTGAAATTTTAGCAAATGCTTGCGTTAATTTACGTGATAAATGTGTTGATGGCATTACAGTTAATAAAGAAGTATGTGAGAGCTTTGTATTTAACTCAATTGGTATTGTCACTTACTTAAATCCATTTATTGGCCACCACAATGGCGATATTGTTGGTAAAACCTGTGCGAAGACTGGACGTGGCGTTCGTGAAGTCGTACTTGAAATGGGATTATTAACGGAAGCTGAGTTAGATGATATTCTTTCTGTTGAGAACTTAATGAATCCAAAATATAAAGCAAAACGCTTTGAAGAAGAATAAGTTCTAGTTTAGATATAAGGGGCGAATGGATATTCGCCCCTTGTTTTTAGAAAATAAATTTATATTGAATTAAGTGGTGGTAAGGCTCATTGGCTTTGCTAATTCCACCGATTTCCCACCATTCTGGATGGTTTGGGGTATCGGGGTAAAACTCTGGTTCCAAAGCAACGCCAGCATTATTTGGGTAATAACCACCGTTTAAATCTGGCTGACCTTCTAGCCAATTTCCAGTATAAACTTGTAAAGCCGGTTTTGTAGTACGTAGCTCAAGGGTAATATCATCAACGGAAAGCACCGCATTAGCCTTACAAGCGGTTAGATTTTGGCAATTTTTTGCAAGTGTGAATGCGTGATCATAACCGCGAACCGCTTGTTGATCGGCATCGGCTAATAAATCTTGACCGATTGGTTTTGCTGTTCTGAAATCGAAACTTGTGCTTTCAACGGCTTTTAATACTGAATTTGGAATGCCATTTTCGCCCACCGGTAAGTAGGAATCGGCATTAATTTGTAATTGATGATTATGAATGGTTGGCTCATTTGAAAGATTGAAATAAGCGTGATTGGTAAAGCAGAGCGGCGTATCTTGATCGCTTATGGCATTAAACTCAATTTCAAGCTGATTTTGAGCCAAGCGATATTCGACAGTCGCTTTTACTTCACCGCTAAAACCTTCTTCCCCATCTGCAAAAATATAGCTAAAAATAACCGCTTGATCCGTTACTGATTCTACTTTCCAAAGTTGTTTATCCGCACCTTTTAAGCCTGCGTGTAGATTATTTTCGCCATTATTTTGAGCTAAAATATGTTCTTTCCCATTGAGTGTAAAGCGCCCATTTGCGATACGATTCGCATAGCGGCCAACAGTTGCCCCAAAATAAGCGGTTTGTTCTAACCAACGTTCTGGCGTTGTGGTGACAAGCAGTTCACGCTGTTCATTTGCTAATTTAGCAATACAAGAAATCCAGCTTGCGCCGTAGTCGGAGAGTGTGATTTTTAGGAATTGATTTTCAAGGGTATAAATATTCATTTTAGATCTCGTAAAAAATAAAAAGGTGCGTTTGCACGCACCTGCACATAGTTAGATTAGTCTTGCCCCATCACAAGCCGTACAAACATAGAAAGTCTCTTTAATGCCGGTTTGTTTTTCGTAATTTTCGGCAATAAGTTTGCGAACATCTTCTACTTTTTCATTCGGTACTAAGCAGACAATACAACCACCAAAACCACCGCCAGTCATACGTGCGCCACCATTTTTACCGATGGCAACTTGCGCGAGTTCAACTAAATAGTCAATTTCAGGAATGGTAATTTCAAAATCATCACGCATAGAATCGTGAGATTCTGCCATTAAACGGCCTAAAGTTTGCATATCGTTTGCCTTCAATGCTTTCACTGCGTCTAATACACGATTATTTTCAGTGATAACGTGTTTAGCGCGTTTATAGGCAAGTTCATTGAGCGCTTTTAATTCTTCTGCTCGTTCAGCAAATTGTTCTAAGCTGACATCGCGTAATGCTTTTACGCCAAAGAATTGCGCTGCTGTTTCACACTCTTGGCGACGACTATTATATTCGCCGGTCACTAAATCGTGTTTAACATTAGAGTTGATGATCGCAATAGAGTAACCTTGTGGTACTGGCGTTGGTGTAATATCTAGGCTACGGCAGTCGATCATCACTAAATGATCTTTTTGGCCAAGTGCAGAAGTAAGCTGATCCATATTTCCGCAATTTGCGCCCACAAATTTATTTTCAGCTTTTTGTCCAATAAGTGCGATTTCAGTTAAGCTAATTTCCAAATTGCCTAATACTTGGCAAGTTTTACCAATCGAAATCTCAAGAGCTGCTGAAGAACTTAATCCCGAAGACATCGGTACATCACTTGTCATTGCAATATCGGCACCTTGGATAAAACTTGGGCAACGTTCTTGGATATATTTCACCACACCACGTACATAGTTTTTCCACTTATCTTCGCTTTGTGGAATTGGTTTGGTTAAATCAAAAGCATCGGTTTTATCAATATCAATTGCATAAACTCTAAAGATTGAATCATCACGTTTAGTAAAGCTAACAGCCATACCGTAGTTAATTGCACAAGGCATAACAAAACCATCATTATAATCGGTGTGTTCGCCAATAATATTTACACGACCGGGCGCAAATACGATTTTTTCAGCCTTATAGCCAAAATGTTCTTCAAATTTTGCTTGAGAGAGTTCGATTGGTGTCATCATTCGTTTCCTTATTTATAATTTATTTGTATTTTATGGATATACGCAATGTGTCCCTAGCTATGAATGTAGGGACACGGTGCCCGTGTCCGCTATTCTATGATTTAGATTTGTAATGAATATCTTCACTTACCGCTAATAATTTTTCGGCAGCTTGTTCTGGTGTTAAATCACGTTGCGATTCTGCTAACATTTCATAGCCCACCATAAATTTACGCACTGTGGCAGAGCGGAGTAGTGGCGGATAGAAATAGGCGTGAAGTTGCCAGTGTTCAATATCGCGTCCATCTTTAAAGAATGGTGCAAAATGCCAGCCCATAGAGTATGGGAAAGATGATTCAAATAAGTTGTCGTAACGGCAAGTCAGTTTTTTGATTGCAACAGCTAAATCATCTTTTTCAGCTTCCGTCATTTCATTCATTCGTTTGATATGGCGTTTCGGTAACAGAATCGTTTCAAACGGCCAAGCTGCCCAATAAGGGACAACCGCCGCCCAATGTTCTGTTTCAACGACAACACGTGTTCTATCTTTTAATTCTGCTTGAATGTAATCAACCAGCAAATTAGAGCCTTGCTCTTCATAATATTTGCGTAAGTTTTTATCTTTGGTTGCAATTTCATTTGGTAGGAAAGAGTTTGCCCAAATTTGACCGTGTGGGTGTGGCTGTGAGCAGCCCATCATTGCCCCTTTGTTTTCAAAGGCTTGAATCCAAAGATAATCTTTACTTAATTCTTCTATTTGGTCATTCCAAGTATCAACGACACCACGAATTTTTTCGACAGGCAATTCAGGCAGTGTTTTGCTGTGATCTGGCGAAAAACAGATTACGCGCGCTAATCCACGCACGCCCATAATTTTAAATAATGGATTATCGGATTCTGGTGCATCAGGTGTGTCTGGCATTAAAGCTGCAAAGTCGTTAGCGAAAACGTAAGTACCTTTGTAGTCAGGATTTACATCGCCAGAAACGCGCGTATTTGTCGGGCAGAGAAAGCATTTTTCATCATAACTTGGGAGTTGTTCTGTGGCGGCTTTATCGACTTGCCCGCTCCAAGGACGTTTTGCGCGGTGAGGAGAAACTAGAATCCATTCATCTTTTAGCGGATTGTAGCGTCGATGGGGGTGATCATTTAGTACAAATTTTTCGCTCATTGGAGTGTTCCTTCAAAAAATAAACTAGAATGAAGTATAACCAAAAATAAAAAAAGAAGCTGTGAAATAGATCACAAAATAAGGACGGAATATTAACATTCGATTCGAATCTTACCTTGACAATCAATAAGCTTAGCCTAAAATCGACAGGTTTTTATTTATTTTATTATAGGAATTTTTATGGCTTCTTTTGGCTTTCCGATAGAAACAATCATTGTATTTTTTGCGGTTATTCTTTTTTCTGTATACATTGATCTATTTGCTCACCGTAAAACAACCGAAATTACAGTGAAGGACGCTTCTATTTGGTCGCTTTTTTGGATTGGATTGGCTCTTGCTTTTTATGGCTATCTTTGGATTCGTTTTAATAAAGAATTTGCAGATCTTTATTTGGCAGGATATGTGTTAGAAAAGAGCTTATCTATCGACAATTTGATGGTATTTGTTGCGATATTTGGTTCATTTGGCATTGTAGGTAAATTGCAACATCGAATTCTCTACTGGGGAATTTTAGGTGCTTTAGTCTTTCGCGCTATTTTCGTTGTAATAGGTACGGGATTATTTGCCGCCAGCCCTTGGGTTGGTTTTGTATTTGCTGCTTTTGTAATTTGGAGCGGTTATAAAATGTTACAAAGTGGCGGCGATGACGAAGAAATCGAAGACTATTCAAATCACTGGAGCGTACGCTGGATGGGGAAAGTTACCCCTGTATATACCAAATTATTTGGTGACCGTTTCTTTGTTAAAAATTCTGAATTAAATTCGGAACAGCTTGCGTCAGTGACTCGCAAAGGCTTGCGCTATGCAACACCTGCATTTTTATGTCTAGTTGCGATTGAAACATCTGATGTAGCTTTTGCTTTTGACTCGGTACCAGCCGTCATTGCTGTAACGCAAGAACCATTATTAGTTTATGCCGCAATGATTTTTGCGATTCTTGGCTTACGTAGCTTATATTTTATTTTAGCTGCATTAACTAAGTATTTGGTTCATTTAGAAAAAGCGGTGATTGCCTTGCTATTCTTTATTGGTGCTAAAATGGGACTGCAATCGTGGAATCACGCGATTGGCGATACAGGTTTCCATATCTCGCCAAATACAAGTTTATTTATTGTATTAGGTGTGTTGGCTCTAGGCGTTATTGCTTCGTTGATTTTCCCTGAAAAGAAAGAAAAATAGATATAAAAATGCCCACATTTGTGGGCATTTCTTTAATCTTTATACTCAATCAACACTCTTGGGGTTAATTTAGTAATTAATTCATAATTAATCACACCAATTGCTTCGGCAACTTCTTCAATCAATAGATTTTCACCCCACAGAATAACTTCATCGCCAACTTTATCTGTACTATCAGCGCCCAAATCAACGGTCATCATATCCATAGATACTCTGCCAACAATTGGGACTTTACGACCATTGATGAGTACTGGCGTACCTTCAGGGCTATTACGTGGATAGCCATCACCATAACCAATTGCGATTACACCAATTTTAGTATCTCTATCACTTACCCAATAACCACCATAGCCAACAGGCTCTCCTGCTTTATGGCTACGTACGGCGATAAGTGAAGAAGATAGTGTCATTACAGGGCGGAAGCCTAAGTCCGTAATCGGTTTATTATGGGGTGAAATCCCGTGCATAATTACACCGGGACGAACCCAATCATAGTGAGCTTGTTGCCAGTAAAGAATACCACTTGACGCAGAAATACTACGTTCTACATCATAATCTTTGCTGACATCTTCAAATACGGCAATTTGCTTTTCGGTGTAACCACAATCGGGTTCATCGGCACGGCTGAAGTGACTGACAAAATTCACTTTTTCAACCAATGGACAAACGGTCAATCTTTGATAAAAATTGGCAACTTGTTCAGGATGAACGCCTAAACGGTGCATACCTGTGTCAATTTTGAGCCAAACTGTCACAGGGAAATAGATTTTTGTTTTACGTTGCCAAAATCCTTTCTCTTTTTCTGCAAGCCATTCTTGCGCAACTTGTTCAAGAAGTTCTAATTGCTCGATACAGTGAATAACGGTATCAAAACGGCGTGATAATGTTTTAAGAAGTTCTTCTCGATCAAAAAAGCCTTCAAGCAATACAATTTTTCCGGCATATCCGCTCTCTTGAATTGAAAAAGCTTCTTTGATTCGCGCGACACCAAATGCGTCTACGCGATCTTCTAAATTCTTAATAACACGGCGAATTCCTTGTCCATAAGCATTAGCTTTTACGACAGCACAGATTTTGCTGTTAGGGGCAAGAGATTTAATTAATTCAATATTATGACGAAGGGCACTTCCGTTGATTGTGGCTGTTGCTGGTTTCATAGAATTTTATTGGTGATTAAAAAGGGTTTAATTATACGCCTAAAATTGTAAATTTCCCTAGATTTTAGGGAATTAATGGTTATTATAACGGCGATCTTTATTCACTTTATGGAGGATGTTATGGAATTCCCTATTGTATCTATTGTATTTGTCGTGTTAGTGGTTGTTGTTTTATTTTCAACAGTTAAAACCGTTCCACAAGGATTTCACTGGACGATTGAACGTTTTGGGCGCTATACCAAGACATTAACGCCGGGTTTAAATATTGTTGTGCCTTTTATTGATCGAGTTGGTCGTAAGATTAATATGATGGAACAAGTGCTAGATATCCCATCGCAAGAAGTGATCTCAAAGGATAATGCCAGTGTGGCGATTGACGCAGTGTGCTTTGTGCAAGTGATTGACGCACGCCGTGCTGCTTATGAAGTCAATCACTTAGAGCAAGCGATTGTGAATTTGACTATGACCAATATGCGTACTGTATTAGGTTCTATGGATTTAGATGATATGCTTTCCCAGCGTGATTTAATCAATGGTCGTTTATTGGCGATTGTGGATGAAGCAACGAATATCTGGGGGGTGAAGGTAACTCGTATTGAGATTCGTGATGTTCGCCCGCCAAAAGAGTTAGTGGAAGCGATGAATGCACAAATGAAGGCTGAGCGTAATAAACGTGCGGATATTTTAGAAGCTGAAGGTATTCGTCAAGCGGAAATCTTACGTGCAGAAGGTGAAAAACAGGCGCGTATCTTGAAAGCAGAAGGTGAACGACAAGAAGCGTTCTTACAAGCAGAGGCTCGTGAACGTGCTGCAGAAGCGGAAGCAAAAGCAACTCAAATGGTTTCAGAAGCGATTGCAAGCGGTGATACTAAAGCGATTAATTACTTTATTGCTCAAAAATATACAGAAGCAATCAAAGAGATTGGCTCTGCCGATAACAGCAAAGTGGTATTAATGCCATTAGAAGCGGGCAATCTAATTGGTTCTGTGGCAGGTATTGCAGAGTTGCTAAAAGGCGATAAAAAATAATTTATCATAACAATGTTAGCGCGAGCGTCTCGCTCGTGCCAGCAGAATTCTGTAGGGGCGTGTTGCACACGCCCGCGGGCGTACGCAGTACGCTCCTACATTTTAGGAGAAAATTATGATGGAATATCTTTCAGGTTGGACTCTTTGGCTAATTTTAGGTTTTGCATTGCTTATCCTTGAATTAGTTATCCCTGGCGTTTTTGTTATGTGGCTAGGTTTTGCAGCGATTATTGTTGCTCTATTTGTTGGATTAGTATCGGATATTTCTTTTGCTATTCAAGTGACTATTTTTGCTATTCTTTCTATTGTATTCAGCTTGGCTTGGTGGAAATATCAGCATAGTAAAGATGAGATTGATGATAGACAAACAGAGTTAAATTCGCGAGATCACGTAATGCTTGGCACTCGAGGTACTATTGTTGAGATTTTAGAAAACGGTGTAGCACGTGGTAAGTTTGGTGATACCACTTGGCGAGTTATGGGCGAGAATCTCCAAGTTGGGGATACAGTTGAAGTGATTCGCGTTGATGGGATTACGTTGTTTGTAAAATAAGGACAAAATTTTTCTTTTCAGATGGTTATATCTAAAAGGACAGGCATAAAGTCTGTCCCTACAATAGATTTCGTTAATAATTTAAGGCTCAAACATAGCATTTTTGTGTTTGAGCCTTTATTACAAGCGGTTCGATTTAGCAAAAATTTTGCAAATGCTCATTTTTAGGTCTAAATTCGGCTCTTATGCTCTACACGAACATTGGTATGCTCAACTCCTTCTTGGTGTTCGTAATCGTATTTAAAACCACGCAATTTCACTTGAATATTATTCTCTTGGGCATACACATTAGTGAAATCTTCCAATAGTTCTAATACATCGCTTGCAATATAAAGAGCGCGTTCTGCGTTAATAGTAATTTTCGAATTTGGCTGAATATTTTTGAGCGTTTTCTTAATTGCAGCTTTGTTTAAGAAAGAGACTTCTTCACCTAATTCAAGCACTATTTCATCGGCTTCTTCTAACTCTTCGCGGCTTAAATAGTAAGCTCGTTTCATATTGCCGTGTAGGATAAATAAAATGCTGATTATTAAACCTAATCCAACACCTTTCAATAAGTCAAAAGCGACAACTGCGCCCATTGTTGCGACAAATGGAATAAACTGATAAATCCCTTTTTGCCAAAAATGTTTATAAACCGCAGGCTTGGTTAGGTTATAACCTACTAAAATCAATACCGCAGCAAGAGATGCCAAAGGAATTTGATTGAGTAGGCTAGGAATAGAAACTACACAAACCAATAGCAATAAACCGTGAATAATTGCAGAAAGTTTGTGGGTTGCACCTGAATTTGCATTTGCAGATGAACGTACGATTACCGATGTCATTGGTAGACCACCGATTAGGGACGCAATGAAATTACCAATACCTTGAGTTCGTAATTCTTGGTTAGTGTCTGTGATACGGCGATGTTGGTCTAGGCGATCTGCCGCTTCGATAGATAGCAATGTTTCAATTGACGCCACAGCAGCAATAGTTGCACCTGTAATCCAAACATAACTATTACTCAAACCAGAAAAATCAGGCAAGCGAATTAAGCTCTGCGCTTCTTCCAAAGAATGGATATTTGGTAGCTGAACGAGCTGAGTTGCTGGAATTGCAAGTGGTGTATCGAAAAAGATAAAAAGATTATTTAATGCGATTCCCACAAATACCGCAATTAATGCTGAAGGCAGAAGTTTAAGTTTTTTTAGACGAGGATTGCGATCCCAACCTAAAATAATAGCAATAGAAACAAGGGCAACAAGAACAGAGCCTAAATGAATATGACTAGTATCTTTTGCAATCTCTAGTAAATTTAAACTAGAACCAAGCGCAAATGGAATTTCTTTAAGAACAATAAGAACACCAATCCCTGCCAACATACCTTCAATAACTGCGACGGGAATATAGTTTGTGATACTGCCTGCACGCAGAAAGCCTAGCGTGAATTGTAATAAGCCAGCGACTAAACCTGCACAAAGAAATAATTCAAAGGAGCCAAGTTCAGTTATTGCTGCAAGAACAATTGCTACAAGCCCAGCAGCGGGGCCAGAAACACTAATATGTGAGGTACTTAATGCGCCAATAATAATACCGCCGACAATGCCCGAAACAATCCCAGAAAGCGGTGGCGCGCCAGACGCTAAAGCAATCCCCAAGCAGAGTGGTAATGCGACTAAAAATACGACAAGACCTGATGAAAAGTTTTGTTTAAGTAGCTGTCCTTTTGTTGCTGTACTCATATAGACTCACTTTTTATTATTGTTATTTCCGGTACTATGTAGCTGTTGCATAAATCTAAAATTTTGATTCCCTTAGCTCTCTCCCTTTGGGAGAGAGACAGCGAAAATTGCGTTCAGCAATTTTTGCAGAGAGAGGGGAAAAAACAGTAGTATTTCTAGGATATATTGCAAATAGTCCTCTCCCTGACCTACGGTGCTGAACGCACCTCCGGTCTGTCCCTCTCCCGTAAACGTGAGAGGGGGTAAGAAAATATTTTGTACAATTACTACATAATTTCGGTTATTTCTTTGTTTCCACAAGGATTTATTTTAGAGCGCCCATTTTATCTCTTTTTTGATTTAGGAAGTTTGGCATAAATCATAATTTTTTCATAAATTGAAAAAATTATAAGGTGAATTATCTTGAAATACAAAAAAGCCTTCTTAAAAATAAGAAGGCTTTGGCAATATTAACTAAGTTTCAATAACTGCTCTTTTAAACCACTTTGACGTTGAACTTTGGCTTGTACAGCCGATTTCCAAATATACTCATCACCAAACAAGGTAAATTTCAATTTTGCACGAGTTACTGCGGTATAAAGTAGCTCTTTGGTAAGAACTGGTGCGGTTGTCTGTGGCATAACGAGTAACGTATGTTCAAATTCCGAACCTTGCGATTTGTGCACCGTCATAATATAGGCTGGTTCATAATCTGGCACGCGGTTTAATGAAAGATTTAAAAAACCTTCTTCATTATCAAAAGGCGTATCGAAGTAAACGCGTAAGTTATCTTTACCTTTAAGATCTGGCAAGATAATCCCAATATCGCCACTAAATACGTGATTTTGTGGCGAGTTTTCTGTAATCAAAATCGGCTTACCTAAATAGCTATCGCGATGTTGATTAAATTGGATAAGTCCCGCTTTTTTTAGACCATCGGCAATATGTTGATTAAGGCGTTCCACACCAAGTTCACTGACACGCAAAGCCGCAAGGAAGCGAACCTTTTGGAAAGCGTCAAAAATCTGTTTTACTGACACATTATTCGGAGATTTTGCCCGTTGCTTAACTAATTCTAAGTAGTCTGTATATAATTTTTTGGCTTCTTCCACAACTAGACTTACACATTTTTCTGTCCATAAACGCTGTTCTGCAAACTCTTTCGTTTTTGGATAAGTGGTTAAGGCTAAATCACCTAATGGATTTTGTGTGAGCCATTCCCAGCTCTCTTTGGCTTGTTGCCCATTAATCGCAGCGGCAAGTTTGCCAATTCCTGATGTTTCGGTAAAACGGAAACTACGACGTAAGTGGCAAAGAGAATCGCAAATTTGTGGTACTGACTGATTTTGCGAAAAGATATCATAACCTGTCGCTTTGGTAACATAGTCGCTATGTTGCTGGCTGTAGCCAAGTGTAATTAATTCGCCAAGTTCTCCCATTAAATTTCCAGCTTCAACAGATGCAAGCTGATCTTTATCGCCTAATAGAATTAAGCGAGTAGAAGGTTTCAGCGCATTACATAATTTTTCCATCATAAACAGATCGATCATTGATGCTTCATCCACGACAAGTAGATCAATATGTAATGGATTGTTCTGATTATGGCGTGGCGTGTCGCTATTTGGATTGATTCCTAACAGACGGTGAATCGTCGATGCTTTAGTTGGAAGTTCATCTCTATTTAAGTTTAAAGAACTAAAGCTATTTTGAATCGATTCCACTAAACGAGCCGCCGCTTTACCTGTTGGCGCTGCTAAAGCAATTTTAAGTAAAGGTAAATTGAGCGCTTGCTGTTTTAGCTGTAAAGAGGCGATTAATTTGGCAACAGTGGTTGTTTTCCCCGTACCCGGACCGCCAGAAATAATACTAAATGGCTTAACTAAAGCTGTTGCGGCTGCGATCTTTTGCCAGTCGATTTCGTTATTTTTCTCGTTCTTATCCTTGATAAAGAAGTGATTCAAAATGTTGAAATCAAGTTCTGGAGCTGCAAAATTTTGTGAAACATTGACCGCTTGTTGTAAGTAGTTAGCAATGCGATTTTCAGCTTGCCAGTAGCGGTAGAAATAGAGTCGATCATTTTGAAAGAGTAGCGGTGTCACTTTTTCAGGACTTTTGCTAAAGGCGATATGATTTTCCAATGCAGTTTGCCATTCAACCGGTCTGATTTGACCAATTTTTTGCAAAATCTCACTGTAAAAATCACGTTTCGTTTGTGATTCTTCTTCAGTTAGTTTTTTTAATCCAAATGGATTTTCTGCAGCTGCTGTATGCAAATTGATACAACTATTTCCTTGCAAAGCATTAAATGAAACCAATGCTGAGAGCAAAACAGCTAGATTTTTTTGTTGTGATGTGTATTGATAATCTTGCTGTTTGTTATCAATCAATTTAGCAAATTGGTAGCTGATTTGAGAAATAATTTTTTGGTCAGTTAAGTCTTGAAGTAGCTTTAGCATAATTGAATTACTCTATAGAAAAGGCTGTGGGGAGAGTATATAAAAAAATCCACGCAAATGCGTGGATTTTTTCAATTATTTATCTGCTTTAGTGATTAAGCAACGCGTAAAATACGGCAAGTATTTGTACCGCTTTGTTTTAATTCATCACCGTGAGTTAAAAGAACTAAATCGCCAGAAGATAAGTGACCTTGAACTTTTAATAACTCTAATGCGATTCTTGCGCCATCAACTGTACGGCTGTCGTGTTCGTAGTAAACTGGAGTTACACCACGGTATAACGCACAACGGTTTAATGCTTGCTCGTGACGAGAAAGAGCGAAGATTGGTAAACCAGAGCTAATACGGCTCATTAATTTCGCTGTTTCACCAGAGTGTGTTAATGCGATGATTGCTGATACGCCTTCTAAGTGGTTAGCTGTATACATTGCAGACATTGCAACCGCTTCATCTACGCTAGAGAATGTATCTTCCATACGGTGACGAGAGATGTTAATGCTTGGCATTGTTTCTGCACCGATACATACTTCAGCCATTGATTTAACAGTTTCAACTGGGTAATCGCCGTTTGCTGTTTCGCCTGAAAGCATTACCGCGTCAGTACCATCTAATACTGCGTTCGCAACGTCCATAACTTCTGCACGAGTTGGCATAGGTTTTTTGATCATTGATTCCATCATTTGCGTTGCAGTGATAACGACACGGTTTAATTTACGTGAACGACGGATTAATTTTTTCTGTACGCCAACTAACGCAGCGTCTCCGATTTCAACACCTAAGTCACCACGCGCAACCATGATTACATCAGCACCTAAGATGATGTCATTCATCGCTTCTTCTGTTGCTACAGTTTCAGCACGTTCAACTTTCGCAACGATTTTAGTTTCTAAACCAGCTGCTAATGCTAATTCACGTGCGTAGTTTAAGTCTGCGCTTGATTGTGGGAATGATACCGCTAAGTAATCCACGCCAATTTTCGCAGCTAATTTGATGTCTTCTTTATCTTTGTCTGTTAATGCTGGTGCTGATAAACCACCGCCTAATTTGTTGATACCCTTATTGTTTGATAAAGGGCCACCAACAGTTACTTCAGTAAATACTTTAGCTCCATCGATTGAAAGTACACGTAATTGAACGTTACCGTCATCTAATAATAAGATATCACCCGGAACAACATCATTTGGAAGGTTTTTGTAGTCTAAGCCCACTGCGCCTTGGTGACCTTCACCACGTGGTAATTCTGCGTCTAAAGTGAATTTATCACCGATATTTAAGAAGATTTTGCCTTCTTTAAAGGTTGAAACGCGGATTTTTGGACCTTGTAAGTCTCCTAAGATAGCAACGTGTTTGCCTAAACGTTTAGCAATTTCGCGAACTTTAATTGCGCGGTCGATATGATCTTGTGGAACGCCATGAGAGAAGTTCATACGAACCATATTTGCACCAGCTGCGATGATTTTTTCTAATGTATCGCCACGATCCGTTGCAGGGCCCATTGTACAAACGATTTTGGTTCTTCTTTGTTTAGTCATTATTTTATTGCTCCATTGATTGATTATTTAAAAGTAGAAACTGGGATATATTTAGGCAAGGAATTTACAAATATCTTTAACTGCGGACTTGCCATTACACAAAACGAATAGCATTATACGCCCAAATTAAAAGAGTTCAAATAAGCACAACGGAGCGAACAATGAATATTTGGATAATGCGTCATGGTGAAGCAGGCTTTAATGCACAAACTGACAAAGAGAGAACACTCACTTCTTCTGGTGAAACAATGGCATTTAAACAAGGTCAATGGCTAGGAAAATATCTTTTAGAACAAAGAGTTACGCTAGATAAAGTGATCGTTAGTCCTTATCTAAGAACCCTGCAAACATTAAGTTGTTTAGAAAAAGGCTTACAAGCGGTTAATTTTTCGCAAAGTTTTGCAAATATTAGTGAAGAGTGGGAAGGGATAACTCCTTACGGGGATTCGGACAATGTGGTTGATTATTTGCGCTTTTTACGCGAAGAAGGCGCCCAAAATGTGCTAATTATTTCGCATTTGCCACTTGTATTTGATCTAGTTCAAGCTTTAACGAATTATAAGGAGAGTGTGAACTTTTATCCTGCGGTGATTGCAGAAATTGAGTGGAAAATAGACAAAGGCCGTTTGGTTGTGGCGGAGTATCCTTAGAAATTGAACGGTATTATACTGGAGTTGCACAAATCGAAAATTTTTATTCTCTTAACTCTCTCCCTTTGGGAGAGAGACAGCAAAAATTGCGTTCAGCAATTTTTGCAGAGAGAGGGGAAACAAGCGGTGATATTTCTGAGATATTTTGCAAATTACCCTCTCCCTGACCTACGGTGCTGGACGCACCTTCGGTCTGTCCCTCTCCCGTAAACGGGAGAGGGGGCAGAAAAATACTTTATGCAGTTGCTACATAATTTCGAAATTGGATTAAATATTCTTAGCGATTAAATCACCCATTTCACTGGTTGAAACTGGCTTTGAGTTATCCGCTAAATCCGCTGTACGATAGCCTTGTGCTAATACTGCTTGAACCGCATTTTCAATTGCTTTAGCCGCGTCTTCTAAGCCGAAGCTATAACGTAGCATCATTGCCGCTGATAAGATTTGCGCGATAGGGTTGGCAATGTTTTTACCTGCGATATCTGGTGCAGAACCACCAGCTGGTTCGTATAAACCAAAACCTTTTTCATTTAAACTTGCTGATGGAAGCATACCCATTGAACCGGTAATCATCGCACATTCATCAGAAATAATATCACCAAAGATATTTGAGCAAAGTAATACATCGAAGAAACTTGGTTGCTTGATTAATTGCATTGTCGCGTTATCGATGTAGATATGGTCAAGTTTTACTTCTGGGTACTGTTTCGCTACTTCATTTACCGTCTCACGCCATAAAATTGAGCTCATCAAAACGTTCGCTTTATCCACAGAAGTCACGTGTTTACCACGTTTCATTGCGGTTTCAAACGCCACTTTTGCGATACGCTCGATTTCATAGCGATGATAAACTTCTGTGTCAAACGCTTTTTCGTTTGCGCCTTCGCCTTCACGACCTTTTGGCTGACCGAAGTAAATACCGCCCGTTAATTCACGTACTGTAACCATATCAAAACCAGTCGCAGCAATATCTGCACGTAATGGGCAGAATTGCTCTAAGCCTTTGTATAAAGTTGCTGGACGAAGATTGCAGAATAGAGCAAAGTGTTTACGCAGTGGTAATAGTGCGCCACGCTCTGGTTGTTCATTTGGCGGAAGATGTTCCCATTTTGGACCGCCCACAGAGCCGAATAAAATCGCGTCTGCTTCTTTACAGCCTTTTAAAGTGCTTTCTGGAAGGGCTTTACCGTGATTATCAATGGCGATACCGCCGATATCATAGCTGTTGTAGTTTAATTTGAAGCCGAATTTTTGTTGCACAACATCAAGCACTTTAACTGCTTGAGCCATAATTTCAGGGCCGATACCATCACCACTTAAAACCGCAATATTGTAAGTTTGCATATAAATTCCTTAAATAATTATTAAAAGTAAGAAAGACGCTAATATAAAACATTTTTTTAGAAAATGGGGGATTTTTTGCAGACAAACTTTAATTTCGGCTAGAATATAGCAAGATTTGGAGATTTTTATATGAAACAGACCGCTTGTAAGCTTGGATTTTTATTGATATTAGCCAGTTGTCTTTCTGGGTGTGGCACCATTATTAGTATGATGAATGAAGATCACTCTGTTTATGCGGGTGTTTCGCGAGATTTTAAAGCGATTCAGCAAGGAGGCGTTGTGGGGGTGTTAGCTGTAGTCGATTTACCGTTGAGTTTTGTGTTAGATACATTGATGTTGCCAGTGACATTAAGTAATTAACATTAATTTCAGGAGCGTGCTGTGCACGCCCGCGGGGTCCCTACAGAACAGGTTTTACCATAGCAATATAATTACAACTTACATCTTTATTTAACCAAAACTTTTCAGTTAAAGGGTTAAAGTGATAACCAACCATCTCTTCACAAGCTAATTCTGCTTGATCGCACCAGTTGAGTAGTTCTGCTGGTTTGATAAATTTCTCAAATTCATGAGTGCCTTTTGGCAACATCTTCAACACATATTCCGCCCCGATAATCACTAGCATATAAGCTTTTAATGTGCGGTTGATTGTTGAGAAAAACAGAACGCCATCTGGTTTTAATAATGCTTTACAGCTCTGAATAATTGAAAGCGGATCAGGCACATGTTCCAACATTTCCATACAGGTAATGACATCAAACTTTTCGGCATTTTGAGCTTGTTGTTCGGCAAGAAATTGTTCAATAGTCGTTTGTCGATAATCAACCGAAACACTACTTTGTTCTGCATGTTGTTTAGCAATTTCTAGGGGCATGGTTGTCATATCAATACCTGTCACATTTGCGCCTAGTTTTGCCATAGACTCACTTAAAATCCCGCCACCACAGCCAACATCCAGCACTTTTTTACCATATAAGCCATTGGATTTTTCTGCAATATAAGCAAGACGAAGTGGGTTAAGGAGGTGAATAGGTTTGAAATCCCCTTTAGGATCCCACCAACTTTTAGCCATTTTTTCGAATTTTGCGATTTCGTTTTGGTCTACATTGTTCATAATGATTAGTTTTTTTAATGATGAATGACGTTTATTCTACCTGAAATTACAAAAAATAGCGAAGAAAGCGGTGGTAAAGCTTAAAAAAGCAGCAATTAAACTTAATTTTTCTAATTTGAGCAATAAATTTTTCTAATTTCTATTTTCAAATAAAAAAAACATTGCTAGACTGCTAGCCATCCAAACAAACACACATCTTAATAATAAAAAATTTTACAGGAGCAACCTATGAGCGACTTAAACGCACTTTTCCAAAAAATCAAACAACGTGATCCTAACCAAGCACCTTTCCACCAAGCGGTTGAAGAAGTATTTGGTAGTCTTGCACCATTCTTAGCAAAAAATCCTAAATATACCCAACACGGTTTATTAGAGCGTATTGTTGAGCCTGAACGTGTAATCACATTCCGCGTAACTTGGGTTGATGATAAAGGCCAAGTACAAGTAAACCGTGGTTACCGTGTTCAAATGAACTCTGCGATTGGTCCTTACAAAGGCGGTATTCGTTTCCACCCAACTGTTGACTTAGGTGTATTAAAATTCTTAGCATTTGAACAAGTATTCAAAAATGCATTAACAACATTACCGATGGGCGGTGGTAAAGGCGGTTCAGACTTTGACCCTAAAGGCAAATCAGATGCAGAAGTAATGCGTTTCTGCCAAGCGTTTATGAGCGAATTATTCCGTCACATTGGTGCAGATACTGATGTTCCAGCAGGTGATATCGGTGTTGGTGGCCGTGAAGTGGCTTATATGTTCGGTCAATACAAAAAATTAACTAACCAATTCACTTCAGTATTAACAGGTAAAGGCCTAACTTTCGGCGGTAGCTTAATTCGTCCAGAAGCGACAGGTTACGGTACAGTTTACTTTGCAGAAAGTATGTTAAATACACGTGGTCAATCAATCGAAGGTAAACGCGTGGTGATTTCTGGTTCTGGTAACGTAGCGCAATACGCAGCAGAAAAAGCAATCCAAAAAGGTGCGAAAGTATTAACAGTTTCAGATTCAAATGGTTATGTGTTATTCCCAGGAAGAGGTATGACAGAAGCACAACTTGTAGCATTATTTGAACTTAAAAATGAGCGTCGTGAACGTTTATCTGTTTATGCTAAAGAACAAGGTATTCAATATTTTGAAGGCCAAACTCCATGGGGCGTGCCGTGTGAAGTCGCATTACCATGTGCAACTCAAAACGAATTAAATGAAGAAGATGCGAAAACATTATTAGCAAATGGCTGTTTCTGTGTGGCTGAAGGCGCGAATATGCCATCAACTCTAGGTGCCGTAGAAGTGTTTATCGCAGCGAAAATTCTTTATGCGCCGGGTAAAGCGTCGAACGCAGGTGGTGTAGCAACTTCTGGTTTAGAAATGAGCCAAAACGCAATGCGCCTTTCTTGGACTCGTGAAGAAGTGGATCAACGCTTATTCAACATTATGGCGAATATCCACGAAAACTGCGTAGAAAACGGTTCTGAAAATGGTTTTGTGAACTATGTAAACGGTGCAAACATCGCAGGCTTCAAAAAAGTTGCAACAGCAATGTTAGAGCAAGGAGTGCTTTAATTAGCGAGATAACATTTTAAAGAAAAATTATCTTTTGCCTAATTGATTGATTTAAAAGGAGACCGATAATTCCATCCCAAGAGTTTGGGATGGAATTATTTTTTTTATAAAAAATTATTTTCATTTTATAAAAAAGAGTATTTGCATTTCATTTTTTTTTTTTATAATTGGGAAGTTTTACTGAGGTTTAAAACCCCTGAAGAAACAGTCAAATTACAAAGAAAATTTTATTTAAATTCCTTTATTAACTTGCCGAACATTTATGTTCGGCTTTTTTTTTGTAAAAAATCCCATAAAAAAGACCGCTTGCAGAAACAAGCGGTCAGATTCATCAAATAATTTGCAAATTATGCAATAGTTACATTTTCAATAATAACATCTTCTTTTGGCACATCTTGGTGGAAGCCTTTGTTGCCAGTTTTAACGCCTTTGATTTTATCAACCACGTCCATACCTTCAACAACTTTACCAAATACTGCGTAGCCCCATTCTTGAACCACAGTTTTGCCAAACATCTCTTTTGAACGGTAGTCTAAGAATGTGTTGTCTGCAACGTTGATAAAGAATTGTGAGCTTGCTGAATGTGGATCAGAAGTACGAGCCATCGCTAAAGTACCACGCACATTGCTTAAGCCATTACTTGCTTCGTTTTGGATAGGTGCTTTAGTATTTTTTTCTGTCATACCTACAGTCATACCACCACCTTGAATCATAAAACCGTCGATTACACGGTGGAAAATTGTGCCGTTATAGAAGCCTTCTTTGCAGTAATCTTCAAAGTTTTTTGCTGTTACAGGCGCTTTGTCGAAATCTAATTCGATTTTGATATCACCAAAATTAGTGTGTAATGTGATCATTTGCTGTTCCTTTTTATTTGAGGGATAAATTCAGGGCGCTATTATTAAAAAGTTTCGGCTAAATTGCAAAAAAATCTCAAAATTAGAGCGCTTATTTGGTAAACTCGTCAACATTGTAATTAAATGTAGGGACAGGATGCTCGTGTTTGCGGGCGTATGCAGTCCCTACAATCAATTTGTAAGAAACAGAGGACACTATGCTCAAAATTTATAACACCCTAAAACGTGAGAAAGAAGAATTTAAACCGATTAACCCTGATCAAGTGGGAATGTACGTCTGTGGCGTAACGGTTTACGATCTCTGTCACTTTGGGCATGGTCGTACTTTCGTATCATTTGATGTGATTGCGCGTTACCTACGTTTTTTAGGCTATAACCTACGTTATGTGCGTAATATCACTGATGTGGACGATAAAATCATTAAACGTGCAATTGAAAATAATGAAACTAGCGATCAGCTGGTTGAGCGTATGATTGCAGAAATGCATAAAGATTTCGATGCGTTAAATATTTTACGCCCAGATGTAGAGCCACGAGCAACGAAACATATTCCTGAAATTATCGCTATCGTTGAAAAACTGATTCAAAAAGGTCACGCTTATGTGGCAGAAGACGGTGATGTGATGTTTAACGTGGAATCATTCCAAAAATATGGCGCATTATCTCGTCAAAATTTAGAACAACTTCAAGCGGGCGCGCGTGTTGAAATTAAGAGCGTAAAACGCAATCCGATGGATTTCGTGTTATGGAAGATGTCAAAAGAGAACGAACCAAGCTGGGAGTCGCCGTGGGGTAATGGTCGCCCAGGTTGGCACATTGAGTGTTCAGCAATGAACAGCAAGGAGTTAGGTAACCACTTCGACATTCACGGTGGCGGTTCAGACTTAATGTTCCCACACCACGAAAACGAAATTGCACAATCTTGCTGTGCGCACGGCGATGACTATGTAAACTACTGGCTACACACTGGTATGCTTACCATTGATAAAGAAAAAATGTCTAAATCATTGGGCAACTTCTTTAGTATCCGCCATATGTTAGGTCTATATGACGCTGAAAGCCTGCGTTACTTCTTCTTAACCGCACACTACCGTAGCTTATTAGACTATAGTGTTGAAAACCTAGATTTAGCTCGTTCAGCATTAGAGCGTTTATATACCGCATTACGTGGTTGTGATGTTTCGGTCGCTTTAGATGCTGAAGACAAATATACTCAAGCGTTTAAAGAATCAATGGATGATGACTTCAACACCCCTGGGGCACTAGCGGTATTATTTGAATTAGCCCGTGAAGTTAATAAGCTCAAAACTGAAAACGCAGAAGAAGCAAATCGTTTAGCTTCACGCTTAAAACAGCTAGCGGGTGTGCTAGGTTTATTAGAGCAAGATCCAGAAGCTTTCTTACAAGGCGATGCGGATAACGATGAAGTCGCTGAAATTGAAGCTTTAATTAAACAACGCAACGAAGCACGCGCAAGTAAAAACTGGGCAGCAGCTGATGAAGCTCGTAACAAGCTCACGGAAATGGGCATTGTGCTAGAAGACGGCGCAAATGGCACCACGTGGCGTAGAGCGTAAAAATTAGATCTTTGAAAGCCAGTAAATAGAAATATTTGCTGGCTTTTTGTTTATACTGAGTTGGATAATTTATGATGAATACAATTTGATTTGTTATAGGGCTTTATTTAATCGATTGATTTTGAAAATCTATTTATTATTTTATCTAGATCACATTTTTACACATTTTTAATTGTAATTCTATGTAAAGGGAATATGATCTCGCTCCGTTAGAGAAATAGATATTTTAGTGTTGTGTTATCTATTTACTCTAGCTTTTGATTTCTAAATTAAAGTGTGGAGGAACTTATGGATCAAGCATCAGCTAAGCGCTTTTCGTGTACTTGGGTACTTAATCTTTTCGGTACCGCAGTGGGCGCAGGGGTTTTATTTTTACCAATTAATGCCGGTATGGGCGGTTTAATACCGCTAATCGTGATGACCATTTTGGTTGGGCCAATGACTTATTTAGCTCACCGTGGATTAGCACGTTTTGTACTATCGTCAAAAAATCAAGGAAGTGATATTACCAATGTTGTGCGTGAACATTTTGGTGTAACAGCAGGAAAATTAATCACTTTATTATATTTCTTTGCTATTTTCCCAATCTTATTAATCTATGGTGTGGGTATTACTAATACGGTTGATTCATTCCTTGTGAATCAATTACAACTCGTATCGCCACCACGCTATATTCTTTCATTTATTCTTATTGCTGTAATGATCGGTGTAATGCTATTAAATGAAAGAGTGATGTTAAAGGTAACTGAGTATCTTGTTTATCCGCTAGTAACGATTTTATTTGGTTTATCTGTTTATTTAATTCCTAGTTGGAATGGTGCGGCATTAACTCAAATGCCAGAAACGGGAGATTTTTTAACAACATTATGGTTAACTATCCCTGTTCTTGTATTCTCATTTAACCATTCACCTGCGATTTCATCATTTGCACTTTCTCAACAAAAATTCTATCAAAACAATGAGTTGGCTGAGAAAAATGCAAGTATTGCATTGCGTAATACCGCTCTAATTTTAGTATTATTCGTGATGTTCTTTGTGTTTAGTTGTGTATTAACATTAACGCCAGAAGAGTTACTACAAGCAAAAGCACAAAATATTTCAATTTTGTCTTACCTTGCGAATAAATTTGATAATCCAATTATTTCTTACTTTGGTCCAATTGTTGCTTTCCTTGCGATTGGTAGTTCTTTCTTCGGTCACTATTTAGGTGCTCGTGAAGGTTTAGAAGGTTTAGTAAACCAAATGCGTGATGAACCGATTGAATCAGGCAAATTCAAAAAAATCACTGCTGGTGTTTTCCTTGTGATTTTATGGATTGTAGCAACTTTAAACCCAAGTATTCTCGGTTTCATTGAAAGCCTTGGTGGCCCAATTATTGCGATGATTCTATTTATTATGCCAATGTATGCAGTACATACAATTCCATCTTTACAAAAATATAAAGGAAACTTAAGTAATATCTTTGTTGTCGTAATGGGGTTAATTGCGATTTCAGCAATAGTGTACGGTTTGTTCTAAAACAGGTACAATATGTAGCATCTTAATTTTCGGCATTACTTGAGTTTCGAGTAATGCCTATTTTTGTTTTTATAAGTGTGGTTATTATGATTAGTGTATTTGATATGTTTAAAATCGGTTTGGGGCCGTCAAGTTCTCATACCGTAGGGCCTATGAAGGCTGGTAAAGAGTTTGTTGATGAGCTGGTGTCTCGCAATTTATTGGCGAAAACAGACCGCTTGTTGGCGGATGTTTATGGTTCTCTTGCGTTAACTGGACGTGGGCATAGTACCGATATTGCGATTGTAATGGGCTTAATGGGCTATTTGCCTGACAATGTAGACATTGAACGTATTGAGTCTGTGATTGAGCAAGTAAAAAATGATAAGAAATTAATTGTGGCAGAAGCGAATGAAGCTCATAGCAAAGTAATTGATTTTGATTTCTTTGCGGATATGCCATTCCACTATGATTTTTTGCCTAAACACGAAAATGGTTTAACTTTCAAAGCCTTTGCTGGCGATGAATTGCTATTTGAGAAAACGTACTACTCAATCGGCGGTGGTTTTATCGTTGATGATGAGCATTTTGGCGCAGTGGAACAAAATCCGATTGAAGTGCCATTCCCTTACAAAAATGCGGAAGAGATTCTTAAACATTGCAAAGACCAAGGTTTACCTGTGTCATCTTTTGCGTTACGTAATGAAATGGCATTACGTTCAAAACAAGAGATTAGTGATTATTTAGCGAAAATTTGGCAAGCGATGGACGCTTGTATTGAGCACGGACTTTATACGGAAGGTTTATTACCAGGGCCGTTAAAAGTAATTCGTCGTGCGCCATCATTACGTCGTACCCTTGAAGCAACGGGCAAGTTGAATAATGACCCTATGCAGATTATCGACTGGGTAAATATGTTTGCTTTAGCCGTAAATGAAGAAAATGCAGCAGGTGGACGCGTAGTTACCGCGCCAACAAATGGTGCTTGCGGTATTGTTCCTGCGGTATTAGCTTACTATCGCCACTTTATCGGCGACTTAACGCCAGAAATTATTGAACGTTATTTATTAGCGTGTAGCGTAATTGGTTCACTATACAAAATGAATGCGTCAATTTCGGGTGCAGAAGTTGGGTGCCAAGGCGAAGTGGGGGTGGCTTGCTCAATGGCAGCGGCTGGTCTTGCGGAAATTATGGGCGGAACGCCTGATCAAGTTTGTATCGCCGCTGAAATCGGTATGGAGCATAACTTAGGTTTAACTTGTGATCCTGTTGGTGGACAAGTGCAGGTGCCTTGTATTGAACGTAATGCGATTGCTTCCGTTAAAGCTATTAACGCTAGCCGAATGGCGCTACGCCGCACCACTCAGCCACGTGTAACCCTAGACAAAGTGATCGAAACGATGTATGAAACGGGTAAGGATATGAACGCGAAATACCGTGAAACTTCAACAGGCGGTTTAGCAATTAAGATTGTGCCGTGTGATTAGTTATGAATGGAAATAAACCCGCAGTTGAGCGGGTTTATTTTTTTATTAAATAGACACTTTACTATCTAATATACTGTAAACTTGTGTGTAATTCAGATTGAGATTATTCTTGTGATCTCGATCGTAAAATGAAAATTTTTATAGGAAAAGTTGTGACCCTACCCTCATTAAGCCTTTATATTCATATCCCTTGGTGTGTGCAGAAATGCCCTTATTGCGATTTTAATTCGCACGCACAAAAAGGGTTAATCCCTGAAGCAGAGTACATCCAACATCTATTACTAGACTTGGAACAAGATCTTGCACGTTATAAACAAGCCATCCAAAACCGTAAAATTCACTCGATTTTTATCGGTGGTGGTACGCCAAGTCTATTTTCAGCGGAAGGGATTAGCTATCTATTGGCAGAAATTCGTAAACGTATCGAATTTGAACCGAATTTAGAAATTACCTTAGAAGCAAATCCCGGTACGGCAGAAGCAGAACGTTTTATTGGTTATGCACAAGGGGGAGTAAATCGTATCTCTATGGGTATTCAAAGTTTTGAGCCTGAAAAATTGCTTAAATTAGGGCGTATTCACGATAACAATGAAGCGAAACAAGCGGTACGATTTGCACAAAATTCTGCAAATGCAGGACTGAGAAGTTTCAATATCGATTTAATGCACGGTTTACCAAATCAGTCGGTTAAACAGGCGTTAGACGATTTACGTCAAGGGATTGAGCTTTCCCCGCCACATATCTCTTGGTATCAGCTTACTATTGAGCCTAATACGATGTTCTACTATCGTCAGCCCACTTTGCCTGATGATGACGAACTATGGGATATTTTCGAGCAAGGTCATCAACTATTAACCGCAGCAGGCTATGAGCAGTATGAAACCTCTGCCTATGCGAAAAAAGGTTTCCAGTGCCAACATAACTTAAACTATTGGCGTTTTGGGGATTACTTAGCGATAGGCTGTGGGGCGCACGGTAAAATTAGCTATCCAAATGGTGAGATCTACCGTTTTAGCAAAACTAAGCACCCTAAAGGCTATATGCGTGGCGAGTATCTTTATCAGCAAGATGCAATAGATTTTGATGACCGACCGTTTGAATTTTTTATGAACCGTTTCCGTCTATTAGAAGCCACCCCGAAAGCCGAATTTGAGGCTTATACAGGGTTAGATCGCAAAGTAGTTCAGCCAACAATGGAGTGGGCATTAAGTCAAAACTATATCACTGAAACCCCAGAACATTGGCAGATTACCCAACACGGAAAACTGTTTTTAAATGAGTTGTTGGAAGGGTTCCTTGCAGATTGATAATGAAAACAGACCGCTTGTGTAGTAATATACAAGCGGTTTTCCATTTAAGGATAAAAGCAAATGAATTTATTAAAAGTGGGCGATAATGCGCCACAATTTACGTTACTCGATCAAAATGAACAGTCGGTATCTCTCAGTCAATTTCAAGGCAAAAAAGTGCTGGTCTATTTCTACCCTAAAGCTCTAACTCCGGGTTGTACGACCCAAGCATGCGGATTGCGTGATAGCAAATCAGAACTAGACGAATTAAACCTTATAGTGCTAGGCGTAAGCCCTGATTTACCTAAAAAATTACTTCAATTTGTAGAAAAGAAAGAGCTTAATTTCACACTATTATCAGATCCTGAACATCAAGTGGCTGATGCCTTTGGCGTGTGGGGCGAAAAGAAATTTATGGGAAGAACCTATGATGGTATTCACCGTATCAGCTTTTTAATTAATGAAAGCGGTGTGATTGAAGCAGTTTTTGACAAATTCAAAACATCTGAACATCATCAAATGATTGTCGATTATTTAAAAGGATAAAGTAATGGCGAATAAAGCAATTTTTCTAGATCGTGATGGCACAATCAATATCGATCACGGTTATGTACATCAAATTGATGATTTCCAATTTATTGAGGGCGTGGGTAAAGCCCTAAAAAAACTTCAAGATAAAGGTTATTTACTGGTGCTTGTTACCAACCAGTCTGGGATTGCACGTGGTTATTTCAGCGAAGAGCAGTTTAACCAACTCACTGAATGGATGGACTGGTCTTTAGATGAAGATTATGGCGTAGTGCTAGATGGTATCTATTACTGCCCACATCACCCAGAAGGCAAAGGCGAATATCGTGAAGATTGCGATTGTCGTAAGCCAAAAGCGGGTATGTTCCTACAAGCGATTAAAGATCTTAATATCGATCCTGCTCAATCTATTATGGTGGGGGATAAATTAGAAGATCTGTTAGCTGCTGAAAATGCAGGTGTGAAAACCAAAATTTTAGTGCGCACAGGCAAAGAAGTTACTGCGGAAGGTGAGGCGAAAGCTGATCGCGTGATTGATAGTTTAGCGGATTTACCAAAATATTTATAGGAACATTATGTACCATAACGATCAATCTCTTTCTAGCCTAAAACTTGGGCAAAAAACCAGATATAAAAGCGAATATGATGCAACCTTATTGCAACCCGTGCCACGCAAATTAAATCGTGATAGCTTAGGCATTACTGAGCAACAACCTTTTAATCAAGGGGCGGATATTTGGACCCTTTATGAACTCTCTTGGTTAAATAGCAAAGGTGTACCACAGGTTGCGGTAGCTGATGTAGCGATTGATTTCCGTAGTGAAAATTTAATTGAGTCAAAAAGTTTTAAACTCTATTTAAACAGCTTTAACCAAACTCGCTTTGAGACTATTTCGCAAGTTGAACAGATTATTCAAAATGATTTAAGCCAATGTGCAAGCGGTGAGGTTTCAGTAAAAATTCACAAATTAAACCACTATACCAATCAGCCAATTAGTGATTTCAGCGGTGAAGTGATTGATGAGCAAGATATTGAAATTAGCGACTATGAGTTCTCAACGCACTATCTTGAAAATATCGCACAAGGTAATGAAATTGTTGAAGAAACGTTGGTTAGCCATTTATTAAAATCAAACTGTTTAATCACATCTCAACCAGACTGGGGTAGTGTGCAAATTCGTTATGTAGGTAAGCGTTTAGACCGTGAGAAATTATTGCGTTATATTGTTTCATTCCGTGAGCATAATGAATTCCACGAGCAGTGTGTTGAGCGTATTTTCTGCGACCTAATGCAGTTTGCGAAGCCTGAAAAATTAACGGTTTACGCACGCTATACTCGTCGTGGTGGTTTGGATATTAACCCATTCCGTTCGAATTTTGAGGATTTACCTGTAAATCAGCGTATGGCTCGCCAATAATTGTAGGGGCGTACTGCGTACGCCCGCGGGCGTATTCAATACGCCCCTACATTCTAGGAAAAAATAATCATATGAGAACAAACTACTATATCGGTGTGATGTCTGGCACAAGCCTTGATGGTGTGGATTTGGCGTTGGTGGATTTTGCAAAAGATCAGCCCAAAATGACCGCTTGTGGTTTTACGCCAATGCCTGAAGATCTGCGTACGGATATTTCAGCATTGCTGAAAAGCGGTGAAACCAGTTTACAAAAACTGGGGGAAATTGATCACCGTTTAGGCTTGCTATATGCAGATTGTATTAACGCTTTTCTTGCCAAAGAAAATTTAAAACCTAAGCAAATTCAAGCCATTGGCTGCCACGGGCAAACCGTTTGGCATTCTCCACAAAGCCAATATCCTTTTACCACTCAAATCGGTGATATGAATTTAGTGGCGGCGAAAACAGGCATTACCGTTGTCGGTGATTTTCGCCGTAAAGATATGGCCTATGGCGGACAAGGTGCGCCATTGGTGCCGGCTTTTCATCAAGCGATTTTTAGCTATCCAAAACGTATTACGGCGGTGTTAAATATTGGTGGGATTAGCAATGTTTCGCTACTTGTACCAAACAAAGCGACCATTGGTTACGATATTGGAGCGGGTAATACCTTGATGGATATTTGGATTGAGAAACATTTAGGTAAACGCTTTGATAAAGATGCTGAATGGGCGAAAACAGGTGAGGTTATTCCTGAATTATTAAGTAGATTGCTAGATGAAGAATTTTTCAAACTCCAGCCCCCGAAAAGCACAGGGCGAGAGCTATTTAACCAACAGTGGTTAGATAAAAAACTCAGTGGTTTTGAAAATCAGCAAGCACAGGATATTCAAGCTACATTAGCAGCTTTTACAGCACAATCAATTTGCAATGATCTTATAAAAATTGAAAACCCTGATAATTTGCCATGCTTATTATTAGTTTGTGGTGGCGGGGCAAGAAACCCGCTATTAATGCAATATTTTGTAGAAGGTTTAAAAGATTGGCAGGTTGCAACGACCAGTGAATATGGTTTAGATATTGATTATGTTGAAGCAGCAGCTTTTGCGTGGTTAGCTCATCAACGAATAAATAATTTAGCCGGCAATTTACCAAGTGTCACAGGTGCAACCCAAGCGGTCAGTTTAGGCGCAATTTTTCCAAAATAATTTAATATCATTCCCCCTTTGAAAAAGGGGGCTAGGGGGATTTTATGGCAGAACAAGATTTACTTAAAACTTTAACCCAATTGATTACTGAAGCACGCAACCCGAACTCAATGAATATTGATAGTTTATCCGCATTAGAAATTGTGAAAGTGATGAATAATGAAGATAAACAGGTGGCTTTAGCGGTCGAAAAATGTTTACCGCAAATTGCTCAAGCCGTTGAGAAAATTGTAACAGCTTTCCAACAAGGCGCACGCTTAGTTTATATTGGAGCAGGCACAAGCGGTCGTTTAGGGGTGCTAGATGCTTCAGAATGTCCACCAACTTTTGGTGTTTCGCCAGAAATGGTAAAAGGGCTTATTGCTGGCGGAGAGCGAGCATTACGTCACCCAATTGAAGGGGCAGAAGATAATAAACAAGCAGGTGTTGAAGATTTACAAGCAATCAATTTTAGCGAAAAAGATGTGCTAGTTGGGATTGCCGCAAGTGGTCGTACGCCTTATGTGATTGGTGCATTAGAGTATGCGAAACAGCTTGGAGCAACGACGGTTTCGATTGCAAGTAACCCCAATTCAGTAATGAGCCAAGTGGCAGATATTGTGATTGATACGGTAGTTGGTGCAGAAGTTTTAACTGGTTCAAGCCGTTTAAAATCGGGGACGGCACAGAAATTAGTGCTGAATATGCTGACTACCGCAAGTATGATTTTAATCGGTAAGTGTTACCAAAATCTGATGGTGGATGTGCAAGCAAGTAACCAGAAACTAGTAGCGCGAGCAATTCGCATTGTGATGCAAGCAACGGAATGCACCAAAGAACAAGCAGAGCAGACATTAGCGATTGCTAATAACAACGCCAAATTAGCGATTATGATGATCTTGGGGAATTTAGATAGAGAAAGCGCAGAAACTTTATTAACGAATAATCAAGGTAAGCTACAACAGGCTATCCAAGTTAATGTATAATTCTTTCCGTTTTTAATTATTCATCAAAGCGTTATTAAAATGTTAGATATTGTTTTATTTGAGCCTGAAATTCCACAAAATAGTGGAAATATTATCCGTTTATGCGCAAACTGCGGTTTCCGTTTACACATGATTGAGCCATTAGGTTTTGCGTGGGACGACAAAAAATTACGCCGTTCTGGATTGGATTATCACGAGTTTGTGGATATTCAAAAGTATAAAAATTTTGAAGATTTTCTAGAAAGAGCGAAGCCAAAGCGTTTATTTGCATTAACAACGAAAGGCGAACCAAACCACAGCGAAGTGAGTTATGAGTTGGGGGATTTCTTGATGTTTGGTCCTGAGAGTCGTGGTATTCCGAAAGATATTTTAGATTCTCTGCCGATGTCTCAAAAAATCCGAGTGCCAATGTGTAAGGATAGCCGCAGTATGAATCTCTCTAATACGGTTGCTGTGGTGGTTTACGAAGCATGGAGACAATTTGGTTATCAAAATTCTGTGCCAAGACAACCGATTTAAAACAAAAAAGTGCGTGTTAAAACGCACTTTTTGCTTTTGGAGAAGACTATTTTGTACCGAAAATTTTATCGCCAGCGTCACCAAGACCCGGGATGATATAGCCTTTTTCATTTAAGTGGCTATCAACTGACGCAGTATAAAGCTCTATATCAGGGTGTGCCGCTTCTAATGCTTTGATACCTTCTGGTGCTGCAACTAACACTAACACCTTGATCTGTTTACAACCTGCTTGTTTTAGAAGATCTAAGGTTGCGATCATTGAACCGCCTGTTGCAAGCATTGGGTCAACGACGATAGCTAAACGTTCTTCAACGTCATTTGCTAATTTTTTGAAGTATGGCACTGGTTCTAAAGTTTCTTCATCACGGTAGATACCAACTACGCTGATACGTGCGCTTGGAATATGCTCTAATACACCATCCATCATACCAAGACCTGCGCGAAGAATCGGTACTACAGTTACTTTTTTACCTTTGATTCGGTCAATTTCAACTGGGCCATTCCAACCATCAATAGTTACTTTTTCAGTTTCCAAATCAGAAGTCGCTTCATAAGTTAGTAAGCTACCAACTTCTGTTGCAAGTGCGCGGAAATCTTTCGTACTCACGTCTGCTGCACGCATTAAACCAAGTTTATGTTTTACGAGAGGATGTTTTACTTCAACAATTTTCATTACAGTCTCCTGATTAGGTGGTTTAAAAAATAAAATCGGACTATTTTATCAGAAAATTAGTCAGATTATTTAATTTAGATCAGATAAAAGACTCCAAAATGCTTGAATAATCGGCTCTTGCAAGCGGCGTTGTTGAACACAAATTCCAAGTTCAAAGGCTTTAACCGGTTTATTTAAATCAAAATAAGACACTTGATTGCTGACGGGACTATGTTGAACAACAACATCAGGCAATAATGCCACACCACACCCAACGGCAACCATAGGAACAATCGCTTCGTGTCCTTCAACCGTTGCATAAATTTTAGGTTGTTTGATTTTTTGCAATTTAAACCAATTTTCTATCCGCTTGCGAGCAGGCCCATCAACAGGAAGAATAAATGGCATTTGTTGCCAGTCAATCGGACTTTTTTGCAGAATTTGCGTTGCAGGGCAGGCAATTCTCGGCACAACCAGTGAAAGCGTAATGTCATCAATATAGTGAAATTCGATATTGCTTGGCAACGGCTCTGGTTTTCCCGTGAGAGAAAGATCCGCCTGTAATGATTGCACAACACTTAAGGCTTTTGCAGGATCGCCCGTACTTAGCTTTATCTCAATTTTTGGATAGCGTTGTCGGAATTTTTCCAAGATAGTCGGTAAATGGCTATAAGCAGCTGTAACGGAGCAGAATAGCTTTAATTCGCCTTCTAGCTCTGTTTTATCAGGATAAAACTGTTGCTGCAGATTTTGCCATTCTGCCCAAGTTTGTGCTGCAAAATGCAAAAAACGCTGTCCAGCATCTGTTAGCACTACTTGGCGATTGTCTCGTAAAAATAGTGGCTGCCCAATCTCGTCTTCCATTCGTTGGATATGACGAGAAAGGGTTGATGCACTCATATAGTTTTTTTCTGCAGTACGAATAAAACTTTGGCTTTGTGCTATATCTAGAAATAGTTTTAGGCTTTGGAATTCCATTAGTTTATAAAGTAGCGAATCTTCTTAATTGGAAATAATTTATCTACAACTTTCTTTAATTTTTCAGCAGTATTACGTTTCTTCTTCTCTAAAGGAATAGCGTTCCAGTCATATTCTTTTAAATCTTCAATATATTCATCTACTGTTTTAGCTTTTAATTGGTTGTTAACTAAGAATCGAGAGATCGCTAAATTCCACTCTTCCTTGTTTCCCCAATAGTGACCAATAGTTGTTTCACAAGATTTTAATGGTGTGAGATGTTTGGTTGAAATAGAAAATGCAAATTGCTCAATTAATCTTCTGGTGCAATCTGTTGCGCACATTTCATCACAGCTTTGAATCGTTAACTGAATAATATCTTTTGCTTTGGAAGATGGTAGAGCTATTACACCCGCATTCCACATTTCGCTTTTTTCATTAATTGCAATTCCTGCAAAAGATTTACCATTTAGAGAGTTATACATATTACGTAATGTTTTACTTCCTATGGCTGAAAGTGGAGATTCACAAATATGCATTAATGAATTTCCTTGCTCTAATTCAGAGTGGATCTTAGCTAAATTTGTAGCTAAGAATGTATCTGAATCAACATAAAGTAAATGTTGCTCTGGATATTTATCAATAACCATTTCAACTGCTTTGATTTTTATTTTCCAGAAAAAATCATAGGGCTTTTTCCATTCATTCAATGTATCTGCATTTATAGTAATTATCTCTATTTTATCGTTGAAGAATTGATAAAACTCAGGGCGATCAGTAACGACGATCACTTTATTAATTAAAGGATCTTTTAAAAAACTTAAAATACAGAATGTTGATTGGTAATGGTTTTCTAAGCGTTCACCAAATGTTAGAAGTAACAAATTCATAAAAAATTCCTTTCAATATAATTAGCGAGATTTTAGCAGATATATACTTCTGTTAATATTATCAATCAATTTATAAAACTCTCTTTGGAGTTTTATTTTTAATGTTCTGCTACTTTTTCTTTTATCAACGGAGATATTTGTATCAAATTCTTGGTTAGGTTTAATGCAAGCAGGAACAAATTCGTGAGCTTGAACATTATTTTCCCAAAATCGTTGCATACTTACATCAACTTCAAAGATCCATTCTTGGTAAGTTCGTATAAAGCTTTGTGCTGCTTTAGGAGTTAGGTAATAACCAGTCGTATTATCGTGTTTCTCAACAGTCGAAATTAAAATAGTATTGCTATTTTCTAATTGAGTAATTGTTTTTCCTTTAGATCCTTTAAATGCAGGAGGCGAGAGCCAACTAAACTCAATATCAGCCGAATTATTGAGATAGTGATAACATTCAAGAAAATTATCTTGAATAATCGAATCATCTTCCAAAACAATAATCGGTTGATTTAGCTCAACACATTTTTCCCAAAGTAAATAGTGGCTAGCAAAGCAGCCAAGTTGAGAAAGACTCATTTCATTGCCTTTACGTATTAAACGCTTATTTTTATTGTATTTAGAAAATAGTGGATGATTTGGATTATTCTTTCCATATATAGCAGGAAAGAATTGATAATCAAAGAGTTGAGATAAACTCTCAAATTGTTGGGTAATGAACAGTTTTCTATCGATTGATGTTTCTAAATTAATAATAAAAATTGGAGTCATATGAGAGCCTGTATATACATAGGACGATTGGATTTTGAATAGCAATCAATGGTCTTTTACACGAAGTTTTGTCTATCATACACATTAACTCACAGATAAATCAATCCTACAGATAAAACAAAACCCCGCAATTGCGGGGTTTCATTAATAATATCAAACTATTATTTTGTGCCTGGAATGCTGAAACGTTTGTTGAAGCGTTCAACACGACCACCAGTATCAACAACACGTTGTTTACCAGTGTAGAACGGGTGGCAGTTGCCACATACGTCTAAGTTTAAATCTTTACCCACAGTTGAGCGAGTTTTGATAACGTTACCGCAAGAACAAGTTGCAGTAATTTCCACGTAATTAGGATGGATACCTTGTTTCATTATAGAGAACCTCAAAAGAAGCCATATCGCCACTAAACACAATCCTTAGATTTGTCTAGCACCATATGTAGTTAATATACGCTGAGCGTCTGCTCAACACCAAAAAAGAGTGCGCATTTTACGTGAAGTTTAAATTAAATTCAACCATTTTCATTATGTGAGATAGATCACATTTTTGATGAGATTTTTTGGCGTGTTTCTTCAAAAATGGTGTAGAATCATCAGACTTTGATTTTTGTTTTTTTATGTCAATTCTTTTTTAGGAGTAACAAATGGCAGAACGTAGAGAACTTGCTAATGCAATTCGCTTTTTAAGTATGGATGCTGTGCAAAAAGCTAACTCTGGTCACCCAGGTGCGCCAATGGGTATGGCGGATATCGCAGAAGTTTTATGGCGTGATTTTTTATCGCATAACCCAACAAACCCAGCATGGGCAAACCGCGACCGTTTTATTCTTTCAAATGGCCATGGCTCTATGCTTATTTATAGCTTATTACATTTAACAGGCTATGATCTTTCTATTGAAGATTTAAAACAGTTCCGTCAATTACACTCTAAAACTCCAGGTCACCCTGAATATGGCTATGCGCCAGGGGTTGAAACAACAACAGGTCCATTAGGTCAAGGTATCACAAACGCTGTAGGTATGGCGATTGCTGAAAAAACTTTAGCAGGCCAATTTAACCGTGAAGGCCATGACATCGTAAACCACTACACCTACGCATTCTTAGGTGATGGTTGTTTAATGGAAGGTATCTCTCATGAAGCTTGTTCATTAGCGGGTACTTTAGGTTTAGGCAAATTAATCGCATTCTATGATGACAACAATATCTCTATCGATGGTCACGTGGATGGCTGGTTCTCAGATGATACCGCAATGCGTTTCGAATCTTACGGTTGGCAAGTAATTCGTAATGTAGATGGTCACGATTCAGAACAAATTAAATTTGCAATTGAAAATGCAAAAGCAGAGACAGATCGTCCTACATTAATTATCTGTAAAACTATTATCGGTTACGGTTCACCAAATAAATCAAATTCACACGATTGCCACGGTGCACCACTAGGTGATGCTGAAATCGCGGCTGCGCGTGAATTCTTAAAATGGGAACACGCGCCATTTGAAATTCCAGCAGATATTTATGCAAAATGGGATGCTAAAGAAAAAGGTCAAGTGGCAGAGCAAGAATGGAATGCAAAATTTGCAGCATATCAGACCGCTTACCCAGAATTGGCAGCAGAATTTACTCGCCGTGTAAATGGTGATTTACCAGCAAATTGGGCTGCTGAATCTCAAGCATTTATTGAAAAATTACAAGCAAATCCTGCGTCTATCGCAAGTCGTAAAGCGTCACAAAATGCAATTGAAGCTTATGCGCATATTTTACCTGAGTTTTTAGGCGGTTCAGCGGACTTAGCAAGCTCTAACTTAACATTATGGTCAGGATCAAAACCAATCCGTGCACACCACAATGTTGATGGCAACTACTTAAACTACGGTGTGCGAGAATTTGGTATGTCGGCAATTATGAATGGTATCGCATTACACGGCGGTTTCATTCCTTACGGTGCAACATTCCTAATGTTTATGGAATATGCTCACAATGCGGTGCGTATGGCTGCATTAATGAAACAGCGTTCATTATTTGTTTATACTCACGACTCAATCGGTTTAGGTGAAGATGGTCCAACCCATCAACCAGTAGAACAAACAACGGCACTACGTTTAATTCCAAATCTTCAAACTTGGAGACCTTGTGACCAAGTTGAATCTGCGGTGGCGTGGAAATGTGCAGTAGAACGTAAAGATGGCCCAAGTGCATTAATCTTTACTCGTCAAAACTTAGCACAAATGGAGCGTACACCAGAGCAATTAGCAAATATTGCGCGCGGTGGTTATATTGTTCGTAACTGCTGTGAAAAAGGTGATTGCCCAGATTTAATCTTAATTGCAACTGGTTCAGAAGTTGAGCTAGCAATGAAAGCAGCTGATGTATTAAGTGCAGAAGGTCATAAAGTACGAGTTGTTTCAATGCCAAGCACCAATGTATTTGATGCTCAAGATGAGGCGTATCGCGAATCTGTATTGCCAAGCTCAGTAACAAAACGTGTTGCGATTGAAGCGGGTATTGCAGACTTCTGGTACAAATATGTTGGCTTCGGTGGCCGTATTGTAGGTATGAACAGCTTCGGTGAATCTGCTCCAGCAGGTGAATTATTCAAACTATTCGGCTTTACTGTAGATAACGTAGTAGCGAAAGCGAAAGAAATTTTATAATTTATCCTAATGACTAAAGAGCTAGCGCGAGTTAGCTCTTTTTTGTATATGGCAATAAATAAGTTCAGATTTATTTTGTTTTAGATCAAAAATGCATATATTCCCTGTTGGATTTTTGTTACTATATGCAACGAGTTTATTGCTCAAATAAAAACCTATTATTTTATTGAGGATTTCAAAATGGCATACACATTACCAGAATTAGGCTATGCATATGATGCATTAGAGCCACACTTCGACGCTAAAACAATGGAAATTCACCATTCTAAGCACCACCAAGCGTATATCAACAATGCAAATGCAGCGTTAGAAGCGCACCCAGAATTATTAGAACAATGCCCAGGTAAGTTAATTTCTAACTTATCTCAAGTTCCAGCAGACAAATTAGCTGCGGTACGTAACAACGTGGGCGGTCACGTAAACCACACTTTATTCTGGAAAGGTTTAAAAACTGGCACAACGTTACAAGGCGCATTAAAAGATGCAATCGTACGTGATTTCGGTTCAGTAGAAAGCTTCCAAGCAGAATTTGAAAAAGCAGCAGCAACTCGTTTCGGTTCAGGCTGGGCGTGGTTAGTGGCTAACGAAGGCAAATTATCTGTAGTTTCAACAGCAAACCAAGATTCACCATTAATGGGTAAAGAAGTTGCTGGCGTTGCAGGCTACCCAATCTTAGGTTTAGACGTTTGGGAACACGCTTACTACTTAAACTACCAAAACCGTCGTCCAGACTACATCAAAGCATTCTGGAACGTAGTAAACTGGGATGAAGCAGCTCGTCGTTTCGAAGAGAAAGTAGCAACTTGTGGTTGTGCAAAATAATTTAAGTATTTAAACGAATAATACAAGCGGTCAGAAATTTGCAATATTTTGCAAAATTTTGACCGCTTTTTTATTATCAGCATATTTTAACCTTTATATTACAATCTTCCCCATCTCTTCTTTCGTGTATTTTTTACACGATTATCAATGTGTTAAGCTGATCTAAGTCAAAAACTTCTCAAGTTTTTTATACTGAGATTTACAAGTTTATAACATTAATATATAAAAATTATCGATTAAAGCAGTTCTTTTTATTTCTTATTTTGTACAGTTGGAGTGGACCCTATGGCTAAATACTATCTACAGCCAGAGGAAAGTTATGACACAAAAATAGGTGTGCTGATTAATAAATTTATCAGTAAAGTTCAGAGCTTTCCCCCTGGTACTTGTCCTTTAGTGGTGCAATATGCGTCACTGCGTTCGTCAATGAGCCAAACCTGTGGTAAATGTGTACCTTGTAGAGATGGTATCCCGCATTTATCTTTTCTTTTACGCGATGTGTTAGCCGGCGAAGGTGATGAAAACACAATGCGCCAAATCCGTGAGCTTGCCGAAATGATTCGTGATGGATCTGACTGTGCTATCGGCTATCAACCAGCTTTCGAAATTCTGGATAGTATCGAAGAATTTAAAGAAGAATACGAAAGCCATATCAAAAATAAATCTTGTGCGCCAGTAGTAGGACAACGCATTCCTTGTATCAATATGTGTCCTGCCCACGTGGATATTCCTGGCTATATCGCCCATATCGGTGACGGTAATTATGCCGAAGCAATTAACCTTATTCGCAAGGATAATCCGCTACCAACCACCTGTGGTTTGGTATGTGAACACCCTTGTGAAGAGCGTTGCCGTCGCCGTTTAATTGATGATGCGATCAATATTCGCGGTTTGAAAAAATATGCGGTGGATCAAGTGCCCGCAGACAGTGTAAAAGTACCAGATCCGTTACCGGATACAGGCAAAAAAGTGGCGGTAATTGGTGGTGGGCCAGCAGGCTTAACCTGTGCTTATTTCCTTGCGCAAATGGGGCATAGAGTAACGATTTTTGAACGTCAAAAAGCTCTAGGAGGTATGTTGCGCTATGGTATTCCTAACTATCGTTTCCCGAAAGATCGTTTAGATCAAGACTTAGAAGCATTGTTATCTGCGGGTAATATTGAAGTCAAATATGGTGTGATGGTTGGTGAAGATATTGCAGTTGAAGATATTCGCAAACAGTATGATGCGATGTTTGTTGGTATTGGTGCGCAAAAAGGGAAAACCTTGCGCATTCAAGGTGCTGATGCGAATAATGTATTCTCTGCAGTAGAAATGTTAGATGGCATTGGTAATGACATTATTCCTGATTATACCGATAAGGTTGTCGTTGTGATTGGCGGTGGTAATGTAGCAATGGACGCAGCCCGTTCAGCGGTGCGTTGTAAGGCGAAGGATGTACGCATTGTTTATCGTCGCAGACAAGATGATATGACCGCACTACACGCTGAAATTGAGGCGGCGATTATGGAAGGGATTGAGCTGATTACCCTAGCCGCACCAGAGAAAATTGAAGTAGATGAAAATAACAACTGTGTTGGTTTAACTGTTCAGCCACAGATGACAGGCCCTTATGATCGTGGAGGTCGTCCTAGCCCTGTTAAAGCGAATAAACCGCCATTTACTATTGCCTGTGATGTGATTTTAATTGCGGTGGGACAGGATATTATTAGTGTGCCATTTGAAGAGTTTGGGATGGAGGCTAAATGGGGCATATTTAAATCTGATTTAACGACAGCGGTGCCAAATATGGATGGAGTTTTTGTTGGTGGGGACTGTGCAACAGGTCCATCGACAGCGATTAAAGCTATCGCAGCGGGCAAAGTGGCAGCACACAATATTGATGAATATTTTGGTTATCACCACGAATTTCCTTGTGACACCAAAGCACCTGCACCAAAAGCCAATGTACGTACCCAAATTGGTCGTGCCAATATTACAGAACGTCCAGCTTATCTTCGTAAATGTGATTTTGAACACGTTGAAAATCCATTTACTTATGAAGAGGCAATGCAAGAGGCGAGCCGTTGCTTGCGGTGCGATCATTTCGGCTGTGGTGTATTACAAGGGGGGCGAGATCTATGATTAATTTAAAAATTGATGGTATTGATGTTCAAGTAGCAGAAGGAACAACAGTACTTGAAGCGGCAAAATCGGTGGGTTTAACTATTCCAACCCTATGTTATTTGAAAGATGTGAGCGATATTGGCTCTTGCCGTTTATGTGTGGTGGAAATTGAAGGCCACGATAAATTACCGACTTCTTGTAATACTTTGGCAGAAGAAGGTATGGTGGTGCGAACTCAAACGGATAAAGTTACCAAATCTCGTCGTATGGCATTGGATTTAATTCTTTCACATCATAATCTTATCTGTTTTTCTTGCCCGTCTAATGGGGCTTGTGAGCTACAAAATGTGGCACATCAATGTGGGGTAACGGAGTCGAGCTATCCTAATTTCCGTTTACCAGGAATTGAGGTAGCCCACGTGGAAGAGCACCCATTCTTAGGCTATCGTCCCGATCTCTGTATTCACTGCCAACGCTGTATTAATACCTGCTCGAATGTGAGCGGCTGTGATGCTATTCAACTTTCATCACGAGGCATTTTCCGTAGTATCGTTACCCCTTTTGGTAAAGATTGGAAAGAGAGCAATTGCGAGTCTTGCGGTAACTGTGCTGAGGCGTGTCCAACAGGGGCGATTTACAAAAAAGAGGCAAAATCTTACCGCTCGTGGGAAATTCAGCGTGTGCGCACCACTTGCCCACACTGTGCTGTAGGTTGCCAATATGAACTATTAGTGAAAGATAACAAATTGGTGGGCGCCGAAGCGGTTGACGGTCCGTCAAATGGCGGTCGTTTATGTGTGAAAGGGCGTTTTGGCTCTTATAAATTTGTCCATTCAAAAGATCGCTTAACAGATCCACTTATTAAAGATCGTTCAACGGGCAAATTCCGCAAAGCAAGTTGGGACGAGGCTTTAGATCTGGTCGCTTCTAAGTTTATGGATATTAAACGTAAACACGGTGGAGATGCGCTAGCTGGTTTTGCGTGTTCTCGTTCGCCAAATGAAGATATCTATATGGTACAAAAAATGGTGCGTACCTGTTTTGGTACCAATAATACCGATAACTGCGCCCGTGTGTGTCACTCAGCTTCAGTGGAAGGTTTAGCGAAAACCTTAGGCTCAGGGGCAATGACGAACACTATTTATGATATTACTCATAATGTGGATGCGATAATGCTAGTGGGTTCAAACCCAGAAGAGGCACACCCAGTGGTCGGTATGCAAATTCGTGAGGCGGTTCGCAATGGCACCAAATTAATTGTGGTTGATCCACGTGATATTGGTTTAACCCAATATGCTGATGTGCATTTAAAACTAAAACCAGGTACAAACGTGGCGTTTGCTAACGGTATGATCCATATTTTCATCAAAGAAAATTTAATTGATGAGAAATATATCGCCGAACATACTGAAGGCTTTAAAGAGCTGAAAAAAATCGTTAAAGATTACACCCCAGAAAAAGCGGCAAAAATTTGTGGTATTGATGCTGATGATTTACGTGCCGCAGCTCGTATTTATGCCACAGCGAAAAAAGCACCGATTATCTACTGCTTAGGGGTAACAGAACACTCAACGGGGACTGAAGGTGTGATGTCTATGTCGAATATGGCAATGATGGTCGGCAAACTAGGGCGTGAAGGCTGTGGGGTAAATCCATTACGTGGTCAAAATAACGTGCAAGGTGCTTGTGATATGGGTGCTTCACCGAATATGTTCCCAGGTTATCAGTCGGTGCTTGATGCAACGGTAAGAGCGAAGTTTGAAAAAGCGTGGGGCGTTAAATTGCCAACGAAATTGGGTACACACGCTACGGATATTTTCCCACAAGCGATAGCAGGTAATGTTAAAGGCTTATATATCTGCGGTGAAGACCCTGTGGTTACCGATCCTGATACTACCCACGCCATTAAAGCCCTTAAATCATTAGATTTTTTAGTGGTGCAAGAGCTCTTTATGACCGAAACCGCACTATTGGCGGACGTGGTGTTACCAGGGCGTTCTTATGCAGAAAAAGACGGTACTTTCACCAATACTGAACGCCGTGTACAACGTGTGCGTAAGGCAGTTACTTTACCAGGTAATAGCCGTTTAGATACGGATATTATCTGTGATTTAATGCGCCGAATGGGCTACGATCAACCAAATCTTACCCCAGCGCAAATTTTTGATGAAATGGCGTCGCTCACACCGTCGTTACGAGGTATGAGCTATGAACGCCTTGAAGCAGAACCAACGCAATCATTGCAATGGCCTTGTACTGATCAATATCACTCTGGCACACCAATTATGCACGTGGGTAAACCTGTGCGAGGCTTGGGCTATTTCTACCCTGCGGAATATCAAGCGGCTCAAGAGTTGCCAAATAAAGAGTACCCATTAATGCTTACCACAGGTCGTGTGTTGTATCACTACAATACAGGGGCGATGACTTCTCGAACCGAAGGTTTAATGGAGATTGAAGGGCATTCATTTGTGGAGATCAATAGCAAAGATGCGGAAAAATTGGGGATCAAAGACGGTGAGCGAGTATCGCTAATTTCTCGCCGTGGTCAAATTACTTCTGAGGCTCGAGTATCCGATAAAACCAACAAAGGCGAATGTTGGATGCCATTCCACTTTGCCGACGGCAATGCCAACTGGCTAACCAATGCGGCATTAGATAAATTCGCCCGTATTCCAGAATATAAGGTCTGTGCGTGTCGGGTAGAGAAATTGCCAGCAGAGGAGGCATTTGATAAGCGAGGCAAAGCGATTACTCAGCGTTTAGTGGCTCAACAATGGCGTAAGCAGATGGATAAAACTGTCGCGAAGGCGTTGGGATAGCGTAAGGCATAGATAGAAAATGGCGGTTATTTAACCGCCATTTTTATGTTCATATCAATACAAATCTTCACTCATCACATCTTCATTTGAGCCTGCGATAACGTGTCCTTCAGATGCCCATTCACCTAAGTCGATTAATTTACAACGTTGGCTACAAAAAGGGCGGAATTTATTCTCTTCTTTCCATTCCACTTCTTTTTCGCAAGTTGGGCAATTAACTACGGTTGTCATTATGTCTTTCCTTTTGTTTGGCTAATGTTAAATAGGTTTGATGAAGTTGATTTACTTGCTGTTCAAGCAGTGCTAAACCTTGTTCAAGTGGTTGATTATTTTCAATAATATCATCCGCATAGCTTAAACGAGTAGAACGATCTACCTGTGCTTTGATGATATTTTTAATGGTTTCTTCGTTGCTATTATCACGCTTTAAGGTTCGCTCTAACTGAATTTCAGGTAGTACATCAACCACTAACACTCGATCACAAAATTCAGTGAGCTTATTTTCAATTAATAGTGGCACAACCCAAAGGGCATAGGGGGGTGTTACGCTATTTAATTGCTTTAACATTTCTTCTCTAATAGCAGGGTGAAGTAAGTTATTTAGCCACTCTTTTTTGACGGGATCAGCAAAGACTATTTGGCGTAAAGCAGTGCGATCAAGCGCTCCATTTTCAGTTAAAATTTGCGAGCCAAAATAGTCGGCAATTTGTGCTAATAATGGCGAGCCTTTTTCAACCACTTGGCGCGCGACAATATCCGCGTCAATAATCGGCACCCCAAGTTTTTCAAAAAGATTGGCAACGGTGCTTTTCCCGCTACCAATCCCGCCAGTTAAGCCAATGATGTAGGGCATAAAGTTAATTATCCTTATTCGTAGGGTGCGTGTAAACGCACCATTATACTTTTCAAGTTAGGGGGAAACGCCTAACCATAGCTTCGGATTTTTTGTAGGGTGCGTGTAAACGCACCACTACGGCAATGAACTATTAGTCATTATAAAGGTTTTGCTGTTTAATATCGCAATTATTTCCCCAATTAGTTTCAATTAATTTATTTTTGACGTCTTTATGAAAGGACGAAAATCTCCAATCACTTACATTGGTTACATATCCGTGTTTAACGGGGTTATAATATACATAACAAATATGTTCATATAATTCCCCATCATCTCTAATACGATGTTCCCAAAATCTTCGTTGCCATACACCTAATTCCTTTCTTTTTCTTCTACTAACATTACATAGATTGTGGCATTCTTTTGGCAATCTTTTACTAAAATTAGTTTTAAATATTCTGATAATTTTTGAAAAATCGTTTTCATTTTCAGGTAACTGAATTATCCAGTGTAAATGATCAGGCAATATACAAATAGCGATAGTCTTGAAGCTACAGTGGGTTAAGGTTTCTTTGTAGGCTTCTCTTAATTCATTGATATATTTTATCAACAAATCTTTTTTACGGTTTTGTAAAGCTAAAGTGAAGAAGTATGTGCCGCCTTGAAGAAAATCTCGTCGATAGTTTGGCATATTATTCCTTTTTACAGAAACGGTGCGTTTACACGCACCCTACATTGAAATATCTATATGAATCACCATCAACACAGCCCCTGTGATAAATGGAATAAACGGTAATCGGCTTACTTTTTGTTTAGTGATGAGAAAACAACCTAATGCAAATAACAAACCAGAGAGCGATGAAAACAACAGAAGTAGAACCATTTGATTGAGATTAAATAAAGGCGAAAGGGCGCAGAAAAGTAGAACATCGCCTAAACCGAGCGTCTCTTTTTTAAAAGCAAAGTTGGCAATAGGCGTAAATAAGCAGAAAAAGAGTGTGGTAATAAAAAGTGTGAATAAGTTTTCTGTGATATTTTCAGGCTGAAAAAACAGTAAATGAGTAAGAGATAAAAGAAATATAATCGCAATATATCGACTATCGGTTAAATAGTAGAAAAAATCTAATACCGATAAATAGATTAAGATTAATACTATCGCAATTATCGGGAGAGAATAATCTTGTAATAACCAAATAATAACAGGGTAAATTACAAAAAATAGACAAGGTAAACAGCTCTCTTTACTTTGAATTTTGGAATTATCCAAAAAATCATTAAAACTTACTTCATTTGAAAAAAGCGATTTATATTCATTAAAATTTTGTTGATTCACTTTTATTGGAAATAGAACTAACTCACGTTTAAACCAAAAAGCTAAAATAAGTGCAAAAATTAATAACATCATCCAACCATTCCCCCCATATCGAAAATTGGTAAATATAGACCGACCATAATGGTGCCAACGATAATTCCCATAATCAGCATTAATGCTGGCTCAAGTAATTGCGATAGCATATCAACTTGATAATCCAACTTTTGTTGATAAATATCGCTAATATGCTCAAGCATTTTTGCCAGATTGCCACTCTGTTCCCCAATGCTAATCATTTGAATCACATCATAGCCAAATACACTAGGATTCAGGCCATCGGAAAAGCGGTAGCCTTGTTTAAGTTGATTTAAACAGAAAGTCGCTTCTTTCTGTAAAAGGGTATCTATCTGCTTGGTTTCAATAAATGAATTTAAAATAAGATCAAGGCGAATATGTGAATTTAACATTAGTGCGCAATTTTGGCTAAAAAAGACAATACGAGAATGGTGGATAATTTGATTAAAAACAGGCAATTTAGAAAGCAAAATAAATTTTAGATTAGCGATGATTTTGGCTTTTCTTGCCAGAATAGTTAGCATTATTCCTACTAAAAATAGCACGAACAAAATCGCTTTAATTTGATTTTGTAGAAAATGAGAAAGGCGAAATAGAATATCGGTAATAAAAGGTAGAGATTGATCTTTGGCACTATATAAATCGGCAAATTGAGGCACGATAAATAGCAATAGCATTATTGATAAGCTAATTGAAATAAAAAGAACAATAATTGGATAAGCGAGAATCTTTTTCACTTTTTTAGCCAGTTTTTCCGATTTTGAGCGCGTTATGGCTATATTGGTTAAAACGGTGGCGAGAGTTCCGCTGGTTTCGCCCATTTTGATTAATTGAATCTCTTGGGCTTGTAGATATTTTTGCTCTTTGCTAATCGCGTCAGAAAAGGAAAAGCCGGATTCAATCAGAGCAATAATCGAGAAAATCCATTGATATAAACGGATATTTTGGCAATTCTCAAGAATCATTGCTAATGCTTGTTTAAGGGGAATGGACGCATTTATCAATAAGGCGAGCTGTTCGATAAATTGAGTGATCTCTTGTTGTTTGGGGTTTTGTGGAATCACGAAATTACGGCTAATTTTGATATGAGAATAGCCTTGATTTAGCAACTGCTTTTCTAAGCTTAAAGTATCTTGTGCAAGACATTTGCCACGCTGTTTTTGTTGAAAGCGGTTCAGCGCTTTCCAGTGATATTCATAGATTTTGGGTTGATTACGCATAGCCAAGCACCCTTTCTACTTCGGTTAAATCGGTTTGATTTTCAGCGATTTTCTGTTTTGCGCTGTCTAGCAAGGTTTCAAAGTCTAAACAACCGGTCTGTTTTTCAAATTCTTTTGCAAATGGCGGACGGCTTAGGCATTGATAGACACCGATGCGCCCTTTGTAGCCTTGATAGCAATCATCACAGCCTTTGCCCAAGCATTTGTTACAGAGCTTTCTCACCAAGCGTTGTGCCACAACTAACAGCAAAGAATTTCGTATTTCATACTCTTGAATACCAAGTTTGGTTAAGCGCTCTATTGCCGACGGCGCGTCATTTGTGTGAAGGGTAGAAAGCACTAAATGGCCTGTTTGAGAAGCGCGTAAGGCGATTTTGGCACTCTCTTCATCGCGAATTTCCCCAAGCATAATAATGTCTGGATCTTGGCGTAAAAAGGTGCGTAGTAGTTGGCTAAAATCGAGATTAATCCCCCGATTAACTTGTGTTTGAATTAATCCATCGATCTCAATTTCGATTGGATCTTCAGCGGTGAGAATATGCTTATCTGTTTGATTTAAATGGCTTAATGCAGTGTAAAGGGTAATACTTTTGCCACTTCCTGTCGGGCCCGTAACTAAAATCAAACCTTGTGGCTGTTTTAGGGCATTGAGCAGAGTAGCCTGTTGTTCGTTAGTAAAGCCAAGTGTTAGAAAATCAAAATGGGTCGGTTTGTTTTTTTGCAGACGCAGAACAATTTTTTCGCCATAACTGGTAGGCAAGGTTGAAACGCGGAAATCCAGTGTTTCAGCCAGTGCGGTTGTGAAATTAAATTGTCCATCTTGGGGCAGACGTGTTTCGCTAATATCCAGTTTCGCCAACAGTTTAATTCGTGAAACTACACGGTTTGTGAGAGTGTGAGAAAGTGTTTTATAGATATGTAAAACGCCATCGATACGCAGACGAATAATCAGCTTTTCTTTGCGTGGTTCAATATGAATATCCGATGCGTTTTTGCTTAGGCAAAATTTAAAAAGATTATCAAGTAACTGAATGATAGGATCGCTACGATTTATCGGCTCATCGCTATTTGACGCTAAAGATTGCTGTCCATAAATCAGCTCATTGACTTCATAAAGCTGATTTCGCTCTGGCGAAAGGGCGTTGAGCAGATATTTTAGTTCATCGGACGCAACCAACACAGGCTCAATTTGCTTATTTACCATAAAAGCAAACATCTCTAGCGCGTTGAGATTATTTTCATCATCTATCGCAAGCCAAAGTTTAGATTCATCTTCCTTAACTGGCACGGCAAGATAGCGCAATAATAGCTGTTTCTCTTGGCAGTTTTTCTGCCAAAGTTCATCCGAAATATCAAAAATATTATCAGTATTAAGTTCGCAGATGGAGTATTGAGTTGTCATATTATTCTCACAAATTGGTGTAGGGGCAGGTTTTATACCCGCCCTTTGTTATGGATCTACAAGCCTAATTTTGTTGGGCATTTGATGTTGATGCAGCACAGAACCCAGCAGGGAATAAGCTTTCATCGCCAGAGCAAGACGTACTCCAAGTAATATTGCCCTCGCTAAATGTAGGTTTTAGTGTATAGCTAGTATTAGCAAGGGAATCTTTTCCTGTTACCGTAATAGAACCACTGGAGACGGAAATAGACTCAATATATTTAGATGTAACGGCATTGGCTGCTTTAATACCATTTTTACCTGCATTACATTCCCCATTTTTGCCGCCCAAATTATAGATACAAATTTCTACATCTGCTTTATAAGGCGCCGATGCCTGTAGCAATTCTGAAAGAGCAGCCTTCTTGGTGTAGCTGTTATAAGACGGAATCGCAATGGTGGCTAGAATGGCAATAATGGCGATTACAATCATCAATTCGATTAAGGTAAATGCCCGTTGAATAGGGCGGAAAGTTGTTACTGTTTTCATAGAATTTTCCTTTTTATGTTGAAGCGCACAAATTGCGCGCTCATAAGTTTGCAACTTTTGCAAAAAAATGCGACGAGCAAAATTCAATTTTTCGATGAAGATCGAAAAAATAACATTTTCTTTCTGTACATTTAGCCAGTTAATTGTGCTAAAATCTGCAAAATTTTGAGTTTAAGGGGTTAAAAATGGCGAAAGCACCGAAAACAGCTTACGTTTGTAGTGATTGTGGAGAAGAATATGCAAAATGGATGGGGCAGTGTCGCTCCTGTTTATCTTGGAATACGATTAGTGAAGTTCGTTTGGTCTCTGCTAAGCAAGAGAAAAATGCTCGATTTAGCGGTTATGCTGGTGAGACATCTGGTAGGGTTCAAGTTCTTTCGGAGATTGATTTACAAGAAGTTCCTCGTTTCAGCAGTGGTTTTAATGAGCTTGATCGCGTGCTTGGGGGCGGTATTGTACCTGGTAGTGCAATCTTAATCGGCGGTCATCCCGGCGCTGGTAAAAGTACTTTATTATTACAGGTAATGTGCGGTTTAGCGAATGAAGTGCCAGTGCTATATGTAACGGGTGAAGAATCATTACAGCAGGTTGCAATGCGTGCCAACCGTCTAGGTCTGCCAACAGATAAACTGAAAATGCTTTCAGAAACATCCGTTGAGCATATCTGTAATTTAGCCGATCAAGAAAAGCCAAGATTAATGGTGATTGACTCTATTCAAGTGATGCACCTTTCTGATATTCAATCTTCGCCGGGCAGTGTGGCGCAAGTGCGTGAATGTGCGTCCTTTTTAACCCGTTATGCGAAAACACATCAAGTGGCGATTATTATGGTTGGCCACGTAACCAAAGACGGCACTTTAGCAGGGCCGAAAGTATTAGAACACGCCATTGATGCGTCTTTACTGTTAGAAGGGGAGTCAGATTCGCGTTTTCGTACGTTACGTAGCCAAAAGAACCGTTTTGGTGCGGTGAATGAGTTGGGCGTTTTTGCGATGACGGAGCAAGGCTTACGCGAAGTGAAAAACCCATCGGCGATCTTTTTAAGTCGTAGCGAAGAGCAGACTTCGGGTAGCTCGGTAATGGTGATTTGGGAAGGTACACGCCCGTTACTTGTGGAAATTCAGGCGTTAGTGGATCACTCAATGTTGGCGAATCCGCGTCGTGTAGCTGTAGGCTTAGAACAGAACCGTTTATCGCTATTATTAGCTGTTCTTCATCGTCATGGCGGATTACAGATGTCTGACCAAGATGTCTTTGTGAATGTGGTGGGCGGTGTAAAAGTATCTGAAACCAGTGCCGATTTAGCGTTATTATTAGCTTTAGTTTCAAGCTTCCGCAATCGTCCGTTACCACAGGATTTAGTTGTATTCGGTGAAGTGGGCTTAGCAGGGGAAATTCGCCCTGTGCCAAGCGGACAAGAGCGTATCAGCGAAGCTGCCAAACACGGTTTTAAACGAGCGATTATTCCACACGGCAATGCACCGAAAAAAGCCATTAAGGGTATGGAAGTTTTTACGGTGAAAAAATTGAGCGATGCCCTTGATGTGTTGTCAAACTTTTAGATTTTTATCTTAGTACGAGCAAAAACAATGTTTAACCAAATTCAAAATCAACTCTATAAATTTGTGCAAAGGGGATTGGATAACCATCTTCGCCTTGCGGTAACAGGCCTAAGTCGTAGCGGAAAAACGGCATTTATTACTAGTTTTGTTGATCAACTGTTGCATATTAATTCAGGGGATAATGCCCATCTGAATCTCTTTGCCCCTGCGCGCAATGGCAAAATTATTTCAGTAAAACGAGTGGAACAACACGATCTGACGGTGCCACGTTTTGAATATGATAAAAATCGTGCCTGTTTTGAAAATGAACCTGCTAGTTGGTGTCCGTCAACTACTGGGATTAGTGAAATTCGCCTTGCAATTAAATATCAGCGCCAAGATAGTCTGTTACGTCATCTAAAAGAGACGGGGACTTTATACTTAGATATTTTTGATTATCCTGGTGAGTGGTTGCTTGATCTACCTCTATTATCACAATCTTTTAAAGAGTGGTGTGAAGCACAACAGTTAGTCCATAAAGGCGAGCGCGCAGAGCTTGCAAAAGAGTGGTTGGAAGAAGTCAAACAGCTTGATTTAAAAGCGAAAGCCAACGAAAACCAACTTGCAGATTTAAGCGAAAAATACACCGCTTACCTATTAAAATGTAAAGAAGTGGGGATGCAATATATTCAACCCGGTCGCTTTGTCCTGCCAAATACCGAACGTGGCGCGCCAGTTTATCAGTTCTTTCCACTGTTGGATTTAACGGAAAAAGAGTGGCAGGAGTTAGAGCAAAGCCCGAGTAATAGTATTTTCCACACTTTGCAGAAACGCTATCGCCATTATCAGCAAAAAATTGTTAAGCCTTTTTATGAAGACTATTTCTCACAGTTTGATCGCCAAGTGATTTTAGCGGACTGCTTAACGCCATTAAATCATAGCCAACAAGCTTTTATTGAGATGAAAATCGGCTTACAGCAACTCTTTAAGCATTTCCATTATGGAAATCGCTCGCTGTTTAGTCGTCTCTTTTCATCGAATATTGATAAATTACTGTTTGTGGCAACTAAAGCTGATCATATTACCAGTGATCAGCTCCCGAATTTAGAAAGCTTAATGCGTCAGCTTGTTCAAGAAGGCGGACGTCATGCTGAATTTGAAGGGATTGAAACCGGCTATCAAGCTATTTCGGCTATTCGTGCAACAGAACCTGTGATTGCAACTCAAAACGGGCAGAGCTTCAAAGCGATTCGTGGTATTCGTTCAAGTGATAAAAAGCAGGTAACTTTATATCCTGGTAGTGTGCCAAACCGCCTACCTGATGCAAATTACTGGCAGACAAATCGATTTGAGTTCGATCAGTTTGAACCGAAGAAAATCGACTTTGATCAATCTATCCCCCATTTAAGAATGGATGCCGTTCTGCAATTTATTTTGACGGATAAATTGGATTAATGAGTTAGGGAATACCGAAATGGTATTCCCTATATTTTTGCAAAATTTTCTTAAAATTAGACCGGTTGTAGTTTGTTTTCACTTGTTGAAATTTACGTTTTTCAATCCAGTATTCGTTTTTCTAGCTGATATCTTTATAAGACATAAATTGTCGCACTATAGCCTTATGATTGAAAATATCAGATAGACGATCAATTAAACTTAAGGAGCAACAATGATTCCCCCAAGAAAACCATTCCGCCAAGCTTGTAATCAATGTGGTTGGAAAAGTCCAATCATCCAAAATTCGGATTGTATTATTGGTTACTATGAATGTTGTCCTAAGTGTGGAGGTAAATTAGAATTCAAAGATCTCAATAAATTTGAAGTTGCTATTCAATATTTGAAACAGGCGCTGTGATTCATACAACTATTTTTATTATTGATCCAAAGTGAGAGGTTAAAATTATGTTTATACCGCCAATTAAATTTCCCAAAATTCCAGATGTTATTATAGGTCGTAGTGAAACTTTAGAAGAAAAAGTGGAACGTCTAGAAAAACGTATTAAGGAGCTTGAAGAAGAGAATCAAAGATTAAGAATGGATAAGATAATTCCAAAAATCTAGCTAGATAATTTTATTGTTAAACCCATAAAGATCATTACACTTTATGGGTTTTCTTTTATATAATCCTGTCAATTTTTATTGAATACAGGAGTTTTTATGCCACTTTCTCAATCTTTAGCAACCCCAGCAGAGTTAACAACATACTATAAAGAACATCGAGATGATTTTAATGATAATTTCAGGCTCAAAATTCACCGTATGTTAAGCTGGTTAAATAAAGCAGATACAGAAGAGCAATTAGATTTTAAATTTATCTCACTTTGGATTGCGTTTAATGCGGCTTATGCCGATGAATTAAATAATGAATCGGGTGAGAAAAGAACTTTTTATGCCTTTTTAAAGCAGATCTGCTATTTAGATCAAAATAATTTCCTATATGAGATTATTTGGGAATCTTATTCAGGCCCAGTGCGCAACTTATTAGATACACCTTATACCTTCCAACCGTTTTGGGACTATCATAATGGCGATGTTGATGTAGATTGGCGTGAGCAATTTAGCTATGTAAAAAGAACTGCGAAATTTGCTTTTGAAGAGCGAGATGTTCATGGCATTTTAGTGATTCTTTTTAAACATCTTTATACACTTAGAAATCAAATTATGCATGGCGGCTCAACCTTTGATGGCTTTGCAAACCGCGCACAACTGCAAGATGCTTGTGATTTACTTGGTCAAATTGTGCCAGCTATTACACAAATAATGTTAAGTAACCCAGATAACGACTACTGGGGCAAGCCATTTTATCCTTTTGTGAATGCTAAATAAGATTTTAGTTTGAGTTTCAGCTATAATCCCCACAATTTTTTCTTATCGAAACAGAACAATGACACAAACAACTTATTTTGCGACCACGGCACGTGGTTTTGAAGAAATGCTCAAGGTTGAGCTAGAGAAAATCACTGGCGGGCAATGCAAGATTGCGCAGGGCGGTGTGCATTTTACAACGGATCAAGCGGGCGTATATAAAGCGTTATTACACAGCCGTTTGGCTTCACGTATTTTATTACCCTTAGTAACAACCAAGATCTTTAGTGATACCGATCTTTATGCCACGATTGTTGGTTACAACTGGGCAGATTTATTTGACCCACGTGATACTTTCTTTGTGGATTTTAACGGGACTAACCGTGAAATTCGCCATACTCAATTTGGTGCAATGCGTGTTAAAGACGGTATTGTGGACTATTTTGAGCGCAAAGGTTTTGCACGCCCAACGGTCGATAAAATCCGTCCTGATGTGCGTATTCACGTTTATCTAAACCGTGATGATGTGGTGATTTCCCTTGATTTAAGTGGCGAAGCATTACATATGCGTGGTTACCGTGAAGATACGGGGGCTGCGCCGTTGCGTGAAACCTTAGCTGCGGCGATTATTCTGCGCTCGGGTTGGCAGAAAGGTACACTATTGGTTGATCCTATGTGTGGTTCAGGGACGTTATTAATTGAAGCAGCACAAATGCAAGCGAATATCGCACCGCAAATCAACCGTCGTCAAGAATGGGGTTTTAATGCGTGGAAAGGTCATCAACCTGCGATTTGGCAACAAGTTTGGCAAGAGGCTAAAGAAGCTGAAACTAGCGAAGGCGAAGTGCAATTCTACGGTTTCGATTTAGATCACAGAGTACTTGCTAAAGCAAAACAGAATGCGCAAAACGCTGGTGTGGCACACTTAATTCAGTGGCAACAAGGTGATGTAGCAGCGTTAAAAAATCCTGTTACAGAGCAAGTGGGGACAGTCATTTGTAACCCGCCCTATGGTGAGCGTTTAGGGACAACGCCTGCGCTAATTGCCCTTTATTCAGTATTTGGTCAGCGTTTAAAACAGCAATTTGCAGGCTGGAATGCCTCAATTTTCAGTGGTGAGCCTGAGTTATTAAACTGCTTACGTTTACGTTCTTCACGTCAATTTAAAGCGAAGAATGGCCCCCTTGATTGTGTGCAGAAAAACTATTTAATCAGTGAAAATGCCGACAAGCGCTCAGATTTAGGCGAAAACTTGCAATTTGAGCAAAATGCGCAAGTGGCACAAGATTTCGCTAACCGTTTAAGTAAAAACATTAAGAAAATTGAAAAATGGGCAAATCAGCAGGGCATTGATGCGTATCGTTTATATGATGCAGATTTACCCGAATACAATTTAGCAGTAGATCGCTATGGTGATCATATTGTGGTACAAGAGTATGCACCGCCGAAAAGCATTGATGAAAACAAAGCGCGTCAGCGTTTATTAGATGCGGTTTCAGCCACTCTTTATGTAACAGGTGTGGAAACCAACAAGCTTGTATTGAAAGTTCGCCAAAAGCAAAAAGGTACAAACCAGTATGAGAAGTTAGCTAATAAAGGCGATTACTTCTATGTGAACGAATATGGTGCGAAACTGTGGGTGAACTTAACCGATTACTTAGACACAGGTTTATTCTTAGATCACCGTTTAACACGTAAGATGGTAGGGCAGATGGCGAAAGGTAAGACTTTCTTAAATCTCTTTGCTTATACGGGCTCGGCAACCATTCACGCAGGTTTAAATGGGGCGAAATCAACCACAACCGTTGATATGTCAAATACCTATTTAAACTGGGCAGAGCAGAATTTAGAGCTTAACGATTTAGGCGGTAGAAATCACCGCTTGTTCCAAGCAGATTGTTTACAGTGGTTAGCGGAATGCCGTGAACGCTTTGAATTGATTTTCGTCGATCCGCCAACATTCTCAAACTCAAAACGTATGGAAAATAGCTGGGACGTTCAGCGTGACCATATTGAGTTGATGAAACAGTTAAAACGTATTTTAACTGCGGACGGTACAATCGTATTCTCAAATAATAAGCGTGGGTTCAAGATGGATTTTGACGGTTTAGCCGAATTAGGTTTAACCGCAGAAAATATTTCGCACAAAACGCTACCGCTTGATTTTGAGCGTAATCCGCAAATTCATAACTGTTGGATTGTGAAACATCAAGATTAATAGTCATTATGTTTATTCAACCAACTCAAACAAGTTGTGATTTAACACTTTTAGAGCAGGATTCTCTTTTTATGCAACAGGCTTTATTGCTTGCCGATAAAGCCGAAGCAGAAGGGGAGATTCCTGTTGGTGCGGTGTTAGTTTCGCCAACAGGCGAAGTGCTTGGCGAAGGTTGGAATCGTTCGATAGTATTGTCTGATCCAACTGCTCACGCTGAAATTCAAGCGATTAGAATGGCGGGCTCTGCGCTACAGAACTATCGTCTGATTGATTGCACCCTTTATGTTACCCTTGAGCCTTGCACAATGTGCGCTGGGGCGATTTTGCATAGTCGCATTGGGCGTTTAGTTTTTGGTGCGAGTGATTATAAAACTGGGGCGATAGGCTCCCGTTTTCATCTGTTTGAAGATTACAAAATGAATCACTTTTTAGAGATTCGTGGCGGTGTAATGGCAGATCTGTGTAGCGCTAAAATCAGCGCTTTTTTTAAGAAAAGACGAGAGCAGAAAAAACAATTAAAGTTAATTGATATCAGGTAATTGTTATATCAATATGGAATATAAGTATGACCTTAATTCTTTTCTATAACAGCAAGGTCGTTATAGAATGCTCAAATTTATTACATCGATTTTTAAGGAAAATTTTATGTCAAACTTTCAAATTCACACTATTGAAACAGCGCCAGAAGCGGCACAAGATGCATTAAAAGCAGTGCAACAAGCAAATGGTTTTATCCCGAATTTAATTGGTGTACTTGCAAATGCACCAACAGCGTTAGAAACCTATCGCACTGTTGGGGCTATTAATGGTCGCAATAGCTTAACTCCTGAAGAGCGAGAAGTGGTACAGATTACCGCTGCGGTTGTTAATGGCTGCGGATTCTGTGTGGCAGGGCACACAAAGATTTCATTAAAATTACTTAAAATGCCGCAAGAAGTGGTTAATGCAATTCGTGCGACGGCACGTATTGACAGCGATCCAAAATTAGACACCCTAGCGCGTTTTACCCTTGCAGTGATTCTACAAAAAGCGAAATTGACTCAAGCACAGTTAGATGAATTTTTTGCGGCAGGTTTCAATCAGCAAAATGCGATTGATGTGATTTTAGGGGTAAGTTTGGCGACGTTATGCAACTATGTAAACAACATTGCTGATACACCAATTAACCCAGAATTGCAAGATTTTGCATAATCTACTTATCTGTTATGAATAAAAACGGTATTAGTCTATTTCAGGCTCAATACCGTTTTTATTTGCAAAAAAATCCAACAAAATGACCGGTTGTTGTAATTTCTCTTTGTAATTTCTGCCATTTTTGACTAAACTTCTCAGGTTATTTTCATTCATTTTTTAAGGTCAAACAAATGAACCAACTTGATTTAATCAAATCATCTATTAAATCTATCCCTAATTATCCAAAAGAAGGTATCATTTTCCGTGATATCACTTCTTTATTAGAAGTGCCAGAAGCATTCCAAGCAACTGTTGATGCAATCGTTGCGGAATTTAAAGATAAAGGCATTACTAAAATCGTGGGTACTGAATCACGCGGTTTTATCTTTGGTGCGCCAGTGGCATTAGCATTAGGTGTTCCATTCGTACTTGTGCGTAAACCGAAAAAATTACCACGTGAAACCATTTCTCAATCTTACTCATTAGAGTACGGCGAAGATACATTAGAAATCCACGTGGATAGCATTAAAGAAGGCGATAACGTATTAATCACTGATGATTTACTGGCTACAGGCGGTACTGTTGATGCAACAGTAAAATTAATTCGTCGCTTAGGCGGTAAAGTTGAGAATGCTGCTTTCGTTATCTGGTTACCAGATCTTGGCGGTGCAGAGCGTCTTGAAAAAGAAGGCGTGAAATCATTCACATTAGTGAGTTTTGAAGGTCACTAATTATCGTAGGGGCGTATTGAATACGCCCGCGGGCGTACGCAGTACGCCCCTACAGTTTTAACGGGGGTTATCCATTGTCATATCAAGTTCTTGCACGCAAATGGCGACCGCAACGTTTTAGCGAAGTGGTTGGACAGCAACACGTTTTATCTGCTCTCGAAAATGGTTTACGCGAAGGCAGACTTCATCACGCCTATCTTTTTTCTGGAACTCGTGGTGTGGGTAAAACGTCTATTGCGCGTTTGTTTGCGAAAGGCTTGAATTGTGAAACGGGAATCACCGCAACGCCTTGCGGTGAGTGTGCGAACTGTAAAGCCATTGAAGAAGGACGTTTTATCGATTTAATTGAGATCGATGCGGCTTCTCGTACTAAAGTCGAAGATACACGAGAATTGCTGGACAATGTGCAGTACAAACCAACCGTAGGACGCTTTAAAGTTTATCTCATCGATGAAGTGCATATGCTTTCTCGTCATAGCTTTAATGCGTTGTTAAAAACTCTTGAAGAACCGCCAGAATACGTTAAGTTTTTACTGGCAACGACCGATCCACAAAAACTTCCTATCACGATCTTATCGCGTTGTATGCAGTTCCATCTGCGTGCGCTCGATCAAAGTCAAATCCGCGATCATCTTGAATTTATTTTAAAACAAGAGCAGATCCCTTATGAAATCAATGCATTGGAAAAATTAGCAAAAGCGGCACAGGGCAGTATTCGCGATTCATTAAGTTTGACCGATCAGGCTATTGCCGTGAGTAATGCGAATGTTACCCTACCGATTGTGAGCCAAATGCTTGGTTTGATTGACGATCATCAACCATTAGAACTGGTGCAAGCGATTGCATTAGCGGATGGCGAAAAAGCGATGAGAGTGATTCAATCTGTCGCAGAAAAAGGTGTGGATTGGCAACAGCTATTAAGTGATGTGGCTGAAACCTTGCATAAAATTGCGATGATTCAGCTATTGCCACAAGCAAATCAAGAAGAAACGCCGTTACATCATCTAGCGCGTCAATTACCGCCAGAAGATGTGCAGTTTTTCTATCAATTAATGCTATCGGGTAAAAAAGAGTTAGCTTATGCGCCAGAACAGAAACTTGGCGTAGAGATGACGATTTTACGCGCGTTAGCTTTCCATCCTAAAAATGCGGATAAGATTGTTACGCCTGTTGCAATGCAGCAGCCAGTACAGCCACAAGCAGCACAACCGACTGCGACTCAACAGAGTATCGCACAGTTACGTGAGCGTTTGGAGCAAAATAAGCCTAAAGCGCAAAATGCAGTGAATCAGCCTACAGCTCAAGTACAACCGGTTGTTTCTGAACAAAAAATTGCAAATCCGCCGCCCGCTCCGCCTGTAATGCCTAGAAATGATCTTGCGGAAGCAAATCAAGGGAGCATTAATCCTGCTTTGTTAGCAATGCAGGAGCGTCAGAATTTAAGACAGAAGCAGACGACTCAAGACGAAAAAAAAAAATCTGAGTTAGTATCGCCATCAGTGAGTCAGCCGACTAAACAACCTGCTAAGAAAGGCTCGGTACTTGAGCGTTTTGCAAGCCTTGCGGATCACTCTATCAGCAAAGAAGTTGAGTCAAAAACGCAGACTTCTGCAAAATCATCAGCCCCAAAAAATGATGAAGATTATCGCTGGACTTGGCTTGATCCTGAATTGGAAAATGAGAGTGAAGTTGCCAAGCCTTCTGATATTAAGCAAGCCATTTTGCAGGAAAGAACGCCAGAATTGGTAAGAAAAACGATTGAACTTGCCAATCAGCAAGATGAGTGGAGCGGGATTATCGCGACATTAGATTTAGGCGGTTTAACTCGTCAATTAGCGTTAAATAGCTATCTTCTAGATAAAAAAGAGAGTGAATTACAGTTAGAATTAAGAGCGCCTTTTGTCCATTTTGATAATGAAACCGCTCGCCAAATGTTAGCAAATGCATTGAGCGCACAAGGTTTTAGTTTCCAAATGAGTGTTGGGGATAATTCACAATATAAAACCCCTTTGGAAATTCGCCGTGAAGTGTATGAGAACTTAACGCTTGGGGCAAAAGAAGCTTTACTTTCCGACCAAAAATTAAAATTATTGCGCGATGCTTTTGACGCACAATTAGATGAATCGACAATCCGAGCAGTAGCAGAATAATGAACGCATTAGAAATTAAAAACTTAGTAAAACAGTATCCCACAGGTGTGCAAGCGGTTAAAGGCATTGATCTTGTAGTCGAGCAGGGCGATTTTTATGCGTTATTAGGACACAACGGCGCAGGGAAATCGACTACTATTGGTATTATCAGCTCTTTAGTGAATAAAACCAGTGGCGAAGTGAAAGTCTTTGGCTATGACTTAGATACTCAAAAAATTCAATTAAAACAACAGATTGGCCTAGTTCCGCAAGAGTTTAACTTCAATCAGTTTGAAAAAGTGATTGATGTGTTACTTCATCAGGCAGGATTCTACGGTGTAAGTCGAAAAGATGCTTTAGAGCGCGCAGAATATTGGCTGAAAAAATTGGATTTATGGGAAAAACGCGATCACTTCACTCGTGAGCTTTCGGGCGGTATGAAACGCCGTGTGATGATTGCGCGCGCATTGATGCATAATCCGCGTTTACTGATTTTAGATGAACCAACGGCTGGTGTGGATATTGAACTTCGCCGTAGTATGTGGGAGTTTTTGCAAGAGTTAAATCAGCAAGGTACTACAATCATTCTTACCACTCACTACCTTGAAGAAGCGGAAAATCTTTGTCGTCATATCGGGATTATCCAAAATGGTCAGCTGATTGAAAATACTTCAATGAAAGCGCTATTAGCCAAGTTAGAAACGGAAACCTTTTTGCTAGATTTAAGCGAAAATCGACCGCTTGTTATTGAAGATTATCCATTTAAGTGGGTTGATGAAACCACTATCGAAGTTGAAGTTAAGCGTAAACAAGGCTTGAATAATCTGTTTAAACAGATTGCTGCGCAACATATTGAAGTATTGAGTATGCGGAATAAGTCGAATCGACTAGAAGAATTATTCCTAAGCTTAAAATAACAGCTTATGTAGGGTGCGTGTAAACGCACCGTTTTAATATTGATGGTGCGTTTACAGGCACCCTACGGAACAATCATAATGCAAAATTTTATCGGATTTTACACATTGGCACACAAAGAAACCAAACGCGTATTGCGTATTTGGCGCCAAACGCTTGTGCCACCGATTATCACTACAACCTTATATTTTCTGATTTTTGGTAAATTAATCGGACATCGTATCGGCGATATGAACGGCGTAAGTTATATGCAGTTTATCGCACCTGGTTTAATTATGATGTCGGCAATTACCGCCGCTTACACAAATACCGCATCGTCATTTTTCTTAGGAAAATTTGTGCGTAATATCGAAGAGTTACTTGTCTCTCCACTTTCGACCCACACGATTATTTGGGGCTATGTGGCAGGGAGCATTGTGCGTGGCGGATTAGTTGGTATTTTAGTGATGTCAGTGGCGCTTTTTTTTGTCTCTTACGATATTCATTCGTGGTTTGTGATCATCGCTACGATGCTGATGACCTGTATCGCATTTGCACTTGGCGGTTTAATTAATGCCATTTTTGCCAAAACCTTTGATGATATTGGGATTATCCCAACCTTTGTATTAACGCCATTAACCTATTTAGGTGGAGTGTTCTACTCAATTAGTTTGCTCCCAGATTTTTGGCAAGGCGTGTCGCATTTTAATCCTATTGTCTATATGATTAGTGGTTTCCGTTATGGCTTTTTAGGCATTAACGATGTTTCGCTATTCTGCACCTTTGGTGTGTTAATTGCGTTAATTGTAGGACTTTATGCATGGCTTTACTCACTGATTGAACGTGGTGTCGGGTTGAGATCTTGATTTTGGAATCCCCATTGTTATGGGGATTTTTTGTATATAATTAAGGATGGTTTTTATGAAAAAAGCATTTTCAAAATTAGCATTCACTACTGCTTTTGCTTTAAGCGCAACATCGGCTTGGGCGGAAAACATCACCGTATTTGCAGCAGCGTCAATGACAAATGTATTACAACAAATTGGCGAAGAATATAAAAAGCAGTATCCAGAAGATAGTTTAACCTTCTCTTTTGCTGGTTCTTCAACCCTTGCTAAACAGATTGAGCAAGATGCGCCTGCGGATCTGTTTATTTCAGCAGACAAAAAATGGATGGATTATGTTGCGGAAAAGCAACCAGAAAAAACTAAAAATATAACGACTCTGGTTGGTAATGAATTAGTGTTGATTGCGCCTAGTGATAGCAGTGTAAAAGTTACAACTGTTAAAGAGATTGATTTTAAAAAAGCGCTTGAAAAGAGCTACTTAGCCGTTGGCGATGATAATGTCCCTGTTGGGCGTTATGCAAAAGAAGCCCTAACGAATTTAAACCTTTGGGCAGATGTTGAAAACCGTTTATCAAAAGCGAAAGATGTGCGTGCGGTACTCTCTTATATCGAACGTGGCGAATTGCCTTTTGGGATTGTCTATTCAACGGATGCGAAAGTCAGTGGTAAAGTAAAAATTGTTGCGACTTTCCCACAAGATAGTTATTCTCCCGTAGTTTATCCTGCTGTGACATTAACGGAAAAAGCCGAAGCGAAACGCTTTTTAGATTATTTGTCTAGTGATGTTGCGAAGGCGTTTTTTGAGAAAGCAGGGTTTAAGCCGATTAATTAATTATGACGGACGCGGGCACCGCGTCCCTACCGATAAGCATTATTCAAATATTGTAGGGACACGGTGCCCGTGTCCGTTTTGTATATATGATTTCATCTTTCTCTCAACAAGAACTCAGCGCCATTTATTTGAGCCTTAAAATCGCAACAATAGCGGTGCTATTTGCACTGCCTTTTGCTGTTTGGATTGCGTGGATTTTATCGCGTAAAAATTTCTGGGGCAAAAGTTTGCTCAATGGCATAGTGCATTTGCCTTTAGTACTTCCCCCTGTTGTGATTGGCTACTTCCTATTAATCCTAATGGCAAAAAAAGGGGCTATTGGACAATACCTATGGCAGTGGTTTAATTTCTCGTTTAGCTTTTCGTGGAAAGGGGCGGTGCTTGCTTCAATGGTGATGGCATTTCCGCTGATGGTGCGCTCTATTCGCCTAGCCTTTGATAATATTGATCCAAAACTAGAACAAGCGGCTAGAACTCTTGGTGCAAGCCCTTGGCGAGTCTTTCTGACCTTAAATCTTCCGCTTTCGTTATCAGGCATTATTGCCGGTGCAGTGCTTGGTTTTGCGCGCTCTTTAGGGGAGTTTGGTGCGACTATTACCTTTGTTTCAAATATCCCGAATGAGACTCAAACAATTCCAGCGGCGCTTTATACCTTTATTGAAACGCCCGATGGCGAAATGGCTGCCGCAAGATTATGTGCTGTGGCGATAGCAATTTCCCTTGTGGCTCTATTTTGTTCAGAATTGTTGGCGCAGAAACAGCAAAAATATAAGGCGTAAATAAGGCGACATAGATATGTTAAAAATTTCGGTTGAGCAACAATTAGGGCAAATACAACTTGCAGTTGATATTGAAGTGCCTTCAAAAGGCATTACAGCGATTTTTGGACGTTCAGGCGCAGGCAAATCAAGTTTAATCAATTTAGTTGCAGGGCTTGCGACAGCAAATAAAGGCGAAATTATTTTAAATAACCGCACTTTATTTAACTCAGAAAAAGGGATTAATCTCCCCCCAGAAAAGCGCAATATTGGTTATGTTTTCCAAGAACATCGCTTATTTCCGCACTACAGGGTTCAAAAGAATTTGGCTTATGGTTACAACCGGTCTGATTCAGCAAAAATTTTGCAAATTGCTGAAATGTTGGGGATTGAACATTTGCTTGAGCGTTATCCGAATAGTTTATCGGGCGGTGAAAAACAGCGTGTGGCGATTGGGCGAGCGTTATTGACTGAACCCGATATTTTATTGATGGACGAACCTTTATCTGCGTTGGATCTGCCACGTAAAAATGAGCTGATGGGCTATTTGGATAAGCTTTCAAAAAATATTGAGATCCCGATTTTATATGTAAGCCATAGCCTAGATGAAGTAGTGCGCTTGGCGGATCGCTTACTATTGATCGAGCAGGGCAAAGTGATAGCTTACGATCAAGTGGCGAATGTATGGCATAGTCCACAGTTTGCGGAGTGGCAACCAGATTCACAGAAGGTTAGCTTGTTGGAGTTGCCGATAGTTGATAGACAATCACAATACCAAATGCAGGCTTTAGGAATTGGGGAACAACAAATTTGGATTAATCAGCAAGATCGTCATCAAATCGGTGATCTGTTGCGAATTACTATCGCAAGCCGAGATGTTTCTATCACCTTAGAAAAGCCAAAGCAGAGTTCAATCCGTAATATTTTGCAAGGGCAAATTTGCAAAATAGAAGCGCAATCAGACCGCTTGGATCTGCAAATTCAAGTGTCCGATCAGCAAATTTGGGCGAGTATTAGCCGTTGGTCTTTCGATGAATTAAAACTTTCGTTAGGACAATTTGTGTATCTACAGATTAAAACTGTTTCCCTTTAGTCTGTTTTTTCAGCTAATAATGTAAATGGGCTAGATTTTTCAAAGATTTATCTCTATAATTCAGCCCGTTTCATATCAAACATCCCCTTTTAGCTCAGTGGTTAGAGCAGGCGACTCATAATCGCTTGGTCGCTGGTTCAAGTCCGGCAAGGGGGACCATCTTTTTGTTTTTCATTGTCGCTTATTGTCGTAAAATCTAATAAATTCAAGCGTTTAAATCATTTTATTTGTTCGCTATTGTCTAGTTTGTTGCTTGTTATCTTAAAAATCATGATCCCTAAATTGATCCCTATTTTTAAATGGGGCATTTTTAGGGATCAATTATTCTAAGTAATTGAGTTATAGGAACTTTCAACATGGCAAGAACAGCAGTAAAACCCCTTACAGATACCAAAATCAAAAACCTTTCTTATTCCCCAAATTCAAAACCTATTCCAGATGGTAACGGCTTATTCATACTTACTCAGAAAAAAAGTAAGGTATGGATTTTTAGCTATGTTCACCCAGTAACCAAAGCAAGAAGCACAAAAAATAGAATAGGCTTTTACCCTACAATGAGCCTATTTGAAGCTAGGCAGAAATGTTTTGAATTTCAAAATTTACTTAATCAAGGGATAGATCCATTTGAGCACCTAGAAAAGCAGAGAAAAGAGCAAGAAAGGCAAGCTGAAACTATAGAAAGTTTTGCGGAAAAATGGGCGGAATGGAAGCTATCTAAGGGGAAATTTAGTGAAAAAACAAAGAAGAAAGCATTAAACAGGCTCAAAAATCATTTATTCCCCCGTTTCCCTAATTACACCTTAAACCAGTTTACGATAACGGATGCAATAGAAAAATTAAGCCCTATGGAATTTGTTTTAGGGGATACTTTAGATCGTGTATGTGGTTCATTGATTGAGATTTTAGACTATGCAGTATTATGCGGAATTATCCCATCACATCCGATAGGACCTATAAAAAAAGCATTTGCATTTGAGGATAGCGAACATCAGCCAACGATACCACCTGAAAAATTGCCTGATTTTATGAAAGCATTGCAGAAATCGAATAGAAGCCCACAAACAAAGCTATTAGTAGAATTTCAGCTAGTAACAATGTTACGCCCTTTCGAAGCGGTAGCGGTGCAATGGAGCGATATAGACTGGGAAAAGAAGTTATTAACTATTCCAGCGGAACGAATGAAAGGGGGTAAACACTGGCACAATGTCCCATTGTCTAAACAAGCCTTAGCGATACTTGAAGAAATGAAGTGTTATAACGGGCATTGCCAGCATGTATTTGCTGGAAGAGTAAATAGGACAAAGCCAGCCAATAGCCAAACAGCAAACAATGCTATTAAAAAGCTAGATAGAGGAGCTTATAAAGGTATTCTAACAGCGCATGGAATGAGAAGTATAGCCAGTACATACCTAAATGATAAATACACTTCAGAGCCGTTAGTTATTGAGGTTTGCTTATCGCACGTAGGAACAGACGAAACTAGAAAGGCGTATTATCATGGGAGCTATTTAAAACGCCGTTATACCATTATGCAAGCATGGGGAAACTATGTAGATAAATGCAAGAAAGGCTAGTAGCTGATTGACACAAGGGCGGAGCAATTCGCCCTTTTATTTTGGTTGTTCGCTTGTTTTCCCTCGACTTTATTATACCAAACCGCAATAGGGAAAAAATAAAAAAGAGCAAAAATCGCTCAAAAAGAAAGCAGTCACGCTGCTCACAAAACGCAGTCTTTACCTCGCCTCGCCCGCGCACTAAATATAGGTGAATTTACGCAAATGCAAAAAACGCTTGAGGCCTTGCCCCGTATAAAAAGGGGGGAGTTTGCTATATTCGCTATTTTTACGCATTTCTACGCAAAAAATCGCACATTTATGCAGTTAAAAAAGCCCATTTTTCCCTTAGTCTGGAAGAACAATGCAAGAACCTATTAGCCACGTGCAAAACCAGACCCAAAACTAGCCCCTTGTAACCTATCAAAAACCACAAAATACCCCGTTTTTTGTGAATATCCTTTCCACATTTCCAACAAATAGCAAAAAAATTTAAATGGTTTACTCTTTCTAGCGTTTGCAGAGCATTGCAAGCAGAACCAAAATTTTAAAAAGGTGAATAAGATGGAGAGTAAACCACACAAAGAAAGATTTATCAAAATTGATGAGGTTATAGCCGTAACTTCTCTTTCAGAGACGACTATTTACCGAAAAATGAAAGCTAAAGAATTTCCCGAAAGTATCAGCTTAGGCACAAATTCGAAAGTATGGCTTGAGTCTGAAATTCAGCAATGGATAACAGACCAAGTAAACAACCAGCGTAACAAATAAGGCTAAATTATGAGTAACTTAGAACTTTTACAGCAAGAATTTTCACAACAAAAAAATAATCTTGAGCAAGAATCTGCAATTTTTAAAGATTTACAGGCTGAGCAAACGAAAACTAAAAAAATTTTAGAGGCGTTAGAAGGTGATCTATCTTCAGTTATTGCCAAAACAAAAGACGGCTTAATCGATGCCAGCGGTTTAACTGTAGATGAATATGTTGATTTAAAAAATCAGACTACAGGATTAAAAGCCCGTATTGAATACTACAAAGCATTGCTTGAAGAGATAGAAATCAAGATTTATAAGCCAGCGGAAAAAGTTCGAATTGAAGTAGGTAAATTACAAGAAATACGTAAGCAAATTTGTAGCGTTAAAGCAGAAAATTCCCTTACTGAATTTGTGAATAAAAACAGTGAATTGCTAACTGAGATTTATACAAATTTCAAATTTAGCGGAAAATTTCAAGTTGGAAATTCTAATAACACAACAATAGAAGAACAGATTCTAAACCATATCAAAGCAAAATTTGCTGATAATATTAATTACATCGCCGATATTGAAAACGGTTTATCTATTCAAAATCCAGTAGCTAGTTTTGAATTTAGAAGTCCAATGCAAAATCACGTACTATCTTTTGACAAATCCCCTAAAGGATTCGAAAGATTAATTAACGAAGTGTCACAATAAAAGGTAAATAATATGGAAAACTTAACCGATCAAAAATACCGCGCACATATTGAAACGCTATCTAATGATTTAAAATTAGATAAAAGTGGCGAAATTGAAGTTTACGAAAGCATCACAAAAGAAGAATTAAATTTCTTGAAAAGTATCAAGAAGCATAATTTTTTGGGTTCTATTAACTTCTTCAAAGCTAATCAAGTTAAAGGCACTTGCTTAGGTTTAAATATTCCCATTCCGAATAGAACAAATACGGATAAATACAATAGAGAAGTTACAAAAGCATTTATTACACCCATTCAAACTTTTGAATGCACTAGTTTAAATTTAGATAGCTATATCAATTATGCAAAACTTGATTCATTTACCCAGCTAGATGACGTTAAATTTGAATCCGCTTTAGATAGTTATTTAAATGCTCAGCTATTAACGGCCCTATTTATTTCTGGTTGGAATGGCAAAACAAAAGCGACTGATATTTCAGACCCTGAAGCAAATCCTTTAGGCGAAGATACACATATAGGCTGGTTAGAGCGAATCCGCGCAAATGCTCCATTAAAAACAGAGAAAGGGGCAAAAGTGGGCGAAGGTCAAACTTATAAAAGCCGTAACGCTCTGATTAAAGCTTGTTTAGCTAAAATGGATAATCCATATAGAGCAAAAGGCGATTTAGTAGCAATTTGTGGGCGAAGTATTTTTGGAGAAATGCAAACAGCAACCACAGCGGAAGATTTAACAGATAAAAACAAGGCGATTATTGCCCAGCAGACAATCGGTGGATTAAAAGCGATTTGTTGCCCGTATTTCCCTGAAAATAGCCTGTTAATTACAAGTCTAGATAATCTTTCAGTTTATTATTATAAAGACGCATTTAGACGTTTTGAAGAAAATGTTCCAGCGAAAGACAGAGTAGAATATTACAGAACTTTCAAAGTTGATTTTATCGTTGAAGATTATAATGCAGTGGCGTTATTTGATGATATTGAAATAATCGAATAAAGGGATTTATGAATAACAAATACCAGCGTTACTTATATGATTTAGGCAATTTAGACAGCGAACAGCAAAGAGCTGAATATATCGCACAGCTATTCAAGGCTGAGATATTAACAGAAGATGAATGCTTAAAACTGGCAAAGGCTTATAATGTTATAATCGAAGGAAAAGTAAAATCAGAACACCCATTTTTTACTTGGTTACGACAAAAAGCCACTAAAACAGTAAACTTTGCACGCTAACAAATACCCGCAGAAATGCGGGTTTTTTATATTTGTTCTTCCCTCTCTTCTCAAAATGTTTTATTGTTACTTATAGCGTTCTTTATGGTTCGCCAACGTTCAAAAACAATAAAAATTCAGAGTAAAAGAGAGTTAGCGCAATGACAGGAAAAGCGAAAAAATACAGTTTACCAGCCCGCAAGTGGTACACGCTGGAACAGGCAGTAAAAAGAATAAATAAACTTACAGGGGAAGAAATAGAAGTAGCGGATTTATTGCATTATTATTCCATAGGAGTTTTAAATTTATCAGTTTATTTTGTATCTTATCCAGCTAGACTTGCTTTAGGTAATATTGAATTTACAAAAAGAGATTTATGTAAAATAAATATATTTAATTATGATGGAAATGAATATGAAATAGAAGATTTATTTAGAATCAGCAACCAACCGAGAACTACATTCAATACAGGATTTTCAGCTGGTAGGATTTTATATGACAGAAAGGACAAACATATCTTTATATCTGGATTCCTAAATCTATATTTAACAGCTTGGAATAATCCTAGAGATATTTTTGAAGCTATAAATAAAGGTTTATTTTTAAATGGAATAAATTATTTGTTACCACCAAAACAATTAAGGGATAAGAACATAGTAATTTATTTTAGCCCTGAAGGAATTGAAGAGAGTGTTTATTTGCCTATAGAAGATTTAATTATTCTTGATGATGATTTGAACGATTTCTTGCAAGGGAATATAAAAAGGCTTGATATACCTGAACTTATCGCAAAAGCTGGCAGACCACAAGACGAAAGGCATAGGCGCAGAAGAAAGGATGCAAGATAGAAGACTAAAAATCAAAATCACTGAATAGCCAACCAATAAGATCACAATAATTATTATCGAATATCGATAAATATTATTGTGATTTTTTTTCATTCCCCCATTCCCCTAAACTCCACCCCGCGAACAAATGAACGAGCTAGAACGCTAGCGAACGTATAAAACATTTTTTACTTATCAAGGGGAAACTATGGAGAAACAGCAAATAAAGCAGGTTTAGAAATGGCTTTAGCTTATAAATTCTTGTTCAAATCGTTAGGTTTAGGAATTGCTCTAGCCCTTATTTTATGGACTAGTCCCAATTTTCTAAATGCTTTAAATAATTTCATTTTAACACTTAGAAACAACTAAAACAGATGAAAATCAACCCACTAAAAGAGGTAAGAAAAATGCTTGAACTAATGGATAAATCAATCACAGTAAAGCGGTTTGTATGGGCGTTTTTTAGCGCATCATTTTTAACCTTGCTTGTTTATTTGCTTTTATCTGGATTGCCTGAAGTGATTTACGCAATTATTGAATGGCAAAACTTGAAAGGGCAATAACCCCATAAACCTACGCAAATTCTAGCGGTTAAACCAACCCAAACACCCACATAATTTGCGTAGATGCACCGAAAAGGGCATAAAAAAAGCCTGTTTGCAGTGTAACGATTAGCAGGAATACACAAGCAAACAGGCGACAGTCAAAAAATTCATCTAAATAAAGAGTTAGTTTTATGAAAAAAGAAACTTTATTTCAAAAACGTGAACAACGTAACGCATTTTATGCTAAAATGCAAGAAATTTTTAAATTAGACTTGACAATCCGAACAAATTCGCCGTATGCTGATCCCAACGGTCGTCGAAAGCCGTTAGGAAATTATCATCAGGCGAATAATTGCACGCCGTTTTTAACACGTGCTTTTTTTATTCGTAGCTTACGCACACCTAAAGAAAACTGCCCTAGCAGTGATCTATCTATGGTAGCTTGTAGCGGGAAAGGTATCGCCCTTTGCTGTTTTCCTTGTATAGCAGTTTGTCACCCCGTTACAAGTTACCGCCCTATCACCGTGACAAGTGAAGCGGTAGCCCTTATAAATCTATACAAGGAGCTATCAGCAATGATCTATCTATTCCTATGCGTAAACCGCAATTCAGACACCTATCAAGAAACTATTGAACGCATTGAAGCCGACAGCGAGCAAAACGCACGCTTTAAACTTCACGCCGATTTGCGCCCAATCTTAGCGCACCCAATCGCAAGAATTAACCCAAATCGCACCGCTTGCACAGCACAAGGGGGCGTTTATGCGTAATTTTGCCCTTACCCCAAAACAAGAGCTTGTAATCTCTTTAAACGCACGAATTGAAGTAATTGAGAAAACAGGCGTTAGCGAATACAGCAAAGAAGACCTATTAGCCCTTTTAAAAAGAACAGTAGCCTTTTTACAAGCTGAAACAAGCGCAGAGCCAGTAGCAGAAAATGCACCTATTAAAACGACACAAATTGACGTGGAGCAAAAAGGCAAATTAGCCGAAATTATGCGTAACGTTGATTTAGGCGTAACGACTTGTATTGACGCAATACTTGAAGGCGGAATAACCCTAGAAAACGCCCAAGCCAGCGCAACAGAGAAAGAAAGCGCAAAGCAAACCATTAAACTAAATGCGATTGCTTACCGCTGGTTACTAGGCGAATTAATCAAAGAGCTTGAACCAAATCAACCCCAACCAACGCAACAGCCAAGCCCGACACCAAACCCGAAGCATAGGGATTATTTGCATATCGGACTATATGACAGCCTAGCGGATAAATTAGACACATTCAGCGCATTGCTATCTGTTCTATCGTACTTTCCCGAAGTGGTATCAAGTAACGAAGACTACGGCGCAAATTTAAAGCTGGCTGATATTGCAGAGGTTTATAAGGTTTACGGCGATTTTGTAAATAACCAATATAGAGAGTTACACAAAAGCGCATTAGCGACAGTACAAGGGGGCAAATAATGGAAAAACTAACCATTCAGCAAGCAATGCTAAATTTAGAAATGGCGTTAGACGTAAACAAAGCATTTCCAGCTATTAGCCAGTATCTAATCAGCACCGTAGGCAACCAAAACGAATTAGATTTACTACTAGATAACCTTGCAAGCATTCAACAGGTATTTAATGCCCATATTGAAACCCAGCAAGAAAACCTAAAAACAGCGTTAGAAGCGGAGCAAGGGGGCGAATTATGGAAAAGCTAAACCAACAACCCCAAGCGACACAAAATAGCGCAGATATTGAATTTATCCGCAAAAAAGACGTAATGAAAATGCTAGGCGTAGGCGTTGCAACCTTTGACCGCTGGCAACGACCAAAAAGCGAATATTATCGCCCCGATTTTCCGAAAAAAAATCGTAATGGGAAACTTAGTTTTTTATGTTCGTTCAGAAGTTCAAGCCTATATGCAAAAGCTAGTAGATGAAAGGGGGTAAATTATGGATCGTTTTGAAACGCTTTATTACTTATATCAAGTAGAGAAACACGCAAAAGCAGGCAAAAAATACGACCGTTTAGCGCATTTATGCCAAATGGAAGAGATGAGAAAGGCAAGAAAAAAAGCCTTATTAGCTTTCCAGCGCAAAGCCTTTTTAGAGTATCGATTTTTAGTTAAAAGCCCTGTAGAGCTTATTTTGCAAGTATTGCAAATCGAAGAACCGCAGAAAGCCGAATTTGTTCGAGAGCTGGAATATTTGCGAGAGGGAATAACCTATATTTCCGACTTTAAAGACTATTGCGAAGCGCACAATATCGCACTTTAACCCCTAAAAATACGGGCGATAATTTTCGCCCGTTCATCAGAATTAAGAGCATAAATAGTATGGATAAAGCACCATTTTTTGATAAACAACCAACCGATAAAATAACAGAAATTTTCTGCTTAGTTGGATCTAAGGCGTGGAATGCGCTAGGGTATGATAGGAAAACCAAAAAGGCGACAGGAGAAGAATGGGCGTTATTATGCCAAGCAACAGGCAGAAAAGCCGATAATTTACCCCTAATTCTTGATAGCCAACAGCTAAAAAGTATTAACCAGCTGAAAATAACCGACACCCAAACAATGATCCGCTTTTGCATTTTTGGCGAATTAACCGAAACAGAGAAAAATGCAATAGCCTTAAATCTAGCGAAGCATAGCCCAGTAGAACACGCTATTTTTGCAGATAACTTAGGCTATGAAGTGGAAAATATCAGCGGTTATATTGAGAGATTAAGGGCAGACGAAGACAGCCGACTTCTTGCAGAGATGACAACAAAAGAAATCGAGGATAACGCCCCAAAACGCACCCCATATATCGAATACAGACAGACCGAAAAAGCAGAAGGCTTATTTTACGTTGTGCCACAGTTAGACAAGGCAACAGGCGAAATTTTAGGGGAAAAGGAGAAATGGATCTGTTCTAACTTTGAGTTAAAAGGGCAAGGGAAAGACGATAATGGAGATTATTATTATCTGTTCAGCTGGAAGAACATAGACGAAAAGAAAGCAAGAGTAGAAGCGATTCCCCTTGCTGATTTTGGAAGCGAAGCAGGCTGGAAGATTCTTAAATCTAAAGGCGTAAAAATGACACAGGGGCAAGGCTTAACGGCAAATTTAACGGAACATTTTCACGCCCAATCTAAAGCCGTTCCGAATGATTGGCGAGTAACGAATTTAAAAGGCTGGCAAAGTGGAGCCTATATTTTACCGAATGGCGAGATGATAGGCGAAGCCGACAAGCCGTTATATTTCAGCGAAAAGAGCGGAGCAAGCGAAGGATACACCACAAGCGGAACACTTGAAAGCTGGCAGAAAGAAATCGCCGATAATTTAAGGGGAAATCATTCAATGATGCTGGGCGTAGCCGTTGCATTATCAGCCCCTTTATTATCAATTTTAGGACGGGATTCTTTCGGCGTTCATTTATATGCGGAAAGTTCAAAAGGTAAGACTACAACGCTAAATATAGCTAACAGCATTTACGGCAACCCCGAAAAATTAAAGCTAAGCTGGAGCACTACAGCAGTAGGCGTAAAGAATGAGGCAACAGCCCGAAATGACGGCTTTTTAACCCTTGATGAAATAGGGCAAGCAAAGAACCCTAGAGATTTAGAGTCAATCGCCTATGATATTTTCAACGAAACAGGCAAACTACAAGGCAAGAAAGAAGGCGGAAATAGAGCCGTTAACCGCTGGAAAATTACAGCCCTTTCAACAGGGGAAAAGGATTTAGAAACCCAGTTATTAAACCAACAGGCAAAAGTTCACGCTGGGCAATTAGTACGTTTGCTAAATGTGCCAATTATGGAAGTAAAAGAAATCCATAGCTTTGCCAGCGTAAAAGCACACGCAGACCATTTAAATGAGCAAGTTTTGGAGCATTTTGGCATAGTGGGCAGAGAATGGATCGCCTTTCTTAGCCAAAATAAAGAGCTAGCCAAAGCGACTTACAAGCAAGTTAAAAGAAAATGGCTAGAGCGTTCAGAGAATATGAGCGGACAAGTTCAGCGAGTAGCAACAGACCGATTCGCAACCCTAGAAACCGCTTTAGTTTTGGCGAAACATTTTACAAAATGGAGTGATGAAGAAAACGACCAAGCAATATTAAATAATTTCTTAAACTGGAAAGAGCTTTACGGCGAAAACAGCCACGAAGAAAAGCGTATTACAGATACGTTAATAAACTTTATTTTAGCTAACGAACTTTCATTCTATGAACACCCATACAATGAAAGACAAGTAATCAAAGGCGAGCCAATAGGCTATAAGATTTTGCAGAGCAACGGCGGAAAGGTTACAAGGGAAATAGAGCATTTTTACATTTACCCAAAACCCCTAAAAGATGCACTGCACGAATTTTCCAAGAAAACGTTTTTAGAAACGTTGGTAAATGTGGGCATAATGGAAAAGCCAAAACGATTACAGAAAGATTATGACTATCAATTTACTATCCCAACAACAGTTACAGGCGGAAGCAAAAGAAGAGGGTATAAAATCACGCTAAAAATAGACGAAGAAGAATAGCTAGGAAGAGATAAAAGCAAGGTTAAATAGCCTTGCTTTTTTCTTGCTTAAATTCTGAAATTAGTTAGGAAACCGAAAAAATAATTAGGAAAATTAGGAAAAATAGGAAAATAAAAATATTTATATAGTAATATCATATAGTTATATATTTTTACTATCTCTTTTATTTTCCTAAAATATCTAAATTTTTCCTAAAATCGCAGAAATTTTCCTATTTCTAAAAATGTACAAAATTTAGATTTTTGAATTTTCCTAATTTTTGCCTAAAATTTTCCTAATTTTAAAAGCCATTTTAGGAAAATTTTCAACGCTTAACTATTTGATTTAGAAAGATATTTACAAATTTTTCCTAATTTTCCTAATTTTCCTAAAGTTTTTATGAAGAACCCATAAAAAATTTTTAAATCTGTAATTTTCTAATCTTGCCAAAACCTAATAAAACGATCAAAAATAAGACACCAAGCAACAGAACGGACAAACGGCAAGATAAAGCCAGTTTTTAGCCCTTTTTTAAAGTTATGATCCCTAAAGTGATCCCTAAAATCAAAGACTTATATTTGCTTTCTTTATAAATCAATAAGTTATGATAGCGATCAGATACGGCAAGGGACCATCTTCTACTTTTCTCAATAAAATCAATCAGTTATAAATTTTCCTGTTTTTGAAAAATTCTTTCATTTATTTGTTTAAGATCATCTTTTTCACTCTATTTAGCTTTTAAATTAGTGAAAATTTTGCTATAAATAGCGAGTTTTCAATTTAACTTTCAATAATTAGGAGAACTTATGGAATTAGTATTTATTCGTCACGGTTTCAGTGAGTGGAATGCTAAAAACTTATTCACAGGTTGGCGCGATGTTAACTTAACAGAGCGTGGTATCGAAGAAGCGAAAGCAGCAGGTAAGAAATTATTTGAAGCGGGCTACGAATTTGATATCGCATTTACATCTGTTTTAACCCGTGCAATCAAAACGTGTAATATCGTGTTAGAAGAATCTAACCAATTATGGATTCCACAAGTGAAAAACTGGCGCTTAAATGAGCGTCACTACGGTGCATTACAAGGCTTAGATAAAAAAGCAACGGCTGAACAATATGGTGATGAGCAAGTTCACATCTGGCGTCGTTCTTATGATATTTCTCCGCCAGATTTAGATCCACAAGATCCAAACTCTGCACACAACGACCGTCGTTATGCTCACTTACCAGCAGACGTTGTGCCAAATGCTGAAAACTTAAAAATCACATTAGAACGTGTATTACCATTCTGGGAAGACCAAATTGCACCAGCACTACTTTCTGGTAAACGTGTTCTTGTAACAGCACACGGTAACTCATTACGTGCATTAGCAAAACACATCATCGGTATTTCTGATGAAGAGATTATGGATTTCGAAATCCCTACTGGTCAGCCATTAGTATTAAAACTTGACGACAAATTAAACTTCGTTGAGAAATTCTATCTATAATTGATTGAATAATGAAAACGCCCAGCTTGAAAAAGTGGGGCGTTTTTGTTTTTAAGAAAACTATTTTTGTGATCTTCATCGAAAAATGAAATTTTTTAACTTTTTATTTGAAATATTGTTGATACCTTATCAATTCTTGTCAAAGGCGGTGAAATAAGGGTATTATGTAACCAGTTTGATTTTAGTAGAGGAGGTAAATATGATTGATAAAGCTAATCTAAAAGCAATTTCAACAGCTGTTGAATATGGCGATCTCCATATGAAAAGCTATAGTATCAAAGCGCCGACAAGAGATGAACGTTACAAGAAGTTTAAGGAGGCGATGAATGATTCAAAGAATTACAGCAACAGTAGAGCTACACATCCTATTTTACCAAATAAGTAAGGATTTTGGTTTTAGCGAAGAAGACATACAATCTCATGAAGAAAGTATTTTCACATTGTTAGAATTGTGGGAACAGCAAGGATATGTGGAAGTTTATGAGAGTGTAGAAGAAAGAGAGTTAGGAAGAATTAAAGATTCTAGCAAAGCAATAGGTGCAGTTCCGTGGTATTTAGATTTATATCATGCTCGATTATCAAAGAATAATGATCCGTTATTAGTATTACGTCGAGATAGTGATATTTCATTTACAATTCGATTCTTAGCGAATCATAATCAGATTTTCGGAGAAAAAGCAGATAAATATTCAAAGCTTGCTATGGATAGAATTAGAAAACGTATTGACGATTTTATTCAGTTGGGAAATTAATTTTAATAAATATTTGGTTATTTAGCTGAAATCCGCTATACTTCGCGCCCTGAGTTGGTTAGACAATCGCTGGTTTATTGAAGCCCTTAACCGTAGCAATACGACCTAGTGGGACAAGTGAACGAGAGGAAAGTCCGAGCTACACAGGGCAGAGTGCCAGATAACGTCTGGGAGGCGTGAGCCTACGACTAGTGCAACAGAGAGCAGACCGCCAGTTTCGGCTGGTAAGGGTGAAAGGGTGCGGTAAGAGCGCACCGCGTGGGTGGTAACATTCCATGGCACGGTAAACTCCACTCGTAGCAAGACCAAATAGGAACTCAATGGATGGCCCGTCCAGAGTTCGGGTAGGTTGCTTGAGCGTTATAGCGATGTAACGCCTAGAGGAATGATTGTCCGCGACAGAACTCGGCTTATCGACCAACTCACCTAATTTTCGAGAGCGAACAGAATTTTCTGTTCGTTTTTTTGTATCCGTAGGGTGCGTGTAAACGCACCACATAACCTATACGGTGCGTTTACACGCACCCTACAGCCCTACATAATATGAAAAAAATATTTTTAGCTCTATTTTCACTTCTGATTTCGGCACCCACTTTTGCCCATCCGCACTCTTTTATTGATATGCAAAACCAAGTGCTGATTAATCAAGGAAAGTTAGATGGTTTTAAAATGCGTTGGACTTTAGATGAAATTTCATCATCAGAGATCTTATATGAGATTAAATCGGCGAAAAACCGCGATGAAGCGATTAAAAAAATCACAAAAGATTTAGATGAATCCGCTATTCATGCTCACTATTTTAGTGAGTTGTATGATGAAAAAGATCAGAAGATTAAGTTTAAGGCAGTGCCAGTAGATTCTTCAGTAGAAGTCCAAGAGCAGAATATTATCTATAATTTTACGCTTGCTTTGGCGAAACCAGCGGATGTAAAAGGTTATGCGTTTCGTTTATATACATTTGAGCCTAGCTATTACATCGCAATGAATTATGCAACCGAAAAAGATGTAACCAGTACGGAGCAGGATTTATGTAAAGTGACAATGATTGAGCCAAAAGTGAATCAAGACTTGAAACTTTATGCATCATCTCTAGATAAAACCCAAACACCAGATATGCCAGGAACAGGTAGCTTATCATTAGGTGGGCAATTTGCACAGACAGTGAGTGTGGTATGCAAATAAAGGCGATTCGTTTCATCTTTATCTTTTTAGCGGTTGCATTGATAGCGACCGCATTATATCAAATCTATCCTTATCTACTTTTTAAGGTGATGGTGTGGCAACGCGCCTTTAACCTTGAACTCTCTTCTTCCCTTAAAGAGATTTCTCAAAATAGTACCCAAGCAGGTATTAGCCTGATTATTGTGAGTTTCCTGTATGGCGTATTTCACGCAGTAGGGCCAGGTCACGGCAAATTTATTCTGACAAGTTATCTCTCTTTTGAGCAAACTAAACTTCCCCAAGCGATGAAAATTACTTTACTTTCAGCGCTAGTACAAGGATTGGTGGCGATTGGATTAGTTACTATTATTGTGGTGGTTTTTACCCTATCTCGTAGTTATTTCAATTTAACCTTGAAGTGGGTAGAGCGTGGTAGTTTTATTATAATGGCTCTGTTCGGGCTTTATTGGTGCTATCAAGCCTTTAAATATTTTAAAGCTAAACCAAAGCAATTTGTAATTAAGAAGATACAAGCTATTCAACCTAAATCGCCCTTGATCGCACCGAAACAGCATATTCATTCCGAAAATTGTGGCTGTGGGCACAAGCATCTGCCTTCTTCTAATGAAATGGAAAGTGCTAAGGATTGGAAAACAACGGCGATGCTGATTTTTAGTATCGGCTTGCGTCCTTGTTCTGGGGCGATTCTAGTACTGTTTTTAGCTTATACGTTGGATTTGTATCTTTGGGGTGTCATTTCCACTTTAGCAATGGCATTTGGAACGGGGATTACCTTAACGCTTTTTGCAATGGTTGTGCTATTTGCTCGCCAAAAAGCGGTTAAGGCGAGTCGTTGGTATCTCTCTGTAGCTGTGAGCAAGCGGTTAGTTTTTGCAAGTAAATTGCTAATCGGATTACTACTGATAGGCTTTGGAATAATGCTTTTTCACAGTAGTTTGATTGATACTAGCTCTAATTTATTGTTCAAACGTTAACATATTATTAATTTTTTTGATTTAATAAATTAAAAAAACTTTTCATCTGTTAAAAAATGATTAAAATGCACAGGTTATTTTTCTTTTATATGAGGTCTTACTAAATGGATAGTATTGTTTCCATCTTTGAAAGTATGCTCCAATGGATTGTTGATAATGTTGACGGTCCACTTTGGGATATTACAGTCCTAACTCTTTTAGGTGTTGGTCTATTTTTTACCATTACCACTGGTTTAGTACAGTTACGCTTATTACCGCGTAGTATTCGTGAAATGTGGTCTGGTCGTGCGGCTGAAGGCGATTCATTAACACCATTCCAAGCATTCGCAACGGGGCTTGCAAGCCGAGTTGGTGTAGGTAATATCGGCGGTGTGGCAACCGCTATCGCGTTGGGTGGTCCAGGTGCTGTATTCTGGATGTGGTTGACTGCATTAATTGGTATGAGTAGTGCTTTCGCTGAATCTTCGCTTGCGCAAGTTTATAAAACTCGTGATCCAAATGGTATGTTCCGTGGTGGCCCAGCTTACTATATTACTCGTGGTTTAAAAGCGCCTTGGTTAGCAATGGCATTTGCGGTTACCTTGATTTTTACTTTCGGTTTTGCTTTCAATGCTGTTCAAGCCAACTCAATTGTTGAAGCAACGCGTAACGCTTGGGAGTGGGATGCGAATATCGTTGGCATTGTTCTTGTCGTATTGACTGCAGCAATTATCTTTGGCGGTATTAAACGCGTTGCACAGGTTTCATCAAAAGTGGTTCCGATGATGGCTCTGTTCTATCTTATTATGGCGATGATCATTTTAGGTATGAATCTTGAAAAAGTGCCTGGGGTAATTCACGCGATTGTTGTGAGTGCTTTTGACTTCTCTGCAATGGCTGGTGGTATGTTTGGAGCTTTATTCTCGAAAGCGATGTTAATGGGTATCAAACGTGGCCTATTCTCTAATGAAGCTGGTATGGGTTCAGCACCTAACTCTGCTGCAACTTCAGACGCAAAACACCCTGCAAGCCAAGGTTTAATCCAAATGTTAGGCGTATTTGTAGATACGATCATTGTATGTACTTGTACAGCGGTTATTATTTTATTATCAAATGATTACGGTAGTGAAAGTTTACGTGGTGTTTCATTAACTCAAAAAGCATTAGAGTTCCACGTTGGTGAGTTCGGCTTACATTTCCTTGCATTTATTCTATTATTATTCTGCTACACATCAATCATTGGTAACTATGCTTATGCAGAAACAAATATTCGTTATCTTCGTAATAAACCAGGTTTTGTGCTTGCTTTCCGCTTATTAGTATTATTCTTTGTGTACTTTGGCGCGGTGCGTGATGGCGGTATTGTATGGGCATTTGCAGATACCGTGATGGCATCAATGGCGATGATCAACTTAGTGGCGATTATTCTATTAGCTCCAATTGTTTGGGTAATCTTAAAAGACTACCAAAAACAAATTAAAGCGGGTATTGAACAGCCAGTATTTAAAATTGAAGAGCATCCAGAGTTAATTAGACGAGGTGTTGATCCATTAATTTGGAAGTCAAAAGACTAAAAGAATAAAAGGCTGATTTCTAAGAAATCAGCCTTTTTTATGTATATTACACTAAGCAAATTAGATATATTGAACATCAATAATATCAAATTCAACTTTGCCACCTGGTGTTGTGATTGTTACGCTATCATCAACTTCTTTACCCACTAAACCACGCGCAATCGGTGAATTTACAGAAATTAAGCTTTCTTTGATATTCGCTTCATCATCGCCCACAATGCGATAGGTTACTTCTTCTTCAGTTTCCACGTTTAATAGCGTCACTGTTGTACCAAAAATCACTTTGCCATTGTTTGGCATTTTAGTGACATCGATGATTTGTGCGTTACCTAATTTACCTTCAATTTCTTGAATACGGCCTTCGCAGAAGCCTTGTTGTTCACGAGCTGCGTGGTATTCTGCATTCTCTTTTAAATCGCCGTGTTCGCGTGCTTCAGCAATTGATTTGATAATTTCAGGACGGCGTACATTTTTTAAAAAATCTAACTCTTCGCGTAGTTGTTCAGCACCACGCACAGTCATTGGAATTTGTTTCATAGTTACCTTTTAGTTTACGAATAATTTTGAAAGGCGTATTATTCAATTTCTTTCAAAAAATAGCAACTGAAACAACTATGCAACATAGAATAAAACCAACAAAATCAATTATTTTTTCTAGTTTATTTTTTGCTTTTTCAGCGCAAGCGAATATTGATGTAGCAACTTATCTCCCAAATTTACCAAAAGGTACATCCGTTAGCTTTATTGCAAAAAATCTTGATACCAACCAAATTATTGCTGATTACCGTAGCCAAGAGTTTATGCTTCCAGCTAGCACTCAAAAAGTATTTACCGCATTAACCGCAAAATTAGTTTTGCCGGAAGATTTTAAATTTCAAACAGCATTGTTAACTAATGGCGAAACAAATAATGGTACTTTGAATGGCGATCTTATTGCTAAATTTACAGGCGATCCAACGCTTACAACCGGTCAGTTAAGCCAATTAATTTACCAATTAAAACAGCAAGGCATTAATAAAATTAGTGGTGATCTAGTGATGGATACTTCTGTATTTGCCAGCCACGATAAAGCAGCAGGCTGGGTTTGGAACGATCTCTCTATTTGTTTTAGCTCTCCGCCGGCAGCGGTAAATATCGATAATAATTGCTTCTATTCCAATCTAGATGCGAGTAAAAATGCTGGAGAGCTTATTACTGTTGATACGCCATCGGCTTATCCGGTGGAAGTGGTGAGTTCTGCTTATGTGGTGGATAAATCTGAATCGGGTTATTGCCAGTTAGATGCAGTTGTAGGACACGACAATCATTACTATATTAAAGGCTGTTTAGCTCGCCAAGAAAAGCCTTTTGGGTTAAGTTTTGCAGTGCAAGAGCCGACAGTTTATGGGGCAGAAGTAATCAAAAATAACTTTAAAAGAGCAGGAATTGAATTTAATGGTAAAGTTTCTGTGGCAAATAAACCGCAAGATGGGAAATTATTGAGTGAGCATTATTCAGCCCCGTTAGCTGATTTGCTTAAGAAAATGATGAAAAAATCGGATAATCAAATTGCGGATAGTCTATTTCGCACCATCGCAAATCAATACCATAAACGCTCTGCAACCTTCCCTTTAGCGAGTCAGACAATGCGTAGCGTATTAAAAAGCAAAGCGGGTGTTGATTTTGCAAATAGTGTCATTGTCGATGGTTCAGGACTATCGCGTCATAATCAAGTCAGTGCTGAAACAATGTTGGATACTTTAGAAGTGATTGCTAAAAATGAAGAGGTTTTGCATTTATTTGACTCTTTTCCAATTGCAGGTGTAGATGGCACTATTTCAGGGCGTGGTTCTATTAGCAAAGAGCCTTTAGCACATAATTTAATTGCTAAAACAGGGGCTTTAAAAGGGGTTTATAACCTTGCTGGATTTATGAAAAATGCCAAGGGTGAGCGCATTGCTTTTGTGCAATTTATCAGTGGTTATTCGACGGGAGAATTAGAAAGCAAGACCAAGCGAGCACCGTTAAATCAATTTGAAAATAGTCTGTATATGGCGTTGTATGGGGAGTAATTGCCTTTTATGTAGGGGGCGTGTTAAGCAAATGCACGATTGAGACGCTTGCACTAGCAATTCTATATATTAAAAATTCGTAGAAATAGGGTTTATTTCTGTCCGTAACATATTGAATTATTAAGTGTTATTCGGTATTACGTAGCAGTTGCACAAGACTTAACTTTATGTTTCTGCTACATTTTCTTGTCTTCTCAATCATGAGAGAGAGTCTGGTTTTTCATTGAATAAGAATAAGAAAGTTCGTAATGGCTCGTTTCTAATCTTCCACAACAACCTGCTAAATGGTTTAATACGAATGAAATCACGTGTCATGCAATGATATTAGATAATCAATCGGTAAAAGATGGCATCCCCGATTACACTTACAAACTATTCATCGTTCATTAAAAAAATTTAGTAACAGGTTTGCTTGTTGAAAAGCGAATGGAGAGAAATATATGTTATTGGCGGTTAAATAGCCAATTGTAGAAGATCAGACTTGATCTTCTACATATGTCGGGCATCAATGCCGACCTACATTGTTATAATCCTGCTTTCAAACTCGCTTCAATAAAGCGGTCTAAATCGCCATCTAACACAGCTTGAGTATTACGGTTTTCCACGCCAGTACGTAAATCTTTAATACGTGAATCATCCAACACATAAGAACGGATCTGACTTCCCCAACCGATATCTGATTTATTATCTTCCATCGCTTGTTTATCAGCATTTTTCTTCATCATTTCCATCTCATACAATTTCGCTTTTAACTGCTTCATTGCCTGATCTTTATTTTGATGTTGTGAACGACCGTTCTGGCATTGCACTACAATACCTGATGGCATATGGGTAATACGCACCGCAGATTCGGTTTTATTTACGTGCTGACCGCCCGCGCCTGATGCTCGATAAACGTCAATACGTAAGTCCGCAGGGTTGATTTCGATATCAATATCATCATCAATTTCAGGGTAAACGAAAGCCGCAGAGAATGATGTATGGCGGCGATTATTTGAGTCAAACGGACTCTTGCGCACTAAACGGTGAATCCCTGTTTCAGTACGCAACCAACCAAATGCATATTCGCCTGAAACGCGAATTGTCGCAGATTTTAAGCCCGCCACATCGCCATCGGAAACTTCCACTAATTCGGTTTTAAAACCTTTGCTTTCTGCCCAACGTAAATACATACGCAGTAGCATCTCTGTCCAGTCTTGTGCCTCCGTACCGCCAGAACCTGCTTGTAAGTCCACATAGCAGTCGGCTGCATCGTGTTCGCCACTAAACATACGGCGAAATTCTAATTGCGCTAATTTTTCTTCTAATTGATTTGCTTCTAATTGCGCTTCGTTAAATGTATCTTCATCTTCTGCTTCAACGGCTAATTCAATTAAGCCTTCAACATCTTCAATCCCTTGATCTAAAGCTTTAATGGTATTTACCACCATCTCAAGTGCTGAACGCTCTTTACCTAATGCTTGAGCCTTTTCGGGCATATTCCAAATTTCTGGTTGTTCAAGCTCGGCATTAACTTCTTCTAGGCGTTCGACTTTAAGATCAAAGTCAAAGATACCCCCTAAGGGTATTTGTACGCTCTGCTAAGTCTGTTAATTGAGTTCTAATTGGGTTAAGTTCAAACATATTTTATCCTTCTTAATTTTTGAGACGCGAGATTATAGCAAAATAACGGTAAGCGGTCAGTTTTCTATTTTTATTTACCATTTGATTTATATTTTGTTTGAATTAATTTGGAATTTACAAAATTTACTTTCTAGTTGTACAAAATTTATCAATATGCTATATTTTGAGCTCCATTCAGTAGTACGAATTTGAGTTTTTTATCAAAAATTTTTATACAGTGAGGATCTTATGAAAATTCAAAATATTGCGACTTTAATTTTATGTTGTTTAGGTGTTACTGCCTGTAGCGGTGGTTCTGGTGGTTCTAATAGCTCAAGTAGTTCTAACGATCATTCTTCTGATTCGGTTCAGTTTAAGCAGATTCAATCTGCGCTAGATGAAAAGAAAAAATCACTAGAAAGAGCTCAACAAGCTGTTCAAAAAGCAGAGCAAAGTCTACAAACTGAAATAGCGAAAACCACTCAAGAATCAAAGGCAAGACAGCAAGCAGAAACTGCGTTAGCAGAGAAGCAAGCTGAATTGGCAAAGGCTCAACAAGCTGTTCAAAAAGCAGAGCAAAATCTCCAAACTGAAATAGCGAAAACCACTCAAGAAGCAACTGCAAGACAGCAAGCAGAAACTGCGTTGTCAGAAAAGCAAGCTGAATTGACGAAGGTTCAACAGGCATTAGAGAGTGCAGTAACAAAATTAACCGTTATAGAAACAGCAGAAAAAGAGCAACTGGCGGAAGCTCAAAAAATTGCAGAGAAAAATGCAAAACGTCGAAAAAATTCGGATGATTCTTTTAAATCGAAAATGGGAAATGACTCGACAAATCCATACCCTAAAGATCAATTTAGTACAGAGCGTTTAACAGTTCTCAATGTTGATGGCCAATGGATTCCTGCCGTTTCTAGAGACATTCCTTTTGATGGTTTTTCAGATCAAGCTACTTCAGAAAGTCGTCTAGTTTTAGGGGAAAATAGAGTCTATAACCAACAGTATTCATCTGTTTTTGGAAGCCGTATAGACTTGGGGGTTTATTCTAATAATGAAACATTAGGAACTCGTTTTATGATCGAAAAGGTTTCAGGGCAATTAACTGATGTTGATAATATTCCAAAATTAGGCACAGCAAATTATAACGGTCTCTCATTTGGAGCCTATGGTGTGGGCAACTTTAATTACACGATTAATTTTGACGAAAAGTCTGGCTCAGGGAAAATTAGTAATTTAGTTGATGTTAAAAGCCTTGCAGATGTGATTTTAGAAAAAGGTACGCTCAATGGAAACTTAATTGAATCAACTTTAAAAACAGATAATCACCGTTTTATTGATGAACATTATGAAAAATTAGGTGGATTTACAGGTAGTTATATTTTAGGCGTTTATGGTCCTAATGCCGAGGAAGTTGCAGGCAAAGCGGTTATTGATAATAGCTCAACAAATATGACTCCTTCTTATACTAAAACTGATCAAAATGGACCAAGAACTGAAATTGGTTTTGCTGGAAAACAATAATTTCTGCTGACTTTCTCCTAAAGGGAGAGAGTTAAGTGAATCAGAATTTTCGATTTGTGCTACTGCTACATAATATCGATGCAAGTCAGCCCCACGACCTAAAAGAGTGGGGCTTTTTATCCTTAAAAAGCGCGCAATTATAGCAGAATCAGCTACAAGCGGTCAGTTTTTGGCGGAAATTTGTAAAAATCGTGGAACACACTGTTGATATTTGTATAATTCAAAAAATTTTAAAAGGAGAAATCATTATGGCAAATCGCCCTAAAGATATTGAAGCAACATTGGTCTTACTCGATATTTTACGTCTTATTCCAAAACTACCACGTAAAATTACAGCCAATGAAATTCACGAAAAATTATTGGATCTTGGCTATGCTCGCACATTGCGCTCAACTCAACGAAATCTACAAAGTCTATCAGAATATTTTGAAATAGAGTGTGATATGCGTTGCAAGCCTTACGGTTATAGTTGGCAAGAGCGCTCAAAAGGGCTTGATATTCCAATTTTAACAGAGCAACAATCATTAATGTTAACGTTGGCAGAGCAGCAATTAAAACATTTATTGCCAACCAATATTATGTCATCAATGAAGCCGTTCTTTGAGCAAGCACATCGTAAGGTATATGGTTCTATGGATCGACCTGAATATGAATGGCTCGGCAAAGTTCGTAGTATGCCAACAAGTTTACCGTTGATCCCTGCTAAAATTAAGGAAGATATTTTTTCAACCGTAAGCACTGCGTTATATCAGAACCACTATTTAAAAATCGAATATCAAAATCAATCAGGCAAAAAACATTCTGCGGATATTATGCCGTTAGCATTAGTTCAACAAGGTCCAACAATTTACCTTGTGGTACGCTATGAAGGATTTGATGATAATCGTATTCTTGCATTACACCGTATTAAAAAAGCGGAACTTTCTACTTTAACCTTTAAACGCCCGAAAGATTTTAGCTTGAAGCAGTATGAAGAAGAAGGTCACTTAGGCTTTGGTAGTAGTGGTGAGAAAATCCGATTAACGTTCTCTATTTTGCGCTCGGCAGGTTTCCATTTAACGGAAACGCCAATCTCAAGAGATCAAATGATCTTAGAAGAGAGCGAAGATCACTATCGAATCCAAGCAACCGTTGCCGAAAATGATATGCTTGAATGGTGGCTGCGTAAGTTTGGAGATGATATTTGGGATATTGAGAGAGAAAAGGTGAGTTCTCAAGGCTAACTTTAAATTCTCATAAATATTAAGGTGCGTGAGAGCGCACCTTATGTTTGGTAGAGATTCTAGTCATTATAGCTCTTTACCTACTGTAGGCATGGTATCCCATTCATCTAAAATGGGAAAATCATCATTAGCATTTGCAAGGCGTTCATCAAGGCTTAAGCGTTTACGTTTATTTGAGACGGTTTGTTTTCTTACTACAAATACAACGCTATTTTCATCAGTATTCATATCAGAAAGTTCAAAGAAATCCCCAGTTTCCATACCTAATTCAGCTAAAAATTGATGTGGTAAGCGAACAGCTTTACTGTTACCCCATTCTTTAACTTGTAGTTTCATTATTTATGTCCTTTCTTATTAGTTAAGGTATATACAAATATATACTTCCTAACAGCGTTCTTCAAGGACTATTTGTGTAAAATACAAACAAAAATCTTCCAACAACGAAAACTCTCTAAAAAACGGCTTTTTTGTTAAAATTCCCTATTGACAAACCTTTAATTTTAGACGATTCTTCAACACGTTTTCATTTTCAAGCAAAGAGCAACAATATGAATACTTTAACTACGATGACAACAACGATGATTACCATTATGCGCAAACATAGTGCGGGTGTTCGTGGTTAAAAAACAGAACGAATAAAACGAAGGCCCGCTAACAAGCGGGCTTTTTTGTATCAAATTTTGCAACATCTAAAAAATTAATAAAATCACAGGAGAAACTATGCGAGTTCTTAAATTTGGCGGTACTTCTTTAGCAAATCCAGAACGCTTTATGCAAGCAGCGGATATCATCGAAAAAGCCCATTTAGCCGATCAAGCTGCAGGTGTTTTATCTGCCCCTGCCAAAATCACTAATCATCTTGTCGCGATTGTCGATAAAGCCCAAGCTGGCGAATCTTATGAATCACATCTCACCGAAGCAAATGAAATCTTCCACAATATTATCAATGGCTTATATGAAGCGAATAACGATTTCAAACGTGAAGAATTACTTGCTTTTATCAAAACCGAATTAGATGACATTTGTGCGATTGCCGCAGATGCAGCGAAAAATAAATTCTGCCCTGATAATATCAGTGCGACAGTACATAGTCGTGGCGAAAAACTGTCTATCGCAATGATGCGAGCTTGGTTTGAAGCAAAAGGCTATGAAGTAACCCAAATCAACCCTGTTGAGAAATTATTAGCGCACGGTAGTTATTTAGAGTCTTCAGTTGATATTGAAGAATCAACTAAACGTGTCGATGCTGGTTCTATTCCTAAGAAAAACGTGGTGTTAATGGCTGGTTTCACAGCAGGTAATGAGCAAGGCGAATTAGTTTTATTAGGCCGTAACGGTTCAGACTATTCAGCGGCTTGTTTAGCCGCTTGCTTAAAAGCAGACGTTTGTGAAATTTGGACAGATGTGGACGGTGTTTACACTTGTGACCCACGTTTAGTACCAGATGCAATCTGTTTAGAATCAATGAGCTATCAAGAAGCAATGGAGCTTTCTTACTTTGGTGCGAAAGTAATTCACCCACGCACAATCGGCCCATTAGTGCCATTAAATATTCCGTGCTTAATCAAAAATACCGGTAACCCTGAAGGCAAAGGAACAATCATCACTGGTGATGTGGCAACAGACGGCTTAAAAGTGAAAGGGATTACCAACTTAGATAACGTAGCAATGTTTAACGTGTCTGGCTCGGGTATGCAAGGTATGGTGGGTATGGCTGCGCGTGTATTCTCAACGATGTCTAAAGCAAATATCTCGGTGATCTTAATTACGCAATCATCTTCTGAATACAGTATCAGTTTCTGTGTGCCTGTAAAATCCGTTGAGAAAGCACTAAATTCATTGAATGCTGAATTTGCAACAGAATTAAAAGAAGGTCTATTAGACCCTGTTGAAGTTACAAAAGATCTTTCAATCGTTTCTGTTGTCGGTGATGGTATGCGTTCATCAAAAGGTGTGGCTGCAGAATTTTTCTCTGCACTTGCTCAAGCAAATATCAGTATTATTGCAATTGCACAAGGTTCATCTGAGCGTTCAATCTCGGCGGTTGTACCATTAAATAAAGCGATTGAAGCGGTAAAAGCAACTCACAAACATCTATTTAACAACAAAAAAGTGGTTGATGTGTTTCTAGTGGGCGTTGGTGGCGTTGGCGGCGAGTTAATCGAACAGATCAAACAGCAGAAGGACTACCTTGCAAAAAAGGACATTGAGATCCGCGTTTGTGCGTTAGCAAACTCAACCAAAATGTTATTAAATGAAAATGGATTATCGCTCGATAACTGGAAAGCGGATCTCGAAGTGGCAACTCAACCGTCTGACTTTGATGTGTTACTTTCATTTATTAAATTAAACCACGTAATTAACCCTGTATTTGTGGACTGCACAACGGCTGAATCGGTGGCAAACCTTTATGCGCGTGCGTTAAAAGAAGGTTTCCACGTAATTACACCAAACAAAAAAGCGAATACATCAAGCTACGAATACTATTTACAAATGCGTGAAAATGCACGCCAAAGCCAACATAAATTCTTATACGAAACTAACGTAGGTGCAGGCTTGCCAGTTATCGAAAACTTACAGAACTTGCTTGCAGCAGGAGATGAAGTAGAGAAATTTGAAGGCATTCTTTCTGGTTCTCTGTCATTTATTTTCGGTAAATTAGAAGAGAACTTAACCCTTTCACAAGCAACATTAATTGCCAAAGAGAAAGGTTTCACAGAGCCAGATCCACGTGATGACTTATCGGGTCAAGATGTGGCACGTAAGCTATTAATCCTAGCTCGTGAAACAGGCTTAGCATTAGAGTTAAGTGATGTGGAAGTAGAAGGCGTATTACCAAAAGGTTTCTCCGAAGGTAAAACAGCCCAAGAGTTCTTAGCAATGTTGCCAGAGCTTGATGCCGAATTTGCAAAACGTGTTGAAGAAGCGACCGCTTGTGGCAAGGTACTACGTTATGTGGGTTCGATTGAAAATGGTAAATGCCGTGTGGCCATTAAAGCCGTTGATGGCGATGACCCACTTTATAAAGTGAAAAATGGTGAAAATGCATTAGCATTCTATACTCGTTATTACAGCCCTATCCCACTACTATTACGTGGCTATGGTGCAGGTAATGATGTAACCGCAGCAGGTATTTTTGCTGATATTTTACGCACGCTACGCGGAGGAGCACACTAATGAGCGTTTTACGAATTTATGCCCCAGCTTCAAGTGCCAACCTAAGCGTTGGCTTTGACTCACTCGGTACGGCAATTTCGCCTATTGATGGCTCACTACTCGGTGATGTAGTGCAAATTGAAGATTGCGATGTACCATTTGAATTAGATACTGCGGGTTACTTTGTGCGTAAACTGCCAAAAGAGCCACAAAAGAATATTGTGTATCAGGCTTATGTGCTCTTTAGCGAGCGTTTAAAATTACGTGGTGGCAAAGTTAAAAACTTGCGTTTAACCCTTGAGAAAAATATGCCGATTGGCTCTGGCTTAGGCTCAAGTGCTTGTTCTATCGTAGCGGCTTTAGTGGCATTAAATAAATTCCACGACGAACCATTCTCAAAAATGGAATTATTAGAGATGATGGGCGAATTGGAAGGGCGTATTTCTGGCTCTATCCACTATGATAACGTGGCACCTTGCTATTTAGGTGGCTTACAGTTAATGACCCAATCTTTAGGTAATATCTGTCAGCCATTACCATTCTTTGATGAGTGGTATTGGGTATTAGCTTACCCAGGAATTGAAGTTTCAACGGCGGAAGCGCGCGCAATTTTACCGAAAACCTATACACGCCAAGATATGATTTCGCAAGCACGTTTATTAGGTTCATTCGTTCACGCTTGCCATACTCATCAAGATGTATTGGCAGCGGTGATGATGAAAGACTTAATTGCAGAGCCATATCGTGAAGCGTTACTACCAAACTTCGCAGAAGTACGCCAAGGCTGTAAAGATTTAGGTGCATTAGCGGTGGGGATTTCAGGCTCTGGCCCAACAATGTTTGCCATTGCCCCTGATTTAGAACACGCCCAAAAATTAGTGGCGTATCTTGAGAAAGAGTATATCCAAAATAACGAAGGATTTATTCATATTTGCCGAGTTGATAATGACGGTACAAGAGAGTTAAAATAGTGCCACAAACAATGCCTATCCTTGAAAAAGGATAGGTTTTTTTACTTTTATTGGAAAATTATGTCTCACTTTATCGAATTGAATAATCAGCAATATCCGACAGATGAATTTGGCTATCTAAAAAATTTAGATGACTGGTCGCCAGAATTAGCGGTGGCTATTGCTCAAAAAGAAAATATTGAACTAACCGAAACCCATTGGGAAATTGTTTATGCAGTGCGAGAGTTCTATCAAGAATATAAAACATCGCCTGCAATCCGTATGTTAGTTAAAGCCCTTTCACAAAAATTTGGTGCAGAAAAGGGAAGCAGTCGCTATTTGCAACGTTTATTCCCAGATGGCCCTGCTAAACAAGCAACCAAAATAGCAGGGCTTCCAAAGCCAGCTAAGTGTTTGTAATAAAAGGAATTAGTTAAAATTAGCCACAATTATACATTGAAAATATAATTATACATTCGATGTATAATTTTGTATAAAACTGAATATTAAGGCGAACTTATGTCTTTAAACAACCCTAAATCAATCTGTGTTTTACGTCTTTCTGCGATAGGCGATGTTTGTCATACCCTTGCAGTGGTTCAAGCGATTCAGCGTCAATATCCCCAAGCGGAAATTACTTGGATTATTGGCAAAACCGAAGCAATGCTAATGCAAGGTATTCCAAATGTGACTCTTGTGCCTGTTGATAAGAAAACAGGTTGGAAAGGGATTTTTGCTTTGTGGAAAACATTATCAAGCAAGCGGTTTGATGTGCTGTTAAATATGCAAACAGCATTGCGTGCATCGATGTTATCACTTGGTATTAAGGCGAAAACTAAAGTCGGTTTTAATAAAGATCGTGCGCGTGAAGGGCAGTGGCTATTTACCAATGCTAAGGTAGAGCAGACCGATTCTCCCCACGTTTTAGATGGGCAGATGATGTTTGCTAAAGCAATCGGGGTTGAGAATTTAACACCAACTTGGAATTTGCCTATTTCCCAGCAAGATGTTGAACATTCGGCTCAATTTATTGATCGTTCGCGTAAAAATCTGCTGGTTGCCCCTTGCTCAAGTAAAAAAGAGAAAGACTGGTTGCCAGAACGTTATGCAGAAGTGGCAAATTTTGCGATTGAGCAGAATATCAATGTGATTATCTGTGGCTCACCTTCGCAATATGAGATGGAAACTGCAACGAAAATTCATCAAATTGCACCTAAATGTGTCAATGTTGCTGGAAAAACCAATTTAAAACAGCTTGTAGGATTAATTCAGCAAGTCGATTTGGTGATTTCTTCTGATTCTGGGCCTGCCCATATTGCGACAACTCAGAACACTCCTGTAATTGGCTTATATGCAATCCATAATCCACGCCGAACAGGACCTTATCAAGATTTGGATAAGGTTATCTCGGTCTATGATGAAGCAATTTTACAGAGTTACGGCAAGCCTTGGCAGGAATTAGCGTGGGCAACCAAAGCCAAAGGCAAGGATTGGATGAGTTTGATTTCTGTGGAGAGTGTGAAACAGAAGATTAGTGAGACGATTTGATTTTTCTTTTTTGTAGATACTGTCTCTCAACCCTAAAGTCAAACTATTTTAGCTTAGTGCAAAAAAACAATTTGACTTTAGGGTTGAGAGACAGTATCTACGAATTTAGTCTAAAGTATTAGCCCTATAAAATATGCAACTTTTTAGTTTGCTGAATATTCTCAACCAAATACTTCTCACTGATTAAATAATCTCTCTCTTCTTCGGCAAGATTAATTCCCGTTAGCGCCGAATATAATTTAATTAACTCATCATTGATTTCCAAACGCAGAAAATCAGCAACCTGTTGCGCTAATTGATATTTTTTGAATTGAGATAATGCGTGAATATCGCGCTCTAGCAATTTTGTAACTTCTTGGTTAATCATATCCGCTTTACCAACCAAATAGCCACGCTGTGCCTTACTTAAACTGCTTAGCCACATGCCATCGGCTTTCGGCATACGCTCAAGAAGCTGAACTAAATCGGCTAAATTCCCTTGCTTTAATTCAAATTCGATTTCACAAATTTGATCTTCGCCAGAATCATTTTTAATTAAGCCTTGATCAAGGGCGATCTCAATTTGAGATTGTTGATATTCAATCAACCACGAACGGCGCACAAAATCGGTGCTGAATGTTGCAATTAATGACTCAACGGGCTCAATGTCTAAATTAAAATGCGCAATTAATTTAGCTAGATCGGGCGTGTTATCGGGCAAATCTAAATTGTATTCAGGGCGAATATGTAATCCCCCAACAATTTCGCCTTTCATTTTTAGAGTGATTTCATTTTTCTCATTTTGCGTACGTACCCGTAAGCCCATCTTATTTTTAGCAAAATAGAGTTCGCTATTATCGTAGTAGGTATTGGCTAGGCTATCTTCTCTCTGCTCTAAGATTTTTTGCTCGGCAAGCCAGCTTTCAATTAGGCTAATATTTTGTGGTAATAACATTACCTTTAATTCAATTTCATTTTCCATATCCGCTCCTAACGCACTAAATTGATTGAATGATACTATAATTTTCTTCACGCAGAATAGCAATTTGAATCGCGCAAGTTGGACAGGGATTTGTCAGAACGTTATAATCAGCGATCTGTTTTTTACGAAGAAAATTTTATGCCAACTGTTAATCAATCTTCTCTTGTTCCCTATAGCGCAGAGCAGATGTATCTGCTTGTGAACGACTATGAAAAGTATCCACAATTCTTATCTGGCTGTGTGGGGGCAAAAACGCTAAGTTTAGGTGAAAATGAGCTCAATGCTGAATTGGTGATTCAAAAATTAGGGATTAGCCAAAGTTTCAGCACGCATAACACGATGATTCCTAATGAAAAAATTACAATGGAATTATTAAATGGGCCTTTTAGTTATCTACGTGGCGCTTGGACTTTTCAGCCTTTCGATGAGCAGAGTTGCAAAATTTCACTGAATTTAGACTTTGAGTTTTCAAGCCCTGTCATTGGAATGGTATTTGGCAAAATTTTTAATGAATTAACTTTAAAAATGGTTAATGCGTTTAAGCAAAGAGCAAAGGAGATTTACGGTGTCTGATCAGCAAAAAATCGTTGTTGAAGTAGTTTATGCTTATCCTGATAAGTTCTTCTTAAAAAAACTCACTTTAGATAACCCGATGACGATTCAAAATGTTATTTTGCAATCGGGTGTTCTGCAAAAATATACGGAAATCGATCTGCGTGAAAATAAAGTCGGGATTTTTAGCCGTCCAGCTAAATTGACGGATATGGTTGAAAATGGGGATCGTATTGAGATTTACCGCCCATTGATTGCTGATCCCAAAGAGATTCGCCGTAAACGTGCGGAAGAGCAGAAGAAAGTATAATTTGTAGAAGATCAGACTTGATCTGACAAATCATTATAAAAATGAGAGTTTCCCCATTTAGAATATGAGTGTCTAAAATTCAATTTAAACAAAGAAGGAACGTCTCAGGCTTTATTCTAACAATCCTTTCATTGAATACAAGACTAGTTTACTTAATTTAGCAGAAAAACTTGGAAATATTTCATAAGCCAGTAAAGCAATGGGAATGAGTCGAGATACATTCTATCACTATTAACAAGCTGTGGAACAAGGTGAGGTTGAAGCTCTACACAATAAAGACAGCGATTGCGGCTGCGGATATGTTAAATGATAAAGTGTTACCATTCTTTGCCTCACAAGGCTTACCAATGTTGCGAATTTTAACGGATAGGGGCGAGTATTGTGGCAAAGTCGAAAATCATGATTACGAGCTATACTTAGCGATTAATGATATTGAGCATACAAAAACTAAAGTAAAACACCCACAGACAAATGGTATCTGTGAGCGTTTTCATAAGACTATCTTGCAAGAATTTTATCAAGTGGCTTTTAGAAGGCACATTTATACAGATTTAACTCAACTGCAAGCTGATTTAGATTAATGGTTATATCATAATCTTCATCTCATCCATCAAGGCAAAATGTGCTGTGGTAGAACACAAATGGAAACATTACTTGATGGAAAACGTATTTGGGCAGAAAAGAATTTAGGCTCAAATTAATCTGACAGGCGCATCATTTTAAACGGGGGAGTGTCAGATGAGATTTGATCTTCTACAACTTAAGAAAGGAAATAACCTTATTGAGTTAAGGGCATTGAAATTTGGATGTAACATTATGGCTTTGTGCAACGGCTACATAATACCGGTGTTATTATAAAGGGCGGAAATAAATTCCGCCCAACGAAGATCTTGTTAATAACTTATCGGAAATTGCTAACTAATCAATGACGGAAATGTCTCATTCCTGTTAGTACCATCGCCATACCGTGTTCGTTGGCTGCGTCAATTACTTCTTGATCGCGCATTGAGCCGCCCGGATGAATCACACAGCTAATGCCTACTTTAGCTGCCGCATCAATACCATCTCTGAATGGGAAGAATGCGTCTGACGCCATTACACAGCCAGCCACTTCTAAGCCTTCATCTTCTGCTTTAATACCTGCGATTTTCGCGGAATATACACGGCTCATTTGGCCTGCGCCGATGCCGATAGTCTGTTTATTTTTCGCATACACAATAGCATTTGATTTTACGTATTTTGCTACTTTCCAACAGAAGAGGAGATCTTCTAACTCTTGTTGAGTTGGTTTGCGTTCTGATACGATTTGCAAATCTTCAACAGAAACAGACCCCTTGTCAGCGTCTTGAACTAAAAGACCGCCGTTTACACGTTTGAAGTCTAAACGAGCTTGTCCTTCACTCAATTTTCCACATTCAAGCACACGCACATTTTTCTTTTTCGCTAATGCTTCTTTTGCTTCTGCTGAAATAGCAGGCGCAATAATCACTTCAACAAATTGGCGCTCTGCAATAGTTTGTGCCGTTAGGCCATCTAATTCACGGTTAAAGGCGATAATTCCACCGAAAGCAGATGTTGGATCGGTTTGATAAGCACGATTATAGGCTTCTAAAATATCTGAGCCTAGTGCGACACCACAAGGGTTGGCGTGTTTTACAATCACGCAAGCAGGTTCTGCAAACTCTTTTACACATTCAAGGGCTGCATCTGTGTCTGCAATATTGTTGTAAGAAAGGGCTTTACCTTGTAGCTGTTTTGCAGTTGCAACACTTGCTTCTTTTAATTCATTTTCAACATAGAAAGCGGCATTTTGGTGGCTATTTTCGCCATAGCGCATAGTTTGTTTACGCGTAAAGTTAAGGTTAAGAGTACGTGGGAATTGACCGCTTGGTTGAGTTAAATCTTCGTCTTCTGCACCTTGATAAGGGGGAACTTTTTGACCAAAGTAGTTCGCGATCATTGAATCATATTGCGCAGTATGTTCGAAAGCTTTGATAGCAAGATTAAAACGAGTTTCTAAGGTTAATGAATTATTGTTTTCATCCATTTCGGAAAGGATAGCATCAAAATCGTTATTATTAACTACGATAGCCACATCTTTATGGTTTTTTGCCGCAGAGCGTACCATTGTTGGGCCACCGATATCGATATTTTCTACCGCATCTTCAAGAGTACAATTTGGTTTTGCTACTGTTGCTGCAAAAGGGTAGAGATTTACTACAACCATATCGATACGCTCGATATTATGTTGTGCCATCACTTCATCATCTGTTTCGCGACGGCCTAAAATTCCGCCGTGAACTTTAGGGTGTAGCGTTTTTACACGCCCGTCCATCATCTCAGGAAAACCTGTGTAGTCAGAAACTTCGGTCACAGGTAAACCGCTATCAGCCAATAATTTTGCTGTACCACCTGTTGAAAGTAATTTCACTCCACGATTTACTAATCCTTGAGCAAATTCCACAATGCCTGCTTTGTCAGATACACTTAATAATGCTTGTTGAATAGGACGATAAGTCATTCAGATTTCCTTTTGATTAATGTGAGAAAAAAAACGGCCTGAATTATAACGCAATCGTTTGCGTAATGATATAGTATTTTGGAATATTTAAATTAAAGGTGCTTCTTTTTGTGAAAATTAACAACAAAAAATTTTCGAATTATTCTTGCCTTTTTATTTTTTTTTTTTACAATAGGGAAGTTTTATTCGCGAATACAGTCGTTAGCGTGAAACAACATTAAAAATTTTGTTCATTTGAATTCAAGCTGAGCAGCTAACACACTGCTCGGCTTTTTATGTTTGTAATAAAAACAAAAAGCTCCGCAGAGTATACGGAGCTTATTCAATGAAATGATTATTTATAAATTACATCATCTTTTGGATCATATTTTGAAATATCAATCGGAGATTTTTCTTCAAAATATTTTTTCAGCATTTCAGCATCAATAAAGCCTGTGCTTACATAGCTTGGGTGCTTTTTCATCACTGGATAGCCATCGCCACCAGAAGCACAGTAGTCAGGCACAGACACTTTATATTTCTTCGCTAAATCAAGTGGTTGACCACCAATTTTTACATCAGAAACTTGTTTTGCAGTGCGGTCAACAACCATTGAGATACCCGCAAATTGTGGATATGCTCCCATATCAACATCTTTTAGTGCAACCACATTTAAGTAATCAAGCAGTTCTTGGCCTGTTAAATCAAGCGTCGCAATAATATTACCGAATGGTTGAACCGTTAAAATATCTTTATAGGTTACTTCACCTTCATTGATTGAAGCACGAATACCGCCAGAGTTCATAATACCAATATCCGCTTTTACACGTTCCATTTGAGATTGTGCAATTAAGCGACCTAAATTAGTTTGATGGAAACGGATAATTTCACGTTTACCTTCTAAATGGCCACCTTTCACTTCGCCCACTTTCACGCCTAAAAGCTTATCGCCTTCATCTTGGTATTTTTTCAAGTGGTCGAATACCGCTTGATCTTCAGCGATTTCTGGTTGGTAAAGCTTATATTCTGATTTACCATCTTCTTTTTTGATTTTCTCTTTTAAGTTAATAGGAATTAACTCGTACTTAACCAATTTGGTTTCGCCATTTTTAAACTCAAAATCCGCACGGCCTAAATATTTACCCCATTCGCCCGCTTGTGCAATCCAAGTACCATTTTGGAAATCTGGTTTACATTCTTCACCTGGCTTATATTTTGCTTTTAAGCCTGAGCCATCTTCGTTAACACAAACAGTATCGTGAGTGTGGCCACCAACGATTAAGTCAAATGCGCCTTTATCTAAAGTTCGAGCCATAGTTACATCACCCGGTGCGTTCATACCGTGCTTACCGTCAAAGTAGTAGCCCATATGTGTTAACGCAATGCGAACATCTGGCTTCTCTTTATCGTTGATTTCGGCAAGAGTTGCTTTCGCTGTTTCGATTGGATTTTTGAAAGTGACATTTTCAGTTACATCAGGGTTACCTAATTTTGCGGTATCTTCCGTGGTTAAACCAACAACCGCAACTTTTAAACCGCCTTTATCAAGTATGACATAAGGTTTTACTAATGCTTTATTTGTTCTGTTATTGATAACGTTAGCTGAGATCATTGGGAAAGTAGCCCATTTCTCTTGCATATCTAAAATTTGTAGTGGCGAGTCAAATTCGTGGTTACCCAATGTTAAAGCGTCAACTCCTAACATATTTAAACCTTCAACATCTGGACGTGCATTTTGCATATCAGATTCAGGCACACCTGTGTTGTAGTCGCCAGCGTGAAGTAATAAAACAGAGCCGCCTTTTTCTGCAACTTCTTTACGAACTGTATCGATTGCTGTTTTTTGTGCAGCGAAGCCGTATTCACTCTTATCATTCTTCCAGAAATGACCGTGAGTATCGTTTAAGTGTAATACAGTAAATTGGTAAGTCTTGTCTGCTTCATAAGCCATAACTGAACTAGAAACTAGCGCAAGAGAGAGAAGAGTTCTATTAAACTTCATATAAATCCTTCTGAGTGGATAGTTCAAAAAAAACGAAACCACCCGAATGGATGATTTCGTTAGAAAAGTTAGAAAAATAGAATTAATGCCCAAGTGATACCTGCGAGTACCATTGCGACAAAAACAGCGGCTGAGCCAATATCTTTAGCTCGGCCAGAAAGTTCGTGGTATTCCGAACCAATGCGGTCAACAACAGATTCAACGGCGCTATTTAATAGCTCGGCAACAAGAACTAAAAGCACACTACCAATAAGTAGTACTTTTTCGATTGCGCCATCTCCAAGAATTAATCCTAGCGGAACCATAAATAGCGCAAGCCAAACTTCTTGGCGAAATGCAGCTTCGTGGATATAGGCAGCTTTTAGGCCTTTCATAGAGTAGCCCGCAGCGCGAACAACACGTTGAAAATTTGCTTTGTTTTCGGGTTTCATAGTTAAAAGAAAAGTATTTGTTACAAAATTGCAAACATTTTACCGAAAGTAACCGCTTGCGCAAACAAATAAATGAGTTTATTTGGATAAAATTTAAAAATAGTGAACAAAATTCAGAATTAATTGAACTTTTTTCAATTTACTAAAAATTCTTTTAAAATTTTGCTATTTTGCTATTCACAAGGCTATTATTTTCGGCTAATCTCACGCCTTAGCTTTTTAGAAGGATAGATTGCTACCCTTTTTTATTTTGTCTTACAGGAAATTATATGAGCAATAATTCATTATCCGCGAAAATCCTAGGTGGTAACCTTGTGTTACGTATCGCCGTAGGTCTTGTGTTAGGTGTTCTCCTTGCACTTGTCAGTCCAAGTTTTGCACAAAGTGTTGGTGTTTTAGGTCAATTCTTTGTTAAGTCATTACGTGCAATTGCTCCGATTTTAGTATTTGTTCTTGTGTTAGCCGCAATTGCAAATAAAGAAGTAGGCACAGATAGTCGTTTGAAACCTGTTATTACGCTTTATTTACTAGGTACTTTTGGTGCAGCTTTAATTGCAGTTGTATTAAGTATGCTTTTCCCAACTACACTAGAGTTAGTGACGAGTCCAGATGGCTTAGCGCCACCACAAGGTGTTGGCGAAGTACTAAAAGCGGTAATTTTCAACTTAGTTGACAATCCATTAGGTGCAATTACAAACGGTAACTTTATCGGTATTCTTACGTGGGCAATTGGTTTAGGTATTGCGCTTCGTCACGCAGCGCCAAGCACAAAGGTGCTTTTAAGCGATATGTCTGAAGCGGTTTCATTCGTGGTTAAAGTAGTTATCGCATTTGCGCCAGTAGGTGTATTTGGCTTAGTTGCGGAAACTATTGCTGTGAACGGTTTAGATGCATTCGCAGGTTACGCTAAATTATTACTGGTATTATTAGGCGCAATGGCGATTGTGGCATTTATTTTTAACCCGTTATTAGTGTTTTGGAAAATTCGCCGTAACCCGTACCCACTTACATTCACTTGTTTACGTGAAAGTGGTGTGACTGCGTTCTTCACGCGTAGTTCTGCTGCAAACATCCCAGTAAATATGGGCTTAGCAAAACGTTTAGGTTTAAAAGAAGATATCTACTCAATTTCTATCCCACTTGGTGCAACCATTAATATGGCTGGCGCGGCTATTACAATCACTGTATTAACTTTAGCTGCTGCTTATACGCAAGGTATTCACCCTGATTTCTTAACAGCATTATTATTAAGTGTTGTAGCTTCAGTGTGTGCGTGTGGTGCTTCAGGTGTTGCGGGTGGTTCATTACTATTAATCCCATTAGCGTGTAGTTTATTCAACATTCCAAATGATATTGCAGCACAAGTTATCGGTGTTGGTTTCATTATTGGTGTAATCCAAGATTCAGCGGAAACAGCACTTAACTCTTCAACAGACGTATTATTTACTGCTGCAGTAAGTATCGGTGATGAAGAAGCTGCAAAAAGAGCTTAATTACAGTTAACGAAAAAGGTCGCTTTATGCGGCCTTTTTTGTCGTTAGATTTTGGAATAAACCCTATGCAAAAAATTCAAATTAATGAAATTATTCACTCTGATTTATTGGTTGTCGGTGCAGGAATTGGTGGACTTGCCGCCGTTATTGAAGCCCATAGTAAAGGCATTCAAACGACGCTTATCAGCAAATCTCAGATTGGTGGCGGAGCAAGTTATTTTCCACTGAAAGCGACTTTAGGTATTCAAGTGACGGGAGATAAATCTGATCACGAGCTATTTAGACAAGATATTGAAAGAGTCGCACAAGGGCAGAACAATCCTAAAATTGTGCAAGCCTATATCGAAGATTCTCCGCAAGCAATTGAATTATTAGATCGCATTGGCTTTAAAGCGTGGAAACGTAATGATAATCGCCCTGCTTGTTTCGCGAAATATCCAAGACCAATCTACTTAATCAATAATTGGCGTGAAGCGGCTCAAAATGCCAAACAAATTCTGCAACAGAAACAGATCCCTTTCTATGAAAATGCGACCTTGCTTTATATCGCCACGGAGCAAAATCAGGTACAAGGCGCTGTATTTGAGCTAAATACAACCGGTCAGATTTCCTATATTTTTTGCAAAACATCGCAAATTATTTTAGCCAGCGGTGGCATTGCAGGCCTATATAAAGATAATCTCTATCCGCAAGATGTGATCGGTTCGGTGCATTATGTGGCACAACGTGCAGGGGCAAGGCTCATTAATTTAGAATTTATTCAGTTTATTCCTTCGTTTGTGGAGCCGAAATATAAGGTGCTCTTTGGCGAGCATACCTTGAAATATGTTACTAAAATTACGGACAGTCAAGGTAAAGATCTTTTCAGTCATTTGTCGCCAGAACAGTTCCAAAAAATGATGAAAGATCGTAGTGATTATGCACCGTTCAGCATTGATTTTCCTTGTGTGGAATTTGATTTGGTGATGATGCGACATTTGCTTTCGAATCCACAAGAGAAGGGGATTTATCTACACTATTCGCCAGAACTTTATCAAGATAAGGAAGAGTTTTATACGGTGTATCTAAATTGGTTGAAAAGTGAAGTCGGGATCGATTTGGTTGAAGATCAAATTGCGATCACGCCCTTTGCCCATAGCTGTAATGGGGGAATAATGATCGATGAATATGCGCAAAGTGATGTCAATGGATTATTTGCAATTGGCGAAGTGTCATCTTGTATTGAAGGGGCGAATCGTCTTGGTGGAAATTCTGTTGGTGGGAGCTTAGTTTTTGCTAAAAGAGCAGTGAAGCAAATTTTGCAAAATTTAGCCAAAAACAGACCGGTTGTAGAAGCTGAAATATCAATACAACAAGCGGAAAATTATTTTGATTCCTTACAAAATCCAAATAGTGATAGAATGCGCAGTTCAAGTCAAGTTTTGACGGATATTCGCAGCCAAATGTCTCGGTTTGCGAATGTGTATCGGACTGAAGCGAATTTGCGTTATTTAAAACGTCATCTTCAAGAGTTAGAACAACAATATAATCCCCTTGAGCATTTAGCTTTTCAAGGCATTGAAATTTATCACGCATTAAAAGCCGCACAGTGCGTAGTAGAAGCAATGCTGAGTCGTAAAGCAAGTTTAGGCGCGCATTATATTGAGTGATTTTTGATATATGTAGGGACACTTTGCTTGTGTCTGTGGGCGTATGCAATACGCCCCTACAATATTTCGTATGAAATATATCCATAGTCATAAAAACTCTTGAAAATAGGACTACGCAAACGTTTTCTTTTTTTGTAGAATAGCGTCTCTTCTCGAATAGGGGAGCGATTTTGAGGTTTTTATGGTTGATTTTATTATTATCGGCATTATCGTTTTTTCATTACTTGTGAGCTTATGGCGTGGCTTTGTAAGTGAAGTATTATCACTTGCAGGTTGGGTTGTGGCATTTTTTGTTGCAAGTAAATTCTATCCTTATCTAAGTAGCTATCTATTGGCGATTGATTCGGTTCAAATCCAAAATTCAGAATACTTACGCAACGGTATTGCCGCGGCGGTGCTTTTCTTAGCAGTTCTTATCGTAATGAGCATTGTGAATGCATTATTAAGCCAATTAGTCGATAAAACAGGACTATCTGGTACAGACCGTGTATTAGGCGGAGCATTTGGCGCATTACGTGGTATTTTCATTGTAGCTGCGATCTTATTTTTCCTTGATACATTTACAGCATTCAATCAAAGCGAATTATGGAAAGAGTCACAACTTATTCCCCATTTCGACTTTATTGTGAAATGGTTCTTTGAACAGTTACAAGCAAATTCAAGTTTTTTAAAGTCTAACTAAGAGGTTATATATGTGCGGCATTGTTGGTATTATTGGTTCTAGCCCTGTAAATCAGGCGCTTTATGATGGGTTAACGTTATTGCAACATCGTGGACAGGACGCAGCAGGGATTGTGACTATCGATGATGAAAACCGCTTCTGTTTACGTAAGTCAAATGGCCTTGTGAGCGATGTGTTCCGTCAAGAACATATGCTTCGTTTGCAAGGGAATGCGGGTATCGGCCACGTTCGTTACCCTACAGCAGGTAGCTCAAGCGTTTCAGAGGCTCAACCCTTCTATGTGAACTCGCCTTACGGCTTAACCCTTGTTCATAACGGTAATTTAACTAACAGTGCCGAACTTAAAAAACTTCTTTTCACTCTGGCAAAACGCCACGTCAATACAAATTCTGATTCAGAAGCGTTATTGAATATTCTCGCTTATTATCTCGATCAACATCTCACTGTTACCCCTGAAAGTATTTTTGATTCAGTACGTAAAACCAATGCGATTATCAAAGGTGCCTATGCTTGTTTAGCGATGATTATTGGGCACGGTATGGTGGCATTTCGTGATCCACACGGTATTCGTCCACTTGTATTAGGTCAACGAGAAGAAAATGGCAAAACAGAATATATGTTTGCTTCAGAAAGTGTTGCGCTTGATGTAGTTGGTTTTGAGTATGTCCGTGATGTCGCACCAGGTGAAGCAATCTACGTGACCTTTGATGGCAAATTCTATTCTTCAATGTGTGCCGATAATGCAGTGCTTAATCCTTGTATTTTTGAGTATGTCTATTTCGCGCGTCCAGACTCAGTGATTGATGGCGTATCTGTTTATGCTGCTCGTGTGCATATGGGCGCATTTTTAGGCGAGAAGATTGCGACTCAGTGGAAAGATATTTTAGATGATATTGATGTGGTTATCCCGATTCCTGAAACATCTACGGATATTGCACTTCAAATTGCACGTATTTTAAATAAACCATATCGTCAAGGTTTTGTGAAAAATCGCTATGTGGCGCGTACTTTTATTATGCCGGGCCAAGCACAACGCCGTAGTTCAGTGCGTCGCAAACTCAATGCAATTTCTTCAGAATTTAAAGGCAAAAATGTGCTGTTAGTCGATGATTCTATTGTGCGCGGAACGACTTCAGAGCAAATTGTGGAAATGGCACGCCACGCGGGAGCAAAAAAAGTTTATTTTGCTTCAGCAGCCCCAGAAATCCGTCATCCAAATGTATATGGTATTGATATGCCAACTTGTGATGAGCTTGTGGCTTACAATCGTACCGTTGAAGAAGTGGCAGAGATGATTGGTGTTGATCGTTTAATTTTCCAAGATTTAGACGCATTATTTAAATCGGTTCAAATGGAAAATCCAGATATTCACGCTTTTGACGCTTCTGTATTTACTGGTGAGTATATCACAGGCGATGTCGACCAAGCCTACTTGGATAATGTTGCTTGTGCCCGCAATGATAAAGCAAAAGCTAAACTTGCTAAGCAAGCGACTAATTTAGAAATTCATAATGAATAATTTCTCTAAAAGCACCGGAAGGTGCTTTTTTGATGAATAATTGACTAGAAGAGAGAGGAGAATATAGAATACGATTTATAGGAGGGAATAAAATGAATTTACTATTTATTGAACTTTCATTTTTTGCTAAATATAGAGCAGAAAACTTAACGGACGAAGAATACCGGGCATTACAAAATGAATTATTAGAAAATCCAGAAAAAGGAGAAGTAATGCAAGGATTAAGTGGATTAAGAAAATTGAGAATTGCTGATAGTAAACGACAAAAGGGGAAAAGAGGGGGCGCAAGGGTTATTTACTATTACTTTTCAATGAAGGAAACGATTTACTTTTTTACTGCCTATGGTAAAAATGAAATGGAAGATTTGAATACTGAACAACGTAATATATTAAAATCAATTGTTGATTTAATTAAAAATAAAGAGGGATAAAAGATGAAAAAACGAAATTTATTCAATGAGCTAATGCAAGGGCTTGAAGAAATGCAAGCTCACCTAAACGGCGAAATTGAATTACCAAGCTATACTTTATCTCGTCCAAATATAAATAAGAGTGAGAATATTGAGGCTGAAGAGTTAAAAAATATTCGTAGCAATTTAAACCTTTCACAACGAGTATTCAGTGAGTTATTAAAAACCAATGTGAAAACTTACCAAAAATGGGAGTTAGGCAAAAGTAAACCGAATCAACTGGCTGTATTTTTTATTAGATTAGCGGAACGTGATCCTGATTTATTTTATACCGTTGTTAATACGAAAGTATGACTTCTCTAAATTTTTTATTTAAGCGCCTAAGGGCGCTTTTTCTATGCTAAAATCTCGCCATTTTCAGCAATAAATCACATAATCATCTCTTAAGGAACCACAATGGCAAAACAGAATATTCTCACCGCAAGTGGCGAGCGCATTGCGATTGTTTCAGGATTAAGAACTCCCTTTGTGCAACGCGATACGGGATTCAAATCATCTTATGCTACAGATTTAGGCACAATGGTTACAAATGAACTATTGAGCCGTATTGCACTAGATCATCAACTTGTGGAACAACTTGTTTTTGGACAAGTTATTCAACAACCAGATATTCCAAATCCTGCCCGTGAAATTGCCCTTGCGCTTGATATGCCTTATTTACAGGCATATACCTTAAGTAGCTCTTGCCTTTCGGGATTGCAAGCGTTAGTTAATGTAACGGGGAGTATCGTCAGTGGGTCTATTTCTGTCGGGATTGCAGGAGGGGCGGATTCTATCTCAAATGCGCCTTTTAGCATTAGTCCACAAGTGGTGAATAAACTGAAAGCGATTTTCAAAGCCCCGACTTTAGATGAAAAATATCATCTTTTCCGCAAATTCTCTTGGCGAGATCTCAAACCGCACGGCGTTAATTTAAAAGATTATATGACGCAAATGTCAGTGGCGGAAATTTCAGAGCAGATGGCTCAGCAATATCATATTAGTCGCCAAGCACAAGACGATTACGCAAGAGAATCTCATATTAAAGCACAAAATGCGTGGAAATTAGGTCTTTTAAAAGAAGAAGTTATGCCATCGTATCCGCGCCCTTATACGGATTTTGTGGTGTCGGATACGTTAATTTCAGCCGCAACGCGAGAAAATTATTACCAACGTTTTTCGCCTATCGTCAATAAAAATTACGCGACAGTCACAGACGCAAATCTTCCGCGCCCAGTAGATGGTGCTGCGGCGGTATTAGTTATGCGTGAAAATAAAGCCAAAGAATTGGGCCTAACGCCATTGGGCTATATTCGTAGCTATGCGATTACAGGGAATGATATTTGGCAGAATATGTTTATGGGTTCGGTTATTGCAACAAATCAAGCTTTGGAACGTGCCAATATGACCTTAAAAGATATGGATTACATCGACATCCACGAAACGTCGGCAAGTCAAATGTTAGTGAACTTACAACTATTTGAATCAAATGAATTTGCAAAAAATTCGCTAAATCGAACCGGTTGTTTAGGGGAGATTGATCGTGATAAGTTGAATCATTTAGGTGGTTCTATTGCTTTTGGTAATCCACGCGCGGCAACGAGTTTACGTACATTGATTCAATCTCTTAATGCCTTAAAACGTAAAGGCGGGGGTGTAAGTTTAGTTGCGTCTAGTGGCTTAGGCGGTTTAGGTTCAGCAATGATTCTTGAAAGTGAGTAAGGAGTAGCAAATGACAGAACAACAAAATTCAACACCTGCTTCATTTCAGATTGAAATTGATGACAATCGTATTGCGGTGGTTAGTATTAATGTGGTTAACGAATCGCAGAACTGGCTATCCGATGGTTTTATTGAAGAACTGCGTGATGTAATGGGTTCCGCTATTTATAACCAAGCACGCGGTTTAATTTTTGTTTCCAGCAAGGCAAAAAACTTTATTCAAGGTTATAAATTAGAGCAACTTCGTACTAAAACTGATGATGAAATTAAGGCATTTTCACGTGAAGCCCAACTGGTAATGCGTGAAATTAACACCTTAAAAATGCCCGTGATTGCGGTGATTGACGGTGAGTGTTTTGGAGTTGGCTTAGAACTTGCTTTGGCTTGTGATTATCGAATTGCCAGTGAAGAAAGTTACACCAAATTTGCGATGCCACAGGTGCGTTCAGGGATTTTACCTTTTGCGGGCGGAACTCAACGTTTACCGCGTTTGTTAGGCCTTAAAAAGGGCACAACAATGTTGGTTTCAGGGCAGAAGATTGGGGCTGAACGAGCGTTGGAAATCGGCTTAGTGGATAAGCTTATTCCGGCAAGTAACCTGTTTGAAAGTGCGTATAACTTGCTTGTAAATAACCAAATTCAGAAAATCGATTATAAAAATCCGATTGAACGTTGCAAACGGGTGCGCAAGCAAGTTGAAGGTAACAAATTTATCCGACAAAAATATTTGGATTATATTGAGAACCGCATTTGGCACAAATATTTTGGTAACTACCCAGCGGTTAGCTCGATTTTGGAAATGTTAAAAGAACCGCATTTCAAACAAGGTTTAGAGCTAGAGCAAAAATGTTTGGTCGATCTTCTAAGGACTGAGCAAGCGAGTGTGTTGATTAACCTTAAGCAGAGTGAGCGCAATATTAAGCAACAGTATAATCAGCGTGCGCAAGTAAAAGATGTTCAACAAGTGAGCATTTTAGGCAGTGGTTATATGGGCGCTGGCATTGCTTATTTAACCGCAAGCAAGGCTCAAATTCCTGTTCGCATTAAGGATATTCATCCATCAGAAATTCAAAAAGCGCTACAAACTTGCTATAAATTAATGCAAGGCGCAATGAAACGTAAACAGCTATCACACGGGCAAATGATTCAACGAATGAATCTAATTACTGGTGGTGAGCGTCTGGTGGCTGCGCAATCAACGGATCTTGTGATTGAAGCGGTTTATGAAAATTTGGAGCTAAAACAGCAGATGGTGCAAGAGAGTGAGAACTATTATAGCGAAGAGACAATTTTTGCTTCGAATACGTCCACATTCTCGATCAAGGACATTGCTTCGGTGGCAAAACGCCCTGAAAATGTGATCGGTTTTCACTATTTTAGCCCTGTGACTAAGCGTCAAATGGTGGAAATTATCCCACACGAAGCGACTAGCAAAAAAACTATCGCAACGGCGATTCACTTTGCGATTCAACAAGGCAAAATTCCGCTTTTAGTAGCAGATAAAGAAGGTTTCTTTATCAATCGCGTATTAACGCCATTTTTATTAGAAGCGATTCAATGTCTGGTTGAAGGCGAATCTATTGAATTTATTGATCGGTCACTGCAAGAATTTGGCTTCAAACTTGGGCCATTAGAAATGATTGATGATATGGGGTTAGATGTACTTGTGAAGTCAAATCCTGCAATGGTTCGAGAGCTAGGTGCTCGTTTTAAATTGCCTGAAAACATTGGATTGTTAATTAAGAATGATCGTAAAGGCCGTAAAAACAAACGTGGTTTCTATATGTATGATTCAAAAGGCACTCGCTTGCAAGAAGATAAGAGTATCTATCACGTAATGGAAACTATTGCGCGTAATGATCTGGAATCTGAACAAATTGCACGCCGTTGTATTTTACGAATGATTAATGAAGCTTGCTGGTGCTTGCAGGACAACGTGATTCTTTCCAAAGATGAAGGAAACGTGGCGTCAGTTCTAGGCTTTGATTTCCCAGATTTCCGTGGCGGTATCTATGCCTATATTGACAAAATCGGCGCAAAAGAGATCGTCAGCCAACTGCGCAAACACACTCAAATTTATGGCGCTCGTTTCGAACCTTGTGAGTGGTTGTTGGAACAGGCAGAAAGCTAAAAACTTATTGCTCTCTTAATTTTAGAGAGCATAATTTTTATTTAATTTAGGAGCAAAAATGAAATTATCAAAAATCGCTGGCGTAGTGATCGCCGTTGTTGGCGTTGTTGCAGCTGGGGGTAGCTGGTACACAGGCAAACAGGTTGAAGAACGTTATCAAGAGATATTGGCAAAAGCAAACAAACAGCTTAAAAGCCTTGAAGAGCAAGGTATTCAAGCAGAAATTGCGAATGCTAATATTAAGCGTGGTTTATTTAGTTCAGATGTGACTTACCAATTAAAAGCTAAAATTGATGGAAAAGATTATGTCGCAGCAGGTAATGACACTCTATATCACGGTCCATTACCGTTAAATCGTTTAACACAAGGAAAATTTGTTCCAGTACTTGCCAGTGCGAAAAGCAAATTAGCGGCAGTGTCTGAGGATTTAAAATCAGCTTTTAATGGCTCGGATATTTTAGAAGGGCAGAGTGAATTTAGTTATGCTGGCGATGTTACTGCAGATATTAAGATGAAATCGTGGGCATTAGCGGATGGTTCTTTAGCTTTAGGCGACTCTGAATATGCGGGTAGTTTTAATGTTAATTCAAAATATGCGGAATTAAGTGAAGGCGATTTTGATTTCAAAATTTCGTCTTTAAAGTTAGCAGATGACACAAATCCAGATGTGATGATAGCGGTGGATAACCTTGAAGTTAAAGGCGAGAGCCGTATTAAAGGAGAGCGCTATATAAGCCCTGCAAAATTAAATGGGCAAATCTCAATGCAGTCAAAATCTTCTCAATATGTGGCAAATTTGGGGAAATTGACTCTTGATTTAGATTTAGATGTAGACGCAAAAGCGATGGATGAATTGATTCCATATTCAAATGAAGCAGTGCCATTTAATTCTAATGAGGCTTCAAAAGCGTTTGAGAATTTATTTAGCAAAGGTTTAGATCTTAAGCTCAAAGAGTTCTCTTTGGATAATGCAAAAGGTAAAAGCCATTTTAATTTGCTTTTAGGATTGAAGAGTTTTAATGCAGCTGAACTCAATGATTTAAATAAGATTTTAGCGACATTTAAGCCATCTTCTTTAGACGTGAATTTAAATTTAAAAGCGCTAGAGCAGTTATCGACGGATCTTGCTCGTTTACAAGGCGTAGATGAATCGGAAGCAGTCGCTTCAGCACAATCAATGGTTTCTGAGTTAGTAAACAGCGCAAAACAGAGCTTTGGCTTAGCGAAAGTTGACGCTGAAAGTGTGAAGATCAATATTAAAGTTGAGAATGGTAAAGTTGCAATTAATGATAAAGAGATGTCAGAATCAGAGCTACAAGGCTTGATGTTTATGTTGATGTTAGGGGCTGGATCTTTAGGTCTTTAGTCATTTAAATTTGCAAAATATTAAATAAAAAAGAGCGCTTGTTGTTGAAACAAGCGCTTTTAGTTAGGCCGTTAAGGAACATCCTTTAACGCATTTGGATTTTTATTGATAAACATTGCGTCACCATAGCTGAAGAAACGGTACTTCTGCTCAACAGCGTGTTGATAAGCGTTCATACAGTTACGATAACCAGCAAAAGCTGAAACTAACATAATCAATGTCGATTCAGGCAAATGGAAATTAGTGACTAGAGCGTCAACCACCTTAAATGTTTTACCTGGGTATAAGAAAATCGATGTATCAGAATAGAATGGTGCAATCAATTTTCCTTCTTTTTCAGCGGCTTGTGCTGCGCTTTCGATAGAGCGCACAGACGTTGTTCCCACACAAATCACACGCTTACCTTTTGCTTTGGTTTCCAAAATTTTATCAACGACTTCTTGGCTCACTTCTGCATATTCCGCGTGCATTTTATGTTCTTCAATTGTATCAACACGAACTGGCTGGAAAGTCCCTGCGCCAACGTGAAGCGTGACAAAAGCGGTATTAATACCTTTTTCTGCAAATTTAGCCAACGTATCATTATCAAAATGTAAGCCAGCTGTTGGCGCGGCAACCGCACCTAAAACCTTGCTATAAACCGTTTGATAGCGCTCTTGGTCGGCGTCTTCATCAGGGCGGTCGATATAAGGGGGCAAAGGCATATGACCAGCCTGTTGTAGAAGATCGAACAGTGGTGTCGCTGAGTCAAACTCTAATTCAAATAGGGTATCGTGGCGAGCAACCATTGTCGCTTTAAAACCATTGCCTTCGCCTAATTTATCCTCACCAAAAAACAGCTCTGCGCCTTCTTTTGGCGCTTTTGACGAGCGAACGTGCGCCAGACAGCGGTGAGCGTCTAAAACGCGTTCAACTAGCATTTCAACTTTGCCACCGCTTGCTTTACGGCCATAAACACGAGCTGGAATTACGCGAGTATTGTTAAAGATTAACAGATCGCCTTGTTCGATATGGTTTATTAAATCGCTGAATTGTTTATCACTAAATTCGCCTGTTTCTCCGTTTAAATGGAGTAGGCGACTAGCTGTACGTTCTGTAGTTGGATAGCGAGCGATAAACTCGTCAGGAAGGTCAAAATGGAAGTCAGATACAAGCACAACGGCCCCTTAATATAAATAAGCAATAATTTTGGAAATGTGCAAATTTATACGGAAATGGGACCGCTTGCAAGTAATTTAGCGCTTTCTTAAAGTTTACCAACCAATTGATTAATAGCTTGGCTGAGACGTTGGCGGTCGTGGCGATAGTAAACATCATCAGCGTGAAGTTCTGTACGCAATACTTGAAGATGATCTGCTAAGATCTCTTGTTCTTCAACGACTGTGATCACGCCATTTACACGCTGTTCACCGATTTGATTTTCAATCCAATGAATACGATCTGATAATGAAAGTAAGCCCGCAATGCCGTGTTCTTTGGCGAGATTATCAATAAAAACAACATTAGCTTGGCTGTGCAGAATTGCTTGCTGGACTTCTTCGATCAGTAAAGTCGGCATAATACTTGTAAAAAAGCTACCGGGCCCGAGCAGAATTAGATCGGCCTGTTTAATTTCTTCTAATGCTTCGGGTGTAGCCGATACTTTAGAGTCTAACGAAAGTGAATAAGGAAGTTCTTCAAGCGCGTCAATAGAAACTTCACCGATAATCACTTCTCCAGAGGGCAAATTTGCAGTTAAGTGTACCGGCTGTTCAGACATCGGCATTAATCCAACACGCACATAAAGTAAATTACGCACAAGATTAAGGCTTTCTAAAGGGCGAATATGCATATCTTCAAGAGCTTTTAGGATTAAATTGCCTAAATTATGCCCTGAAAGTTCGCCAGCGCCAGCGAATCGATATTCAAATAGTGCTGATGCGACAGTCGGTTTTACGGTGATTTGAGTTAAACAGTTACGTAAATCTCCCCAAGCAATTCCACCGTGTTGTTCACGAATTTTGCCTGTTGAACCGCCATTGTCAGTTGTTGCAACAATACCTGTAAGCTGCTCTTTTAAGAATGAAAGGGATGACAAAAGGCGTCCTAGTCCGTGTCCACCGCCAATGGCGACAACTTTATCTAATGTAGCTAGATTTGGGTGTGCTTTTAGTAGTTGAGCTGTCATTTTTATTATCCATTAATCTCTTGTTCAGTTTCTTCATTATTAGATGGAAGGGCATTTATTACAGCTTTAACCAATGTCGCGAGTGGAATGGCGAAGAATACGCCCCAGAATCCCCATAAACCGCCAAAAATAAGTACAGCGACAATAATCGTTAATGGGTGTAGATTTACTGCTTCAGAGAATAAAAATGGCACAACAAGGTTACCATCTAGCAATTGGCTGATGACAAAAGCAAGGAGCAGATAATAGAAATCAGGTGATAAGCCAAATTGGAACAATGCCACTAATGCGACAGGAATTGTCACTAATACCGCGCCGATATAAGGCACAAGCACAGAAAGACCTACTGCCACAGAAAGAAGCAACGGATAGCGGAGATCAAAGAATAAGAAAATAATGTAGGTTGCAATGCCAACGATTAAAATTTCTAAGAATTTACCGCGAATGTAGTTCGCAATTTGCTGTTGCATTTCACCCCAAACACGTGTTGCTAGAAGACGGTTTTTAGGGAGTAATTTTACCATTGAATTGATAAATAGCAGCTTATCTTTGAGCAAGAAAAACACCATTAACGGCACAAGAAATGCGTAAATGCCTAATCCAACTAAACTGACTAGTGAGTTTAATGAGAAAGAGAGTAATGAGTCGCCAAAAGCAACGATTTTACTTCTCACTGCAGTCATAATTGAGTCTAGAGTTGAATAATCAATCAATTCAGGATAGTGTTCTGGCAATGCTTGTAACCAACCATTTAACAAATTCATCATCGTTGGCAAGTCCGTTAAAAAAGTCATCCCTTGCGACCATAAACTTGGTAGCATTACTACAACTAAAAATATAGACACAGAGAGAAAGCCACCTAGAACAAGTGCAAGACTAAGTAAGCGAGGAAAGCGCAGTTGTACAGTTAAAAAACGAATTGGCCATTCAAGTAAATAAGCTAAAACAATAGAAATCAATAAAGGCATTAGCAGATCGCTAAAGAAATAGATAATTCCAAAACCAACAAATAAGATCGCCAACAACGCCACAATCTGTGGGTCATTAAATTTTTGTTTATACCAATTTTGGAACATTTCAAACATTATTTCTTCCCTGTATTTTTGATTTTTATTGAAGAAAGGCACGCAAAAGCGTGCCGAACTATAATTTATTATTTTTGACTACAAATCGCGATAAAGCCTAATTTATTATCTGGATTATTGAAGATTTTGAACATCTTTTTGAATGACTCTCGATTTTCAGTCTTAAGCGCATTACCGATAATTTTCATTGCGCCGATAACACCTTCATCGTAAATCAGTCCTTTTGGCGATAACAAACTCATTTTTCCAGTGAATGCGTCCACATTACGGAATCCGCAATTTGCAAAAGTGGCTTTCCAATGTTCCTTAGTTAATGGTGTTACGCTGATATTTAATGAATCACGCAATTGAGCCAACAGTTCATCAGTATCTTCTGAAAGAAGTAATACATCGTGAGTGAGTAAGAAACCGTTTGGTTTTAATACGCGCAAATATTCGTTAATAGCTTTCTCTTTTAAATCATTTGGGAGCATAGTTAATAATGCTTCGCAGATCACAATATCAAAGCTATTATCTTCGAATGGGAGTTCGGTTGCATTGGCGTGTTGAATTTGAACAAACTCTTCGACCTTGCTTTCTAACACATTTTGACGCGCTTTTTCGACAGCCTCTTCATCATAATCTGTGGCAATCACTTGGCAGCCAAATTGTTTTGCGATTTCGATAGATGTTGCGCCCATATTGCACGCGACTTCTAATACTTTTTTGTCTTTGCGGAAATCGCCGTTTGCGATTAGCCAATCTGTTGCTAATTTACTACCTGGACGTAAACGAGTTTTACCCAAGCGAGCTAGAAAATTGTGTCCTGCTTCCTCTTTTTTCATATTTTACCTCGTAAAATTTTTAATAATTTTGACCGCTTGTATCAGCAATTAGTTCCTAAATTGTGGATAAGTATGGATTTGCTGTAAATAGAGCGTGAAATTGGAGTGATTATAACGTTTTTTTGGTTGCGCTTATATACAAAATAATGAAATTTTGGCAAAATTTACTCCGCATTTTGTATAGAAATGCTTATTTTTTAGAAAAAGGAAAACTAAATGAAAAATTCAGCAAAAACAAATAGCTATGCACATCAGCGTGGCGAAATTCAGGAAAGTGCGATTAAAGCACTTGTTACCGACAAATTATTTCGTAGCCGAATGGAGCGAAACCGCAAAGGAAAGGGCAGTTACCAACGTAATGCTAAACATCGCAAAGGTTATGCAGGGAATGAAAACCCATTTAAAAGTGTTCAACAGAATGTTTTTAAATGGGTTTTTTAATGGTGTATTTTAGTTTTAGTGAAATTAGCCTAAAAATTTCTGAATTGCTCGAATCACGGCGTCTGGTTTTTCTGCGTGTACCCAGTGATCGGCTTTACTTACAATAAAAGATTTTGCATTTGGGAATTGCTCCAAAATCGTTTGAGTATCTTTTTCTTGTAAATAGTCTGATAATTCCCCCTTAATAAATAGAGTTGGTGTTTCAACACGGACTTTTTCCCAATCCATAATATTTTCGTAATTCTGCTTTAAACCGCTTAAATTGAATTTAAAGAATTCTGGACTTTGTGGGTCAAAAGATTTCAGCATAAAAAGCTGTACGCCTTCATCTTGAATTGCTTGGGCTATCGCAACTCTAGCTTCCGTTCGATTAGCTGGCTTTGCTTCTTTTACTGCATACAATCCTGCAAAAATAGAATCGTGGCGGCGAGGCGGATAAGCGACAGGAGCAATATCGATTACCACGAGTTTTTCAACAAGATTTGAAGCAATATGAGTTAGACGCATTGCTGTTTTGCCGCCCATTGAATGGCCGATCACGATCGCATTGTTGATATTGAGATGAATCAGAAGATCGCGCAGATCTTCCGCAAGCACTTGGTAATTCATTGTTTCAGAGTGGAAAGATTGACCGTGGTTACGCAGATCAACTTTTAAAATATTGTATTCTTCCGCAAAAGCGCGTGCGACAACACCAAGATTATTGAGATCGCCAAATAAGCCGTGTACAAACACCATAGTCTGTTTAGCATTTGCCGATAACTGTAATTGATAGTTAAGAAGTTGTTTTTCGAGCATAATTACCTAAAATTTAACGAAAAAAGTAGAAAGATCCTGTCAAAGGAAACGTAATCTGCGTATAATGCCTAGAATTTTTTTGTAATCAAGCAAATTTAAAGAAAAGAGGACGCTATAGATGAAACAAATTGAAGTTGATGATGAATTATACCACTACATTGCAAGTCGAACTCAGTCGATTGGCGAGAGTGCGTCGGATATTTTGCGTCGTTTACTCCGTTTACCAGCATCTCCACAGCCATTTGTACTTGTACAAGAAAATATGCTTAATGATCTGAAAGATCTGGCTAAACTACCGAAAAAGAAAAATGCAATTAATCATCAAGAAAAGATGGTTAAAGCCGTGGAGTATGTTTTAGCAAAACAGTCTTTTATGGATGAGAAAAAAGTGGTTAACCGCTTTTTAATGTTGCTTTCTGCGCTTTATAAATCAAATAAAGAAGGCTTTAATCAAGCAACTGAGCAAGTTCAAGGCAGTGAGCGAATCTATTTTGCTAAAGATGAACGAGTGATTTTAGCAACGGGTAGCGGTGCGAAGGCAAAATTAATCCCAGAATCGCCATTTTGGGTAATCACAAACAACAATACTGAGCGTAAAGGTTTAATTCTTTGTGCTTTGATGAATCAAATGGAACTTCCAGAAGAGTTAGTTGAGCGTGTGAAAGCGCTTTTTGCTTAACTTTCTGCCATTATGAACGTATTTGACTCTTTCCCGACCGCTTTTTGGGCAAAACACTCTGCCCAAGCGGTCGCTGTCGTCTTAGATAATCCTGAAAATGATTCAGATCGTTCATTATCTTCAAATTTATCGAATATTCCCACTCAAATTAACTGGCAACAGTGGAATCTTTTAACAGAACAAGCGGTTGATTTTCTTAAAAATTTTGCAATTTCAGAAGATGTCCAATCTCTAGCACCGCTAATTGCTTATCAAGGTCAAAATAGGCTCTATGCGTTACTTTGCTATTGTGCGGCTATCGCGATGGGAGCAAAGATCCTAATTTTGAATCCAGCCTTAAAACCAGAGCAATATCAGCAAATTCTAAAAGATAATGCCGTTGATTGTACGATTGGTGATAATGATTTCGCTAAGTTCTTTAATCAAGTTCAAATGGATCAACCATTATTATCTGAATTAGAACATTTGGATTTTAATCAACCGGCAACCTTAACTTTAACATCGGGTTCATCGGGCAAGCCAAAGGCGGTTGTTCATTCTATTCAAAATCACTTAGATAATGCACAAGGTGTCTGTGAATATTTAGGTTTTAACCAATCTAACTCTTGGTTGCTTAATTTGCCGCTTTTTCACGTTTCTGGGCAAGGCATAGTTTGGCGTTGGCTTGCTACAGGCGCAACGCTTTATTTGAATGACGATAAACAGACTCAATGGCAGACGTTAGCCAAAGTTTCACACGCGTCTTTGGTTCCAACTCAACTTCAACGTTATTTAGCTCAGTTAGATTCTGATCAGCAAGTTGAACAGCATATTTTACTCGGTGGGGCTTTTATCCCGCCCGAATTGATTCAGCAAGCACAGCAGTATGGCATTACTACTTATGCGGGCTATGGAATGACTGAAATGGCTTCAACAATTTGCGCTATTAAAAATGAGTTGGATAATGTTGGTTTTCCATTAAAACATCGTGAAATTCGAATTGAACAAGATGAAATTTGGGTACGTGGTGCAGGATTGGGGTTAGGATATTGGAACAGCGGTAATATTCAGTCTTTGACTAATGAACAAGGCTGGTTAGCGACCAAAGACCGTGGCGAATGGACCGCGGATGGAAAATTAAAAGTGGTAGGGCGCTTGGATAATATGTTTATTTCAGGGGGAGAGAATATTCAACCTGAAGATATTGAGAGCGAACTTTATCGTTCAAATTTAATCCGAACTGTTTTTGTTGTACCTGTTTTAGACGTGGAATTTGGCGAACGCCCCGTTGCTTTAGTTGAATTTGTTGAACAATTCTCGTTGCAAGCGGTCAATTTATTACAATCTTTTGCAAATCAACATTTAGAAAAATTTAAACAACCGATCCAATATTTATGTTTGGAATCAGCAATATTAGAGCTCGGATTACAAGGACAGGGAATTAAAATTTCCCGTAAGCAGTTACAAAATTATGTTCGCCAACTATTATAAGTTGCGACATAAGTAAATTATTTAATAGAAAGAGATAACTATGCATAAAAAATCTTTTTGGTTCATTCTATTATTTTCAATACTTTCGGTATTTAGCATTGTTACGTCTGCTAATGCGAGTAATGCCACAGCCGATTCTATTAAAGCGCAATTAGATTCTCTACGTGGGGAGAGTGCTGATGAGTCCGCAATTCAAGTTAAAGCCCTTGAAGAAACGCTCACGTTTATTGAAAAAACCAAAAAGCAACAAGCTGAAATTGAGAGTTTTGAGCTGAAAATTAAAGAAGCACCAGCTGAATTAAAACAGGTTCAAGATAAAGTCAAAGCTTTGCAAGATGATTTAGCGCAATCTCAGACTTCCCATTTTGATAAATTAACATCTCAAGAACTTGAAGTTGAGCAAGATAATATTCATCAACAGCTTCAGGTTTCTCAAGCGATTAGTTCTGAATTGGGCTCTAGCCTTGCTAGCTATCGTGCTGCATTTGAGCAAACTCGCCGTCAAATCAATGAAAACAATACTCGTCTTGAAACCTTAAAATTAAAAAATAGCAATCCCACTGATCAAGAACAGACTGAACGTAATAATGCTGAAATTAAGTATTTAGAAACAGTAAATAAATATAATCAGCTATTTGGGCAAAATATTGATCTGCTTACAGCGTTAGATGAAGCTAAGCGAAATCAAGCTTATTTAAAACAGCAGTTATTACAGAAACAGCTCTCTGCATTACAAGATGAGCTAAATGCGCTACGTGTGAAAGAGCACGAAGCCCAAGCGAAACAGAATGCAGAGCTTAAAGCGAGCAGTAAAGCAGAAAATACAATTGTGTTTGATGAGTTGAGCTTGAATACCGATTTGAGTCAATATTTAGTTGATCAAACTAAGAAATCTAACAAGCTTTCCCAAGAGAATCTGCGCGCAAAGAGCGTTTTAGATGGGTTAACTCAAACTCGCCAAAATATTGAAGAGCAGATTAGTGCGCTACAAGGCACACTTGTGCTTTCAAAGATCATTAATCAACAGAAACAAGCTTTACCAACGGAAAGCATTGTAAAAAGCTTATCAACGGATATAGCAAAGTTACGAGTGGAGATTTTTGAAACTTCTCAAAAGCGTGATGAACTCTATAATTTAAGTAATGTGATTGCGAAGTTAAAAGCTGAGCGTAAAGTAGATTTGGATGATGAAGAAACGAAAACACTTGAATCCATTTTGAAAGAGCGTGAGAAGATTTTGGTTGATTTAATCAAAACATTAAATACGCAATTAACGCTTTCAAATGAAATTGAAGCAACACAGAAGCAGATTATTACACTTAGTGATACTTTACAGGCTCAACTTCAGCAACAGAGTTTTTGGGTAAGAAGTAATATTCCCTTTAATTTAGACTGGGTTGAAGCCTTCCCGCGTTTGGTTATTCAGGAAGTTGCGGAACTCTCAAAATTTATTGGCTTTGATAATCTGGCTAAAAACTTAGCAAGTACTTTGGGCTTTATTTTTGTATTATTAGGTGTTTATGGCTTGATTTTATGGAAAAAACCAGAAATCAAACAACGTTTGTCCGCAATTGCAAGCCAAGTAAATACTTTAAAAAATGATAGCCATTGGCATACGCCAGAAGCGATGTTTTGGACGATTATCCTTGCGTTACCAAGTGCTTTGATGTTTTTAGTGCTATCTTCGCTTATTCTGTATTTCTTTTTTCCAGACCCTCTAGCTGGTTGGAAGTGGATCACACAAGCTTTTGGCTATTGGCTATTCTTTGCTACAGTGATTTCATTGTTACGCCCAAATGGCTTGGCATTTCGTCACTTCGGTATGCCACAACAAAGTAATGAAACCTTTGAGCATATTATTAAACAATCGGTTTGGATTGTTGTGTTGCTACTTGTATCGTCAATCTTCTCACAAGTTGACGCTATTGGCTTTAGCAATGATGTGATCGGTCAAGTAATGACGATCGTTGCGCTTTCACTCTGTTTATTCGTCGTTCGTCCGTGGCTTAATAAAGGGATGTTGGAGTATGAAAAAGCCAAAAATGAAGATGGCACAAAGCGCAGTATCGGCTTGTTTAAATTAGCACGATTTATGTTATTTATCGTGCCAATTACGTTGATTGTGTTGATTGTTCTTGGCTACTATTATACGGCAGTTTATCTAATTGATTTGATTATCAAAAGTTATGTAGTGGCATTAGTTTGGGTGTTTGGCCGCTATTTTGCTTATCGTTCACTAACGATTTCATCACGCCGAATGGCATACCGCCGTTTACAGAAAAAGCGTGAAAAAATTCGTGAGCAAATGCTACTTAATGGCGAAGATGTCAGCAATATTAATAAAGAAAAGCCAGAAGAGAAGATCACTATTGCAACGGTTAATGAGCAAATTTTCCGAATGGCGGATCTTGTTGGCTGGGTTGTCTTATTTGCATCGATGTATGCGATTTGGTCAGATCTTTTAAGTATTGCAAACTATCTGAATACCTTTATTTTATGGGAGCAAGTAGAAACAACGTCAAAAGGTACTGTTGTTGAGTCTGTAACCTTATTGAATATATTGCGTTCAATGACTTATATTACTGTAACCTATGTTTTAGTTAAGAATATTAAAGGTATTTTGGAAGTACTAGTCTTTTCAAGACTAAGACTTTCGAAGGGAACGCCACATACGATTACGGCCATTCTTACTTACTTTATTGTGGTCTTCGGTAGTATCTCGGCTTTTACATCGCTTGGAATTTCGTGGAGTAAAATCCAGTGGGTATTTACCGCACTTTCAGTCGGTTTAGGTTTCGGGGTGCGTGAGATTTTTGGTAGTTTTGTGTCGGGCACGATTCTATTATTTGAACGTCCGATTCGTGTAGGCGATAAGGTTTCTGTTGGTAATTTCACGGGTGTGATTACCAAAATTAAGCTGCGCTCCACAACCTTAATTGATGATGATCACAAAGAAGTGGTATTGCCAAACCAAGCTTTCGTGACGGATCGTTTTATTAACTGGACTTATAATAATACGATTACACGTTTGCAAATTGGTTTCAAAATCGCATCTGGTGTGGATTTATCGTTAGTTCGTGAGTTACTATTACAAGCTTCAGAAGAAGCTGAAAAAGTGATGAAAGATCCAAGCCCAAGTGTGAATTTATTGCATTTTGGGGACGGTTGGATAGAACACGAGTTAACTGTGTGTGTGGCTGAAATTGATGATCGTGCAAGTACTCGAAACTTCTTGTATAAACGTATCGATGAGCTATTTAATCAGCATAATATTAAGATTGCATTTAACAAGTTAGATGTGCAAATTTCTGGTGAAAATCGACCGCTTGTTACCGAAGTTGTGAGTGATAAGAGAGTGGAATTATCCTAAAACAAAATCAATGGATTGTATAAAGTTGTGTGGGAAATACACAATGTGTTTTCTTACACCCTCTCCCGTTTACGGGAGAGGGACAGACCGAAGGTGCGTTCAGCACCGTAGGTCAGGGAGAGGGCTATTTGCAAAATATCCCAGAAATATCACCGCTTGTTTCCCTCTCTCTGCAAAAATTGCTGAATGCAATTTTTGCTGTCTCTCTCCCAAAGGGAGAGAGTTAAGAAAATCAAAATTTTCTATCTATGCAACTACTACATAATATAAGGATTATATGGCGAGAGACATCTCGCCTTACATAGAAAATATGACCTTTATTTTGGGAGTCATATGTAAAAAGGAGAAAAAATGAGAGTCAAATCCTATTCATATCTTATTTTAATTTTAAGTCTATTTAGCAGTTCTATATGGGCTGTAAATCTTCCTAATGAAAAAGAGCTTCAAGCTCAAATTGAAGCAACGCAAAAACTTGAGCAAACGGAAGAAACAAAATCATTACTACAGAGCTTAACGGATACCCAAAAGTTTCTGTCTCAAATTTCACAACAAAAAAGCGATAGCTCAGCCCTTGAAAAGCAGATTCAAGATTCAAAAACAGCAATTAATGAAAGTAAGGAAAAACTTGCTAAATTAAAAGCTCAGCAGCCTTCAACTCTTGAAGAGTTCAGTAAAAAACCGTTGACTGAACTTCAATCTTTAGCAACTAATTTGCAGGCTAAACTCGAACAAGTTCAGCACGATCTCGCTCAGCTAAATGCGCAAGTTGTGGCTCAAAACTCTACGCCAACCAAAGCACAAACAGCATTGAGCACCATTGCTACTCGCAAACAGCAGATCACAAATGCATTAGGAAACAGTAAATTATCTAGTGCGGATAAGGTGAAATTTGATGTCGAAAATAGTTTGCTTGATCTTCAACATAGCTATAACCAAACGTTATTAAACGGTAGCGACAGTCTGTTAGCGCTTTTTAGTAGTCAGCTTGATGAGAAAAAGGTTGTTCAGCAAAATTTGCAGACAGAGCTAGCAAATGTGCAAACAGCCATTAATAATCATCTTGTTGCTGAATCAAAAAATAAGGCTGAGCAAGCTACTCAATCTCAGCAAGAGAGTAGCAAGACCACAACGAATCCCGTGATTTTGCACGAAATTGATTTAAATACGGAATTAAGTAAGGATTTATTTGTTCAAACAACAGAATTAAGCCAGCTTTCGCAAGATAATCTACGTGTAAAAGGGATTTTAGATAATCTTCAACAGACACAACGTAATATTGATGAGCAAATTAGCTCATTACAGGGGACGTTGGTGCTTTCTCGTATTATCAATAAACACCGCCAACTACTTCCGCAAGATAAGATGGTTAAAGGGCTATCTAAGCAGATTGCTGACTTGCGTGTGCAAGTGTTTGATTTGAGTGAACTCAAAGATACGATTTCAGATAGCAATGCTTATGTCACAAAACTCGAAAAAGAGAATAAAGCAACTTTTACAGATAAAGAAAAAGAACAGTTAACGACAATTATTCAAGAGCGTTCAACGACGCTGTCTGATTTGATTAAGTTATTGAATAATCAGCTTAATTTATCAATTAATATCGAACTAAATCAGCAACAAGTTGAAATGATTAGTGATGAATTACAGCAGAAACTTCAACAACAAAGTTTCTGGGTAAAAAGTAACAATCCGATTGATTTGGATTGGTTAACGAAATATCCGCAAGCGGTTCAGTTTCAATTAAAAGAGCTATCGAAAAAATTTGATTTTTCAAACTGGCAGGAAAATATCGGTGTTGCGCTGTTTCTAATCGCATTACTTTCTGGGATTGGTTATTTGATCAATCGTAGTAAAGAGTCGATTAAGCATAAGTTGACGAATATTAACAACCGTATGAAAACGGTGTTAACCGATAGTCAATGGCATACGCCAACGGCGATGTTTTGGACAGTTGTGCTTTGCTTGCCAAATACGATTATGTTCTTAACTTGCTTTATTTTTATCACTTATATCTGTTTCCAAGATCCGTTGGCGGTATGGCCTTGGGGTCTGAAAATGGCAGGTTATTGGCTCTATTTTGTGTTTATTATTTCGATGTTACGCCCTGCTGGGATTGCTTATCGTCATTTTAGTATGCCACAAGAGAGCAACCAGATTTTCCGTAATATGTTGAAACGTTCGGGAATTGTGATTGCGTTGCTGTTAAATACATCGATCTTTAGCAATATTGAAATGGGACTAGCCTATGATGTGATTGGGCAAACTGTGACCATAACGGTATTGATGATGACGGTGTTTATTGTTGCACCAGGCTTTAGACAGGCGATTTCGACTTACCAAAATGTGTCGGATAAAGATAAAAAATCACATAATATTCTGCTTAATTTAGTTCGAATTGTGTTATTACTTGCGCCAATAGTGCTTATTGCATTAATTGTAATGGGCTATTACTACACAGCATTAGTATTAATCGAGCATTTAATTGCGACCTATTTTGCGGTGATTACTTGGATTATTATCCGTAATATGTTGTATCGTATGTTTACGGTCTCTTCGCGCCGAATTGCTTATAAACGCCTACAAGAACGCCGTGCGCAACAGAATGCAGAACAGCGAGCAGTCGCTTTTGAAGATGATGTTGCACTTGAATTACCTGATGATTCAATCGCAGTGAGTGAAATCAAAGATCAAATGTTGAAAGTGACGGATTTCCTACTATGGGTTGGTCTATTTGCGCTGATTTATTGGGTATGGTCAGATCTGATTACGGTCGCTTACTACTTAAATGGCGTAACACTATGGCAACAAGCAACCACTACTGAAACGGGTGTTGTGATGGAGTCCATCACATTGCTTAATCTGTTGATTGCAATAGTGATTTTGGTTGTGACCTATGTATTAGTTCGTAACTTGAGTGGTTTATTAGAAACATTGATTTTTTCTAAGTTACAGCTCTCACAGGGAACTCCTTATACAGTTACCACCTTGTTAACTTATGTTCTTATTGTGGTTGGTGCGAGCTTTGCATTCTCTACATTAGGGATGTCGTGGACTAAGTTACAATGGCTATTTACCGCACTTTCTGTTGGTATCGGTTTTGGTATGCAAGAGATTGTTGCGAACTTTGTATCGGGTATTATCATCTTGTTTGAACGCCCTGTTCGTGTTGGCGATATGATTACCATTGGTAACTTTAGTGGCACAGTATCTAAGATCCGTATTCGTGCGACGACGCTGATTGATGGGGATAAGAAAGAAGTTATTGTGCCAAATAAAGCTTTCATCACTGAGAGAATTGTGAACTGGGCATTAACAAACTCAGTCACTCGTTTAGTGATTAGTGTGGGTGTTGCTTATGGCTCAGATCTTGAAAAAGTGCGAGCATTATTACATCAAGCGGCGGAAGAAAATGAGTTAGTATTAAAAGATCCTGCACCGTCAGTGTTCTTCTTAAGTTTTGGAGCAAGTACGCTTGATCACGAGTTGAGAGTTTTTGTTGGGCAGTTAAGTGACCGAATGAAGACTACAGACGCATTAAATCGCCGCATTAATGAGCTATTCGCTGAAAATAATATTGAAATTGCCTTTAATCAGCTTGATGTTTTCATTAAAAATCAAGATACTCAAGAAGAAGTGAAATTAGCAACAGATAAGTTTGTTAAATAGTATTTATAGGGCGTATCCCGCCTTATAAAAATAGAACGGTATTGCGTAGCAGTTGCACAAATCAAAAATCTTGCTCTCTTAACTCTCTCCCTTTGGGAGAGAGACAGCGAAAATTGCGTTTAGTAATTTTCGCAGAGAGAGGGCTACAAGCGGTTATATTTCATCAATATTTTGCAAATTAACCTATCTCGTAAACTGACAAAGGTGTAAGAAAATGTTTTGTGCAGTTGCTACATAATTTCGAAATAAAATAATAAGGACACAATATGGCAGGCAACAGCATTGGACAACTTTTTAAAGTAACTACATTCGGCGAATCTCACGGTATTGCATTAGGCTGTATCGTGGATGGCGTTCCGCCGAATATGACGCTTTCGGAAGCCGATTTACAGCCAGATTTAGATCGCCGTAAACCTGGTACATCTCGTTATACCACACCACGTAGAGAAGACGATGAAGTTCAGATTTTATCGGGGGTTTTTGAAGGCAAAACGACTGGGACAAGTATCGGCTTAATCATCAAAAATAGCGATCAACGCTCGAAAGATTATGGTGATATTGCCGAGAAGTTTCGTCCGGGACACGCGGATTACACCTATCAACAAAAATATGGTATTAGAGATTATCGTGGGGGCGGTCGTTCATCAGCACGTGAAACAGCAATGCGCGTTGCAGCAGGAGCTATTGCGAAAAAATATCTTCGCGAGCAATTTGGGGTAGAAGTTCGTGGTTATTTATCACAAATTGGCTCAGTTAAGATCAATCCTGAATCTGTTGCTGATATTAGCAAAATTGATTGGGAGCAGGTAAATAGCAATCCATTTTTCTGTCCCGATCCTGTTGCAATAGAGCAATTTGACGAGTTAATTCGTGAGCTCAAAAAAGAAGGGGATTCGATAGGGGCAAAATTAACTGTGATTGCAGAGAATGTACCGGTTGGTTTAGGAGAGCCTGTTTTTGACCGCTTGGACGCAGATTTAGCTCACGCACTAATGTCAATTAATGCGGTAAAAGGGGTTGAAATTGGTGATGGTTTTGATGTTGTAAATCAAAAAGGCAGTGAACACCGCGATGAAATGACCCCAGAAGGTTTTCTTTCAAACCACGCAGGCGGTATCTTAGGCGGAATTAGTTCGGGTCAGCCAATTATTGCCAATATTGCGTTAAAACCAACTTCAAGTATTACTGTTCCGGGACGTAGCGTAAATATTAATAATGAATCTGTAGAAGTGGTGACTAAAGGACGCCACGACCCTTGTGTGGGAATTCGTGCAGTGCCAATTGCAGAAGCAATGGTTGCAATTGTGTTACTCGATCATCTATTACGCTTTAAGGCGCAATGCCGATAATAAACCAAAAAGTAAGGGAGAGCATTTGCTCTCCCTTTGTTATATTAGCTATTAGCCCGTATTACGCATACCTGCCGCAATACCTGTGATGGTAATCATCAACGCTTGTTCAAGCTCTGGATTTGGATTTTCCCCTTGCGCACGTAAACGATGTAATAACTCAACTTGTAATAAATTGAGCGGATCGGTGTAGATATTACGTAGAGCAATCGAATCTGCAATCCAAGGGAGCGTTGCCATTAACTGATTCTCGTGTGAAAGAGAAAGCACAGTTTTTACATCAGCTTGTAATTGAGTACGCAATGACTGGCCTAAATGGTGTAACTCTTTCGGCACTAAGCGTTGGTCATAATGTTCTGCAAGCCATATATCGGCTTTACTAAATACCATCTCTAACATACCGATACGGGTTGAGAAGAACGGCCATTGTTCACACATCTCTTCAAGTAAATTACGTTTATCTTGCTGAATAAGCTGTTCTAATGCGGCACCTGCACCAAGCCAAGCTGGAAGCATTAAACGGTTTTGCATCCAAGCAAAGATCCACGGAATAGCACGTAAACTTTCAACACCGCCATTTGGATTACGTTTTGCAGGGCGAGAACCTAAAGGTAATTTAGAGAGCTCTAATTCTGGTGTTGCAGCTCGGAAATAAGGCACAAAATCAGGTTCGCCACGTACAATGCCACGATAAATTTCACAAGAAATTGCAGCACCTTGATCCATAACATCACGCCAAGCCTGTTTAGGTTCTGGTGGTGGGCAAAGATTTGCTTCTAAAACAGCACTTGCATAGAGATCTAAGCTCGCTACCGCAACAGCTGGTAAACCTAATTTAAAGCGGATCATTTCCCCTTGTTCTGTTACACGTAAGCCATTTTTAAGTGATCTTGGCGGTTGAGAAAGTAAAGCTGCATGGGCTGGAGCACCACCACGACCGATAGTACCGCCACGTCCGTGGAACAACGTTAATTCAATGCCATATTTTTCACTTAAATTAACCAACGCTTCTTGAGCACGATATTGCGCCCAAGATGCCGCAAGCATACCAGCATCTTTCGCTGAATCAGAGTAACCGATCATTACCATCTGCTTATTGTTGATAATGCCACGATACCAGCCAATGCTAAATAATTCCGTCATCACTTTTTCACAACGGTCTAAGTCATCTAGTGTTTCAAAAAGTGGAGCTACAGGAATCGCGGTTGTACAGCCAGATTCTTTAAGTAATAAATGTACTGCTAATACATCAGAAGCTTCGCGAGCCATAGAAATCACATAAGCAGAAATCATTCCTTCAGGCTGTTCTGCAACAACTTTACAGGTATCTAAGATCTCTTGTGTTTCAGGGCTTGGCTTCCAGTTAGTTGGAACCAGTGGGCGACGTGAACTTAATTCACGCACCAAGAACGCCTGTTTATCATCTTCTGTCCATTGTGAATAGTCGCCTAAACCGATATAGCGAGTAATTTCAGCAATCGCTTGTGCGTGACGAGTACTCTCTTGGCGAATATCTAAGCGAGATAAACCTAAACCAAAACAGCGTACACGGCGTAAGCAATCTAATAGAGCACCATTCGCGATAATACGCATACCACAAGCGTGGAGCGATTGGTAACAATCGTAGAGTGGTTCCCAAAGTTGTTCATCATTAGTGAGAATTTCTGATTCACTAATTGTAAGCTGTTTCTCTTCGATAAGCTCACTATAGTAGGTTACCGTTTTAGCTAATTTTGCTCTAATGTCTTTAATCACCACACGGTATGGCTCTAAGTTATCGCCATATTTAGCTCTAAATTCATCAGTACATTGCACCACAGAAAGTTCATCTGCTAATGATTTCATATCTTCCAAAAAGAGTTCAGCCGCTTTCCAACGGTTCATTTGTAGTACTTTACGCGTGGTTTGTGCAGTAACAAATGGGTTTCCATCACGGTCTCCCCCCATCCAAGATGAGAAGCGCACAGGGGTTAAGCCCACTTGGTGCTGAATACCAAAGTTTTTCTCTAAATGGAAATTTAATTGACGGCAAAATTCAGGTACGGCTTTCCAAAGGCTATTTTCAATCACCGCCATTCCCCATTTTGCTTCATCTACAGGTGTTGGGCGTTGAGTGCGGATTTCATTTGTATGCCAAGCAAGGGCAATTAATTGCATTAAACGGCGTTTTAATTTAGTCGTTTCAGCTTCCGTTAAGTCATCATGTTCTAAACGGTTTAAACAGCGGTTAATTTCAACGTGTTTATTCACTAAAGAGCGACGAGTTACTTCGGTTGGGTGAGCTGTAAGCACTAAATCAATTAATAGACGCTCAACGGTTTCAATCACTTTCGGAGCAGGCACATTTTGAGCTTTTAAACGAGCAAAAAGTGCGCCCATTGATTGTTCACTAGTTGAATCATTATTGTGGCGAGAAATACCTTGATACTGTTCGGCAATATTGGTTAGATTTAAGAATTGGCTAAATGCGCGAGCAACTGGAATGACATCTTCATTTGAGATATTAGCCAGTATATCGAGTAACTGTTCGCGGGCTTTTTCATCACCGCTACGCGAGCTTCGTGATAAAACACGAATATTTTCAATGAGCTCTAAAATTTCATTGCCTTGGGCATCGCGAATTGTTTCGCCTAAAAAGTCTCCAAGCATATGAATATTATTACGCATTGATTCATAAATTTGACTCATAAAAAATGTCCTCTTTTGGTAATTTCTAAACTATGTATAGATATACCGAAAAAGAGGACAAATAGCAATTGAGATTTAATTTTTTTTATGAATTAAATTAAAAAAACTTATTTAGACTCAAACAAATGGCGATTAGCAACTAATTGCTCACGAGTTAAGCTGAACACACCCAAGCCACCATTTTTAAATTCTAACCAATGGAATGGCACGGTTGGGAACTGCTCAATTAAATGCACCATACTATTTCCCACTTCACAAACTAATACGCCCGTATCACTTAAATAGTCAGCAGCTTGAGCTAAGATTCGTTTGGTAATGTCTAAACCATCATCGCCAGAACCTAGAGCTAATTCAGGTTCGTGGTGGAACTCTTCAGGCATATCATCTAAGTCTTCTCTATCAACATAAGGTGGATTTGTCACAATTAAATCATAGTGATCTTGTGGAAGGTTAGTGAATAGATCTGATTGTAATGGGAACACTTTATGTGCGACATTATGGCGATCAATGTTAATTTCAGCTACATTAAGCGCATCAAAAGAGAGATCTACCGCATCGATTTCTGCGTGGGGAAAACGCTCTGCACAAGCAATCGCAATACAGCCGCTGCCAGTACACATATCTAAAATACGTTTTGGTTCTGCACGTAAAATTCCCGTGAAACCTTGCGTAATTAATTCGCCAATTGGAGAGCGTGGAACAATTACACGTTCATCAACATAATATTCTGAGCCCGCAAACCAAGCAGAATTTGTTAAATAAGCAACAGGCTTACGTAAACCTAAACGTTGTTGAACAAGATCGATAATACGCATTTTCTCAACACGTGTAAGACGAGAAGAGTAGAGACTTTCTGGTACATCAACAGGTAATGCCAAAGCGGTTAAAACAAGCTGATTTGCTTCATCCCAAGCATTATCGTGTCCGTGGCCATAGTAAAGATCAGAGGAATTAAAATAGCTATATGCCCAACGCATCATATCTAAAATTGTCGCAAGATCATCTTCAACAGGGTAAGCGTTGATCTCTTCGAGTAACTCAAGATTATATTGTGGTTCAAGATTATCAAACATAAGGTTCTCTCTATTGGTAAATTTCATCAAAGAAATGACCGCTTGTTATATCACATTTCTATTTATGTTAGAATGCATAAATCAAAAAGAGGAATAAAAATGTTAGAAGATGATGATTTTGCGCTATTTAGAGATGCAGTTAAAGGCGCTAAACAAATAAAACAAAATACTTTTGTACCGAAAAACACCCCGAAAAGAAAAGTGAGTGAGGTGCGCGAATTAAGTGAAAAGGCCGATACGTTATTCTATTTTTCCGATGAATATGAACCACTATTAACGGAAGAAAATGAAAAAGTACGCTATCGCCGAGAAGATATCGACCCCTATATTTTAAAACAGCTTCGCCGTGGCGATTTTCATCCTGAACTATTTTTGGATTTACACGGTTTAACTCGTGAACAAGCAAAGAAAGAGTTAGCGAGTTTGATTTTAGCTTGTGAGCGTGAACAAGTTTATTGTGCGAGTATTATGACTGGCTACGGCACTCGTGCACTTAAATATCAGATTCCACGTTGGCTAGTGCAACACCCAAAAGTGATCGCTTTGCACCAAGCTCCAAGAGAGTGGGGCGGTGACGCGGCGATTTTGATTTTGGTTGAACAGCGAGATAAAGACGAGAATTTTAAACGGTAATCTATATAAAGGCGGGATATCCCGCTTTTATTTTGTATATTAAATACTACATTTCCTATTTCTTTAATAGAAATCCGACTAGTCAGATGTGCAAAAAAATAGTTAAAATGCAAGCTTACTTTTCATTTTAAAGGAGAACAAATGTTAGAACTTGTACTCGCTATTTTATGTAGCGTATCTGTTGGTGTGCTGATTAAGGTTGCTCGTAGCAAAGGAATTTTTATCGCACAGAGTATTGCAGTGAATTATATTGTTGCAACCACCCTTTGCTATTTTATTCTTAAACCAAACTTTGGGGATAAAACAGTGGTTGAGATTGTGGCAGATAATCCATCGTCTTATCTATTCTTTGCACTTGGTATTTTATTACCGACCGTATTTTTAATCCAAGCCAAAGCCCTTGAGTTTGCGGGTATTATCCGTACCGATGCTGCACAGCGCCTATCGCTATTCTTACCTATCTTAGCGGCCTTCACCATTTTCGGTGAAGCGGTCACTTCTAATAAATTAATTGCACTTTTACTGGCATTTACAGCACTTGGTTGCTTACTTTGGAAAAGCAACGAAGGAATGGCAAAAGGCGGAAAAACAGCGGTTATCTCTTTAGCATTAGTTTGGGTAGGATTCGGTATTATCGATATTCTATTTAAACAGATGGCGAAAACAGGCTCAGCGTTTCCATTAACGTTATTTATTTCTTTTATCGGTGCAGGTTGTGTGATGTTTATCTATCTATTACTTAAACGTACGCAATGGCACGTTGCGAGTGTTGGTGTAGGCTTGCTACTTGGCGCATTAAACTTCGGGAATATTCTGTTCTATATTAAAGCACACCAAGTAATGAAAGACGATCCAACCCTTGTATTTACAGGAATGAACTTAGGGGTTATCTGTTTAGGTACCCTTATCGGCGCTTTAGTATTTAAAGAAAAAATCAATAAAACAAATTACTTAGGTGTCGTTATCGCAATTATTGCAATCATTTGCTTATTCTATTGGCGATAATTATCTCTAGGGGCGTTATAATACGCCCCTAAATTTTATGAGAAAGGGGAGAATATGATTAATCTAAAGCAGTATGGTTCCCAGTATGTAAACTGGGTGTTGCGTTTGGGGAAAGGTCGTGCAGCGCTTTGGGGACTTTTCGTATTAGCGATTTTAGCAATATTGATTCAAAGTTTACTGAGCCTTATTATTACAGGCGAAATCCATACCATTGATATTTTCCGTTCTATCGGTTTTGGACTGATTTCTGCCCCTTTTGTAATCTATTTTTTCAACTTAATTGTTGAAAAATTAGAGCGTTCTCGTCAGCGTTTAGCTCAATCTTTGGAAGATCTTTCCATCTTGCGTGAGCAAGATGCACGTTTGAATGCAGAATTAGAACAACAAGCTGAATTTCTACGTGCCTTTTTTAATGTATCACCTGATTTAGTTTTTTATCGCGATGATAAAGGCCATTTCCTAAGCTGTAATCGCGCGATGGAGATTTTGACAGGTAAGTCGGAAAAAGAGCTTATTAACTCAACGCCTTACGAAATCTACCCTGAAGATACTGCAAAATTAATGATGGAAACCGACCGAGATACTTTGGCTATGAACACTACTTTTACTTACGAACAGTGGATTCGCCATCCAAACAATAAGCTATCTTGCTTTGAAATTCGTAAGGTTCCCTATTATGACCCCCTTTCAGATCGTCACTGTATTATGGGTTTTGGACGTGATATTACCGAGCGTAAGCGTTACCAAGAAGTGATTGAAAAAAATAGCCGTGATAAAAGTACGTTAATGGCGACCATCAGCCACGAATTACGTACGCCGTTAAATGGCATTATTGGTTTGAGCCGAATTCTATTAGAAGGCGAACTTTCTCATCAACAGCGTGAATATCTAAAAACGATTAATATTAGTGCGGTATCACTTGGACATATCTTTAGCGATATTATCGATTTGGAGAAAATTGATAGTCGCCGTATTGAGCTATTCCGTAGCGAAGTGGAGTTTTCTCAGCTGATTAGTGATATTAGCCATTTTGCGAATTTAATGGCGGAGCAGAAAAAGATTAAATTCCATATTCAATATGAAGAAAATCTGCCGAATTTTATCTATGTAGATAATGCGCGTTTAAGCCAAATTCTTTGGAATTTAGTGAGTAATGCGGTCAAATTTACCCCAGAAGGCGGTGATATTTACTTAAATATCGTGCGCCGTGATAACGATCATTTTGATTTTATTTTACGCGATACAGGGATTGGTATTCCTGCGAATGAACAGCGCAAAATTTTTGCGATGTTCTATCAAGCGGAAAATTCACAAACGAAAAAAGCACAGGGTAGTGGTATTGGTTTGGCGATCTCTAAGCGTATCGCCAAGCTTATGGGCGGTGATCTGACCGTTGAGAGTGAAGTCAATCAAGGTTCGACCTTCACACTTTCTATTCAAGCAAATGAAGTAAAAGCGAAAAAAGCGATGAAGATCAATACCCATTCATTGAAAGTTCTATTAGTGGAAGATATTGAAGTGAATGTGGTTGTTGCGCGCGCAATGCTTGAGAAATTTGGCTGTGAAGTTGATGTCGCTATGACAGGAAAAGAAGCTTTTGAATATTTTGAGAAAGCGCAAAATAGCTACGATTTAATTTTGCTAGATATTCAACTTCCTGATACTACAGGTTTTGAAATTGCAAACAAACTACGTGAGCGATACGAAGAAGGAAGTGTCGATTATCTGCCTTTATTAGTTGCGTTGACCGCGAATATTATTCAAACCAAAGAAGAGTATCAACAGCAAGGAATGGATGATGTATTGCGTAAACCGCTCTCTTTAGAGGCTTTATCGGATTGCTTAAATGATTATTTTGATGAAGGTTTTTCTGAAGCTCATTCTCAACATTCCGATTTGCAAAATTTTTGTCAAATCAAACCGGTTGTAGTAGAGCAAGAAGTTATTAAGGCAAAGACTAGCTCGATTGATAGTGTGATTTTGTCGGAGTTAGTCGATGTAATGGGCAAACAAGCTGTACTGGCAAACTTAGAATTGTTTGCGCGCTTAATGCCTGATTATTTGAATAGCTTAACCAATGCTTTAAAACTGTGGAAACAGACAAATAGTGCAGAAAGCCGTAAGCAAACTGCCGATGAAGCCCATAAAATCAAAGGCGCATTAGCTTCCGTAGGCTTAATCAAATTACAGGAAATTGCTCAATTAGCTCAAATGGATGATAGCGAAGAGTGGGATTTGAATATCGAAAAATGGACGGTAGAAATCCAAAATCAATGGCAGAAGGATTTAGCCCTAGCCGTAGATTGGGTTGAGAAGAGTGCGTAATTATTGCTAATATCTATCGTAGGGGCGGGTTTTATACCCGCCCTTTATATTACGAATGCTTCGCCATTTCCCTTCGACAAGCTCAGGGAGAGCGGAGCAATCGTAATCAATGACTATTCTTCACTGCTTTCTACACTGTTTTCGTCATTCTCATCTTCGATTTCACAGATACGCTCTAAGCTCACTACCTGCTCATCTTCAGCGGTGCGAATAATACGAACACCTTGTGTATTACGTCCTACTAATGCCACTTCATTTACACGTGTACGCACTAAAGTACCCGCATCAGTAATCAACATAATTTGGTCGTTTTCTTCAACTTGAACAGCTGCCACAACTTTACCGTTACGTTCGCTTGTCTTAATTGATACAACACCTTTCGTCGCACGAGACTTAATTGGGTATTCACTTAATGCAGTACGTTTACCGAAACCGTTTTGAGTTACCGTTAAGATATCGCCTTCATTATGTGGAATTACAAGTGATACCACTTTGTCTGCGGTTAAGTTCACACTTGAAGTATCTTCTGCTTCTTCGTTTTCGATTGGTTCGATTTCTGCATCTTCAATATCATCGGCAAGCTCGGTTGTTGCAAGTTTAATACCACGAACACCCGTTGCTACACGACCCATACTACGAACTGCTTTTTCCGCAAAACGCACTACACGACCTTGCGCAGAGAAGAGCATAATTTCGCTATCACCATTAGTAATATCGACACCAATTAGCTCATCGCCTTCGCGAAGTTTTAACGCAATCAGACCGCTTGAACGAACATTTGCGAACGCATCTAAAGATACTTTCTTCACAACACCACTTGCGGTTGCCATAAAGATAAATTTATCTGCGCTAAATTCACCATTTGGAATTGGAAGAATTGCGGTGATACGCTCATTTTCTTCTTTTACAAGCGGAAGAATATTCACAATTGGTGTACCACGTGCGCCACGGCTTGCTTGCGGTAATTGATACACTTTTAATTGATATAAACGACCACGACTTGAGAAACATAAAATCGTATCGTGGGTATTCGCCACTAATAGTTTCTCAATAAAGTCATCTTCTTTCATCTTCGTTGCTGACTTACCTTTACCGCCACGACGCTGTGCTTCGTAGTCTGAAAGCGGTTGGTATTTCACATAACCTTCGTGTGAAAGGGTTACAACAACATCTTCTTGAGCGATTAAGTCTTCAAGATTAATATCACCCGAAGCCGCAGTAATTTCAGTACGACGTTCATCGCCAAAGTTTGCTTTAACTAATTCAAGTTCTTCACGAATGACTTCCATTAAACGCTCAGAACTATTTAAGATGTGAAGTAATGCAGCAATTTCAGTTAATTTCTCTTTATATTCATCGATGATCTTATCGTATTCTAAACCTGTTAAACGTTGTAAACGAAGTTCTAGAATTGATTTTGCCTGTACATCAGATAAGTAGTATTTACCATCACGCACACCAAATTCAGCAGCTAAACCATCTGGGCGAGCAACATCAATACCTGCAGCTTCAAGCATTGGCGCTACATTGTGTAATTCCCAAGAGCGAGAAAGTAATTTTTCTTGTGCTTCATCTGCTGTTTTTGAACCACGAATTAATTCGATAATTTCATCGATATTTGCAAGAGCAATAGCATAACCTTCTAAGATATGCGCACGCTCACGGGCTTTACGTAATTCAAAAATAGTACGACGAGTAACCACTTCACGACGGTGTAATACGAATGCTTCAATGATCTGTTTTAAATTGAAGATTTTTGGCTGGCCGTGATCAAGGGCAACCATATTGATACCAAAGGTAACTTGCATTTGTGTAAGAGCGTATAGGTTATTTAAAACCACTTCACCTACAGCATCACGTTTGATGTCAATTTCAATGCGCAAACCTTGTTTATTTGAAACATCTTTTACACTACTGATACCTTCGATTTTTTTCTCATTCACTAACTCAGCAATTTTTCTCACTAAGTTTGCTTTGTTTACTTGGTATGGGATTTCAGTCACGATAATTTGTTCGCGACCTTTTTCAAGTACTTCTACACTCGCTTTTGCGCGAACATAGACTTTACCACGCCCAGTACGATAGGCATCTTCAATCCCTTTACGACCATTGATAATCGCAGCTGTTGGGAAGTCCGGGCCTGGAATATGTTGCATTAATTCTTCGATAGTGATTTGATCATTTTCGATATAAGCAAGACAGCCGTTTAATACTTCATTTAAGTTATGTGGCGGGATATTGGTTGCCATACCAACGGCGATACCTGATGAACCGTTTACTAATAACGCAGGGATTTTGGTTGGTAACACATCTGGAATCATCTCTTTGCCATCATAGTTAGGCGAGAAATCAACAGTTTCTTTATCTAAATCCGTTAATAATTCCTGTGTGATTTTTTGCATGCGGACTTCGGTATAACGCATCGCCGCTGGTGCATCGCCATCGATAGAACCAAAGTTTCCTTGCCCATCGACTAACATATAGCGAAGTGAGAAAGGCTGTGCCATACGTACAATGGTGTCATATACCGCTGAATCACCGTGTGGGTGATATTTACCGATAACGTCACCAACAACACGTGCAGATTTTACATGTGCTTTATTGTAAACGTTATTATTTTGATCCATTGAAAATAGTACGCGGCGGTGAACTGGCTTTAAGCCGTCACGAACATCAGGCAATGCACGCCCAACAATTACTGACATTGCATAGTCTAGGTAGGAGGTTTTCAGTTCTTCTTCAATACTGATGGGGGTAATATCTTTGGCCAATTCGCTCATTGAGATTTCCTAATCAAGTTAAAAATGCCCCAATAGAAATGGGGACGAAAATTAGCCGAGATTATAGCATAGAATGGTTAAAAATGGGGGATTTAGTTGATTGTTTGAATAAATTATTAGGTGTTTTGTAAGTGATGAAGAGGCGGTTAGAGGGCTTTAATAAGATTAATGCTTTTCGATCTTTTCTCTTTTTTCTAATTCAGCTTTAACAAGCTCATCATCAGCGAAAAACCAAATAAACGCAATAATACCGCCTAAAATACAAAATGCTAAAACAAAATCATTGATGAAGAAAGCTATAACAAGTAGCACTAAAACAGCAGTAAGCAACGGCACGATCAAAGGTGCAATAAGTCCAATAAATGCAACGGCAAGCGTAAGTAATACGCCCCCAAATACAACAGCACCAACAAGAACAACCATCGCTAAGAAAATGAATGAGAATGTACCAAGCATAGTTCCCCCTATCTATTTTCTGCATATTCGGAAAAATAAAGCGCATTGTCAATCCATCTTTAACAAATTTTGTTAAACACTTCACAAAATTACACCATTCATAATAGTAAACAAATCATTATAGGAATTTATTATGAGTCAAAATTTAAAAATTCAAGTTTTGTTATCTGCTATAGATAAACTGACTGCGCCTTTTCGAGATGCGTCAGCAGAAGCGCAAAAATTAGCAAAAAAATTAGAATCAGCTAAAAATGCAGAAAAAAAGTTAGCGGATAAACAAAAATTAATTGATAGCTATAAAAAATTAAAACTAGGTTTAAATGAAAGTGGGCAAAAGTTAAAAGAAGCGCAAGAGAAAGCAAAACAATTAGCTCAACAATTTAATCAAACTGCTGAACCGACTAAAAAATGAAACGAGAGCTAGAAAACGCACAAAAAGCGGTGTTAAAGCTCAAGCAAGAACAGCATGATCATATCATTAAATTACAAGGTTCACGCAAAGCATTAGCGGATAACGGAATAAATACTCGAAAGCTATCTAGTGCGCAACGAGAGTTGCAACAGCAAATGCAAAAAGCAAATAAAACCGTTAAAGAACAAGATGAACGGTTAAAACTGCTAAATCAACGTGCAGCCACTCAACAACGCTATAAGCAACAAGTTGCGAATTTACGTCAAACAGGCGATAACTTACGCTATATGGGGCAAAGTGCAGAGCAGATTGCGCAACAAATTCAAAAAGCGTTAGCCGACCAACAACGCAAGGCGCAAGCCAAAGCGCGCAGTAGTCTGCGCGACCGTTATTAATCAAAGCCCTACGGGGCTTTTTTGCTTGCATTGCTAAGGCTGTTATTTTATGATCAGCTGAACTTAATAGGTGGCAGAATATGAAAAAATTAAAACAGAATAGCAAAGCGCTAAAAGGCGTGAGTCTTGCGATGGGAATTGTTGCGTCATTTTTTAGTGCAGAAACACAAGCTTATCCAAAGCAGAAAGACGTTTTACAGGTTATTCATCAAGTAAAAAGTGTATCTGCAACCTTAACACAACATATTGAAAATCAATCAATACAGCTTTTTGGTGAATTATCTAAGCTCACGCAAACAGTGAGCTTATTAAATGCTGTTGTGCGCTCAATGAAACAACCAGAAAAAGTTGTTGATGATATTACAGCGATTGACTTTATGTTGGAAAAGCTCGCGGACAGTATTCGTATGACCTATGCACAGCATTTTAGACATCAAGCAGATGATAGAGCTATTTTTAAAAATTATAAAAATGAGATTTTCCGTTTTAATCTTTTTGCTATTAAATTGCGCCAAGAACTCGGTTTATATCAAGTGGTGCCAAGTCAAAATTCGGTAACGCAACAAGATTTAGACATTCTTATCGCAGATAGTAATAAACGGTATGCAGTCAATGGCTAATATTTACTGTTGTAAACACCTAACCGCACAAGAGTCTTTATTGCCATTTGTGCAAGACCTAGTTCAACATATTCAAAGCCATTTTACTCTTTACCCAACCACAATAGGTAATTCTGGTGGGTTTGAAGAAAATCCACGAGCAATGATTGCCAAAATTCGCAAAGTGCATATTGCCGTTTCTGATGCCGATTTTGACAAATGGCGCAATAAAACAGGGCAACAACGCAAAAGTGACAATTATCTCATTTACACTATTCACGATTTTGAAGATGATATTTTAATTTTAGATTTTATTTCACCAGAAGCACATAAGCGTATTAGAAATCGGTTAGCTGATTTAGTTTTAATCGCTGAAGATTTTCAAGATAGCTATCCTGAAAAATTTGCAGAAAAGTACAATCAACTCTTTATCGAATAGATCCCACTTCCCAGTGGGATTTTTCATTTTTTGTTATCCCCAAATCCACACTCCCAACCGCTCTACCTAGGGCGGTTTTTAAATGACAATTAATCTGAATGGCACATACATTAGCACATACTATTTTTATTTGTTGTTGTAGGTTTTTGTGAGTTCTTGTAAGGATTGAAATGTATCTAAATACTTGAAATATTTATAATTATTTGTTTTTGTGAGTTATTGAGAGTTTTAAAAATGGAGGCGTGTCCCGGAGTCGAACCGAGCTACATGGATTTGCAATCCAGTGCATAACCGCTTTGCTAACACGCCGTAAGATTTGAAAAAAAATGGAGCGGGAAACGAGGCTCGAACTCGCGACCCCGACCTTGGCAAGGTCGTGCTCTACCAACTGAGCTATTCCCGCATTTGAGTTGTTGTTGAAAACGGTGTGCATTTTACGGATTTATACAAAGCTGTCAAATGTTTATTTTATAAAAATAATTTAAAAGTCGAAAAAAAGATCGTTATGTTGTTTTTTTAGTAAAGATGATTGAGTTTTAGGATAAAAAAGAATAACCTAATTGAGAATTGATTTTATTACCGTTATTAGTAATTCAAAACTTAAGGAGATTTTATGCGTTTAGCATCTATGGCATTGGCGATTTCAAGCTTATTCTTTGCAACTCAAGCCGTTGCAGTTGATTTAACTAAAGAAACTCAAGCTTACAAAGAGTTTGTAGTTGAGCAGATTGACCATTTGGTAACGGATACGGAGAAATTTGTAACGTACTTAAAAGAAGGCGATGTGCAAAAAGCGAAGCAAATTTATCCGCTTGCACGTATGTACTTTGAGCGTTCAGAGCCGATTGCAGAAAGCTTTGGCGATTTAGATCCGCGTATTGATGCGCGTTTAGCGGATTTAACGGAAGAAGGCAAAACAGAAAATGACTGGTCTGGTTTCCATAAAATTGAAAAAGTACTTTGGGAAGAGAATACAACCAAAGGCACAGAAGTGACAGCAGATCAGCTCTTAAAAGACGTTAAAGAGTTGAGAGCAAAAATTCCAACGGCAGAAGTTACCCCTGAATTGATGATTACTGGTGCTGTGGATTTATTAAATGAAGTTTCAACAACAAAAGTAACGGGCGAAGAAGAAATCTTCTCAAAAACAGACCTTTATGATTTCAAAGCGAATATTGAAGGGGCGGAAAAAATCTATGAGCTTTTCAAAGCGAAGTTAGAGAAGAAAGATGGCAAATTAGCGAAAGAAATTGCGGATCGCTTTGCCGATGTTAATGCGCTGTTAGCGAAACATAATCAAGCAAAAGAAGGCTATGACTATGTTGGTTACGATAAATTATCTGCTGACGATATTAAAGCTCTTGCGGAAGCAGTTAATAAATTAGGTGAGCCATTAGCCCAAATGGGTGTGTTACTTGAAGGAAAATAAACAATGAGCGAATCACATTTTCAAAGTGGTCGCCGTGATTTTCTAAAACAGAGTGCAATTTTAGGTGCTGGCATTTTTGCTAGCACCGCTTATGCTTTAGAACCACGCATTACACCACAAATCAAAAATATCTATCCTTTCTATCATCAATATCAGCAAGGAATTGCTACGCCTGCCCAAAAAAATATCTACTTTATGGTTGTTGATTTACACACAACCGATATCGAAAAAATCAAAGAGATGTTCCAAACTTGGACGGCTTATAGTGCGAATCTCACATTAGGGAAAAACGTTAAACAGTATGGCGATAATATCTATGTTCCCCCCGTTGATACAGGCGAAGCGGATAGTCTAAATCCTTACCATTTAACGCTAACCTTTGGGGTAAGTCCGACTTTCTTTGATAAGTTAGGCATTAGCAAATTAAAACCTGAAGAGTTAAAAGAACTTCCCCATTTTCCACGTGATCAGCTGAAAGCGGAATATACAGGGGGAGATATCTGTATTCAAGCTTGTGCGAACGATCCGCAAGTAGCATTCCACGCAGTGCGTAATTTAGTACGTATTGGGCGTGCGAATATCACAATGCGCTGGAGTCAAGCTGGTTTTAACTCTTATGAAGGTAGTGATACTCCACGTAATTTATTCGGTTTCAAAGATGGCACAGGTAATCCACAAGGGGAAGAGTTAGCGAAAACCGTGTGGTATCAAAAAGATAACTGGTTAAAAGGTGGTTCTTTCTTAGTAGCACGCCGAGTGCAGATGCATTTGGAAACCTGGGATCGTACAAATTTAATGGGGCAAGAAGAGACCTTTGGTCGCCATCGTGATTCGGGGGCGCCGATTGGTATGAAAAACGAATTTGATTCGGTCGATATTCATCAAAAAGATGCGAAAGGCAATACGGTTATCCCAGAAATTTCCCATTTACATTTAGCGAAGAAAACGGGGTTAAGTATTTTGCGTCGCTCTTTCTCTTATTCGAGTGGCGTTGATACTAGAACAGGGCAGTTTGATGCCGGCTTGCTGTTTATCTCATTTCAAAAAGATCCACAACAATTTATCACTATTCAAAATAGCTTAGGCAATATCGACAAAATGAATGAATATATCACTCATATTGGCAGTGGCTTATTTGCGTGTTTTGCAGGAGTAAAAGACGAAAATGATTATCTGGGCAAAGCGTTATTTGACGCAATTTAATCGCCTAGCAGTGATGACGCTCAGCCTTGCGCTGAGCGTTTGCGCTTATGCGAATAATTCAAATGTGGGAAATGCGCAACAAATAAAAGTTGCGACGGGGCATCTATTTGTTCATCTTTCTGATGCGATGGCGGAAGTGAAAAGGGGAGAAATTGCAAAATCTCAACCTTATCTCACCGCTTTACAGCAGGAGTTTGAAACGATCCCGACTTATCAATCTGAAGCTGGGCAAGCGGTTAGTTTAGAATTAAAAAATGCGATTCAAAACCCGAATTTAACCAGTTTTGAACAACTTTCAAAGGCGTTATATGCCTTTGAAAAAGAGCAGAACCCAGTAGATTACACGGCGAAACGCCAGCAATTTGCTAAACGTGTAATGCCGATTTATCAGCAGTTATCTCAAGCTGTCGTTCAGCAAAATTTAGAACAAATTCAAGAAAGTTATAAGCGTTTTAACTCAACTTGGACGGTTAATGAAAAAGTCGTGCGTGATACAAGTTTGGGGCATTATGGTCAGATTGAAACCGCAATGACGCTGTTGCGAATTGCAATGCTATCCGAACCTGCCAATTTTGCAGAAATGGAGAAACAAGCGCTCAATTTAGGCAATTCTCTTGCAGATTTTAATACGGGCAATGTGTTACAACCGCAGAAATCAACGGTCGCAAATGCGCCAGAAACCCTTGTGGACGGCATTAAATTATTAGAAAAAGCTTATTCTGCTTTTGAAGATAATCAGTTAGATCTGGGGAGATCTGCGATTACGCTTTTTATTCAGCAGTGGCCTATTTTTGAAGGGGATGTTCGAACTCGTGATGCAGGGCTTTATACACGGGTTGAAAGCGATTTACCGGTAATAATTGTAAAAGGCAATGAGCCAGCAAATATGCAGAAATTTCAAGGCATTATTGCTGATTTGAATCATTTAGATGTGGCAGGAAGTTACGGCATTATTGATGCTATGCTGATTTTATTGCGTGAAGGTTTGGAAGCGTTACTGATTATTATGGCGTTGGTTACGACCCTTAATGTTGCTAAACAGCCGAAAGCGAAACGTTGGGTTTATGTTGGTGCAGGTTTAGGCATTTTAGCAAGTATTGCTGGCGCCATTGCACTACAACAACTATTCCCTGTGGTTTCAGCAGGTGCAAATCGTGAGATCTTAGAAGGGGCTGTAGGCATTTTTGCCGTAGCGATGATGTTATTTGTGGGGGCGTGGCTACATAGCAAATCATCATTGCAAGGTTGGAAGCGTTTTATTGATAAGCAAGTCGCACAGGCGTTGGCGACAGGTAGCTTAGTTTCAATGATGTCGTTGAGTTTCCTTTCGGTATTTAGAGAAGGGGCGGAAACCATTCTGTTCTATGCCGGAATGTTGCCATTAATTGATCTGCAAGATTTCCTGCTTGGGATCTTATTCGCGCTGATTATTTTAGTGGTTGTCGCTTTTGCTATCAGTAAATCGTCAAAATATTTACCGATTCATCATCTCTTTAAAGTGATGACGATTTTGATCTACGGATTAGGTTTTAAGATTCTAGGGGTAAGTATTCACGCCTTACAGCTTACTCAAATCTTACCGCGCTCAACGGTTGCGGAGTTGCCAAATATTGCGTGGATTGGATTCTATAATTCTTGGGAAGGGATTGTATCGCAAGCGATTTATCTCTTGCTGATTCCTATTGTAGCGAAGTGGTTTAAAGCCCATTAGATAAGTAACAACCGGTCATATTTTGCAAATTTTTTGCAGAATATGACCGGTTGATCTCTGTTATTTCTTAGTAATTGCGCCTAAGATACCACGCATAATCTGCTTGGTAACTTGGTTGCGTAGGTTACGTCCAACCTGTTTTGCAACACCACTTACAAGCTGTTCTGCAACTGTCTGTTCGCTTTTCTTCTTCGAACCAAAGATACTACCAAGCATACCGCTTAAGAAGCTATTATCTTCTTGTTCAGCTTGTTGCTGTGCTTGTTGTGTCGCTTGTGTTTGAGCATTTAACACTTCATACGCTGATTCATTATCAACATATTGGCTATAGTGATGATATAGATCGTCTTGCTTCACTAAGCTTAAGCGTTCACTTTCCGAAATCGGTTTTAACTTACTTGCAGGCGGGTAGATGTAAGCAATTTCAACTGGTGTTGGCATACCTTTTTCATCTAACACTGAAACAAGGGCTTCACCCACACCCAATTGGGTGATAGCTTCTGCCACATTTACTCCCGGATTCGCACGGAAAGTTTCAGCCGCTGCTTTTACTGCTTTTTGGTCACGTGGCGTGAAAGCACGTAAAGCGTGTTGAATACGGTTACCTAACTGACCTAACACTGAATCTGGTAAATCTAACGGGTTTTGTGTAACAAAGTAAACACCCACACCTTTAGAACGAATTAAGCGAACCACTTGCTCGATTTTATCGACTAACACTTTTGGTGCACCGTCAAAGAGTAAGTGTGCTTCATCGAAGAATAATACAAATTTTGGTTTTTCCGGGTCGCCTACTTCAGGTAAGATTTCAAAGAGTTCTGCCATAAACCAAAGTAAGAATGCACCGTACATACGTGGCGAATTAATCAATTTTTCAGAGTTCAGAACATTGATTACACCGCGACCGTTGCGTGTTTGCATCCAGTCGTTTAAATCTAAAGCAGGTTCGCCAAATAGATTCGCTGCGCCTTCATTTTCAAGGGCTAATAATGAGCGCTGAATTGCGCCAACACTTGCCGCAGAAACGTTGCCGTATTCGACTTGAAAGGTTTTTGCATTTTCAGCCACAAATTTCAGCATTGCACGTAGATCTTTTAAGTCGATTAATAATAGACCTTGATCATCGGCAACACGGAACACTAAATTTAATAAGCCTTCTTGGGTATCGTTTAAATTTAATAAACGCGCAAGAAGCATCGGACCCATTTCTGAAATGGTTGTACGAAGTGGAATACCTGTTTCGCCAAATACATCCCAGTAAGAAACAGGGTAGCCTTTCATATATTCTTCGCCACCGAGTTGGAATTGTTCAACGCGTTCTGCAATTTTCCCTTGAAAATCACCCGCTTGCACTAATCCAGAAAGGTCGCCTTTTACGTCAACAAGGAAAACAGGCACTCCATCATCACTGAATGATTCAGCTAATTTACGCAGAGTAACTGTCTTACCAGTACCCGTTGCTCCTGCGACTAAACCGTGGCGATTAGCCATTTTTGCTGTGAGAGAAATGATTTTGCCATCTTTATTTTGGGCAATTGCATAATGTGTCATAAATAAAAATCCTCTTAGGAATTAACTCTTTTTAGTTCCAACTTTGAAACCTGTTTCCCAGTTAGTCTTAAACTGTTTAGGTAATTTATTACCATAATTACAATATGTTACACGTTCTTCAAACATTTTTTGTTTGTGCGCTTTGAATGATTTACCAACACGATAGCCATCTAAATACCAGTCATCACTATCGTTACATTCCGTTGTATTGATTCGTTTTTCTGTGGCGGTACTGCTATAAGAGACTTTAGAATTATTTGATGCTTTTGGATTTTGAGAGCTTGAATCCATACTACAAGCTGCTAAAGCAACAGATGTTGTTAGCAGAAATATTAAATTTGATTGTTTCATATTTTTGCTCAATAAAATAAGGACGCTAAATAAATGTAAGCGTCCATAAAAATTTAATAATTATCTTTTTCTATTAGGATAACGAGACGTTCTTGGTTTACGATTCACTTTTGGCAACTCAACCAATGATTCGCTATCATATTGACTGACAGGAATCGGATGTCCGATATATTCTTCAATCGCTGGAAGATTTACTGCATAGCGTTCGCAAGCAAAGCTGATTGAAACACCGCTTTCGCCTGCACGGCCAGTACGACCGATACGGTGAACATAGTCTTCTCTATCATCTGGAAGATCATAGTTAAATACGTGAGTCACATCAGGAATATGTAAACCACGTGCTGCAACATCCGTTGCCACTAAAATATCTAAATCACCTTGAGTGAAACTATCTAATAGCGCAAGACGTTTTTTCTGCTGAATATCGCCAGTTAATAAGCCAACTCTATGACCATCTGCACTCAAATAGTTCCAAACTTCTTCACATTTATGTTTGGTATTGGCAAAAACAATACAGCGATCTGGCCACTCTTCTTCCATCAAAGTAAGAAGTAACGCCATTTTATCTTCGTTTGAAGGATAGAATAGTTCTTCTTTGATGCGATGGCCTGTGCGCTGCAGCGGCTCAATTTCTACATATTCGGCATTATGCATATCTTCAAAAGCAAGTTCACGTACTCTGTGCGAAAGCGTTGCAGAGAAGAGCATTGTTAAGCGCTGTTCAGGTTTTGGACATTTACGCATTAAATAGCGAATATCTTTGATAAAGCCAAGATCGAACATACGATCTGCCTCATCCAAAACAACCACTTGGATTTTATCTAAGTTGATAATGCCTTGCTTTACATAGTCGATCACTCGACCGGTTGTACCGATAAGAACATCAACGCCTTTTTGAATTTCTTGTAGCTGCTTATCATAGCCATCGCCACCATAAGCAAGGGCAATGTTTAGCCCAGAATGTTTAACTAGTAATTCAGCGTCAGAGCCAATTTGAACCGCAAGTTCACGAGTCGGAGCAAGAATCAATGCTCTAGGTTGGTTTGCCTGAGTAGATACATCGTGTTTGAGTAAATGGTTAAAGGTTGCCACTAAAAACGCGAGAGTTTTACCTGTACCTGTTTGAGCTTGGCCTGCGATATCTTGGCCAATTAAAGTGTAAGGAAGAGTTTTAGCCTGAATAGGAGTACAAAATTCAAAACCTTTACTATCCAGCGCTGCAATAACATTATCGTGAATCGGAAAATCGATAAAACGTTGTTCTGTAAGGTGTTTTGACATATTCAAACCTCAATTTGCAAATCTTTGGGAAAATCTGACCGGTTGTAAATAGTCGGCCAGATAAATTTTGCAAAAGATACCATAAATGTGAGAAATTGAGTAGAATATTAGGCCATTTCGGTTATAAATTTATTAAGGGAGTAACATAATGTCAGCAAACACATCGAAACCAAATTTAAAAAATCGCCATTTCCTTCGTTTAATGGATTTCACTCCAGAAGAAATTCAATATTTATTAGATCTTTCTGCAAAATTAAAAGCCGATAAAAAAGCAGGTACAGAAAAGCAAACCCTAAAAGGTAAAAATATCGCTTTAATCTTTGAAAAAGCGTCAACACGTACTCGTTGTGCCTTTGAAGTTGGCGCATTCGATCAAGGAGCAAACGTGAGCTATATTGGCCCAAGTGGTTCGCAGATTGGGCACAAAGAGTCAATGAAAGATACCGCTCGTGTAATTGGCAGAATGTACGATGGTATTCAATATCGCGGCTATGGTCAGGAGTTAGTGGAAATCTTAGCAGATTATTCTGGTGTGCCTGTGTGGAACGGCTTAACCGATGAATTCCATCCAACCCAAATCCTTGCGGATTTCTTAACAATGGTTGAGCATTCAGACAAACCATTAAATCAAATCAAATTAGCCTACTTAGGTGATGCGCGTAACAATATGGGTAACTCATTTGTCGAAGGCGCAGCATTAATGGGCGTTGATTTACGCTTAGTGGCTCCAAAACAGTTTTTCCCTGAACAAAAGCTATTAGATGAAGTGGCTGAAATGGCGTCGAAAACAGGGGCGAAAATTACCTGTACCGAAGATATTTCAGAAGGTGTGAAAGATGTTGATTTCGTTTATACAGATGTTTGGGTATCAATGGGCGAGCCAGAATCTGCTTGGGAAGCACGTATCAATTTAATGAAACCTTATCAAGTAAATGCGGAATTAATGAAGCGCACAGGCAATCCAAATGTGAAGTTCCTACATTGCTTACCAGCATTCCACGATGATCAAACTATTTTAGGCAAAGATATTGCGGAAAAATATGGGATGAATGGCTTAGAAGTAACTGATGAAGTGTTTGAATCAGAAGCATCAATTGTATTTGATGAAGCTGAAAACCGTATGCATACTATTAAAGCAGTGATGGTTGCGACCTTAGGGCAAGAGTAGTTACCTAGTACGAGCCGTACTAGGCTTATTAAAATTTTTCATATTTATTTGAAAAAATATAAAACAAATTACTATTCAAAAACAGAAGAGAACAGAGTAATCTATTTCTAAATTGATTAATTTCATTTTATTAAAAAAATTACTATCAGAATTCAACAAAAAAACGTACAATGCGCCTGTTTATCAGCTACGCAAACGTTTACTTAAATATAGGAGTACCCGCAATGTTAAGACGTGATATGAATATCGCAGACTACGATCCAGTATTATGGCAAGCAATTCAAGACGAAAATCGTCGTCAAGAAGAGCATATTGAGCTTATTGCTTCAGAAAACTATGCAAGCCCACGTGTTATGCAAGCACAAGGTTCGCAATTTACTAATAAATATGCGGAAGGCTACCCAGGTAAACGTTACTATGGTGGTTGTGAGTATGCAGATATCGTTGAGCAATTAGCGATTGACCGCGCAAAAGAGTTATTTGGTGCAGATTACGTAAACGTACAGCCACACTCTGGTTCACAAGCAAACGCTGCTGTGTATATGGCACTTTTAAATCCAGGTGATACTATTTTAGGTATGAGCCTTGCACACGGTGGTCACTTAACTCACGGTGCGTCAGTAAGTTTCTCTGGCAAAATCTACCACGCAGAACAATACGGCATTACAGCAGAAGGTGTTATTGACTATGACGCACTTCGTAAACAAGCTCACGAAGTAAAACCAAAAATGATCGTTGGCGGTTTCTCTGCGTACTCACAAGTTGTAGATTGGGCGAAAATGCGTGAAATCGCAGATGAAGTTGGCGCATACTTATTCGTAGATATGGCGCACGTTGCAGGTTTAATTGCTGCAGGTGTTTACCCAAGCCCGATGAATCACGCTCACGTTGTGACAACTACAACCCACAAGACTCTTGGTGGCCCGCGTGGTGGTCTAATTCTTTCAAATGCGAAAGATGAAGATATGTACAAAAAATTCCAAAGCGCTGTATTCCCTGCAGGTCAAGGTGGCCCATTAGTTCACGTGATTGCGGCAAAAGCGGTATGTTTCAAAGAAGCATTAGAGCCTGAATACAAAGTTTATCAACAACAAGTTGTGAAAAATGCTAAAGCAATGGTTGAGGTATTCAAAGCACGTGGTTACAACGTGGTTTCAAACGGCACAGAAAACCATTTATTCCTTGTTGATTTAGTAAGTCACGGTTTAACGGGTAAAGCAGCGGATGCAGCATTAGGTAGTGCAAACATTACTGTAAATAAAAATGCAGTGCCAAACGATCCACAAAAACCGTTTGTTACTTCTGGTATCCGCGTGGGTACGCCTTCAGTAACTCGTCGTGGTTTCAAAGAAGCGGAAGTGGCAGAGTTAGCAGGTTGGATGTGTGATATTTTAGATGCAATGAATACCGATAAATTAGAGTCAGCAATCGAAGCAACGAAAGCGAAAGTATTAGATATCTGTAAACGTTTACCGGTTTATCCATAATTCTATTACCGCAATTTAGCGTAGGGGCGAATGGCAATTCGCCCATATCTTACCCCGATTAATTCGGGGTTTTTACATTTTTGGAGAGCTATGATTTTATATTTATTAATTTATCTGTTACTGATGAATCTATTTAGCGCTTATATGATGTATTTAGATAAGCAAAAATCGATCAAAGGCGAGTGGCGGATCCCTGAATTTGAGCTATTTTGTTTAGCACTACTCGGGGGATTTATCGGTACTTATTTAGTGATGAAATACGCACGCCATAAAACTAAGCATTGGCAGTTTTATGCTGTAGTGATTTTATCGGCGTTGATTTGGTTGGTGGGATTACCAGCAGGATATATTTGTTTGAATCTATAATATTTCCCCCATTTGGGGGAAATAAAAAATTAATTCAAATGATCTACATTGTTAAATTCGATTAATTCCGCTTTGCCATTTTCTACTTTGGTAATATTAATTGCGGTATTTGCCACAAATTTATGAATTTCTTGATTACGGAAGTCGTGCCAGTGGATACCTTTTAAAATTGCGGTAAGTAGGGTTAAGGTCATTCCGTGCGAAACTAATAGAATATTTTCACCATCTTTATGGCGTTCTACGATTTGTTGGAATGCTTTCATCACACGGTTATACAGCTGTTCAATAGTTTCGCCTTGACTTTCCGTTGCAAGATAGCTTTTAGGATCGGTACGTAGCAAAATATATTCAGGGTGAGAGGCTAAATCTTCAGAACGTTTGCCTTCCCAATTACCAAAATAGATTTCATTGATACCTTTATGGTGAAAATGCGGAATATCGCGTTCGCCGATAATATAGTTTGCGGTGTCTTGCGCACGTTTAAGTAGGCTAGAGTAGCAAGCAGCGAAAGGAATATCTTTAAGCGCTTGCCCTGTTTTTTGTGCGCCAACAATACCTTCTTCGACTAATGGTGAGTCGCCGAAACCTTGTAATAAACCTTTATCATTCCATTCGGTGCGCCCGTGGCGGATTAAATAAATATGTAGAGCCATTTTGAACCTTGTAAAATTAAAATATAATATTGATATTTTATTATCATTCGTAGGGTGCGTGTAAACGCACTCTACACGCAAATTATACCAAAAAATGCCTTTAAAATTTACTATTTGCTTTCAACATACCGATTTTATTGTCATCAATAAACCTGTTGGAATCAGCGTGCATAAAGACGATCAAGCGGTTGGTTTAACGGAATTAGTTGCAAAACAGCTTGGTGTTGAGCAAGTGTGGTTGGTTCATCGTTTGGATAAGGTTACTTCTGGCTTATTGATTCTGGCTTTGAATAAACAAGCGGCCGCAAATTTCTATCAGCTTTTTGAACAGCATAAGATTCAAAAAACTTATTGGGCTCTGTCTGATCAAAAGCCGAAAAAGAAACAGGGTAGAATTGTGGGGGATATGGAAAAATCCCGTAATAGTGCTTGGAAATTATGTCATAGTAAAAATAATCCGGCGGTAACCCAGTTTATTTCTCACTCTATTGAGCCGAATTTACGCCATTTTATTTTGCAACCCAAAACAGGTAAAACTCATCAGCTAAGAGTTGCGATGAAAAGTTTAGGGAGTCCAATTCTTGGTGATGATCTTTATAGTGGAACTCAAGCAGATAGAGTTTATTTACACGCCTATCAGCTTGAGTTTATCTATAATGATGAGCAATTTATTATCCAAAGTGAGCCTACAACCGGTCAGTTTTGGGCAAAAATTTGCAAAAGTGTTCCTTAATAATACTGCTCTTGCAATTCTTCGAAGGCAGATCCTTCATCAAATAAATTCTCTAAAAACTCACCTACATCTTTTTTGCCGTCTTTGCCAAGTCCAAAGACGGTTAAATCACTATTCGACGGGGATTTTCTCGCTCGTACAATCGCATTTGGAAACGCTTTTGCGGTACGAATTTCTACGATTTCTAACATTCGTTCAAATTTGCTTTGATCTAATCCTTGTGGTTTAGCTAAGCGAATATCAATAGTTGCTGACATAGTGTTTCTCCTTTACTGTTTTTATAGCTATTATTGAAATTAAAAACAGTATATACAAGAGAGGTAAGACTGTCAATAGATACAGTGTTTTGTGTTAGATCAAATTTCAAAAAAGAAAATAAATAAAATATAAAAAAATATTATCGAATAAATCACTATTTTTGATTTTCATCAAAAACATTTTGTTTACTTATTTCTACAATATTCACCGTTCAGTAACAATATTGTTACTATTTTAAATATAATATAAATAATCAAAGGAGTTCAGTATGAAAAAAACAGCATTAGCAGTTTTATTAGGTGGCGCATTATTCGCTGGTTCTGCAATGGCTCACGAAGCTGGTAGCTTTATTGGTCGTGTAGGTGGAGTGTTTGTTGAAGCAAATTCAAGCTCAAAAGTTGCAAAAGGATTAGATGTTGGATTAGAAGCGAACAATAACGCACAATTAGGTTTAACATTAACTTATATGTTAACTGATAATGTTGGTGTGGAATTATTAGGCGCAACACCATTCTCTCACAAAGTGAAAGCGACTTTAGGCGGTGAAACAGAGTTAGGTAACATTGCTAAAGTAAAACACTTACCACCTAGCTTATATGCTCAATACTACTTCTTAGATAAAAATGCAGGTTCACGTCCTTACGTTGGTGTAGGTTTAAACTATACTCGTTTCTTTAGTGGTAAATTAACAAATACAGGTAAAGATATCGGTTTAAGCAACTTACGTATTAAGAAACACTCATTTGGTCCAGTTGTAAATGCGGGTATCGATATCAAATTAACAGACAAATTATCATTGAATACTGCATTATGGTACACAAAAATCAAGACAAGTGCGAAATTTGATCTTGCAGCAGCTGGTGCGTATGATAATGAAGTGAAAATCAAATTAGATCCAGTTGTTGTATTTGCTGGTTTATCATATCGTTTCTAATTTGCTGAAATGAAAATAGAGCGGGTTGAATCCCGCTTTATTTTTTAGAGCACTAATCTTTCAATTCCCGAATAAACAGTTGCTTTTCCCTTACGTGTAAAGGCAAGAAGCGTGAAATTATTTTCCTTCGCAATTCTTACCGCCATTTCCGTTGTGGCTGAAATCGCACATAACATTTCAATACCACAAGCCAATGACTTTTGTACCATTTCAAAACTCGCGCGACTAGTTACAAATACAAAACCAAGCGGTTTATCTGCCTTTGCGTGCCAGCCAAGTAATTTATCTAAAGCAACGTGTCTGCCAACATCTTCTCTAATAGCGAGTAGTTTTCCTTCAGGAGAAAAAAATGCGGCAGCGTGGCTTGCGCCAGTTTGTTTTGATAATAATTGGTGTTTTTCTAATTGTGCTAAACATTCATCTAACATCAGTGGACTTATATTTTGCAAGCGGTCTGATTTTTGAAAAATATTGCAACTCTGTTGAACTTGCTCTAATTGTTCAACACCACAAATGCCACAACCTGTTCTGCCAGCCATTGAGCGACGCTTATCTTTAAGCGCAACAAATTGGCGAGTTGATATTTCCATCTGAATTTCAATGCCATTGCAATTTTCTACAATATCTAATCCATATAACTCTTTTTTATCTGTTAAAATACCTTCTGCAAGAGAGAATCCTAATGCAAAGTCTTCTAGATCTTGTGAGGTACACATCATAACAGTGTGAGAAATATCGTTATAAACGAGAGCTACCGCTGTTTCACTGATTAAATTATCTTCAATTTCGTTGTTTAGAATAGAATCATTCTCAACAATAAGATGGTTTGCATTAAATTTTGTGATCGAGTTCAAATTATTTCTCTCTTTTAGGGTAAAAAGTGGTTTATTTTGTTAAAAAAATGTATCATTAGCACGCTTTTTTTCATAGCAAATTTTACGTGATTTTCTCTTTAGTTGAAAACAGATTTGATGTGTTTTTAGCTAAGGGGAAAATATTCAGAATAGCGGACACGTGCAACGTGTCCCTAGATATGAAACATTCGGTAAATGAATGTGGGGACACGGAATTTCGTGTCCGAATTTTATCGGTAATATCATCTAAAGATGGTTTGGAGTGATTTATGCAGGTCAATAGACGTAAGTTCTTTAAGATCTGTGCAGGTTCAATGGCAGGGACTTCTGCTGCAATGTTAGGCTTTGCGCCAGCAACCGCATTAGCAGCACCGCGCGAATATAAATTATTGCGTGCGAAGGAAACTCGCCAAACTTGTACTTACTGCGCTGTAGGTTGTGGGATGTTGATGTACAGCCTTGGCGGTGAAGCAATGAATAGCAAAGGCAAGCTATTCCATATCGAGGGGGATCCAGATCACCCAGTAAGTCGCGGTGCACTTTGTCCAAAAGGTGCGGGCGCATTAGATTATGTGAATAGTGATCGCCGTGTGCAATACCCAGAAGTTCGTGAAGCTGGCTCAAAAGAATGGAAACGTATTTCGTGGCACGAAGCCATTGAACGTATTGCAAAACATATGAAAAAAGACCGTGATGAGAACTTTGTTACTCATAACGAAGCAGGTGTTGAAGTAAACCGTTGGATGACAGCTGGTTTCTTAGCAGGTTCTGCGTGTAGTAATGAAACAGGTATTATCACTCAGAAGTTTGTGCGTTCACTCGGTATGATCTATACCGACAACCAAGCGAGTATCTGACACGGACCAACGGTAGCAAGTCTTGCTCCATCATTTGGTCGCGGTGCGATGACCAACCACTGGGTTGATATTAAAAATGCAGATTTAGTAATCGTTATGGGCGGTAACGCAGCAGAGGCACACCCTGTTGGTTTCCGTTGGGCGATTGAAGCGAAAAAACAGAACGGTGCGAAGTTATTAGTGGTTGACCCACGTTTTAACCGTACTGCAGCTGTTGCGGATCACTATATGCCGATTCGTCCAGGTACAGACATTGCGTTCTTATCTGGTGTTATTCGCTATTTATTAGAAAATGACAAAATTCAACACGAATACGTTAAACACTATACCAACGCAAGTTTCTTGGTAAACCCAGACTTCAAATTTGAAGATGGTTTATTTAGTGGTTATGACCCTGAAAAACGTCAATATGATCGTTCGACTTGGAGCTATCAATTAGACGAAGCAGGTCAGCCAAAACGTGATATGACGTTCCAAGATCCACGTTGTGTGATCAATATGTTGAAAGACCACGTTTCTCGCTATACGCCAGAAATGGTTGAATGTATTACGGGTACACCACAAAAAGATTTCCACCTTTTCTGCGAAGAGATTGCTAAAACAGCAGCGCCAGAAAAAGCGGCAACTTTCCTATATGCGTTAGGCTGGACACAGCACACAGTTGGCTCACAAAATATTCGTACAATGGCAATTATTCAGTTGCTATTAGGTAACATTGGTGTTGCTGGCGGTGGTGTAAACGCATTGCGTGGTCACTCAAACGTACAAGGTATTACGGACTTAGGTTTATTCCCACATATGTTGCCGGGTTATATCGGTTTACCAACAGAAGCGGATACTTCTTTGGAAGCATTCCTTACTCGTGTAACACCGAAAACAATGGTAGAAGGCCAAGTTAACTATCAACAAAATACGCCGAAATTTATGGTGAGTATGCTTAAGTCGTTCTACGGCGATAATGCAACAGCAGAAAATCAATTTGGTTTCAACTACTTACCGAAATTACCAAAAGGCGGTATGGATCAGTTACGCTATATTGACCAAATGTACAATGGCGGCGTGAATGGTTTCTTCTGTCAAGGTATGAACCCGATTGCGTCTTATCCAGATTCGCAAAAGGTAATTAAGGCGTTAAGTAAATTAAAATACCTAGTTATTTTCGACCCGCTTATTACAGATACTTCAGAGTTCTGGATGAATCACGGTGAATTTAACGATGTTAAATCTGAAGACATTCAAACGGAAGTATTCCGTTTACCAACAACTTGCTTCGCAGAAGAAGATGGTTCGGTAGCAAACTCAGGTCGTTGGTTACAATGGCACTGGAAAGCTTCTGAGCCACCAGGTGAAGCAAAACCAGATATTGATATTTTATCTGAATTACGAGCTGAGCTAATTCATCTTTATGAACAAGAGAAAGGTGCTCCGACAGATGCTCTAGTCGCGATGAGTTGGAACTACTTAAATCCGCTTGAACCAAAATCGGAAGAGATCGCAAAAGAGAACAATGGTTATGCATTAGAAGATCTAAAAGATGCTGATGGCAATATCATTGCGAAGAAAGGCGAGTTACTTTCAAGTTTTGCTCAAATGCGTGATGATGGCACAACTTCAGGTGCGTGTTGGATCTACACAGGTCAATGGACGCAAAAAGGTAACCAAATGGCGAACCGTGATAACTCAGACCCGTCAGGTCTAGGTAACACATTAGGTTGGGCATTTGCGTGGCCGATGAACCGCCGTATCGTTTATAACCGCGCATCAGCGGATTTATCAGGTAAACCTTGGAATCCTAAACGTCAGCTTGTGAAATGGAATGGTAAAAACTGGAACTATGTGGATGTTGCCGACTTCGGTACTGCTCCACCAGATAGCAAAGCGTTACCATTTATTATGCAACCTGAAGGCGTGAGTTGCTTATTCGTACGTGAGCGTATGGTTGATGGTCCATTCCCAGAGCATTATGAGCCAGCGGAAACGCCAATTGGTACAAACCCATTACATCCAAATGTGGTTTCAAGCCCTGTGGCACCAATTGCACCAGTATTAGGTACATCAGATGAGTTCCCGTATGTGGGTACAACGTATCGTTTAACTGAGCATTTCCACTATTGGACGAAGAACTCACTACTCAACGTAATCGCTCAACCAGAGCAGTTTGTTGAAATTAGTGAACAACTTGCGGCTGAAAAAGGCATTAAACACGGTGACTACGTTAAAGTAAGCTCAAAACGTGGCTTTATTAAGGCTGTTGCAGTCGTAACTAAACGTATTCGTCCGTTAGTTTCTGACGGCAAAACGATTCATACAATTGGTATTCCAATTCACTGGGGCTTTGCAGCAACCACTAAAGCGAAAAAAGGTTATTTTGCGAATAATTTAACCGTTCGCACAGGTGATGCAAATACCAAAACACCTGAATCGAAATGTATGTTATTAAACATTGAGAAAGTAGGAGCGTAATATGAGTTCAGTTCAATCTCAAAATATTATTAAGGCTTCTGCTACGTCATTCTTAACACCGCCACCACAAGCGCGTGATCATCAAATCGAAGTAGCAAAATTGATTGATGTAACGACTTGTATCGGCTGTAAAGCGTGTCAAGTTGGCTGCTCTGAATGGAATGACATTCGTGCTGAACCAGAAGCTTGTGTCGGTGTTTACGATAACCCTGCAGACTTAAATGCAAAAGCCTGGACGGTGATGAAATTCAACGAAGTTGAAGAAAATGATCGTCTAGAGTGGTTGATCCGTAAAGATGGCTGTATGCATTGCTCAGAACCTGGTTGTTTAAAATCGTGCCCGTCGCCGGGTGCGATTATCCAGTACGCAAATGGTATTGTGGACTTCCAATCGGATAAATGTATCGGTTGTGGTTACTGTATCGCAGGTTGTCCATTCAATATTCCACGTATGAACCCAGAAGACAACAAAGTGTATAAATGTACCCTTTGTGTGGATCGCGTCACTGTAGGTCAAGAACCAGCTTGTGTGAAAACTTGCCCGACAGGTGCAATCCGTTTTGGTAGCAAAGAAGAGATGAAAGAGTATGCGCAAACACGTATTACAGACTTAAAATCTCGTGGCTATGAAAATGCTGGTTTATACGATCCAGAAGGTGTGGGCGGTACGCACGTAATGTATGTGTTACACCACGCAGATAAACCAGAATTATATTCAGGGTTACCGAAAGATCCGCAAATTGACCCAACAATCACAATTTGGAAAGATGTATTGAAACCAGTTGCGGCAATGGCAATGGGCGGTTTAGCAGTTGCGGCTGCAGCACACTATATTGCGATTGGGCCAAATGCAGAAGAAGATGTTGAAGATCACCACGACGAAGAACATAAAGGGGGCAAAAATGAGTAAGATTGAGATCAGTAACGATCATAAAATTATTCGCCATAAGTTGCCTGCTCGTTTAAGTCACTGGTTATTGGTGCTTTGTTTCTTTACAACGGGCTTATCTGGTTTGGCGTTTTTCTTCCCTGATTTTTCATGGATTCATGAAATTTTAGGGACTCCACAGTTAGCGCGATTTGTACACCCATTCACAGGGCTTGTGATGTTTATTGCGTTTTTAAATATGGTTCGTATTTACTGGCGTTATAACTTCCCTGAGAAAAGCGATATTCCTTGGGCGTTAAACATCATTGAAGTATTAAAAGGTAACGAACACGCAGTTTCTGACAATGGTAAATATAACCTTGGTCAAAAAATGTTGTTCTGGACGTTATGCGTTGCAATGTTCACTCTTTTAATTACAGGTATTATTATGTGGAGACAATATTTCTCGCATAATTTCTCAATTCCAGTATTACGTATTGCGATTTTACTCCATTCAGCGATGGCATTTATGTTGTTTATGGGAATCATCGTGCATATGTATATGGCATTCTGGGTGAAAGGTTCAATCCGCGGTATGTTACACGGTTGGGTAACTGTACGTTGGGCGAAAAAACACCACCCACGTTGGTACCGTGATGAAGTGTTACCAAAACTTGAAAAAGAGTTAGCGGAGCAGCAAAAAGCGAAATAAAATGTAGGGCAGGTGAAAATCCTGCCCTTGTATTTTATGTTTATCTAAATTATCTGTAGGGGCGTGTTGCACACGCCCGCGGGCGTACGCAGTACGCCCCTACATTAATAGCAAGTAATAGATTTTTTAGATAAATTTAGAATTGTTTTTTGATAGGGAATTTCCCTATAAATTATTAGGAAATCAAATGAGTATCAAAATTTTACCCCAAGACGAGATTCAAAAAAGCGCAAGTTCATTTCATAATCCGCCATTGCTATTTGCAAACCCTAAAAATCTCTATATGCGCCGTGCAAAACGTTTACGTCAATTAGCGGAAAATAACCCGTTTGGCGACTATTTAGAATTTGTAGCGAATATCGTTGATGTTCAGGCAGATTTGCTTGCAACCCAGCCAATTGCAAATATTTCAGAAAAACTGAGCGCTTACTTAACAGAGCGTGATGGAATTAAACCGTTAGATGTGAAAACCTTTAAGCGTTCGAGCGAATGGCGTGAATTGCTTTTAGCGTTAATTGAGAAATTCAAACCTTATGCCAAAGAGAGTACTCTGCCGACTTTAGAATGGCTAGAAAAAGCGTCGAGCAGTGAATTAGACAAAATGGCAGATGATTTATTAGCGGAACGTTTTGAGCTTGTGGGAGCAGATAAAGCGGTATTCTTATGGGCAGCATTATCACTTTATTGGGTGCAACTCACACAACAATTACCACGTAATGCCAAAGCAGAATTAGGTGAAGACCGCCATACTTGCCCAGTGTGTGATTCTGCGCCTGTGGCAAGCGTTATTCATTTTGGAGAAGTACAAGGCCTACGTTATCTACATTGTTCAATGTGCGAAAGCGAATGGCATATGGTTCGCACCAAATGCAGCAACTGTGATCAGAGTGGTAAACTAGATTATTGGTCGTTAGATACCACAGACGCAGCGGTAAAAGCAGAGAGCTGTGGTGATTGTGGTAGCTATTTAAAAATCTTACATCAAGATAAAGATCCGCACGTGGAGCCTATCGCAGATGATTTAGCGACCTTATTCCTTGATGCTGAAATGGAACAAAAAGGTTTAGCAAGAAGCGCAATTAATCCGTTTTTATTTCAGGTAGAGTAATGTTATTTTATGTAGGGTGCGTGTAAACGCACCAAATATCTTTAGCGGTGCGTTTACACATACCCTACATAGCTTATTTATCTACACTTCCCCCCATTTTTCTGCTATAATCCCGCCAATTTTTTCGGTATTTTGCCGAACCAAATTTTCAACGATAGGAATGACGATGTCTGAACAAAATCAACCAAATAGCTATGATTCTTCTAGCATTAAAGTCTTACGAGGCTTAGATGCTGTGCGTAAACGCCCAGGTATGTATATCGGTGATACTGATGACGGTACGGGCTTACACCATATGGTGTTTGAGGTGGTAGATAACGCAATTGATGAAGCGTTAGCAGGTCACTGTAATGATATCGTAGTTACTATTCACTCAGACAACTCAGTTTCTGTGCAAGATGATGGTCGTGGTATTCCTGTGGGTATTCACCCAGAAGAAGGGGTATCAGCAGCAGAAGTAATTATGACGGTACTTCACGCTGGTGGTAAATTTGATGATAACTCATATAAAGTATCGGGCGGTTTACACGGTGTAGGTGTATCGGTTGTAAATGCGCTTTCATCTAAACTTCAATTAACTATTCGCCGTGAAGGTAGTGTTCACGAGCAATTCTACAGCTTGGGTGTGCCTGATGCGCCATTGAGCGTGATTGGCGAAACTGATAAAACAGGAACCACAGTTCGTTTCTGGCCAAGTTACGAGATCTTCAAAAATAAGACCGAATTTGAATACAACATTCTTAAAAAACGTTTACGTGAGTTGTCTTTCTTAAACTCTGGTGTTTCGATTAAGTTAATTGATGAACGCAGTGGTGTTGAAGAACACTTCCATTACCAAGGTGGTATTCAAGCTTTCGTTGAGTATTTAAATCAAGGTAAAACGCTGATTCACACAAAACCATTCTATTTTTCTGCAGAAAAAGATGGTGTTGGTGTCGAAATTTCAATGCAATGGAATGAAGATTCTCGTGAAAATATCTATTGCTTTACCAATAATATTCCACAACGTGATGGCGGTACTCACTTAACGGGCTTCAAAGGCGCATTGAGTAACTCTTTGAAAAAATATATGTCGAGTGATGTCGCAAAATTGAAGAAAGAAGATGCGAAGATCGATGCTTCGGGCGATGATGCGCGTGAAGGGTTAGTTGCGGTTATTTCGGTAAAAGTACCAGATCCAAAATTCTCATCACAAACTAAAGATAAATTAGTGTCTTCAGAAGTGCGTAGTGCTGTTGAAAGCTCAATGAACGAAGCATTACAAGAGTATTTAATTGAGAATCCAGAAGATTCTCGTATGATCGTGCAGAAAATTTTATTAGCTGCGCGTGCGCGTGAAGCGGCTCGTAAAGCGCGTGAAGTAGTACGTAAAAGTAGTATGTCTTTAGGCGGCTTACCGGGCAAATTAGCTGATTGTCAAGAAAAAGATCCTGCAAAATCAGAGCTTTACTTAGTGGAGGGGGACTCTGCGGGTGGTTCTGCAAAACAAGGTCGTGAACGTCAAAACCAAGCGATTTTACCGCTAAAAGGTAAAATTCTAAACGTTGAAAAAGCACGTTTTGACAAAATGCTTTCTTCACAAGAAGTTGCAACCTTAATTACAGCATTAGGTACAGGTATTGGCCGTGATGACTATAATGTAGAAAAATTACGTTATCACAAAATTATTATCATGACCGATGCGGACGTCGATGGTGCGCACATCCGTACGCTACTATTGACTTTCTTCTATCGTCAAATGCCAGAGTTAATCGAGCGTGGTTATATTTATATTGCTCAACCGCCACTGTATAAAGTACAAAAAGGTCGTGGTAAAAACCAAGAGCGTTATATCCAAGATAACGATGAAATGGAGCAATATGAGTTATCTATTGCGTTAGATGGTGCATCACTTTATGTAAGTGATAGTGCGCCAGCATTAAGCGGTATTGCATTAGAAAGCTTAATTGGCGAATTTAATGGGGTTCAGAAACTATTTAAACGTTTAGTCCGCCGTTATCCGTTAGCAATTTTAAATCAATTAATTTATCAGCCAGCGCTTTCGGTAGAGTTTGTAAAAAATGAAGCTGATGTGACCGCTTGGACAAATAAATGTGTTGAAGTGTTAAATGAAAAAGAAACGGGCGGAAGTAATTACAGAGCAGAGATATTCTATAATTCTGAACGCCACATTTATGAACCGCAAATTATTGTTACGGCGCACGGTTTAGATACAACTTATCGCTTAGATATTAACTTTATTAGTAGCAATGAGTATGGTCGTGTTACCACATTAGGTGGCAAGTTAAATGGTTTATTAGAACCTACAGCTTATGTTACGCGTGGCGAACGCCAACAACCAATAAGCCAATTTGAAGAAGCGATTGATTGGTTAGTGAAAGAGTCTCGCAAAGGCTTAACGATTCAACGTTATAAAGGGTTAGGCGAGATGAATGCGGATCAATTATGGGAAACCACAATGGACCCTGTTGCACGTAAAATGTTACAAGTAACAATTACAGATGCTATTGCTGCCGATAAACTATTTACAACGTTAATGGGCGATGAGGTTGAACCACGTCGTGAGTTTATCGAAAGCAATGCGCTTTATGCGAATTTAGATGTCTAGTTTGCTAAAAACTGTATTAATGGCGCGCGTTTTAAACGCGTGCCAATTTAATTTTATCAATTTAAAAATATTTTAAGGTACCAAAATGTCTGAAGTAGAAAATCAAGAATTAGATCTTAATGGTGAAATGTTAGCTCGCCGTGAAAAATTATCTCAACTACGTGAGCGTGGTAACGCATTCCCAAATACTTTCCGTCGTGAAGATAAAGCAGAAGTGTTACATCAACAATATGATGAAGTAGATGGCGAAGAGTTAAAAGTAAAAGAAATTCCAGCAGTGGTTGCAGGTCGTATTATGTTACGTCGTGCAATGGGTAAAGCAACATTCATCACAATTCAAGATGTAAGCGGTAAAATTCAGCTTTATGTTGCTCGTGACAACCTTGCAGAAGGTGAATACGAAAAAACTGTCGGTATGCTAGATTTAGGCGATATCATAGGTGTTAAAGGTACGCTTTTCAAAACCAAAACTGGCGAATTAACGGTTCGTGCAAGTGAATTACAACTTTTAACCAAAGCACTTCGCCCACTACCAGATAAACACAAAGGTTTAACAGACCAAGAAACTCGCTACCGTCAGCGTTATTTAGACTTAATCGCAAACGAAGAGTCGCGTCGTGCGTTTATTATTCGTTCTAAAGTGGTTTCAGGTATCCGTCAATTCTTCTTAGATAAAGACTTTATCGAGGTTGAAACCCCAATGTTACAAGTGATTCCAGGCGGTGCTGCAGCGAAACCATTCGTCACTCACCACAATGCGTTAGACGTTGATATGTACTTACGTATCGCACCAGAGCTTTACTTAAAACGTTTAGTAGTGGGTGGCTTTGAGCGTGTATTCGAATTAAACCGTAACTTCCGTAACGAAGGTGTATCAGTTCGTCACAACCCAGAGTTCACAATGATCGAATACTACCAAGCCTATGCGGATTACCACGATTTAATGGACAACACTGAAGAGTTATTACGTAAGTTAGCGTTAGATATTTTAGGTACAACTACAGTTCCTTACGGTGAATATGTATTTGACTTCGGTAAACCATTTGAGCGTATCACAATGCACGATGCAATTGTGAAATACGGTAATGGTATTACGTTAGAAGATTTACACGATTTCGATAAAGCGGTAGCAATCGCAAAAGGTTTACACATTGAAATCCAAAAATCTTGGGGCTTAGGCTCTGTGGTGAATGCAATCTTTGAAGAAGTGGCAGAGCACCAATTAATTCAGCCAACATTCTTAATGGCTCACCCTGCGGAAATTTCACCACTTGCACGTCGTAATGATGAAAATCCAGAAGTGACAGACCGTTTTGAGCTATTCATCGGCGGTCGTGAAATCGGTAACGGTTTCTCTGAGTTAAACGATGCAGAAGACCAAGCAGAACGTTTCCAAGCTCAAGTTGAAGCAAAAGAAGCGGGGGATGATGAAGCGATGTTCTATGATGATGACTTCGTTGTGGCATTAGAACACGGTTTACCACCAACAGCAGGTGAAGGTTTAGGTATTGACCGTTTAGCGATGATCTTCGCAAACGCACCGTCAATTCGTGATGTGATCTTATTCCCTGCAATGCGTCAGAAGTAATTTTATTCTATTAAGGGAAAGCGATTTTATGCGCTTTCCCTTTTTCTTTTCTAAAAAAATTCGTTAGAATAACGCGATTTTTATTTCTTTGTTTTAAGGATTTCCTATGACACAACTTAGCGTCGTAATTTTAGCTGCGGGTAAAGGTACTCGTATGTACTCGGATTTACCAAAAGTATTACATCCTATTGCTGGCAAGCCAATGGTTAAACACGTAATTGATACAGCAAAACAGTTATCCGCTCAGCAAATTCACTTAATTTATGGTCACGGTGGTGATTTACTTCAACAACGTTTAAGTGCAGAGCCGGTTAATTGGGTTTTACAAGCAGAGCAGCTAGGTACAGGTCACGCAATGCAACAAGCCGCGCCTTTCTTCGCGGATGATGAAAATATTTTAATGCTTTACGGTGACGCGCCTTTAATTACTCAAGCAACCTTAGAGAAATTAATTGCAGCAAAACCTGAAAATGGTATCGGTCTATTAACAGTAGTGTTAGATAACCCGACTGGTTACGGTCGAATTATTCGTGAAAATGGTTCTGTTGTGGGTATCGTTGAGCAGAAAGACGCAAATCCAGAACAGCTTAAAATCCAAGAAGTGAATACCGGCGTAATGGTTGCAAGCGGTGCAAGTTTCAAAAAATGGTTAGGTCAATTAGACAATAATAATGCTCAAGGCGAATATTACATTACCGATGTTATCGCAATGGCGAACAGAGATGGTTTCCGTGTTGAAGCCGTTCAAGCAAGTGATTTAATGGAAGTAGAAGGTGCGAATAACCGTTTACAACTTGCGGCATTAGAGCGTTACTACCAAAAAACACAAGCGGAAAAATTATTACTTGCTGGTGTAACTATTATCGATCCAACACGTTTTGATGTGCGTGGTACCGTAGAACACGGCAAAGATGTTGAAATTGATGTCAATGTCATTTTGGAAGGTGAAGTAAAATTAGGTAATCGCGTAAAAATCGGCGCAGGTTCAGTATTAAAGAACTGTGAAATTGGCGATGATGTAGAGATCAAGCCTTATTCAGTGATTGAAGATACTACTATCGGTAAATCAGCGAAGATCGGTCCATTCTCTCGTTTACGTCCAGGTACAAAACTTGCGGATGAAACTCACGTGGGTAACTTTGTGGAAATCAAAGCGGCGACAGTGGGTAAAGGTTCGAAAGTAAATCACTTAACTTACGTAGGTGATGCAGAAATCGGCCATACTTGTAATATCGGTGCGGGCGTGATTACTTGCAACTACGATGGTGCAAACAAATTCAAAACGATTATTGGCGATAACGTATTTGTAGGCTCAGATTGCCAATTAGTTGCGCCAGTGACAGTTGCGAGTGGCTCAACAGTAGGAGCGGGTACAACTCTAACTAAAGATGTTGCTGAAAATGAATTAGTGATTACACGTGTTCCACAGCGTCATATCCAAGGCTGGCAACGTCCTGTTAAGAAAAAAGCGTAAAAATAGCGTAGTTTAGTTGATAAAGAGAGTTGGTTAATAGCCAGCTCTTTTTTATTATGTGAGTGAAAGTGAATGGTTGTAGCTGAATAAAGCCCAAAAAGGTGGGGGAACTCCCAGCTAACCTTCGGCACACGGAAATTTCAATTCAGGCTGCTTCCTTCCGGACCTGACCAAGTAAACTGAACACCATTGCGAAGAACCAGAAGTCCCCCCATTGAATTACACATTAACGTGTAAGGTCTCAGATTATAAAGAGTTCTCAGCTTTTACACAAGCAGAAATTGCTACAAGCGCTCTGTTTGGCGGAAAAATTTGCAGTTTGTACTTTGAGCCTATTTAAACGGTAAAGTGGGTTTAGTTGAAAAAGGCTTTAGTGTATAATTCCGCGCGCTTTATTTCTCTTCCTAAATGCTTTATCAAGGATTTCCTATGAAAAAACATCATATTGAAACAATGATTTCAACTCAAGACGTTCAACAACGTATCGCTGAACTTGCTAAGGAAATTAACCACTATTACAAAATAAAAGGTACACAAAATTTAGTGGTAGTTGGTTTATTACGTGGTTCATTTATGTTTATGGCGGATCTTGTTCGTTTACTTGATTTACCTGTTGAAGTTGATTTTATGACGGCATCAAGCTATGGCACAAGTACAACGTCAAATCGAGATGTGAAGATCTTAAAAGATCTTGATGGAGAGATTAATGGTAAAGACGTATTAATCGTAGAAGATATTATTGATACAGGTTTCACTTTAAGTAAAGTAAAAGATATTTTGGAACTGCGCGATCCAAATTCAGTAACCATTTGTACGCTATTAGATAAACCATCTCGCCGCGAAGTTGAAGTGCCAGTAGAGTGGGTTGGTTTTGAAATTCCTGATGAGTTTGTAGTTGGCTACGGCATTGACTATGCACAGCACTACCGTAATTTAGATTACATTGCAAAAGTTGTGATTGAAGAATAATTGCAAATTTTTTATGCAAACAGACCGCTTGTTGGCAACTTCAAGCGGTTTTTGTATTCTAACTACCTTAACGAATTGAAAAGGAAGAAAAGATAAATGTGGAAAAAGACCTTATTAGCCTTGTTGGTTAGCAGTAGCGCATTTGCTACAGAATCTGTAATGAATAGCGATTTATCAAAAACGGCTAATACAGTCGAAGCTCAACTGCAAACAAATCCAATCGCTGAGCAATCTAATCTAACAAAGCAGCGTAGTAACTTTTTAGCATTAGAGTTTGTGTTACAACAAGCTGTTCGTAATAACCAATTTTCGCCGGCTGTAGCAGAAATTGCCAATCAATTAAATCAAACATTAACGAATTATCCCTTAAAGCAAGATACAGATCGCTTATTGCTTGAAGCTAAGTTAAATGCTAATCAAGCAACAGATCAAGAGATTGCGATCTTTAATGAAAAGTATCCAAATCTTGCGAAACGAAATGCACAAAAACCATTTCAACAGCTTTTCCAACAGCAAAAATATGCTGAATTAGTAGAGTATGCAAAGCAAGTTGCACCAACTAGTTTTGAAAACCAGTGTTTGCTGTTTGGTGCGCAATATCAATTATTGGCAGAGCAGCTCGAATTAAATCCAGAAACTGAACAAGCGAATGGCAATGCGTCAACTCCCCCTGAAATGGCTGTATTGCTTGAGCAGTTTACGCAATTCTGGTTATTGACTGAAAGCCAAATGGAAAAATTAGGTGGAGCAAAAGCATTACAAAGCTATTGGGCGTCAAATAATCGTTTACCGAATGAGTGCTTGAATTTAGAGGCTTATTGGCGAGATCAAGGTTTTAAAACACCAGAATTAATTAAAGAAAAAGCAGTTAGCCTGTTTAAATTAAATTCTCGCAAAGGACTTGAAGGATTAGCAGAAGATACCAATGATTCTGCATTAACAAATTGGCTAACATCAGTCAATAAGTTACTTGCACAGCCAGCTTATTTGGCAACTTTTGTGCAAGAGCAGACACCAGATCAGTGGAATAAAGAATTGGTTGCTAAAAGTTTTGCTGGGTATCTCAAAACTTTGCCGGAAGATATGGAGTCGCCAAGTTTTGCGATTTATCAAGAGTGGTTAGATAAATGGAAATTATCGTCATTTTTCTCAGTGCTTTCATCTTCAATTTCATCTGCGGAAGAAAAAGAGTGGAAAACCAGTTTTATTAGCCGTTTCTTTGATAATCAAGATCCAAGTTTTCAACTTTGGCGTGATGATCAGCTAAAACATCTAAAAGCAGATAATCTAACTGAACGCCGTTTACGTATGGCGATTTGGCAGAAAACCGATCTTAAAGAGTGGTTAGAGCTGCTTTCAAATGAAGGTAAAGATAAATTAGAGTGGCAATATTGGGCTGCTAAAGTGGAAACAAATCCAGAAAAGCGTACCGAATTATTTACTAAACTAAGCCAAGAACGTGGTTTTTATCCAATGCTTGCTGCTAAAGCGTTAAACCAGAGCTATCAGTTGAAACAGTTAAATGTCAATCCGTTAACTGAACAGCAACAAGCGCAGTATCAAACGGCATTAGCTCGAATTGCAGAATTAAGAGAATTAAAGCGCTTTGGCTCAGCGAAATCAGCTTGGATTGAGCTATTAAAAGATCTAAGCTTTGAAGATAAATTAGCATTTAGTCACTATGCAAAACAGCAGAATTGGTATGATCTTGCCGTTGAAGGCTCGATTCAAGCCAAAGCTTGGGATCATATTGATTTACGTTTACCGAATGCTTATTCAGATTGGTTTGATATTAATCTTGTTGGCAAAGCAATTAGTAAAAGTTTTGCAATGGCGATAGCTCGCCAAGAGAGTGCTTGGAATTTTGAGGCTAAATCTCACGCTAATGCGATTGGTTTAATGCAGATGTTGCCAACAACAGCGAGTCAGACCGCTAAAAATAGCCAATTACCTTATAGTGGCGAGCGTGATTTAGTTGATCCATTCCGTAACATTATGTTGGGTACAGCACATTTGGAAGAACTTAATCAGAAATATCCAAATAATCGAATTTTAATGGCAAGTGCTTATAATGCAGGGGCTAGCCGAGTAGAACGTTGGTTAAAACGTGCAGATGGCCGCTTAGAAATGGATGAGTTTATTGCGTCAATTCCATTTTTAGAAACACGTGGTTATGTGCAGAACGTGCTAGCTTACGATTATTACTATCAAGTACTTTACGGAAAAGGCGAAGCAAAGCTATTTAATCAAGAAGAGTTAAGAACGTATTAAGGGGAATTAAAATGACAATCTCACTTATTGTCGCACGCACATTGAATCACGTTATTGGCAAAGATAACCAAATGCCTTGGCACTTGCCTGTTGATCTTGCTTGGTTTAGAGCAAATACGGTGGGGAAACCAGTGATTATGGGACGTAAAACTTATGAATCTATTGGGCGTTTGTTGCCGAAGCGGCCAAATATCATTCTTTCTCGCTCTGGTTTTGAAGTGGAAGGGGCATATTCTGCAAAAAGTTTGGAACAAGCGGTTGAATTAGCCAAAAGTTTTGCAAATGTGGATGAAATTATGGTAATTGGTGGTGGAGAGTTATTTAAGCAAGCAATTCCAATGGCGTCAAAATTATATTTAACCGAGATCCAAGCAAATCTTGAAGGTGATACATTTTTTGAGATAGATGAGAGCGAATGGACATTAATTGGTGAGCAATGGTCAGAGATTGATGAACAAAATAGCTATAAATGCCGTTTTTGCACCCTAACAAAATGATTTGATCTATAAATGTTAAAAAAATGTTGCTAAAATTTCAGCGAAGTGAAATTGATAGTGTGATCTGATTCACAAAATCATAACATTTCGCTTTTTTATTTATACATTTCATCTAGAATGCACACACTCGTTAGATGGGGACTCATCAGCGAGCTTTTTATTTTCCTATTGTTTTGTAGAGGTGGCCTAATGGCTCTATTTTTAAGTATTTTTCCAATCGTTTTACTGATTTATTTAATGGTAAAACGTAATGCGTTACCATCTTATGTTGCGCTTCCTTGGATCGCTGTAGTGGTATTAATTATTCAATTTATCTACTTTGGTACGGATATCACTTTAGTTAGCGCAAATATTGCGGCAGCTGTTGTTGATGTATTAACGCCGATCACAGTAATCTTCGGTGCGATTTTATTCAACCGTTTCTCAGAAGTATCTGGCGCAACAGATACATTACGTAAATGGTTAGGTAACATCAACCCGAATCCTGTTGCACAATTAATGATTATCGGTTGGGCATTCGCATTTATGATTGAAGGTGCAAGTGGTTTTGGTACACCAGCAGCTATTGCAGCACCAATTTTAGTTGGTTTAGGTTTCAACCCGATCAAAGTAGCGATGCTTGCATTAGTAATGAACTCAGTGCCTGTATCATTTGGTGCGGTAGGTACCCCAACTTGGTTCGGTATGGGTCCACTTCAATTACCTGAAGAACAGATTCTTGAAATCGGTTCAATGACAGCATTAATCCACGCATTTGCAGCGTTTGTAATTCCTGTAATGGCATTACGTTTCGTTGTAACAGGTAAAGAGATTCGTCAAAATATCGTTTATATCTATTTAAGTGTATTTGCTTGTGTGGTGCCTTACTTATTATTAGCACAAGTGAACTATGAGTTCCCATCATTAGTAGGTGGTGCTATCGGTTTATTAATTTCGGTATTCTTAGCGAACAAAGGTGTAGGTTTAGCGAAAGTTGAAAATACGTTAGATGATAATGCGGTAACAACTAAAGAAGTTGCAAAAGCGTTATTCCCTACAGGTTTATTAATTGCAATCTTAATCGTTACTCGTATCCAACAGTTACCATTTAAGGCAATGATGAATGACGCGACTTCTTGGTTCAGCGTACAATTAGGTTCACTAGGTCTATTTGATGTAAGCCAAGGTTTAATCTTTAGCTTGAAAAATATCTTTGGTTCATCAGTAAGTGCAGGCTATAAACTACTTTATGTACCAGCATTGATCCCATTTGTTATTACAGTATTAATCGCAATTCCTGTGTTTGCAGTGTCAGCACCAAAAGTGAAAGATGTGTTTACAAGCAGTGCAAAACAAACTAAAAACCCATTCTTAGCATTAGTTGGTGCATTAATTATGGTGAAATTAATGTTAGTAGGTGGCGATAACTCAATGGTTAAAATCATCGGTAACAGCTTTGCGGCAGCAACTGGCGAATACTGGACATTATTCGCATCATACTTAGGTGCTGTAGGTGCGTTCTTCTCTGGTTCTAACACTGTTTCTAACTTAACATTCGGTAGCGTACAGTTATCAACTGCACAAGCAACAGGTTTATCAGCAAGCTTAGTTCTTGCGTTACAATCAGCGGGTGGTGCAATGGGTAATATGGTGTGTATCAATAACATCGTAGCGGTTAACTCAGTATTAAATATCCAAAACCAAGAGGGTGCGATTATTAAGAAAACTGTAGTGCCAATGTTTATCTATGGTATCATTGCGGCAGCAGTAGCATTATTAGTTATCCCTGTGTTCTATTCGGTATAATTTAATTTATCTATGAAGACAAGCGGTTGATTTTTGTAAAAATTTTACTAAATCATACCGCTTGTTTTATTTAGAGCTTTCTTGTTGATTTTTATTCTTATTTTTATTTAGTGGAGTTCATTATGAACGTAAATTTTTATGTAACCTGTATCGCTGATATCGTGAAAGCAGGCGTTGCAAAAAACACTGTTTTATTACTCGAAAAATTGGGGTGCCAAATTACTTTCCTTGAGAAGCAAGGGTGCTGTGGTCAGCCTGCAATGAACAGTGGCTACGCAAAACAAGCGCTAAGCGGTATGAAAACTTTAGTGGAAACCTTTGAAGCGAATGATTACCCAATCGTAGCACCGGCAGGTTCTTGTGTGTATGCAATTAAAAACTATCCAGAATACTTCGAACGCTTTGGCGAAAAAGAGTGGGCAGAGCGTGCGCAGAAAGTCGCAGATCGCTTCCACGATTTAACAGATTTCATTGTGAACGTATTAAAAGTTAAAGATGTTGGCGCGGTATTGCCAGGCAAAGCGGTTTATCACCCATCTTGCAGTCTTTCACGTAAATTAGGCATCGTTGATGAGCCATTAGAATTATTAAAAAATGTGAAAGGTTTAGAATTAATGCCAATTCATAACCAAAACACTTGCTGTGGTTTCGGTGGTACATTCTCGGTGAAAATGGCTGAAATCTCGGGCGAAATGGTAAAAGAGAAAGTGGTTAATATTATGGACGTTGAGCCAGAATATTTAATCGGTGCAGACGTAAGCTGTTTATTAAATATCGGTGGTCGTTTAAGCCGCGAAGGTAAAAATGTGAAAGTAATGCACATTGCGGAAGTATTAATGCAGGAGGGCAAATAATATGTCTTTAAAAACAAGTAACCTTGCATTTAAAAAACGCGTTGATAGCCAAATTAACAACGAAGTTGTACGTAAAGCATTAGTTAAAGCGCAGGAAACGATCGGTGCAAACCGTCAACGTATGGTTGATGAGTTAGGTAACTGGGAAGAGTGGCGTGACCTGTCTAAACAGATTCGTAACCACGTTATCGCAAACTTAGACGCATACCTTTACCAATTAAGCGAAAAAGTACACCAAAACGGCGGTAAAGTCTATTTCGCAGAAACAGCTGAAGAAGCAACTCAATATATTCGTCAAGTGGCATTAGAGAAAAATGCTAAGAAAATCGTTAAATCGAAATCAATGGTAACAGAAGAGATCGGTTTAAATGAAGTGCTTGAAAACGAAGGGATGAAAGTGGTTGAAACCGATTTAGGTGAATACTTACTTCAAATTGTAGGCGATAAGCCATCACATATCGTTGTACCAGCGATCCACAAAGATCGTCATAAAATCCGTCAAGAATTACACGATGTGTTAGGCTATGATGGTCCTGAAACACCAGAAGAGATGACCGCTTTCGTGCGTAAAGTCATTCGTCAAGACTTCTTAGAAGCAGATATCGGTATCAGTGGCTGTAACTTTGCGGTCGCAGAAACAGGTTCTGTATGTTTAGTAACAAACGAAGGTAACTTACGTTTAGCAACCACTGTGCCAAAAACGCATATCGCGGTAATGGGTATGGAGCGTTTAGCGCCAACATTCCAAGAAGTTGATGTATTAATCACAATGCTTGCACGCAGTGCGGTAGGTGCAAAATTAACCGCGTACAATACGTGGTTAACAGGCCCACGTCTTGAAGGCGAAACAGATGGTCCTGAAGAATTCCATTTAGTGATTGTAGATAATGGTCGTTCTAAGATCTTAGAAAGCGAATTTAAAGAAGTTTTACGTTGTATCCGTTGTGGTGCTTGCTTAAATACTTGTCCTGCATACCGTCAAATTGGTGGTCACGGTTACGGCTCAATCTATCCGGGCCCAATCGGTGCGGTAATTTCACCATTATTAGGTGGTTACGAAGAGTTTAAAGAGTTACCGTATGCGTGTTCATTATGTACAGGCTGTAACTCGGTGTGCCCAGTGAAAATTCCACTTGCACAATTAATTCTTAAACACCGTGAACATATTGCAGAAAGCGGTATGACACCGGTTGCAGAGCGTGTGGCAATTTCTGGTTTCACTTTTGCCAACTCACACCCAACTTTATGGAAAGTGGGCGTGAATATCGGTGCAAAAGTGGCTGGTAAATTTATCAAAAATGGTAAGGCTCCAATTCAAGTTGGCGCATTAGCTGAATGGACAAAAGCCCGTGATCTTCCGTCTGCTGAAGGCGAAAGTTTCCGTGAGTGGTTCAAAAATAGAGGGTAATAATAATGGACTTACAAAATCGCGAAAATTTCTTAAATAAATTAGCAGAACGTATGGGCAGACCACGTCAAACTGTGCCAGAGCCAATGCCTGAATTAGTTAACGATCACCCAACGACACGTTTAACAGACCGCACTCAAGAGCAGTTAGTGAAAGAGTTTATCGACTTCTCTCGTGTAATGATGGCGGACGTGGTTGAATCAAAAGAAGCGGATCTTGCTTCAACAATCATCGATATTTGTGAAAAATACGGTGGTGCAAGCGTTATCATCAACAATGACCAACGCTTAAAAGATTTAGGTATCACTCAAGCTATTCAAGCAAAATACGAAGATAGCTATGTGTGGGATTTCAATGCAGAAGCAAAAACTAACATTGATAAAGCAGAAAAAGCGAATATTGGTGTGGTTTACGGCGAGTATGGTTTAGCAGAGTCTGGCGGTATCGTGTTATTTTCTGATAAAGAATTCGGCCGTTCAGTGAGCTTATTACCAGAGAAATCAATCGTAGTATTACGTAAAAGCAAAGTGTTACCGCGTGTAGCACAACTTGCAAAAGTATTACACGATAAAGCACAAAACGGCGAGCGTATGCCATCTTGTGTGAATATCATTTCAGGCCCAAGTGCAACCGCAGATATTGAGTTAATCAAAGTCGTTGGTGTACACGGCCCAGTATCAAAAATCTATTTAGTGATTGATGATCTATAATTTGCAAATTTTTTAACAAAACCGACCGGTTGTAACTGGTCGGTTTTTTGTTTTTCTCTTTTCCTTTACAATACCCAAAAATTCAGGAGGAAAAATGTCTGCTTTATCTCGACTTATTGATTTACTTACTTTAGAACGCTTAGATGACCGTTTATTTCGCGGTAAAAGCGAAGATTTGGGATTGCCGCAGGTGTTTGGCGGGCAAGTTATTGCACAAGGATTAATGGCGGCTATGCAGGTTGTAGAAGTAGAAAGAGAGCTTCATTCTTGCCACATCTATTTTTTACGCGCGGGGGACGCAAATTACCCCATTATTTATGAAACAGAAGTATTGCGCGAAGGGCGTAGTTTTACTTCGGTTTCTGTGAATGCGATTCAGCATAATGAAATTATTTGCCGTTTAATGACTTCTTTCCAAGTTGTTGAAGATGGGCTTGAATATCAGCAACCTATGCCAGAAATTGAATCACCAGAGCAATTAACATCAGAAAATGATTTTATTGCCCAATTAGCTAATTATCTCCCTGAAAAAATCCGCGCAGTATTTCAAGCTGAACGCCCATTTGATGTGCGAATTAAATATCCTGTTAATCCTTTTGATAAGAATGATAACCCACCACAGCAATTTTTATGGGTTAAAACCAATGGTAATGTGAATCTCACAAAAAACTTACAAAAATGTTTATTGGCTTATTTTTCAGATTTTCATTGTATTAGCACAATGTTACATCCGCATAAGAAGGGCGCATTAAATCAGGATATGCGAATTGCTACTATCGATCACTCCATTTGGTTCCATCGTGAGTTTGATATTAGTGATTGGCTACTGTTTTCTCTTGAAGCTGTAAATAGTAGTGGTTCTAGGGGAGTTGCAACAGGTAAAGTGTATAATAAATTGGGTAAATTGGTTGTAAGTTATACACAAGAAGGCTTAATTCGAAAAATATTTCAATAAATGAAGTTATTTTAATCGGTTATCCATTACATATATTTACAACTGCTTACATTTGCAATAAAATGCTCTCGTTTTGTTGCATTACCTTGCTATAAAACAGTCGTATAACAAAGAAAATTTTATTCATAGCTTTTATTTAGCAGCCCGAGCATGACGCTTGGGCTTTTTTTTATTTCTTTTTTGCTGATTACGATAAATTCCTTTAAAATCACGCCCAATTTTCTCATTCTTAATAAAACAGAGTATATGATCGATTTTCGTCCTTTTTATCAACAAATAGCAACAACTTCACTTTCGCCTTGGTTAGAAACTTTACCACTACAATTAAAACAGTGGGAAAAGCAAACGCATGGCGATTATGCGAAGTGGGCAAAAATTGTTGATTTTCTTCCAACCGTGCCTGCTGAAATTAATTTAACTGATAAAGTTGAAAGTAAACTTGACGAGCCTTTATCGGCTGGTGAAGTACAACGTTTAACGCATCATCTTAAACAGCTAATGCCTTGGCGCAAAGGGCCTTATCACGTTCACGGTATCCATATTGATTGTGAATGGCGTTCAGATTTTAAATGGGATAGAGTGTTACCCCATTTGTCGCCATTAAAGAACCGTACTATTTTAGATGTAGGCTGTGGCAGTGGCTATCATATGTGGCGTATGGTCGGCGAAGGGGCAAAAATGGTTGTGGGGATTGATCCTACAGAGCTCTTTTTATGTCAATTTGAAGTGATTCGTAAATTATTAAATAACGACCGCCGAGCAAACTTAATTCCGCTTGGTATTGAGCAGATGCAACCGCTACAAGCGTTTGATACGGTATTCTCAATGGGTGTGCTTTATCATCGCAAATCGCCGTTGGATCATCTTTCACAATTAAAAGCTCAGTTAGTCAAAGGCGGTGAGCTAGTGCTTGAAACCTTAGTGATTGATGGCGATGTGAATGATGTGTTAGTTCCGGCGGATCGCTATGCAAAAATGAAAAATGTCTATTTTATCCCGTCAGTGTCGGCATTAATTAACTGGCTTGAAAAAGTGGGCTTTAAGAATGTTCGTTGTGTGGATGAAGCGGTCACAACCTTAGAAGAGCAACGTAAAACAGAGTGGTTAGAGAATGAATCGCTGATTGATTTCTTAGATCCAAACGATCATTCAAAAACTATCGAAGGTTATCCTGCACCAAAACGCGCAGTAATTATTGCAAATAGTTAGTTTTGCAAAAAATTCGTAAAATCAGACCGCTTGAATAGCAATATTTCAGCGGTCTTTCCTTTTTCGGGCTATAATATTCAGCAAATTTTAAATTAAACCTATCAAATAGAGATTATCCAATGGCTACTATCGCACAAAATCCACTGGTATTAGTGGACGGTTCTTCTTATTTATATCGTGCATTCCACGCATTCCCACCGCTTACCAATAAACAGGGCGAGCCAACTGGGGCAATGTATGGTGTGCTAAATATGTTAAAAAGTTTGATTGCTCAAGTGGAGCCAAGCCATATTGCTGTGGTGTTTGATGCGAAAGGCAAAACATTCCGTGATGAACTCTTTGAGCAGTATAAGTCACACCGTCCGCCAATGCCTGACGAGCTACGTTCACAAATCCAACCATTACACACAATGATTAAAGCATTGGGTATTCCACTACTTTCTATTGAAGGTGTGGAAGCTGATGATGTGATTGGCACCCTTGCGGTACAAGCGGCACAAGCAGGCAAAGATGTATTAATCAGTACCGGCGATAAAGATATGGCACAACTGGTGAACGATCACATTATGTTGATTAACACTATGAATAACACATTGCTTGATCGTGAAGGTGTGATTGAAAAATATGGCATTCCGCCAGAGCTAATTATTGATTACCTTGCGCTATTAGGCGACTCATCGGATAACATTCCGGGCGTAAAAGGTGTGGGCGAAAAAACAGCCCTTGCGTTATTACAAGGTATCGGCTCAATGAAAGAGATCTATGCTAATTTGGATAAAGTAGCAGGATTAACTTTCCGTGGCGCTAAAACCTTTGCGCCAAAATTAGAGGCAGAGAAAGAGACTGCGGATCTTTCGTATCTACTAGCAACAATTAAAACCGATGTAGAACTAGACGTTACTCACGACCAACTTCTTACTCAACCACAACAGCGTGATCAGCTTGTGGAGCTATTTGGTCGCTATGAGTTTAAACGCTGGTTAAATGAAGTGATGAATGATGCAAACCCAGTCACGCAAACTTCGCCAGAACGTATTCCAAATAACTATCAAGCGACAGCACAGCAAGCGGTCGTTTCTGAAGAAAAATTTGCAAAAGTTGAGATAGATCGTACCGCTTACCAATGTGTAAACAGCCAAGTGCTATTTGATCAGTGGTTAGCAAAATTACAATCGGCAGGGCTGATTGCGGTCGATACCGAAACTGATAACCTAGACTCAATGTCGGCAAATTTGGTCGGGATCTCTTTTGCCCTTGAAAATGGTGAGGCGTGCTATATTCCTTTAACTCACAAGGGTTTTGTGAGTGCTGAACAGCCACAACAGGTGGATATGTTTAGTGATGAAGAACCTACTGAACAAGTGGAACAGGTTTTACCAAATCAGTTGGATAAAGCGCAAGTATTAGCGAGCTTAACTCCGATTTTAACCAATCCAGCTATCAAAAAGATCGGGCAAAATATCAAATATGATTTAACCATTTTTGCTCGCAATGGCATTGAGCTACAAGGTGCGGCATTCGATACAATGTTGGAGTCTTATACCCTAAATAGTACTGGTCGTCATAATATGGACGACTTAGCCGAGCGTTATTTAGGTCACACCACTATTCCATTTGAAGAGTTGGCGGGTAAGGGCAAAAATCAGAAGACTTTCGACCAAATTGAGATTGAAAAAGCCACAGAGTATGCGGCGGAAGATGCGGATATTACTATGAAACTTCATCAAGTTTTATCGGCGGAATTAAGCAAAGAACCTGAATTAGTTGAGCTATTTGAGAAGATCGAAATGCCGTTGGTATCGGTGTTATCTCGTGTAGAACGCAACGGCGTATTAATCAATCCGCAGTTATTATTAGATCACTCAAAAGAGATTGAACAGCGTTTAGCAGAGCTTGAACAGCAAGTTCATTCAGAGGCGGGGCAAGTGTTTAATCTGGCTTCGACTAAACAGCTACAGGAGATCTTATTTGAGAAGTTAGGTTTACCGATTATTAAGAAAACCCCGAAAGGTGCGCCTTCAACCAATGAAGAAGTGTTAGAAGAGTTAGCACAAATGGGGCACCAAGTGCCAGTATTGCTAATGGAACACCGTGGGTTAAGTAAACTGAAATCGACTTACACAGATAAACTACCACAGATGCTCAACAAACAGACCGGCCGTGTGCATACTTCTTATCATCAAGCGGTAACAGCAACAGGGCGTTTATCATCAAGCGATCCAAACTTACAGAATATCCCAATTCGTAACGAACAGGGCAGACGTATTCGCCAAGCCTTTATTGCTCGTGAAGGCTATGTGGTATTAGCTGCCGACTACTCGCAAATTGAGCTACGAATTATGGCACACTTAGCAAATGATGCGAATATGATTAAAGCCTTTGCAGAAGGTAAGGATATTCACCGCTCAACCGCAGCGGAGATCTTTGGTGTGGCATTAGATGAAGTAACTAGCGAACAACGCCGTAGTGCAAAAGCAATTAACTTCGGCTTAATTTACGGTATGTCGTCTTTTGGCCTATCTAATCAGCTCGGTATCTCTCGTGGTGATGCGCAGAAATATATGGATCTCTATTTCCAACGCTATCCTGCGGTGCAACAGTTTATGATTGATATCCGTGAAAAAGCAGCGGAAAAAGGCTATGTGGAAACGCTATTCGGTCGCCGTTTATATCTGCCAGATATTAAATCAAGTAACCAAATGCGCCGTAAAGCTGCTGAACGTGTGGCAATCAATGCGCCAATGCAAGGAACTGCGGCGGATATTATCAAAGTAGCAATGATCGGTATCGACCGAGCAATTGAAGGCTGTGATGATATTCAGATGATTATGCAAGTACACGATGAATTGGTATTTGAAGTCAAAGCCGACAGAGTAGAACACTATACCCAGCTTATCAAAGCCGAAATGGAAAAAGCAATTGAGCTAAAAGTGCCATTAATTGCGGAAGTGGGTGTCGGTAATAACTGGGACGAGGCGCATTAGTCCTAAAATAGATTGTGCGGACACGGGCACCGTGTCCCTACGATATTTCTTCGATTAATGCTCATATGTAGATACTGTCTCTCAACCCCAAAGTCAAATTGTTTTTTGCACTAAGCTAAAATAGTTTGCGGCTGATAAACAGATTTGTTCTTTAACACCCCAAAGCAGATATGTACTAAACGACGCATTGCAGCACCAATAGCTTGCATTTTGGTTTTACCCTTAGCAAGTAATCGCTCGTAATGCGCTTTAATATCAGGGTTATAGCTTTTAGCTGAAACAGCTGGC
>LEKJ01000029.1 GCA_029852775.1 Pasteurellaceae bacterium LFhippo2
TGTGAACCTGTATCTGGTTGAGCGCCTGTGTCAGGTTGTGAACCTGTATCTGGCTGTGAACCTGTATCCGGTTGCGAGCCTGTATCCGGTTGTGAACCTGTATCTGGTTGTGAGCCTGTATCTGGCTGTGAACCTGTATCTGGTTGTGAACCTGTATCTGGTTGTGAACCTGTATCTGGTTGTGAGCCTGTGTCTGGTTGTGAACCTGTATCCGGTTGTGAGCCTGTGTCTGGTTGTGAACCTGTGTCTGGTTGTGAACCTGTATCTGGTTGCGAGCCTGTATCCGGCTGTGAACCTGTATCTGGTTGCGAACCTGTATCTGGCTGTGAACCTGTGTCTGGTTGAGAACCTGTGTCAGGTTGAGTTTCAGGATTATCTACTTCATCAACAGGATCTGGTTTTTCTGGTTCTTTTGCTTTTTCCCAAGTGATAGCAAATGCATTGCTACCCATTAATTTATCTAGATCATAACGAAACGCCCCTGCATGAACATAATAATTTTCTAACTCAAAGGTTCCGCCATAATTATTACTAATACTAAATAATCTTAATGTTTCTCCTTCATTATTAATTTCTCGTCCAGAATCCTTTATCGAAATAACATGATGACCTTCTAAATTTGAAACACGAACCAAATTACTTTGTAAATTAGCTAAGTCAGTATTAAAACGGAAATAGCCATTCCCTCCTAAACGTTCAAGAGAAAGGTAATTAAAAGAATCAAAGTTATCTTTATCATTTAGTAAAATTTTTGAACCAGGCTCTAAATATAAATTTTTTACATAGCTATCACCAGTTAATTGCCAAATAGCATCCCTTGATAATACAACATTGTGATCACTATATCCTGGTGTAAATCCAAAATGTTCTTGATTCATTTGCGTTGTTAACAATGCTTTACCCACAAATAATGAAGAACTATCATGAAGATTAGTCTCCCTAATATTTATTTCTGTTCGTGGTAATTGAGAAATATCGGCATCGCTAAGATATTCAGCATTACATGAATTACCATATTGATAAGATAACCCTGAATCACAAACAACAGACATACCATTAGTAAATCCAAGTATAGCTTTCGAATTTCCTTCTACAATTAGTCTATCTGCTTCAAATTCATTTACATTACGACTAACATGAAATTCTGTATCATCTTTTAAACTTACAGTTCCAGAATTTTCTGATCTGTAATCATAATAAGGTACTTCAAAATCACGATTTTCCCAATATCCATTTATATTCGATCCAGAAAGCACCAGTTTTCCTTGCCCTTCAGTAGTTAAAGATTCAAATCCTGAACTTCCTGAAATCAAAAATATGTTAGGAGATGAACTTGTATATTTAAGATTAATAGGTCTTACATTTGGTACTCTTTGGCTTATATCAACGAGATCTTTCTTAGAAGAAAATCCCATTTTACCATTCATTATTGAATGGCCATTGTCGCCGATGACTGAGAGAGTTGCTGGTTCATGAGAAGAGTTAATAATTCTGACACTATCATCTGAATTACTATCTTGTGAAAGTGTAAGTGTTACTGATTGTCCATTTAGATCCAAAGTCCCACCTCTGTTGAGGGTAATAGAATCTAATAAACTCCAGTTGTTACTAGTAGAAATATCATCAATATTTTTATTGGCATATTCACCAAAGGTCGCCGGCCCTAAAATTAAAGCACCATCATCTTTTATAGTTACATGCTGAAATGGAGAATGAATATCTTCCCCAGATATATTTAAAACAACAGAACTTCCATCAATAGAGATAGAGCTCTCTATAGGAGCATTAATTTCAACAACACCAGGTCCAAAAATATTCAAATCTTCATTAATCGGATGTGTAGCACTATAACCATATTGCCTTGTACAACTATCTCACCATTTTCTACATTGAGAGTATAGCGCACCTCATGATCCACTGAATGTACATCAGCCCCCATAGCCACCATTGGCGCTAATCCTAAACTAGCTAACAATAGCTTTAATGTTTTTCCTTTGCCTTTTGATTTAGCAAGTTCAGAAGTAACGGTATATTGACCAAGTGAGTTTTTGACTACTTTAAATATCATATTCATATGTATGCCTCAGTTAATAAGAAAACGATTTCAAATCAAAATACGCTCAATTGTAATCCCTAGTTAAATTTATTGCAAATAACCGCATAAAAATATTACGCCAGTTTGACAAAATTGACTTTTATTTAAGGATGGAAGAGTTGGATATATGGCAATAATGAAGAGTAGCTAAAGGCTAAATCTTTCTTAAAAGTACAAAAAAAGCGGATCAAATATTGATCCGCTTCTACAATAAAATTATAAATTAGTGAGTACTTGTGCTCGTAGTTGTACGGCTTGCACGTTTACGCTCAACTTCAGTTAATAATTTCTTACGAATACGAACTGATTTTGGCGTTACTTCTACTAATTCATCGTCATCGATAAATTCTAACGCTTGTTCTAATGTGAACTTAACTGGTGTGGTTAACGTTAATGCATCATCTTTACCAGACGCACGCATATTGGTTAATTTTTTACCTTCAAGTGGGTTTACCGTTAAGTCGTTTGAACGGCTGTGGATACCGATTACTTGACCTTCGTAAATCTCAACACCGTGATCAACCATTAATTTACCACGATCTTGTAATGCGTAAAGTGAGTATGCTAACGCTTTACCTGTACCGTTTGAAATTAATACACCGTTGATACGCTGACCGATATCGCCCGGTTTCACATCATCATAGTGGCTGAAGCTTGAGTAAAGTAAGCCAGTACCTGAAGTCATTGTCATAAATTCGTTACGGAAACCGATTAAACCACGGCTAGGAATGATGTACTCTAAACGGGTACGACCTTTACCATCTGGGATCATATCGCGTACTTCACCTTTACGGATACCTAATGCTTCCATTACAGAACCTTGGTGTTGTTCTTCGATATCGATTGTCACTTGCTCAAATGGCTCTTGTTTACGACCATCAATCTCTTTGAAGATTACTTTCGGACGAGATACCGCTAACTCATAACCTTCACGACGCATATTTTCGATTAATACCGATAAATGCAATTCGCCACGACCAGATACACTGAAGATATCTGAATCGTCAGTTTCTTCTACGCGTAATGCTACGTTGTGCACTAATTCTTTGTTTAAACGCTCTAAAATTTGGCGTGAAGTTACGAATTTACCTTCTTGACCACAGAATGGCGAAGTATTAACACAGAAGAACATTGTTACTGTTGGTTCATCAACAGATAATGCTGGTAATGCTTCAACGTTGTTTACATCACATAATGTATCAGAGATGTTTAATTCACCCATACCCGTGATTGCTACGATATCACCTGCGAATGCTTCTGTTGCTTCGTAACGTTGTAAACCTAAGTGGCCTAACACTTGACCGATACGGCCGTTACGAGTTTTACCTTCGCTATCAATTAAAGTTACAGGTTGGTTTGGTTTTACTGTACCACGTTTGATACGCCCGATACCGATAACACCTAAGTATTTGCTGTAGTCTAACTGAGAGATCTGCATTTGGAATGGCGCATCTAATTCTACATCTGGCGCAGAAACGTGTTCTACGATCGCTTCGAATAGCGGATCCATATTTGGCGCTAAATCTTCGTGATCTAAACCTGCAACACCGTTTAATGCTGAAGCGTAGATAATTGGGAAATCTAACTGTTCGTCAGTTGCACCTAAGTTTACGAATAGGTCGAATACTTGGTCCACAACCCAGTCAGGACGTGCGCCCGGACGGTCAACTTTGTTGATAACAACGATTGGTTTTAAACCGTGAGCGAATGCTTTTTGAGTTACGAAACGAGTTTGTGGCATTGGGCCATCAAACGCATCTACGACTAATAATACAGAGTCAACCATTGAAAGAACACGTTCTACTTCACCACCGAAGTCCGCGTGTCCTGGAGTATCTACGATATTGATACGGTAGTCATTCCAGTTGATCGCTGTGTTTTTCGCAAGAATGGTAATACCACGCTCTTTTTCAAGATCGTTTGAGTCCATTACACGCTCATTATCATCACCACGTGATGTATCTAATGTGCCTGAAAGTTTAAGAAGTTTATCAACTAGGGTTGTTTTACCGTGGTCAACGTGCGCAATAATTGCGATATTACGCATTTTATTTGTATCTAAATTTTGCATTGAAGTGTCTTTATATAGAGTTTAAAAATGGTGCGTTCACACGCACCCTACGGAAATCTTGGAAATGTGGTTCACATTTTAAAAATGTGATCTTGCTCACAATTTGCAAAGGCGCGAATTATACAGGTTTTTTCGCAAATCGGCTAGGAAACAAGCGGTCAGATTCTAGTAAAAATTTGCAAATTTTAACGATTTTGCAAAATTTTTAGAAAATCTGACCGGTTGCAGATATTTTTAAAACTAATAACGTACCGAATAAACCTTAAACTTATTCGATTTTGCTAATAGCTGATGTCTGCCAAAGGCCTGATCAAGCAAGTCTGGATATGGCAAGAATGCATTCGCCACAATTCTTAACTCGCCCCCTTTAGTTAAATGATTTTTCGCTTGAGCAATCAGATCTTGCACGGCTCTATAAGCGGTATCAATCCCATCGTGGAATGGCGGATTTGACACAATCAGATCAAAACGATCATTAATATCTGAGAACACATCACTTATCACGACTTCGCCTTCAAGCTGATTTTCCGCTAAGGAGCGACGGCTCGATTCCACCGCCATTGCGTGAATATCTGACATTGTGAGCTTAATTTTCGGGAATTGCTGTTTTAAGCAAGCACCGATTACCCCTGCGCCACAACCTAAATCAAGCACTTTTCCTTTTAATCGATCTGCTTTATCAAAGGTTGAAAGAAGCAATTTTGAGCCGTTATCTAATTCCGCAGAGCTAAATACCGCAGGTAATGCGAAGATATTGAGATCGTCCAAGCGGTATGATTTCCAGAATTTTTTGCTATCAAAGCTTGGTTGGGTTTTCAATTCAAATTGATATAAACCACAACGACGCGCTGAATCGATTTTGTGAATATCGCCATAAGCTTCAAGCATTTTTTCTACCGAACGCACGCCAGCACGGTTTTCGCCGATAATCAACATAGCCTGTCCAACAGGCGCTTGTGATAACCACTGTTGAAGTTGGAACTGGCACTCTTGTTTATTTTTAGTCCAGTAGAATACCGCCAAATCCGCTTGGTTATGGCACTCTAAGCCAAATTCCACATTGCTATGTAAACGCGAATAGTCGTAGTAACTGCTAAATACCGTTACACTTTGTACTTTCTGTTTAAGAGTATCCGCAAAACGATCTCGTACATCGCCAAACAATAAAACGCTCTTGTTTTGGAATAAGTTTAGATGTCTTTCTAATACTTCACTTTCAAGGGATAACATAAATTTCCTGTTTTTGTGCAAAATAATTTCGGTATTCTACCGATTTTTGCTAATATTCCCCACTATTTTGTGAGGAAAAATGATGAATCGGCGAGATTTGCTATTAAATGAGATGAATATTCCACAATGGACGCTGAAAAAACCGCAGGTTTTAAAAGGCGATGCACAAATTCATCTCGCTAAAAATGTGAAACTTATCGTAATTTGTGAGCAAGATCAGCAACAATCGATGCTGTTTCAAGACGTTTTACGCACCTTACAACTCAAAAAAGATGAATATCAATGGGTTAATGTTGAACAGGCAATGCGTTTGCAATTTGAGCAAGATCCGATTTTATGGATTGTGCAAGAAACAGATGCAATGAAACGCTTGGTAAAACGTTATCCAAAACAGACCGCTTGGAACTACTCTTCTTGGCAAGATCTGCAACTATCACAACATAAACGCCAACTTTGGCAACAAATTCAGCCATTTTGTCAACATTTCGAGAATAACGAATGATTTCATTAGTTCAAGAGAACGATTTTGATCGTTTATTTGAAATTGAGCAACAAGCCCATTTAGTCCCTTGGACAAAAGGCACCTTGCTAAATAATCAAGGCGAACGCTATTTAAACCTAAAATTATCCGCAGACAATCAAATTGTTGCCTTTGCAATCTGCCAAAAGGTGCTAGACGAAGCGACCCTATTTAATATCGCAGTCGCCCCGCAAGCACAGGGTAAAGGCTACGGAAAACAGCTTTTAGCAGAATTGATTGAACAACTTAAACAACAAGGGATTTTGACCCTTTGGCTTGAAGTCCGTCAATCAAATAGCACGGCACTGAATTTATATACTTCACTCGGCTTTAACGAAGTCGATATTCGCAAAAACTATTACCCAACCACTGATGGCAAACGAGAGAATGCTGTGGTGATGGCTTTGTATTTGTAGCATAAAACAACGTAGGGGCGTATTGCATACGCCCGCGGGCGTGCTCAGCACGCCCCTACATTCAAACAAAATATTACATAGAGAAAATAAATGACAACCCAAACTTTCCAAGAATTAGATCTTAGCCCTGAACTTCTCAAGGCATTAGATAAAAAAGGCTATAAACGCCCAACGGCAATCCAAGCAGCGATGATTCCTGCGGCATTGGAAGGCAGAGATGTATTAGGTTCAGCGCCAACGGGTACAGGTAAGACTGCTGCGTTTTTGCTTCCGGCAATTCAGCATTTACTTGACTATCCACGTCGTAAACCCGGCCCGCCACGTATTTTGGTATTGACTCCAACCCGAGAATTAGCAATGCAAGTTGCGGAGCAAGCAGAAGAAATTGCGCAATTTACTAACCTAAAAATTGCGACAATTACTGGCGGCGTGGCATATCAAAATCACGGCGAAGTATTTAATACGAACCAAGATTTAGTAGTCGCAACGCCTGGTCGTTTACTGCAATATATTAAAGAAGAAAATTTTGACTGCCGTTCAGTTGAAGTGCTGATTTTTGATGAAGCAGACCGTATGTTACAAATGGGATTCGGTCAAGACGCTGAAAAAATCGCAGCAGAAACTCGCTGGCGTAAACACTGCTGGTTATTCTCTGCAACCCTTGAAGGCGAACTATTAGTCGATTTTGCAGAGCGTCTGTTAAATGACCCTGTACAAGTTGACGCAGAGCCAAGTCGCCGTGAACGTAAGAAAATCCAACAATGGTATTACCACGCCGATAATGTTGATCATAAAACCAAACTACTCGCTCGCTTGATTTCAGAATTTGGCATTGAGCGTTCAATTGTGTTTGTGCGCCGTCGTGAAGCGGTTAGGGAATTAAGTGATACCCTACGCAAACGTGGTATTCGTTCAACTTATATCGAAGGTGAAATGGCACAGACGCAACGTAATCAAGCAATTACTCGCTTAAAAGACGGCGTTGTAAATGTGTTAGTTTCAACCGATGTTTCTGCTCGTGGTATCGATATTGACGATGTTGATTTTGTAATTAACTTTGACTTGCCTTATAGCGCCGATACCTATCTACACCGTATCGGTCGTACTGCTCGTGCGGGCAAAAAAGGCTCTGCGATTTCATTGGTTGAAGCCCACGATTACAAACTTCTTGGCAAAATCAAACGTTATACAGAAGAGCCATTAAAACCGCGTATTATCGAAGGTTTAGAGCCACGCACGAAAGCGCCAAAAGATGGCGAAGTGATTTCTGTGAGCAAAAAAGAGAAAGCGCGTATTAAGAAGAAAAAAGAAGAGAAGAAAGAAGCTCTTAAGAAAAAGGTAAAAACGCGCCATAAAGATACCAAAAATATCGGTAAGCGCCGTAAACCAAGTTCGGAGCAGGCTACAACTCAAGATTAATACTATAATAGCGCGCATTTATGTGCGCTATTTTTATTGTATATAGGAGAAATAAAATGAGTAACACCGAATTATTTTTGCATACAGATAAACAAACATCTAATCTTGCTAAAATATATAAAAAAGCAATCTCTGAAGCTATTGAGCTTTATATTGTTTCTGCATATTTAACTGAATGGGATAGTGATTTTTCTTTTAACACCAAATTATATCCATCTAAATTTAAGTTTATTTTTGGAAAAGATTTTGGAATATCTAAAAAAATAGCAATTAATAAGGTCTATGAAACTTTACCAAAACAATTTAGAAAAAATTTTCTTGTCGCTGAAAATATTCAAGGATTTCACCCTAAAGCTATGTTTTGGAAAACTAAAGAAAATCAATATTTTTCTCTAATAGGTTCATCTAACTTAACTAATGCTGCATTCAATTCTAATTATGAAGCCAATATACTTAATCCTATTTCCGAAAAACAATTTATAGATGTTATTAAATGGATTACAGATATTGAGAAGAACTCAACTCCTATAACAGCTGAATGGATAGAAAACTATATAGAATCCATATCAATAAAAGTTAAACAACCTTTCAATTATTTTAAGATGTTAGCTAATTTGACTATCAATGAGAATCTTTTAACCCATAGAAGAAAACAACTAGAAAATTACCAAAAGAATAAAGATAAATTGAAAATATATATTCAACAATGTTCTGATGGAAAAATTGACAATGAGATCTTCTATGGAAAACTAAAAAGTATTTTAGAAAATGGTATAACTTTTCAGCCTAGATTTGGTTGGGTAAGAAAAGGAAGATATGATAATTTCAAACGACTATGCCAATCACTAATAAATATCTACAATGCTCCTGATAATAAAAAAGATAAAGTAGTATCTAAAGAAATTAATAAACTCCAAAAGAAAAACATTGCAACAAGAAAAGCATTATTATCTGAATTACTATCATTAGAATATCCAGATAAATATCCATTATGGAATAGTCCTGTCATAAAATTCATAAGAGAATTATCTATAAAAATACCTAGTAAGTCTGATGATGGTGAAAAATTTATTCTTATTTCAAATGAATTACGCAAAATAATCAATGATATGGATAATAAGTTTAATCTTGCTGAATTAGATGTATTGATTCAACACAAATATAGATAGTCGCAAAAAATAAATTTTACTGTAATTGGTGCATAAATAATTATGCACCAAAGATTACGCTTTAACAAACACTGAAATTGATTCTAAATGTGCGGTGTTCGGGAACATATCGATCATTGCGCATTTTTGTAATTGGTAGCCTTCTGCAATCAGCTTTTCAGCATCTCGCACTAAAGTTGCAGGGTTGCACGACACATACACAACTCTCTCTGGATTCAACTGGCATAGATGATCCAAAGCAAAATAAGCACCGTTACGCGCAGGATCTAATAGCACTTTATTGAATGGCTGTTTCGCCCAGATTTGATCCACAAAAGGTTGATCTAAATCGGTTTGATAGAATTCTACATTGGTTAATTGATTGAGCTCTGCATTAAAACGCCCTTGCTCAACCATTGGCTCAACACCTTCAATCCCAACCACTTTTTGCGCCTTTTGTGCGATAGGCAGAGTGAAATTGCCCATTCCGCAGAATAGATCCAACACATTATCTTCATCATTCAGTTCAAGCCAGTCTAGCGCTGTTTGCACCATTTGCTGATTAAGTTCGGCATTAATCTGAATAAAATCTCTAATCGAAAAATAGAGTTTTAAGCCATTAAGCTGATAATACGGTTTCTCGCCAGCCCACTGTTCAATCAGCTCTTTATCGGTCATCACAAATAGCATTAGCTGTTCATTTTCCGCAAATTGACGCAAATTTTGACTATCTTGGTTATGTAAAGCGCCGATATGACGTAGCAATAACGCAACACCATTATCCGCTCGAACCAGCTCAATATGCCCTAACGATTTTTTCTGTTTCCAGTTAGCCAGTAATTTTTGCAACTTAGGCAAAAGCGCCGAAAGCTGTGGCTCAAGCACTTCACACTCAGTTAATGGAATAATCTGTTGCGAATTTGCTTGGCGGAAACCAACCACTAATTGATTTTTTTGTAGAGCAATGCTTAATTTAGCACGACGACGATAGTTTTTATCATTGCCCACTAACATTGGCTGATAAGCAATTTCTGCCGTTTGCAATTTCTGTAAACGTTGAAATAGTGCTTTTTGCTTAGTTTCACGTTGCAATTCAAGGGGAATATGTTGCATTTGGCAACCGCCACACTTGCCATAAATCGCACAACTTGGCGTTTGGCGATTTGCAGATTTTTTGTGAAATTTAACCGCTTGCACCCGCCCATATTGACGCTTTTCTTCGATCACTTTGGCTTCCACTTGTTCATCAGGCAATGCATTTTCAACAAACCATGTTTTGCCATTAACTTTTGCGATTCCTAGCCCTTGATAATCTAAATCTTGAATAGTGAAGGTTTTGCAAGCGGTCGATTTTGCCGCCTGTTTTGCTGATTTTTCAGAATAAAATAGCGCCATTATTTAATTGAATCCAAACGAGTTAATAGATCTTGCGCAGGTACTGATTGAATACGGCGCATATTATAGAAAAGTAGCGCCGCAGCGATACTTAATGAGATACAGAAAACCAACCAAAAGCCCATCGCCGCCATCGGTTTCACAATCCAGTCGGTGCGCGATAAAATGGTCGCCAGCGGTAAACCAACAACCCAGTAGCAGAACATTGTGGTGTAAAGCACCGGTTTTGTATGTTTGTAGCCACGTAAAATACCGTTGCAGACCGCTTGAATCGCATCAGGAATTTGATAGATCGCAGCAAAAATTAATAAACTTGACGCTATCGCCACAGATGTTGGATCGCTCGTAAAAATATGTGGAATCAAATCCTTAAATAACAAAATAACCACGCCCATTGCTAAAGCAATAGCCGTGCAAGTGATAATTGCGTGGAAACTCAAATATTTCGCTTTTTCCACATCGCCTTGTCCAAGTGTTTGACCGACCACAATTGTCGCTGCAATACTAAAGGCAAGGGGAACCATAAAGAAGATCGAGCTAGTTTGTAGCGTAACTTGATGGCTTGCCACAACTTGCGCCCCTAATGGCGATAGAATCAGAGATGAAGCCGAAAACATCATAATTTCAGTAAACATCGCAAAACCGATAGGTAAACCGAGCTTAAATAACTTAACTAGCGTTGCTTTATTTGGCGCTTCGATCCACTTTTCAAAAAGTTTAATATCCTTTTGTGAGCTGTTAGTTTTGCTGTAATGAATCAACATAAATAGCATAGCCCAGTTCACTATCGCAGTCGCCACACCACAGCCAACAGCTCCCAATGCAGGCGCGCCAAAATGCCCAAAAATAAAGATATAGTTAAGGGGAATATTGAACAATAAGCCGATAAAGGTAATCACCATTGCAGGCTTTGGATTCGATAAGCCATCATTGAAAGCACGCAAATTGATCGCAAGTAGCGCTGGTACAATCCCGAATACGATAGCAAGTAAGTAGTCCTGCGCTTTTTGCGAAAACTCCGCAGGAGTTTGCATCGCATCTAAAATCAGACCACTATTGAGCAGGACTAAAATCAATGGCGTGCAAAGCATTGCCACAATCCAACCGCCTTGACGAATTTGGTGCGCAATTAAATGGCGTTGATTTGAGCCATTAAGATAAGAAACTGTTGGCGTAATCGCGTTAAGAATTCCTAATACAAAAAGAAAGAGCGGTAGATAGATAGAGTTTGCTACAGCAATCGCAGAAACATCCGCATCGCTCACAAGCCCTGCCATAATAATATCCGCCAAGCCCATCCCCGACACCGCAAGTTGTGAGATAAAAATCGGTAAAGAGAGTTTAAATAGGCGTTTAGTATTTTCAGGATAATGTTGCCATTGTAGGTTCATTGTTTTTACTCTGTATAATTGATATAACCTAGCACGAGCCGTGCTAGGTTACTTATCTTAGTCGCGTTGCGACTAAATTAAATGAGCGACAAAGTCGCTCTGCTAAGTAACCCCATACGGCTCGTATGGGGATTAAAAATCAGGTTTTGTTTCAAACGTCATCGGCTCATTTGTAATAGGATGAGTAATTGATAACGACTCTGCGTGTAAACATAAACGTGGTGCAAGACTACGCGCCAATGGATTTGCATAGAATTTATCACCCAAAATCGGATGACCTAATGCAAGGCTATGCACACGCAACTGGTGCGAACGTCCTGTATAAGGGGTTAAACGCACGCGGGTTGTGTTATTTGGGTAATGTGCAAGAACTTCATAAAAAGTGACCGCTTTCTTACCACGTTCGTAACAAATTTTTTGACGCGGACGATTTTCCCAGTCGCAGATAAGTGGAATGTCGATAGTTCCAGTATCTCCCACTTTTTCGCCTAATTTGCCCCATAATAATGCTTGATAGTGCTTTTTCGGCTCACGATCACGAAATTGGCGCTTCAACTCTTTTTCAGCTTGTTTGCTTAATGCAAACAAAATAATACCGCTTGTTGCCATATCTAAGCGGTGTGCCGGTTCTGTAAAGCCATATTTTTGCTGGATACGTGTCATCGCGCTGTCAAAATATTGTGGTTGACTACCGGGAACTGAAAGTAGTCCGCTCGGTTTATTGATCACTAAAATATGATTATCTCTATAGACTTCATCAAGCCAAGGATCTGTAGGTGGGTGATATTCGATTAATGCCATTTTGTGTTTCTCAAAAAATTTTAGGCATTTTAGCAGATTAGGAAAAAATCAAAAAATTAAAAAAGCCCCTAGACTAAAATTAGCCTAGGGGCTTAAGGTTCACATCAAATGAAAATTAACAATTAGAAACGGTAATTAATACCTGCAACATATTCACGACCTTTAGCAATAGGAGTCATAGCTGTTGCTCTTTGGCTGTGGCTTTGATAAACCTTGTTTGTGATATTATTTACTGAAAGGTTAACATTTAAAGTATCACCTACAGGTTGCCAGTTCAGGAATAAATCATGCACACCATATCCTTTACGTTCACGAATTCCTGTATCGTTTGCTCCACGAGCAGCTGTTTTAAATACTTTACCTTGAGCATAACGACCACGCCAGCCTAACTCAATACCTGCTTTATCAAAGCGATAAGCAAGAACACTACGGAATTGACGACCTTGTGGTACAACATCTAAGGAATCATTCGCTAATTCAAACGTAGCTTTAGGCTCTGAATAGCTCATACCTAAGCGGGCAGTTAAACCATCTAAACGGTAACTAGCATCTAAATCATAACCTTTAGTTCTTACTGTACCTAAATTGCTGATTGTGCTTGAAGTAATAGGTGAATAGAAGTTTTTCACAGTTTGCTGGAATAAGCTACCATTTACTTCAAAACCGTGATGTTTCCATGTAAAGCCCATTTCCGCTAAACGAGCTTGCTCTGTTTTTAAGTTATCATCAATATTACGTAAGCCACGTGCATTTTTACGGCGTTCAGAAAGAACGTCTGTTAAGGTATTAGCTGAAGCCAAGTTTGGACTACGACTTGCATAGTTCAATTTTGCATTTAAGCTAAATTCATCTGTAATATCCCAAATTGCACTCACACTAGGATTAAAGCTACCATCTGAAATATTTGTTTTACCAGCTTTATCAGGAATACCTTTTGTATCCAAATCATAGTGATCATAACGAATACCCGTTGTCAAAGTAATTGGTTCTAAATCCCAAATTGCTTCTAAGTAAACGCCATATTCATTTTTACGTTCACCATCAACACTTATATTGGTTCGTTCTGTTTTACTTGCTGTACGTTCATTACGCCAGTTAAAACCATATTTAAGCAAATGATCTTTAAATAAGCTACTTGTAAAGTTTAGGTTAGAGCCCACTGTTTTTGTGTTTGAAAGACGTTGCCCTACTTTTGAAGAGAAGCTACTGTCTAGACGTTCATCATCAATACGAGTATGGAAAACATTGAAATCTACATCACGGATAAAACCTAAATTTGAACCTTTATATTGTAAGTTTGCTGTGCGTTGCATTGTTTCGATCGGACCAAGAATACTCATCATAAATTCTGGACGCTCTGCTGAATCACCAAAGTAACGCTCTTGGCGATAACTTACACCAAGTTTATGGTTTTCTGAAAATTGATAGCCTAATTTTGCAAGATAGTTTGCTTGCTTACGTGCACTACTTGCAATCTCTTTTTTATCGCCATCTTTATAATTTCTATCGTTAGCTCCGCTTGCAAGTAACAATACATCTAAACCATTATGATCGCCATAAAGAGCTAAATTCGCACTGGTACCTTTATTTGAACTAACTTGAGTACCAACTTTTGCACCAAAGGATTTTCCATTTACTAATAAATCTTTAGCATCAACTGTCTCTGCACGTACCGCCCCCGTGATACGACCAATACCAGCACTTGCAGAGCCTGTACCTTTATCTACATTAATTGTTTTTACCATTGCTGGATCAAGTTGGAAGCGACCTTGATGATACCAAACTTGTGTTGCTGTTGTTGCATTATCTACCACAACATCAATTTGATTTTGCCCCATAGAACGAATAGACATATATTGTGCAGATACGCTTCCACCACCAGTGTTGATATCAGCTCTGTCAGCTAAAACGTCTTTTAGTGATGAACCCACATTACGTTCAGTAATTGTTTTCCAGTTATCAGTGATACCGCTTGTATCAGTTACATTAATTGGAGCAAGAGTTGCTTGCTCTGCATTTGCTACGCCAGCAACAGCTAGGGTAATTAAGTTGAGTGCAAAAATAGTTTTTTTCATTAAAAATTCCTTTAGATAAATAATATATAACTACCACTTGATATTGATAATAATTATCAGTACAAAAGTATAATTTAAAAAAATTACATTGTCTATGCATTTTTATACTAACTCTTTAGAAAATTGACAAAAATAACTTGCTGTTTTAGCTATTTTTCAAATTGTTATGGGAACTATTTAGGAATAAGTAAGGTCTATTTAGCGTATATTTACTATCTTTTTAAGGAAACCAAATGAACTTAAACGACATTTTAGGTAGCGTATTAGGCGCTGCAACTAACTCGGCAAATCAAGGTAAAGCAGATTTAGGAAGCATTTTAAACACTGTATTAAACACAGCAAGCCAAGCAAAATCAGGTAACACTGATGCAATCAGCAAATTAGGCGGTGGCACAGCATTAGTAGGTATTTTATCAATGGTATTAGGCCGTAACGGTGGTGCGAACTTAACTAAATTAGGTTCATTAGCAGCATTAGGCAGCATGGCATATAAAGCATACCAAAGTTACCAAAGCTCACAATCTGCAAATGCAGGTTCACAACAATTAGCAGAAAGCGCATTTGAATCAGCAATGCAAACTGAAGATAGTGGTGTAATTATTTTACGTACAATGATTGCAGCTGCAGTTTCTGATGGTGAAATTGACGCAGCCGAAGAACAAGCAATTTTACAACAATCAGGCGATAACCCAGAATTAGTAAAATGGATCAGCAATGAAATCGCAACACCTGCAACACCTGCTGAAATCGCTCAGATGGTTGGTAACAACCCTGCTTTAGCAAGCCAAGTTTACTTAGCTGCACGTGTAGTATGTAAAGATCTTTCTCGTAAAGAGATCGTTTTCTTATCTAACTTAGCTGAAGAGTTAAAATTAAACGAAGCATTAGTTGAGCAATTAGAGAAACAAGCAGGTTTCTAATTATCAATAATTAACACAAATTAGACGACGGCAGAGTGAAAGCTCTGCCGTTTTTTATGTAACTATAACATATTAATATCGTTAATAATCTCTCTACATATAATTACATGCTATTATTCGATATAATTCTAAAAAATATTTTTACTAGAGAGATTTTGTGAAAAAAACACCATCATTTTTAGATTCCCATATTTTCTGGGTTCTCATTGCGCTAATCAGCTTTATTTGTTTGCCATCTAAAGCGCTTCATTATGGGTTAACGGAATCAACCCAAGATGAAATTTTAGCCGCTATGGGTTGGAGCGGATTCAATCTAAGCTGGATGTGGTTTGCATCTTTGTTACTTGTTCCTGCTCTCTCGTCTATTTTCAAAAGTAAAAATGAATATGCTCAAGGCGTTGCCGAATTTGGTAGTGTTGTCGCAATCTTCCTCTTTGTTTTTATCTCTGCGATTTTGGCAAAATTTAGCTTAGGCTATAGTATTTTTGTGCTTATTGTGAGCCTTATCGCAATGGCAACAAATGGCTTAGCCAAAATAAAAATAATGCAAAGCGATAAATTTATTTTAGCGTCGCTATTAAGCATTATCTTGTTGATTTTCTTCTTTATCGTCTATCCAACATTCGCGATCTTTATCTCAATGTTCTACGATGGCTCGGAGTTTGTGCCAAGCCAAGTGCTGACGATTTTAAACCAACCTTATATTTTACGTATTATTAAAAACTCACTCTCGGTAGCAGCAACTATCGGGGTTCTTTCTACAACTTTCGGCTTATTATTTGCCCTTTATACAACTCGAATTGCAAAACGTACCGCATTTATCGGTAAATTATTCTCTATTTTACCTATCGTAACACCGCCATTTGTTGTGGGATTAGGCGTTACCTTAATGCTTGGTCGTTCAGGCTATGTTACTCAATTCTTAGTCGATTATTTAGGATTTAGTAGCAACTGGTTATATGGATTTACGGGTATCGTAATTGCACATACTTTAGCCCTTACGCCGATGTCATTTATGATTTTGGAAGGGGCGTTAAAGTCCATTCATCCATCTATTGAAGAAGCGTCTTATACATTGCGTGCAAATCGCTATCAAACTTTCTTCAATATTATTTTCCCATTATTAAAACCAGCGCTAGCAAACTCATTCTTAGTGGTAGCGATTCAATCCCTTGCGGACTTTAGTACCCCGTTAGTGTTAGGCGGTAGCTTTGATGTTATTTCATCACAAATCTACTTCTACATTGCGGGTTCACAATTAGATTATGCATCAGCAAGTACCTTAGGAACCTTATTATTAATCTTCTCTTTATCAATCTTTGTGATTCAATATTTATGGATTGGTAACCGCTCTTATGTAACGGTTTCAGGGAAATCTTATCGTGGCGATGTACAAGATTTACCACGTTTGATGAAAGGCGTGATTGTGTTCTTCTTAGGATTCTGGGTACTTTTCAACACCGTACTTTACGGCAGTATTTTCTACGGTAGCTTTACAGTGAACTGGGGCGTGGATTACACCTTAACTCTAAAACACTATATTACGTTATTCGGACAAGGCTTTAGCGATGGCGCTTGGCCGTCATTAATCCAAACTGTGCTATTCGCAGCAAGTGCAGCGCCAATTACCGCTATCTTTGGCTTATTGATTGCTTATATTACGGTTCGCCGTGATTTCAAAGGTAAGAAAACGTTAGAGTTTTTAACCCTACTCTGCTTTGCTGTGCCGGGTACTGTGGCTGGTGTTTCTTATATCTTAGCCTTTAATGACGCACCGATTTATATCACTGGCACAGGTGTAATTATCGTACTCTCAATGGTAATGCGTAATATGCCAGTCGGTATGCGTGCTGCAATTGCAGGCTTAGGCCAGTTGGATAAATCCCTTGATGAAGCATCACTTTCATTAAAAGGTAGTTCATTTAAAACCATTGTTTATGTGGTATTCCCACTGCTTAAACCGGCTTTATTATCAGCCCTTGTCACTAGCTTTGTGCGTGCGATGACAACCGTTAGTGCCATTGTGTTCTTAGTGACTGCAGATACTCGGGTTGCGACATCTTATATCTTAAACCGTGTAGAAGATGGCGAATATGGTGTGGCTATCGCTTATGGTTCAATCCTGATTGTAGTAATGATGTCGATTATTCTATTCTTCGACTGGATTGTTGGCGACACTCGTATTGCCCGTTCAAAAGCGAAAAAAATGAATTAAAACAATGGATCGCGGGCAAACCAATTGCCCACACTAAAATAACAAGAAAGATTTCAAAAGGTAGTAACATTATGAGTAATAACGATTTCTTAGTATTAAAAAATATCACTAAAGCATTTGGCAAAGCGGTAGTTATCGATAATTTAGATTTAACCATTAAACGTGGCACTATGGTGACGCTACTTGGCCCATCAGGTTGTGGTAAAACGACGGTATTACGTTTAGTGGCGGGTTTAGAAAGCCCTACAGAAGGGCAGATTTTTATTGATGGTGAAGATGTTACCAAATCATCGATTCAGAATCGTGATATCTGTATCGTGTTCCAGTCTTATGCCCTTTTCCCACATATGTCGATTGGGGATAACGTTGGTTATGGTTTACGTATGCAAGGCGTTGGCGCTGAAGAGCGTAAACAGCGCGTTAAAGAAGCGTTGGAATTAGTCGATTTAGCCGGCTTTGAAGATCGTTATGTCGATCAAATTTCTGGCGGTCAGCAACAACGTGTGGCACTAGCTCGTGCATTAATTTTAAAACCGAAGGTACTGTTATTTGATGAGCCACTGAGTAACCTTGACGCAAATCTTCGCCGTAGTATGCGTGAGAAAATCCGTGAGCTACAACAGCGCTTGGGCATTACATCTCTCTATGTAACTCACGACCAAACAGAAGCCTTTGCGGTGTCTGACGAAGTTATCGTTATGCATAAAGGTAAAATTATGCAGAAAGCGCCTGCAAAAGAGCTTTATCTGCACCCAAATTCGTTATTCTTAGCGAACTTTATGGGAGAAAGCAGTATTTTCAATGGTCAACTCAATCAAAACCAAGTTACTGTTAATGGCTATCAATTTAGTCTGCCAGACGCAGAAAAATTCGGAATTGCAAATGGCGAATGTTTGGTAGGAATCCGCCCAGAAGCGATTAGCTTAAAAACAGAAGGCGAGCCAAGCCAACTGTGCCAAATTAAGAGCGCAATCTATATGGGAAACCATTGGGAAATTGTTGCCACTTGGGGCGGTCAGGAATTAATGATTAACGCAAATCCAGATAATTTTGATGAGAATACCCAAACAGCTTATGTTCACTTAGCGGAACACGGCGTGTTCTTATTGAATAAAGAATAGAGATAAACAACCGGTCGGATTCGGCAGATATTTTGCAAATTTTTTACTGAATCTGACCGGTTGTTACTATTGTTTAAATCGCTGTTTGAATAGTATTAACTACTTTGTTTATCGATCTTTCAATTTCATCTGTCCATTCAAATGAACAATTAATCCGTAGTCCATTTTTTTGTGACTGTCCAACACTGAACAATGCACTTGGGCTAACGCTGATATTTTCTTTCAATAAACTTTGATAGACCTGCATACTATCGACTTGTTCTGGTAAGTTAATCCATAAGAAGTAGCCACTCTGATGATTTTCAATTACACAGCAAGCGGGCAGACTTTGGCGAAGATTTGCAAAAAAGGTTTTCTTATTCTTCTCTAAGGTTCGGCGCAATTTACGCAAATGTTTTTCATAATGATGGTTTGAAATAAATTCAACCAACGCTTTTTGAATTAAAGGATTGGCTGAAATAGTACTCATCAATTGCAAATGCTGAATATGATCCGCAAACTGACCTGCATGAACCCAGCCAATACGGAAATTTGCCCCAAGGGTTTTAGAAAACGAAGAACAATGCAATACCCAGTTACCTTTATCATAAGTTTTCATTGAAGATGGCTTCTGCCCACGATAGTAGAGTTCTTCATAAACATCGTCTTCGATTAAATAGATCTGATATTGATCGAGTAATTCCCCAATTCTAGCTTTTATCTCTTCACTCACAGTGAAACCTAGTGGATTATGGCAATTCAGCATAAACCAGCAGACTTTGATTGGATATTGCTGAATGGCTTGCTCAAAAGCATCAAGATCAAAACCTGTTTGGCTATTTTCGGGAATGGTTACCACTTTTAAACCTAGTTTTTCAGCAATTTGCCAAGCGCCATAAAAAATGGTCTGCTGTAACAGAATGTAATCACCGGGTTTGGTTAATGCTTGTAGGGCAAGATTAAGCGCATCTAAACAGCCCGAAGTAATCACAATATCATCCGCTTGTGTGGGGATACCTTGCATTGTATAACGTTGTGCAATCAGCTTTTTTAATTCTGGATTACCTGAAAAATGTTGAATTTGATAGTTAGCAGGATTGCGACTAATCTGCCCTAAAATTTGGGTTAATTTAGGCGGATTGAGAATATCATTACTCGGAAAAGGCGAACCAAGCGGAATGTGTGCCGATTGGGTTGCTTGCAAGTAATCAAATACCAGTGAGTTGATTTCGATTTGAGTGTTGAGATTGATCTGCTTTTCCACTTTGGCGCTAGTCGGTGCAACAAAGTAGCCACTTTTCTCAATAGAATAGATAATTCCTTGAGCTTCTAATTCTTGATAGGCATTTAACACAGTCATTAAACTAAGCCCTGTACGTTGCACTTGGTCACGCAACGACGGTAATTTTTGATGGGGATAGAGTTCCCCATTTTGAATAAGTTGTTTGATACTGTTAGTTAATTTGCTGTATTTATACATAAATCAATCTCGGAATATTTAGCTGTCCGAGATTGATTTTACCTTTAATAAGCGAAATATAACAGTGTCTTAAATAGACCTGCTATTACAGCTAAGCCCATAAAACCTGCAATCCACAGTAAAATAAACCATTGATAAGATTGCAATTTGATATTTTTAAACATCGTTTTTTCCTTAGTTATCAATGATAACCTTCATCACCGACTTTTACTTTGTCTCTAAATACCCAGTAAGAAAGTAGAGTATAAGCAAGAATAATTGGGATAAAAATCAATGCCCCCACTAAAGCAAATTGCTGACTTGTTTTAGGCGATGAAGCCTGCCAAATATCAATTGTTGGCGGCACAATATAAGGGAATAGGCTTAATACAAATCCCACAAAAGCAAGAACAACAAGCAATAAAGTATAAACAAAAGGGCTGACATCATTTTTGGTTTGGATTGCTTTCCAAATCATTGTGAAAACAGCAATACAAAGTAAGCCAATGATTAGCATATAAACTAAATTATCTGCCCAACGATGTTGAATTTGTTCGTTTATCATTGGAGTAAACAGTGCAACCCCAATAAAAATACCCGCAAGCAACATTAATAATTTGGGCATTAATGTGGATAATTTTCTCTGTAGATTGCCTTCATTTTTCATTACCAACCAGCTACAGCCTAATACTGCATACATAGCAACGACACCTAAGCCAACAAATAAGCTAAATGGACTAAGCCAGTCAAATGTATTGCCTGAAAAAATGCCATTCGTTGTTTCAATACCTTGAATAACAGCCCCTAAAATAACCCCTTGTAAGAAACTTGCAAGAATTGAGCCCCAAATAAATGCTTGATCCCAAAAGCCTTTGGTTCGATTAGCTTTAAAACGAAATTCAAAAGCCACGCCACGAAAAATCAATGCAATTGCCATTAAGGTAATTGGCATATATAAAGCGGAAAGTACCGTTGCGTAAACAACAGGGAATGCCGCATATAAACCTGCACCGCCGAGTACCATCCAAGTTTCATTACCGTCCCAGACAGGTGCGACGGTATTCATCATAGCATCACGTTCATCGCTTTTCTTAATAAAAGGGAATAAGATCCCGATGCCTAAATCAAAGCCATCTAAAATGACATAAATTAATACGCCTAGCCCGATAATTCCGAACCAGATGACAGCAGTATCTAAATTTTCAAACATTAGTGTTTCTCCAAATTCGGTGTTGAAGCAATAAATTGTGGGCCTTTGAATAACATTTTCAGCATATAGAAAATGCCACTACCAAATACAATTGCATATACAATCACAAAGATAATCAACGTTAAACCAACTTGTTCCGCTGAAACCGTATGAGATAACGCATCTTTAGTGCGCATCACGCCATAGATAATCCACGGCTGACGACCTACTTCAGTCGTAACCCAACCAGCAAGTAGAGCAATATAGCCCGAAGGTGTCATTAAAAAGGCAAATTTATGGAACCAACTTGTTTCATAAAGTTTGTTACGTTTTCTTAGCCAAACAGACGCTAACGACATCAATACCATTAACATACCTAAGCCAACCATCACACGAAAACTCCAGAATACAATTAACGCATTAGGGCGATCTTCAGGGGCAAAGTCTTTTAAACCTGTTACTTTACCTTCTAAGCTATGGGTTAGGATTAGGCTACCTAAATTTGGAATGGCGATTTCAAATTTATTACGTTCATTTTCCATATCAGGAATGGCGAACAGTAGTAACGGCATACCGTGATCGTGGTTAGTATTCCAATGCCCTTCCATTGCGGCTAATTTTGCGGGTTGATGTTTTAAGGTATTTAGACCGTGCGCATCGCCTGCAAAGGCTTGTGCAATCGACGTAAATAGCACCATCCATAAACCAAATGAGAAGGATTTTTTGATCAACTCATCACGTCTGCCACGAATTAAGTGCCAAGCTGCTGTACCAACGACTAATAATGCGGATACTAAAAATGCCGCAATCGCCATATGCACAAAGCGATAAGCAAATGACGGATTAAACACAATCGCCCACCAGTCTTGTGGAATGATAATGCCATTTTCAATAGTGAAACCTTGTGGGGTTTGCATCCAGCTGTTTGAAGACAAGATCCAGAACATTGAAATACAAGTCCCGATTGCCACCATTAACGTTGAAGCAAAGTGTGCTTTAGGACTTACGCGTCCCCAACCAAATAGCATAATGCCTAAGAAGCCAGCTTCTAAGAAGAAAGCACTTAATACTTCGTAGGTGAGAAGTGGGCCTGTAACACTGCCTGCAATACGTGAAAATTCGCTCCAGTTAGTACCGAATTGATAGCTCATCACCACGCCCGAAACAACACCCATACCAAAGGCAATCGCAAAGATTTTTAGCCAAAATTTGAATAAATCTTTATAGATAGGGTTTTGAGTTCTTAACCAACGCCACTCTAAAAATGCAAGAAAACAGGCAAGTCCGATTGACGTTGCCGGAAAAATAATATGAAAGGACACTGTAAAGGCGAATTGAATACGTGCCAACATCAGTGCGGTTAAACCGAGATCCATTTGTTACTCCTATAAAATAATATCGATGCTATTCTCTTATAGGCACAATGGAATGAAAATATATAGATTTACGAGAAAAAACTATAACAGATTATAAAAATAGTTGAATAATTCTATTCCAAATTTAAATATAAATAACAAGCGGTGAGATTTTGCAAAATTTTTACAAAATCTCACCGCTTGTAAAGTAGATTACTCTTTATTACTCACAATCACTCGCAAGCTGTCTAAGCGCCAGTTTGCTTGTTCCAATTGGGCTAAAGATTCTGTTCTTAATTGCTCTAAGGCTTGAACTTCATCGGCACGGATATTTTTATTTACCGCTTGTAATGATGTTAAACGATGTAATTCCGCACTTAGCGTTTGATCGGCATTTTCTTTTGCTTGAGCAATTAATGCTTCCGCTTGTGGTGCGATTTTCGCTTCACCGAATGCAATTAACTTCTCAATATCTGCTCGCGCCATTTTCGCAATCTTATTCGCCATCTGCTTATTCACTGGTTTTAACTGCTTCTCTAAGCCAGCAAAGGATACTTGCGATGCCATATCATTGCCTTTTGCATCTAGTAAGACACGCACGGGTGTTGGCGGTAAGAAACGAGTTAGCTGTAGCGATTTTGGCGCTTGAGCTTCAACAATATAGATTGCTTCAAGTAGCAATGTTCCTGCTGGTAAGTTTTTATTTACTAGCAATGAAATCGCACTCTTACCAATATCGCCCGAAGTGATTAAGTCGATACCATTGCGGATCATCGGGTGATCCCACGTTAAGAACAACACATCTTCACGCATTAAAGCAAGTTCACGATCAAAGGTTACTGTATTACCTTCTTCCGCAAGGCCGGGGAAATCAGGTACAAGCATATGGCCTGTTGGAGTGATCACAATGCTTTTTTCGCCTAAATCTTCCTGTTCTAAGCCGATTACATCAAAAAGATTTAGCGCAAAGTTGATCAATTTCGGGCTTTCATCTTGCTCTGCAATGGCTTGTGCTAATTGCTGTGCTGATTCGCCACCATTTGAATTTAATTCTAATAAGCGATCGCGTCCTTTTTCTAACTCTAATTTAAGCTGTTGTTGGCGTTTATAAGTCTGTTCTACAAACTGCTCAAATTCTTCACTGCGTTCAGGCTTTAATAAGAATTGATCAAGGGTCTCACCAAATTCACGGAATAAGGTTGCGCCCATTGGACAAGTTTCTTCAAAGGCATTTAAGCCACGATGATACCATTCTGCCAAAATCATCTGCGTTGAGTTATCAAAACACGGTACATAAATTTGAATATCGTGTTTTTGACCAATACGGTCTAAACGGCCGATACTTTGCTCTAATAAGTCAGGATTATCAGGTAAGTTAAATAGCACTAAATGGCGTGCAAACTGGAAGTTACGTCCTTCAGAGCCGATACTTGAGCTGATAAGTACCTGTGCGCCTTCTTCTTGTTGAGCAAAGTAAGCTGAAGCTTTATCACGTTCTACAATCGACATCTTCTCGTGGAATACCGCCGAACGAATTGCTTCTTTTTCACGTAGCACTTGCTCAAGTTGAATAGCCGTATCAGCCTGTTTACAGATAACCAGAATCTTCTCATCACGGTGATTTTTTAAGAAAGTGATTAACCACTCAATGCGTGGGTCAAAGTCATACCAAGTCGCATTTGGGTTCATACGTTGGAACATACGTTCTGGGTAGAGTAGATCCTCTTTCTTATTACCGCCGCCCATTAATCCCATCACTTTCAATGCGTTAGTATATTGGTTTGGCATTTCTAAGGTAATTTGGTTAAACACACGATGTGGGAAACCTTTTACCCCTTGGCGAGTATTACGGAATAACACACGGCTAGTCCCGTGGCGGTCGATTAATTCGCTAATTAGCTCTTGGCGCACTTCTAAACGTTGTTCTTCGCTGACATCAGTGGCATTAATAATGCGTAGCATCGGCTCAATATCTTCTTCTGATAAAAGCTCACTGATACTGTTTTGTTCTTGTACACTTAATGGTTTATCGCTTAATAGTGTTGTTACAGCATCCGCAACTGGCTGATACTGTTTTTGCTCTTCCACAAACGCAGAATAATCATAGAAACGGTCTGAATCTAACAGCGATAAACGTGCAAAGTGGCTCTCTTGTCCAAGCTGTTCAGGGGTTGCGGTTAATAGCAACACAGATGGAATCTGTTTAGATAAGCTTTCTACAAATTGATAAGCAGTACTTGGTTCTTGTTCATTCCATTCTAAGTGATGAGCTTCATCGACGATTAACATATCCCATTCGCTTTCAAGAGCTTGTTTAGCACGAAGTGGGCTTTGTGCCAACCAGTCGATAGAGGCAATCACAAGAGATTCACTATCAAATGGATTTTCACTAATATCGGCACCATCATCATCTTTTTTGCTGAAATCGGCACAACGTTCTTCATCAAATAGTGAGAAATTCAGGCTGAAACGGCGTAACATTTCCACTAGCCATTGGTGTTGTAAACTTTCAGGCACAAGAACAAGCACTCGATCAACACGACCAGAGAAAAGCTGTTGCTGTAGGATCATACCTGCTTCAATGGTTTTACCTAAGCCTACTTCATCGGCTAACAAAACTCGTGGTGCAAGACGTTGGCCCACTTCTTTCGCAATATGTAATTGGTGTGGAATAAGACTCGCACGAATGCCACGCATACCGCGTAATTCTGATTGGAATTGTGCTTGTTGATGTTGAAATGCTCGGTAGCGCAACGCAAAACGATCGCTGCGGTCAATTTGCGCCGAGAATAGACGATCTTGTGGTTTACTAAAACTCACTTTATGATCTAGCATCATCTCTGGTAGTACGCTTTCTTCTTGTGTATCGACACGTTTACCCAGATAGATTGCCCCCCCTTGATTTTCAACCACATCTTCAATATCTAATTGCCAACCTTCTTGGCTTGTTACTCGATCGCCTTTTTGAAATTGTACACGTGTTAATGGCGCAACTGCCACTGCGTAAACACGCTGTTCATCTGAGGCTGGGAATGAAATGGTCACCGTACGGTTATCCATTGCAGTCACAATCCCCAATCCTAAATTATTTTCGCTTTCACTAATCCAACGCTGTCCAACGACAAAGCTCATTTTTCTTTCCTCTTAAAACTACAAGTAGAATAAAAATTTATCATTTTATAAAAGGTAGACTATGGGCAGAGCGCCCATTCTACAGTTAATTATTTGAAGCGGTATTCTACTCTTTTGAAAGCGCAAGCGGTAGGATTATTGGAAAGATTTGAAAAGTTTATGTAAGGACCGAATAATAGAATGGAACGTTTATACTCCCCTACAGAAAGATAATTACAGTATTATGTAGATGTTGCACAAATCGAAAATTTTGATTCCCTTAACTCTCTCCCTGTGGGAGAGAGACAGCGAAAATTGCGTTCAGCAATTTTTGCAGAGAGAGGGCTACAAGCGGTGATATTTTTGGGATATTTTACAAATTGCCCTCTCCCTGACCTACGGTCTATCCCTCTCCCGTAAGCGGGAGAGGATGTAATAAAATATTTTGTGCAGTTGCCACATAATCTCGGATAATTACAACGTCTGATACAGTTTAAACGCTTGTCCATCCGACATACTTGCAAGATAATCACAAATCACCCGTGGGCGTTTGTGTTCTTCAGTTTGGAGCCAACGTTGTGCGACAGGTTTTGGCAATAAACGAGCGGGATCGCAACTTAACATATCAAATAGATCCATTAAAATGCGTTGTCCTTTATATTCCACTCGTTGAGTGGTGACATCACAGATAACATATTGATAAACAAACTCTTTTAGTACATCTAAAACTTGCTGAACATCATCAGGCAGAACAGCATTATAGCGTAATAGCGGTTCTTCAAATTCTGAAATCTCTTGCCACTTAACATTAGTTACAAAATAATTTACCAATGCGCCGATCACGTCTTTACGCTCATAGCGATGAACAGAGAAAAGTTTGCTACTCATTTCTGGTAACATTTTTTGAATCCACTTATTTTCACACTTAGCAAATTCAATTTCGGCATTTTTCCACGATTGTGGCGTAACCATTCCGCCAACTATCGCATCTTCTAGGTCGTGAACACCATAAGCGATATCATCAGCTAATTCCATAATGCTACAATCTAAAGATTTATAGATCGTTTTATTTGGAAGTTGTGGATTATCGCTTGGAATAATTGAACAGAATACTGAACGATCTTTTTCTGAAAGTGGGGCTAGTACCCAATCAAAAAAACGTTTATCGTCGCGGAATAACCCTTTGCTTGTTTTCATATCATGTAAATTAATAAAACGAGCAGGCGTAATAGGCTTTGGTTCGCGTGGAGCTGTTTCATCGATCAATGCAGGATATTTAATAATCCCTAACAATGTACGACGAGTCAAATTCATTCCGGCATTTTCGGTATAGGGCTCTAACTGAGTCATAATACGGAAAGATTGTGCATTACCTTCAAAACCGCCAAAATCGCGCATTTTATAATTAAGCGCCATTTCGCCACCGTGACCAAATGGCGGATGACCTAAATCGTGAGCAAAACAGAGTGATTCAATTAAGCTACGAGAGGGGAGTAAAGCGGTAAGATTTTCACTGAAATTTGCAAATTTCTGGTCAGAACAGACCGCTTGGAATCCTGTTTTATCTTCGCCAAGTTTAGCACGTAAGCTACTACCGATCTGAGCAACTTCAAGGGAATGGGTTAAGCGTGTACGATAGAAATCATCTTCGCCTACCGCATGGATTTGCGTCTTTGACTGCAAACAGCGAAAGGCTTCGGAATGTAAAATTCGCCCACGATCCCGTTGGAATGGCGAGCGATGATCTTGTTCACGTTTTTTATCCGCTAAAAAGCGTTCTGTCCAAATTTCTGCAACCATCTATTTTTCGTACCAGATGTTATTGATATAAAGGGTAACTTTGCCTGCTGGGGTATCGACAACTATTTCATCATCAATAGATTTACCGATCAAAGCACGGGCTACAGGGGAATCAATTGAGATCCACTGTTTAGCGGGATCGAATTCATCACAGCCAACAATGCGATATTGTTTGATTTCACCTTCTTCATTTTCCAACTCAACCCAAGCACCAAAAAATACTTTGCCTTCTTGGTTAGGATGATAATCAACAAGTTGTAATACTTCCAAGCGCTTAGAAAGAAAACGTACACGGCGGTCGATTTCTCGTAGGCGACGTTTACCGTAGATATATTCAGCATTTTCACTACGATCGCCAAGCGCAGCCGCATCTGACACGGCTTGGGTTACTTTTGGGCGTTCATCTTTCCACAAGAATTTCAACTCTTGATCAAGGGCTTGCCAACCCGCACGGGTAATATGATTTGATTTTGCCATTAGCTTGCAAATTCCACGATACCAGATACTTTACCATTCTCACCCACTGCGATTAATGAATGGATATGTTTCTCTTTCATAAACTCTTCGGCATGGGCTAAGAAAGTACTATCTTCAATCGTTTTTGGATTGCGGGTCATAATATCTTCTGCTGTTTTTGCAAGACTTTCAGCTCCAAATTTAGCAAGAGTACGACGAATATCACCATCGGTAATAATCCCTTGTAATTGTTCATCTTGCATTACAATTGCCACACCCATGCGACCTTCATTCATTACTGATAAGCAATCACTAAAGTTATCGCTTGGCTGAACAATAGGTAATTTGCGTTGCATCACATCACGCACGCGACAAAGCAATTTACGGCCTAAACTACCGCCTGGATGGAAACGCGCAAAATCTTCCGCTTTAAAATCACGAGCCTTAATTAAAGCAATCGCAAGAGCATCGCCTAATGCCATTGTTACAAGGCTTGATGTTGTTGGCGCAAGATTATTTGGGCAAGCTTCACGTTCAATACTAATATCTAGCACAATATCTGCATGTTTGCCTAAAGTCGATTTCGGGTTGCCCGTCATCGCAATAATACGGTTACCAAAGTTTTTTAGGCTAGGAATGAGCTTGTTGACATCATCAGTTTCACCGCTATAAGAGATAAGAATCACCACATCAATCGGCTTTAACATCCCTAAATCGCCATGGAAAGCTTCCGTTGGGTGTAAGAAAAAGCTCGGTGTACCAGTGGAGGCAAAGGTTGCCACCATTTTTTTACCGACTAATCCTGATTTACCAATACCAGCTACAACAGTACGGCCTTCACAAGTCAGGATCATATCCACGGCTTGATTAAATGAATCAGAAAGATTGGTATTCAGACGAGAAATTGCTTGCGTATAGAGATTGAGTGCTTCATTTGCACTTGAAAGATGATTCATAACTTATCCTTGGAAAAAGCTAATATTAGTGGGGATTATACGCTATTTTCAACAAATAAAAAAACACCGAGCTTTGCTCGGTGTTTAATATCAAACTAGAATTATTCCGCTTTTGGTTTGATGATTGCGTATGCTACACCCGTTACTGCAGAACCGATTGCGATTGCGGCTAAGTACATTAATGGTTGTGATACGAATGGAATTACGAATAAACCACCGTGAGGTGCTTGTAATGTAATGCCTAAACCTAATGAGATAGCACCTGCTGTTGCACCACCTAAGATAGAGGTTGCGATTACACGTACAGGGTCTGCCGCTACGAATGGTAATGCACCTTCAGAGATAAAGCATAAACCTAATACGAAAGACGCTTTACCTGCATCACGTTGGTTAGTGGTAAATTTGTTACGAGCAATCCAAGTTGCAATTGCCATACCGATAGGTGGAACCATACCTGCTGCCATCGCTGCTGCCATTGGTGCATTTACGTCTGATGCTAACATACCTACAGAGAACGTATAAGCTGCTTTATTTACAGGACCGCCCATATCAGTACACATCATTGTACCTAATACGATACCTAAAATAATTGCGTTTACTTCACCCATTGACTTTAACCAGCTTGAAAGCGCTTCCATAATGCTTGCAACTGGTGGGTTGATTAAGTAGATCATTGCTAAACCAACGATCGTTGTACCTAATAAAGGTAAAATTAAAATTGGTTTTAATGAAGTTAAGCTTGGCGGAAGTTGGATTTTATCATTTAAGAATTTAACCACATAACCTGCTAAGAAACCTGCGATGATACCACCTAAGATACCTGCGCCCGCTGTTGTAGCAAGCATACCACCTACGAAACCTGCGGTTAAACCTGGTCGGTCAGCGATAGAGTAAGCTACATAACCTGCGAATACTGCAATCATTAAGTGGAATGCAGCACCACCGCCAATATCCATTAAGGCTTTTGGTAAACCACCAGCTAATTCAGGATCTTTAAATGCTTCAATACCGAACATAAATGAGATAGCGATTAATAAACCACCTGCAACCACGAAAGGTAACATATGTGAAACACCGGTCATTAAGTGTTTATAAACACCTTTTTTCTCGCTAGTTGCTTCTTCACTTGCTTGGCCAGTTGTTGCACCACCAGTGTAAACTTTTGCTTCTTTGAATGCTTTATCAAATTCTTGAGCCGTTTTCTTCAACGCTAAACCTGTTGAAGTGCGGTACATAGGTTTACCTGCGAATTTGCTTAAATCGACATCAATATCCGCGGCTACAAAGACTAAATCTGCTGCTGCGACTTCTTCGGCTGAAATTGGGTTGCCCGCACCAACTTGGCCACGCGTTTCCACTTTCACATTCCAACCTTGCGCTTTTGCATAGTTCTCGATTGCTTCTGCAGACATAAATGTGTGCGCAACGCCTGTTGGACAAGCGGTTACCGCCACGATATTTTTTACACCTGAAGTTGATACTGCAGGTGCTGTTGCATTTGCAAAAGTTTGTGCAGAACTTACCGCTTGTTGAAGCGTTGCTTCTGGTTGAGCGAATGCTTGCTCAAGATTAACAAATGCACCTTGTTTGCCTGCAACGTTAGCAGGTACTTGCTCATCAAATAACACGATGAAATCAGCTTGCTCTGCAGAAACTACCGAATGTCCTTGCTGTTTTGCAGCCGCTGAAAGCACTTCATTAACAAGGAATGCACGCGCCTTGCCAAGTTGTGCTGGGAGAACAAATGAAATATTCATTGTTTATTTCCTTTTGTAAGTTTATAAAATTCTGTTATACGGACACGAGCATCGTGTCCCTACATTCTTTCTTCGAATAACGCTCATTCGTAGGGACACGTTGCGCGTGTCCGCTAAAATGATTAAATAGTTGTCAATTTAACTTGTTCAACGATGGCCTCTAACGCAGCTTTATCGCTAATACCTACGTTACTTTGTGATACCGCTAATGCCGATGTACCGCTTGCGAATGCTAAGGTTTGTGCTTTATCCCAACCTTGTGCGAAACCGTAAATTAAGCCAGCTACCATTGAGTCGCCAGCGCCTACGGTACTGACCACATTTTCACAACGTGGCGGTTGTGCTTGGATAACACCTTCTGAGTTAAGCCATACTGAGCCTTTTTCACCCATTGAGATAATCACGTTTTCGATACCTTCTGCACGTAATTGCTGAGCTGCTTCAATGATTTCCTCTAGGCTGTTTAATGGACGGTTTGCCCATACTTCTAATTCACGGCGATTTGGTTTTACTAACCAAGGGTGTGCTTTTAAGCCATAGGTTAAAGCAGCGTTACTGCTATCTAATACCACTTTTAAACCTTGATCGTGCAGCGATTTTAACCACTCGGCAAATTGCTCAGGGGCTACGCCACGAGGTAAAGAACCACATACGGCCACTAAGTCAAATTGGTTATGCCACTCTTTAGAAAGCGCAGTGAATTTGTTCCAATCATCCGCACTAATTTCAAAGCCTAAGAAGTTTAAGTCAGTAACATCGGCTTCGGTTTCTGTGATTTTCACGTTGATACGTGTTTTACCATCAATGCGGTAGAACTGATCATCTACACCATTTTGTTGGAAAGATTGAACGAAATCCCCTTGATTTTGTTCACCTAAAAAACCGGTTACTGCTAACTTAGAGCCTAAATCTGCTAATACTTTAGCAACGTTAATCCCTTTACCTGCGGGGTAGATGCCAAGTGTTTCAACGGTATTTACTTCACCAATTTCAATACGTTGTAAACGACCGACTAAGTCAAAAGCAGGGTTTAAGGTAACGGTTGCGATACGTAATTGTTGTGCCATTTTAAACCTCTAATTACTCGCCTAAGCCCGCTTCGATAGCAGCACCGATACCGTCTAATGCTTGTTGCGCTTCTTCACCCGTTGCCACAAAGCGTAAACGTGTGCCTTTCACTACGCCAAGTGCCACGATTTTCATTAAGCTTTTTGCACTTACTAGCTGGCTATCTCTATCTAAGTTTTGTACTTGAACCGTTGCATTATATTTTTTCACTTCGTTCACTAACATTGCACTCGGACGAGCGTGTAAGCCGTGTTCGTTTTTAATCACAAATGTTGCTTCTAATTCGCCTGCATTTGCAGAAGTTGCTTCCGAAGCTACCGCTTGTGGTGCTTGTTGTGCAACAGGTGCGCTACCTGCTTCAATCGTATCTGCAACTTCAGGCACAAAACTTGATGCTTCGCCTAAGCCTTCTGCGAATGCTTTGCCTAATGCTTCTAATGCTTGTAATGCGTCATCACCTTCTGCGACAAAGCGTAAGCGAGTACCTTTGGTTGCACCTAGTGCCACAACACGCATTGTGCTTTTCGCATTTACTGCATCCGTTTGACGATCTAAGTTTTCAACGGTTACTTTTGCTGCAAATGGTTTTAAAGTTTGCACTAATACTGCACAAGGACGAGCGTGTAAGCCGTGTTCGTTACGCACAGTGAATGTGCCAACCACTTGGTTTGATGCTACTGGCGCTGCTGATTCAGTCGTGCAAGCGGTCTGTTCTTGACCGAAAATTGCAAGAATCTGTTCGACAGGTGCAACGGTTAATTTTTGACGGTTAGTAATATTTAATAGTTTGGCAAGATGAGCTTGTAGGCTGTCATCAGTTGCAGAAACTGTTACTAATGTTTTGCCTTCTTTAGTTCGTGCAATTGCTAAACCGTTTGCTTGATTGCCTTTGTTACTATCTGATACAAAAACATTATTACCTAACTCTAATGGCAAGCTTGCTAATACATCACTAATAAATGTTTGGTTTACATAGCCTTTTTCTTGAAGTTTTGTTGCGTTGATTGCTGACAGAGTAATTAAACTTGAACTATCAATATCTAATGTAACTAAGTCTGCAGAAACTTCCGCTAAGCTACTTTTGCCACTTAATACCGTAATAAACTCATCTAAATCTGTTGTTTTTGCTAATTTTTCTGCGGCAACTTCATCGCCTAATACTGTGGTTAATTGACGAAGTAAATTTAAGTGTTCATCAGATTTTGCTGCAATACCGATAACGACATAAGCAGTATTGCCTTCGCCCCACTCTACGCCTTGTGGGAACTGATAAACTTGAACGCCGGTATTTTGTACTAAATCACGGGTATCTAAAGTACCGTGTGGAATTGCAATACCGTTACCTAAGAAGGTTGAAGTTTGAGTTTCGCGCGCAAGCATACCTGCTTCATAGCCAGCTGCCACATTGCCATTTGCCACTAAACCTGCTGCTACTAAGCGAATTGCTTCTTCTTTATTGGCTACAGAGCCATTTAACTTGATGTTTTGTGCTGTTAAGTTAAGCATTTAACCACCTTTTTTGAATTTAATTTTAAAACTAAAAATAATGAAAAAATCTGGTGTAATTGTACTCTATTTTTTGCTAAAACGATTTAGTTATTTAAATAAAGCAAAGAAAAAAGCCCAATTTTGTGAGATAGATCACAAAATTGGGCTTTATATCTTGTGGACACCTACGCTGTGTCCCTATGTTTTTTCTTCGAATAATGCTCATTTATATGGACACATTGCGCGTGTCCACTAAAATGATTAATTCATAATTTCATTTGGAGTGAAGAAATAAGCAATTTCACGTTTTGCTGATTCCTCACTATCTGAACCGTGTACTGAGTTTTCGCGTAAGCTTAAACCATACATTTTACGGATAGAGCCGGCTTTACGCTGTTCTGGGTTTGTAGCTCCCATTAACTCTCGATAATGAGCAACTGCATTTTCGCCTTCCAACACTGCAACCACAATAGGCGCAGAAGTCATAAATTCAACTAATGGTGGTAAAAAATCTTTACCTTTATGTTCTGCATAAAAGCCTTCTGCTTGATCTGTCGTCAAATGCACCATTTTTAATGCTTTAACTTTAAGACCATTTTTTTCAATGCAAGCAAGAATTTCACCAATTAAATTACGCTCAGTTGCGTCTGGCTTAATAATTGCTAAGGTTTGTTGTTTCATAATTTATCCTTTTATCATAATAAGTTACTGCAAAAATGATATAAAGTCATTCTATACAAAACCTAAGGAATTAGCAAAATTTGCCAATATTCTATTTTCTTAAGAACTTATAAACTTGCTGTAATAACGATGTTGGCAATAATCTTGGCAGAACTCGCATTGTGAAAGTGATAAAACCAGAGACAGCACTTTGAAGGCCTAAACTATGTTTAAGTTGATACAAACGCCACTCTGCTTTTGCTTGCTCAATACCACGACGACGACCAACCATCCCATTACCAATACGCGCATAAACTAAAATATCATCTAAATTTGCGGCTAAGTTGCCTTTTGCAACTAATTTAATCCACAAATAGTAATCTTCTTGTAGATCTTGATAGCCCCCTACTGCAAGCACTTCGCTTTTTTTGTAGGCTACTGTCATATGATTAAACGGACAACGTTTTTTAGTAAAATCAACAATATCCTGCGCTGATGTTGGTACTCGGCGATAACTTAAAATATCTGAAATATCTTGCCCAAATTCGGCAATTTGTCCACCAAAAATGATTGTATCTGGATTTTTCTCGATAAAAGCGACTTGCTTTTCAAAACGTTCAGGTACACAAATATCATCGGTATCCATACGCATTACCCACTCATTTGAGCAATGTAATAAACCTTCGTTAAGCGCCTTACCAAGCCCACGGTTTTGTGGCAATTTGACCAATACAAGCGGTAAGATCTCCGAAAATTTTTGCACAACTTGCTCAAGTTCAGCTGTCACAGAGCCATCAAAGACCACTACAATTTCATCTGCTTGACGAGTTTGGGCTACCAAACTCTCAAAACATTGCTGTAAGTACTCTGGTTTCTCTTTGATATAAAGAGACATTAATACTGAAAATTTCATTTTTGACCTTCGTATTAGACGTATTTTTTGAGATTAATCGCAAATTTTGGAGAAATCAGTGTAATTATAGAAACAGCTAAATATTTTATATTCCTACTTAATTTAAACATTCCAAAATAATATTTAGCAGCCGTACGCGATAAATTCATAATATGCGGATAAGCCAACATATATTGTGAATTGAATTTAAAATTATCATCCTGTTTTACTGTTCTTACATATTTTTTCGCAATCATCTCAATTGCTTTTTCAGTGTTTTGAGTATTAGTTGAAACACTCGCTCTTTTAGTATGGAATGCACATTTTGTTAAGACTTCATCCATATATTTAGGCTTAAATGTATCATCTGAAATAAGCTTTAATAAAAATTCATAATCTTCCAAAGAAAGAAGATCCGTTGATAATCCACCTACTTTTTCAAATAATGATTTTTTAATGCCAATCATTGGCATACCACCAATTTTATTAGCTGCTAAAATATTATCTAAAGTGATAAGTTTTTCATCTGTATAAGGATGAGTAAAATAAGAGAAATTTTCATTTACCATCACACATTCAGCTGGATGATAAATAAAATTAATCGCTAAATTTCTCTTGATTGTTTTTTCTAATAACTCACATTTTTGTGTAACAAAACGATCATCATCATCTAAAAACAGTAACCACTCATTTTTAGCTGCTCGCGCACCAATATTGCGACTTTCGGCAGCCCCTTTATTCTGTTCATTACGAATTACGTTTACAGGAAACGAATAGAATTTTTTTATTTCCACAGGTTCATCTGAATGATCATCAATAATAATCACTTCAAAATTATAAACTGTTTGATGCTCTAAACTTTCCAATAAATAAGGAATTTCATCTTTCCTATTATAAGAAGGCACAATAATACTAAACATTAGTTTTGTCCTTTTTTGCAAAAAAATACAAAATTCCGACCGCTTGTACCAAATAGCGATAGAAACATTAATAAAACAAACATAATACCAGGAAATGCGTAGGTATCTGCTTTAATATTTAATACACTTAAAATTGCAAGTGTAGATAAAATAAATTTCCAGCTTCCTGAAAACCAGTTTTGTGCAATTCTATACACAAAGTATGCTGTAAATAGGAAACACGCCATTAAATAAGCAAATCCACCATATAAGGTCTGACGCAAGAAACCAGAATCAGTTTTGCCATAATAACCACCTTCAGGATAAAAATAGTAACCATCGCCGGTAATTATTTGTCTGATTTCTGGCATATATAAATGGTGCTGAACTAAGGTATCCGTTGATGAGCTTAGATCTGATAAACTATCTAAATCTTGCCCTGTTTCTACCACTTTGATGATATTAATTAATGGCTCTAAAGCGTGATAAACATATCTATTATCCGAATATTCGTGAGCTAAGAAGACACAAACTCCAGCGAATAATAATAAACTCGGAATATAGCGCCAGTTAAAATAAAGCAGAATACTCACAACTGATAATAGTAAAAATGTTCTCCCTGAAATTAAGCCGATAAAGAGCAATAAAAATAGGAAAATACTATTGATATAACCATTCTCTTTTTCTCTACTGTTATAGCTTAATAAAAAATGTAATAACATTAAATAAAAAGCACTTAACTGGAAAAACGCCATTGAAGTTAAATTATATAGGCGATATTCCTGCTCTGATCCATAAAAACGCGGTAATACAATATTAGTTGAAAGAGCAAGATCGATCATAAAAGGTAATCCTGCTAAGGCAACAAAGCCAATAACTGCTTGAACCACAATACCAATTTTGAGATCTTTAATAATTCGTTGTGAGCCTTGCTGATTAAAATAAAATAAATTATAAACACCCAAGCCAAAGATAAATAAAATCAACGTCTTACAATACATAAACACAACGCTGAAATCTTTGGTTCCGTGTGCAAGCACTGGAACTAAGCTTACTCCAATTAAGCTTAGGATAACCACAGTGCTATCAACAGGCACAAAAATTCCCTTCGTTAGCTGTTTTTTATAAGCTTTGTAGGCAAGTACTAAACAAGCAATTACCCCTGTAAAAAACGCCATTCGAAAGAAATGGAATAGCCACGGATCATAAATATAAAAAAGATTAAATAATGCTGACACTTACTTTCCTAATTTTTATTTATTACTAAATTATGTAGCAGTTGCACAAGACGGTCGTTGAGCTCGTGGTTAGTGAGCTTGTCGAACTATCGAAACGTAAGTCTTGTGCCTGAAATTACTAATGCTTCGCCCTTCGACAAGCTCAGGGAACGAAGCAACAACCGTAATATCTAATTTATTAACTAAAATTTCGTTTTACCGCCAATGCTTTTTTAAGCGGATATTTTAATAATTTTTGCCATAAACTATGAGAAATTGAACCACGAATTGATTCTAAATTTGAATTTAATTGTGGATTTTCAATTACCATTAAAGGACGAATCACTTTAATATCTAACTTAAATTCATTACCAAATAGAATAAAATCATCTGCTAACCAATAAGCTAATTGATTATTTTCTAACTGTTTTAAGAACTGTTTAACTGCTGATTTCTTAATTAAATAAGCAACTGTTCCTGCAAAATAGTTTTTATAAGGGTAAGCGGATTTAAATGAACAACCCTCAACTGATTTTAGTAAAAAATCAAAACTTGTTGGATAGTTAATTTCTAGCTCAATATCATCAAATTTAGCAATTTTAGATTGCCCAACTAGCACAATATCAGCCTTTAAATCGCTTGCTAATAATTTATCTAAATTAGCTTGGAAATTCTGATTAAAAAGCGCATCGTCTTCGCAAATTAAGCAATAATCACTGTCGGCAATTTCAATATCTTCAGAAATCAGTTGATACACACCTAAATGGCTTAAAGTACAACCCACTTCGCCTTTAGTTACAGTTCTGTTATAACGCTGATTAAATTTAGTTAAGTCAAAGCGCTTTGCTAGACTGTCGTTATCTTCATTCATCGTATTGAACGCAGAAAATACACTAAAATCAGCAGTATTCGGTTGAGAAAAAAACAGCTCACGTCTGTGGCTGTCTTTATCAAGGGAAATTAGATATTTTTTCATTGGATTATCTTTCTATAAAATCGGCAAAATTTCCGTGGGCAGTATTCTATCAGATAACCCACAAATCAGAGATAAACTTTGTACTAATTTACGGAATACAAAAGCCATTCGAACATATCTATTCAAATAGCTTTATAAATATTCAAAAATCACTTTTTAATTTTCTTTTGTTCAATAATTACCGTTGTCGCATTACCACTTGTTACCACTTTTTTACCTGTACGTTTTTCTAAGGCTAATCGTGCTGTTTTGGCTACATCGCCTCCTTGTTGAGCAACATCGGCATTTTCTGCAAAAGTTTCTGGTTCAAGGGCTTGAGAAATATCCTTAGCTGACGCTTCTGCCAACATATTTAAAATCAGCTCGGTATTTGTCATATTATCGCGCAGATTTTCTTTTTTCAGCCCTTTTAAGACTTTATATTCCTTTGTGGTTTTATCAGACCACGCTTTTGTGAGAATATCCGTTAGCACGGCAAACTCTTTACCTTGCTTAACGCCACGTGCTTTCCATTCATCTGTTAGCTCTTTACGAATTTCAATGCTTTTTAAACGTTGGTTAATCCAACTTTCTGAATAGCCAAGTTTGAGATATTGTTCTAAGGCGCGATCTATTGAAAGCTCCGGATCTTGTATCTCATCCAAACGCTCTTTGCCAACTTCAGCTAACCAAAGTTTGAAAGGTTCTGCTTTTGGAGATGGGATAGATTGGATTAGACGGAAAAGCTGCTCTGTGTCAGCAACATCTGTTTTATAAAATTTTCCATCAGATGATTTCATTTTCAGTTGTCCGATATTTTCGGACAGCTGACTACCTTCCTTATTTAACTTAGTCTTTAGGTCTGACCAATACTTCCTAGGACGATCTGTACCTGTTAGAGCTTCTATAACATCAATAATAGAAAAGAACCACTCTTGTTTTTCTTCATCCCAAACCGAGCGAACCTGCTTATCTTCAAAAAGCTGAATACTGTTCATTTCATTCTCCTTTATTCATCAATCACTGTAAAAATAAACAAGGTAATTATATGTGATGAAATATACAGTTCAAGAGAAGAAATGTAATTTTGGGATAGAGATCACAAAAATAGTTAGAGCTAAATATTATCCCTAATATCCACTACATTCACCCCTAACTTATCAAACAACTGATAGCAATTGATAAAATCTTGCTTATCCGTATCGATTCTTAACGCAACGACTTCAATATTTGGATTGTTCAGTACATTTAAAATCGCACTACTGAAATAAGTGTAAACACGGCATTTTTTGTTTGCGAAAGATTGTGCAATGTAGTCTTCAAAAATCAGCGGCGTATCCACATAGGTTACGCCATCCAATTTATATTGCTCACGCGGATGGGGTAAATAAAGCTGAATATTAAAGCGCTTGATCACATCTTCTGCTAGGGCAATATTTTTCTCTTGTTCTAAGTAAACGGGCTGACCAAGTAGAATATTGGTTACTTCATCAGATTCAAGCTGTTGATTTGAATTGGATTCAATCAAATTAATCGGAATGGTATTCTCGATAATATTCGCAAAATCAGGGTAAATCGTATAGTGCGCTTTAGACAGGGCTTTCAATTTACGCACGCTGTATTTGTTCATAAAGAGTGTGTTAATGAGCTTGCGAATCGCGGTATTTGCTTCATCGGTGTAGTAAACACTGTTATCAACAATATTCGCCGTGCCATCATCAAAGGTATAAAACTCGTTGAATTTGGTCGAACTCAAAATAAATTGAATCTGCATATCGTTGATACTTGCCACAAATACTTTATCAAATTTCTTGCCTAAAAATTTTAGGCGAAGATAAGCGATCTCTTTAAGTAAGTTAAAGCGATCAGTATGTTGGTGCATTGTGAAGAATTGCTCACAACATTTTTCTAGCTCTTTGCCGTAATAGTCAAATTTCTTGTTCTGCACCGAACACAACATTACCCCAAAAAATTTCTCATTTGGATAAAGGGCAATAATCTTTTTAGCAATTAATACCTGTAACGGTGTGTAGCAAATAATTAAATTCATAGGGTTTTCCCCACTTTTTTGGTCATAAAGAATAGAATCGGGATAATTGCAATCGAACCGATAATGCCGGCAAATACCACGTACTCAATTTTGGTAAAGGTTAGCAACATTAAACTTACTACATAAATCGCCGTTGAAATCACAGAACAGATTGAAATTAGCTTGTTTTTGCCGTGATAGAACAGGAAATTCACTAAAATGTAGTAAGGAATCACTAACGCAGTTGAAAACAAGAACATCACAATATAGTATTTCGTTCCCACAAATTGTGAGCCTAAAATCCATACCACGACACTTTCAGGAATCACCCACGCAATTAATGCCGGAATCGGCACTAACACAAAAGAGAGTAACGCCCATTTGTGAATCTGTTGCACGCCAATACGTTTCTGTTTTAAGCCGTCAAAGAGATAAGGTACGCTTGCTTTGTTTAACGCTTGTAACACAATCAATAAGATCGCGGCGATTTGTGCGCCCATTGCGTATAGCCCCAAATCAGCTTCGCTGAATTTATGGAAGATAAATACTCTATCCAACTGGCCTTTTAAGAATAAGCTCGCATTATGCAAAATCAACGGCACACCAAAACCAAATAGATACATTAACGCTGATTTATACTGGCGGATATTGAATTTTCTGCTTGGCATTTTTCTTGCATAGAGCCAATAAGCTACGGCAAATACAAAAATATTACCCGCTAAAATCGCCAATAAACGCTTTTCAACTAAATCTTCGCTATAGAGTTCTAACAATGCAACTGTAAAAATTACTGATGTAACGCTTGATAAGAACTGAATAATTGCATAAGGAATCGCTTGTTTTTGGCATTGGCGAATACTTAGCTGTACGCCAAGCAAGGATTGAAAAATCGCGGTTAGCGCGACATAAGCAAGAATTTCCGACTGAGCCAACCAACAGCCAATCAAAATTAATCCGCCACTCACTAATGTATAAGCATAGCCCGTGCTTACCGTTAAATTTAAGCTACGTTTGCCATAAACATAAAAATAGCGGGTAATTGCGCCTTCCTGACTTAAGCCAACAATAATAAAAAAGAGAACCGTAAAGGTTTGATAATAGGCAAGTTCCCCGAATCCTTCCACGCCTAATTTGCGCGAAAGATAGGGCAAAAGTAAGAAAGGAATTGACCGAGACGCCAATTCCCCAACTAAATAAATAACGCTGTCTTTGACTGCTTTCATAATATTTCTACATTTCTTTCTGAATTAAACTTTCAGCAAGTTGTAAATCGTGAGTTGCGTCAATATCAACAGAACGATAAGTCGGCATTAAGTAGAATTTCACTTGTGGAATAAAGAAGTTTTTCTCACTTAACAGACTTGCAATATCATTGATGTAAATTGCACCATTTGCACGGTACATTTTCGGAAGCTGCTGACGTGGTGCTTCAAAATCACACATTTCACGCACAGGGATCACTTCATCGCCATCCAATGAGAAAGATTTAAACGGATGATGTTCACATTCACAAGCAGACACAACAGATTTGCAATTCCCTGCTAGGAAAATTTCCATTGCATTACGCACATCAATTGCGGTTCTCAATGGGCTTGTTGGCTGGAATAGTGCCGCAACGCCTTCTTTAATTTCAAGGGTGTTTAAGCAATGTAATACCGCATCAATGGTCTTAGTATCACTTTGTGCTAATTCCACAGGACGATGTAAAGCTTTCGCTCCATATTTTTCAGCTTCTGCTAAGATCTTCTCGCCGTCAGATGTTACGACAATCTCATCGAACATCCCGCTCTCTTTCGCAGCAAGCACCGCTCGCCCAACTAAAGAGATACCGCCCACTAATTGTAGATTTTTATCTTTGATACCTTTTGAACCAGCACGCGCTGGGATAATTGCAATTTTTTTCATAAATCTGACCGGTTGTATAAGGGAATGGAGATGTCATTTTAAGGGGATTTGGGAAGGGATACAACAAGAATATGGGACACGCTGTGCGTGTCCGCAAAATATCAAATTAATAAGGCTTGGCAAATTCAATCTCTTTTGTCCATTGGTTGTAATAACCTAAGTTTTTACCATAAGAGTTATCACAAACTTGATTTGGAAGCTCTAATAAACAAGAGAAAATATGACCGTGTAAACGGCTCGTTACCACTAAATCATAACTAGTAAAGATATCACGCATACGCTCAATCACTTGCAAGCTATAGCGATACCACATTTCATTAATCACATTTTTCAAGAAACCTAATTTGAAACGGTTCGCAAATGTCGCCAAACGGCTGCACCAAAGTTCATATTTATGATCACGAACGGTTAAAACATCTTCCCAATCTTTAATTGCAGCACCGCTAGTTAAAGTAGCACGAATCTGCTCTTCTAAATGGCTCTTCTCAATATCTTTACGTAAGAAATAAAGCGTATTGCCCGTTGCTGATTGGTTAGTAGCTTTTGGCTTTAAATGCCCATAAAGCTGATGAGCCATATCTGGCGAAAGCGCAACATTATCCGAGAAGTTTGTTTTCAATAACTCAAAGGTCGAAATATCGCGCGCGAATAAATGGCAATCTGAGTGAGATTTAAAAATCTTCGCCGACTTTTGCATTGCTTCATCACAAGAATAGTGAGCCGTTTGTGGCATCACAATCACACGATTATTTGGAAATGCTTGCACAATATCTTCACGCATTTTTTGGATTAAGGGATAAAGATCACCAAAGTTACCACCACCGTGACAAATTAATGTCGTTGTTGGCTTGATAAATTTCTTTACATCTTCTAAATCAAAGGCTTGCAAACAACGTCTTAAGCGGATATTGATGCCATAATCTTTAAAAAAGGCTTCAGTCCCTGCATAAATAAGAAGATCCCCCACATTCAAATGGAGCGGGTAATCAAAATAAAGGACATCATCCTTGTCGATAATTAACTCATTGATCTGACCAAGCTTTTGCTTTAAATCCATTAATACTTTGTTCATTGTGCTTTCCGAAATAAAAATAAAACGCGCTATTAGAACACAAATTTAGTCAGATAGTTCGAAGATTGGTAAATATTTTTATACAAAAATAAAAGGCAACTCGTTAAAGTTGCCTTTCAATAATTAAATGTTCGTAATTACGCCTTATCCACTTCCAAACGCTCAAAAGCTAAGACTTTGCTCTCTAAGCGACGAAGTAATACGGTTGCAATACCTGTAATCACAAGGTAAATCACACCTGCAATACCGTAAATCGTTAAGGCTTCATATTCAGTACCATAAAGCTGTCTTGCATACCCCATAATATCTAAGATCGTAATGGTTGAAGCAAGAGACGTTCCTTTAAACACTAAAATAATTTCATTGCTATAAGACGGTAAAGCACGTTTTAACGCATACGGAATTAAGATTTTTAATGTTTGCAGACGGCTTAAACCTAGTGCCGCACAGCTTTCCCATTGTCCTTTTGAGATTGCTTTCACTGCTCCGTGGAATAGCAAGGTTGAATAAGCTGCACTGTTTAAGGCTAAAGTTAGCATTGCACAGAACCACGCATTTGAAAGTAGTGACCAAAATGGGCTATCTACAATCACTTGGAACTGGCCAGGGCCTGCATAAATCAAGAAGAACTGTACTAATAATGGTGTACCGGTAAATAGCGTTAAGAAACTATTTACTGCCCACTTAACAGGTTTATTTTCCATTGAAAGTAGGAAAGTTAAACCTATCGCAAGGAAAAATGCTACCACTAACGCAACAGCCGTCAAACCAAGACTCGTTGGTACACCTTGCACAATCACATCAAAATAGTGCTGAAGTTTTTCGATATATTCTGGCGACATTATTTCACTCCTCTTTCAAAATGAGTGAAACGTAGCTCTAAGCGACGAATAATCACTTGACTGATAAGCGTGATTGCAAGGTAGATTAACGCTGCAAAGCCATACCAAGTAAATGGCTCGTGAGTGCGTGTATTAATCAACTCCGCTTGGCGCATTAAATCGTGAACACCGATTAAAGACACTAGCGCAGTATCTTTTAATAACACTAACCACTGGTTACTTAAGCCCGGTAGTGCGTGGCGCCAAACCTGTGGCATTACAATATGGATAAAAGTATGCGCTCGGCTTAAACCTAAAGCAGCGCCCGATTCCCATTGACCTAATGGGATCGCTTGAATCGCACCACGTAGTGATTGTGAAGCGTAAGACGCGAAAATAATCGCAAGGGCTAACACACCACACATAAATGGCGAAAGTTCAAGAAAATCCCCCGTTAGCATTTCTAATACTTCAGGCAAGCCGAAGTAGATTAAAAATACCACTAGAATTTCAGGTAAACCACGTAAAAGCGTAACCACAACCGATGTTGGTTTACGTACACATTGCCATTTGCTTGTTTCAAGTACCACAAAAAATACCGATAAAATCAAGCCTAGCAATAACGAACAAACCGCTAACCCTAAGGTCATTAGGGTAGCGGAGTACATTAAAGGAAGATAATCCAGAAACATAATGATTATTTAGTCATCCATTTATCATAGATTTTTTGGTATTCGCCGTTTGCTTTGATCGCTGCTAAACCTTTGTTTAAATCAGCAATTAATTCAGCTTTACCTTTTTTCACTGCGATACCTAAACCGTTGTTGAAGTAACGTTTATCAGTTACTTTTTCGCCAAAAAACGCTAATTCAGGGTTTTTATCAAACATATTTCTTAATACATCTGTATCACCGAAGATGATGTCGATACGGCCATTTTTTAAGTCTAAGATTGCATCTTGTAAACTTGCATAAGAACTAGGTGCATACTGTTTCGCTTCTGCATTTACATATTGTTGATAAGTTGTACCATTTTGTACGCCCACTTTTTTAGCCGTTTCTAATGTTACTTTGTCTTTTACAGCAACGAAACTTGCTGAACTTTCATAATATGCATCAGAGAAATCTACTTGTTTTGCACGCGCTTCTGTAATATCGATAGCAGAGATTGCAGCATCGAAACCGCCACGGCCTTTGATTAAGCTTGGAATTAACGCATCGAATGATTGTGCTTTAAAATGGCAAGTCGCTTCGATTTCTTTACAAATCGCATTTGCAACATCCACATCAAAACCAACGATTTCACCTTTTTCGTTAGTTAATTCAAATGGCGGATAGCTTGGTTCCATTGCGAAAGTAATCTCTTTTGCGCTTGCACTCATTGCTACGCCTGCTAATACTGCTGCTAAAAGTAATTTTTTCATAATTGTTCCTCAATTAGTGTGAGTGAGATAAATATTGTTTAAATTGTTCAGTTTGTGGATTTTCAAAACAGTTTGCATCACCAACTTCGATGATTTTACCTTGTTCCATATAGACCACTTTGGTTGCCACTTTACGTGCTACCGAAACTTCGTGAGTTACAATCGCTTGGGTAATGCCCGTTTGTTGTAATTCTTGAATAATCGACACAATTTGTGCAGTAATTTCTGGGTCAAGCGCCGCTGTTGGTTCATCAAATAACAGCACTTGTGGTTTCATCATTAATGCTCGTGCAATAGCTACGCGCTGTTGCTGGCCGCCCGATAAATGTAATGGAAAACGATCTGCGAACTGTTCTAAGCGTAAACGCGATAATAACTCTTGCGCTTGTTTTGTTGCTTCTTCCTTACTTAATCCTAACACTTTAACTGGTGCTTCGATTAAGTTTTCCATTACCGTAAGGTGTGGCCATAAATTATATTGCTGGAACACCATCCCAACTTCTTTACGAAGCTGTGCAATCTGTTTTGCATCTGACTTCGCGCTTAAATCAAATTTATGCTTTGCGATTTCCAAAGTACCTGTTTGCGGTACTTCCATTAAATTTAGGGTACGAATTAAGGTACTTTTACCTGCACCACTTGGGCCAAGTAATACTACTGTATCGCCCTTTTCAATATTCAAGTTAATATCAAATAAGGCCTGATTTGAGCCATAAAAGAAGTTAACATTGTTAATACGAATTGCCATTCGTTGTTATATCCTGTTTTAACGTTAAAGAACTGAATGAATATTAAATTTTTCTGCATATTTATGCAAGAGAAATTTAATCTTGATCTCAAAATTTATTTCAATAAAATGCTCCACATACTACTTTAACTAATTTTCCCCTCTCTCTGATTTTCGCAAAGACATTGCTTTGCTCAAATCTGTCTCTCCCCCGTGAACGGGGGAGAGCAAATTACTCTCGCCCGCTTGCGGGAGAGAGACAGCTTTAAATTGCATTCAGCAATTTAAAGCAGAGAGAGGGCAATTCCTTGAATAATAAAAATATGCTCACTCGAATTTTTACTTTTTTTATTACCCTATTTATCGCGCTTCCTATTAGCGCTGGGCTTTTTGACTCTAAACCTAAATTTTTAAAAGGCGAAGAAGCCTTTATTTTTTCCCATCAACAAACTAACGATAGCCTACAACTAAACTGGCAAATCGAAGATGGCTACTATCTATATAAGAAAGAGCTTTCCATTAAAGGCGAAAATCTAGGTATTCCACAATATCCCCAAGCAGAACATCATAATGATGAATTTTTTGGAGATGTGGAAATTTATCGTAACCAATTAACTATAAATGTACCTACCCAAGCTAATACAGGCACTGTTGAAGTGCGTTATCAAGGTTGTACTAAAGGTTTCTGCTATCCGCCAGAAACAGTGAGCATTGACTTACAATCGGTTGAATTTAGCCAAAAATTTGCAAAAGAGTCACAAAATCAGAGCGCTTACACTCAAGCTAAATCAGAGCAAGATCAATTAGCAAACCAACTTTCAGATAATGGCTTTTCAGTATTTTGGTTCTTTATCTTAGGCTTGGGGCTTGCTTTTACGCCTTGCGTACTGCCAATGTTACCACTACTCTCTGCGATTGTTATTGGTAACCAAAACCGCCCTAATACCGCTCGAGCCTTTCTATTAAGTTTGAGCTATGTGCAAGGTATGGCATTGACTTATACCCTACTCGGCTTGATTGTGGCTGCTATCGGCTTACCATTCCAAATTGCATTACAAAGCCCGCCGGTGTTAATCACTCTTTCTATACTATTTATAGTTCTGGCAATGTCGATGTTTGGCTTATTTGAAATTCGTCTGCCGCATAGTTGGCAACAGAAATTAAATAATTTAAGCCAACAGCAACAAGGCGGTTCTTTTGTTAGTGTATTTATAATGGGGATGATCGCAGGTTTAGTCGCATCGCCTTGCACTTCTGCACCACTTTCTGGGGCATTGCTGTATGTGGCACAAAGTGGTGATCTACTCACTGGCGGATTAGCCCTTTATCTACTCGCGTTAGGAATGGGGATTCCTTTAATGCTGATTACCCTATTTGGTAACAAAATCTTACCAAAATCAGGGAATTGGTTATTAAAAGTCAAAAATATCTTCGGCTTTGTAATGTTGGCTCTGCCGGTTTTCCTACTTTCTCGCGTTTTTCCACATTATGAAATGTTGATGTGGTCAATCTTAGCCATTGCGTTTTTAGTATGGCTAGGCTTGCAATTAAAAGGCGATAAAGCGTGGCAAAGAATCGCAACTATTGTGATTTTGGCAGGTATTGTGGTCTGCGCTAAACCTATTACAGATTTGATTTGGGGCGATAATCAAGCGCAACACACAGTGCAAACTCAATTTGTGAGAGTAAGCTCACTTACAGAACTTCGCCAAAAACTTGCTGAAAATCCAGATAAAAAAGCGATGTTCGATCTCTATGCGGACTGGTGTGTGGCTTGTAAAGAGTTTGAAAAATATACCTTTAGCGATCCACAAGTGAAAACACAATTAGATCAAATGCTGATTTTACAAGCAGATATGACCAAAAACTCTGCTGAAAATGATGAGCTGATGAAAGAGTTTAATGTATTAGGCTTACCTACTATTCTGTTCTTTGATGAGCAAGGGAAGGAAATCAGCAATGCACGAATCACTGGCTTTATGCAAGCTGAAGCGTTTTTAAAATGGTTAAAGAATTTATAGATTAACTCTGTTACAATCGCACAGAATTTTATTCACTTAAAAAGGAAATAGTATGTTTGTAGAAATTTATGGTCGTTTAAGCTGCCCATATTGCCGTAATGCCAAAGCATTGGCGGAAAAAATGAAAGCAGAATTAGCTGATTTCGATTTTGAATTTATTGATATGATCGAAAAAGGTATTTCAAAAGAAGATTTAGAACCACGCGTTGGTAAACCGGTTGCAACAGTGCCACAAATTTTCTTAGATAATCAACATATGGGCGGTTTCTCTGATTTCGCCCCTGTGGTTAAAGAAAAATTCGGTATTGAGCTTTAATTTATAAGGTGCGTCCAACGCACCTTTTGTTTATCTATTTATATCATAATGAAACAACTCTATCTCGCTTCAAACAGCCCACGCCGTTGGGAATTATTACAAAATCTTGGTTTTGAACTTACTCGTATTGGCGGTGAAATTGATGAAACGCCACTTGCCAATGAAATCGCCCGTGATTATTGCCTGCGTATCGCTCTTGAAAAAAATAGCGCAGCACAAGCGGTAAGATTAGCGCAAAATCTTACAGATTTACCGATTTTAACCGCAGATACGACAGTTTCAATTGATAACCAGATTTTAGGTAAACCGCAAGATAAAGCCGATGCCTTTGCGATGTTGCAAAAGCTATCTGGCAGAACTCATCAAGTGTTTACGGCAGTTTGTGTAAGTTACCAAGGTGAGCAATATTCTTATGTACAAACTAGCGAAGTTGAGTTTAAAGCATTGAGCGATCAAGAAATTTTTGCCTATATCGAAACCAATGAGCCAATGGATAAAGCGGGCTCTTATGGTATTCAAGGCTTAGGCGGGATCTTTATTAAGAATTTATCAGGTAGCTTTACCGGCGTAATGGGCTTACCCGCTTTTGAAACAACGGAGTTGTTGAAGAAAGTCGGGGTAAAAGTGATTTAATCACTGAAACCCAATCCCCAAACGTTCCAATTCATTCCACACATCATCACTAAACTCTTGCTTAACTTTCTTCTCTAGTTCGGCAAGGGTTTGGATCAACATATAGAGTTTACGATAAGTTAAGCGATTTACCGCATTTTGATAAAGCCCTTGACGGTTTTGCCAAATCTTCAAGCGGGTAAATTCCGCACGTAAATTACCACTGAACAGATACTGATTGCTATTTAAAATCGGTTGAGGTGCACGAGTAATTTCCAGCAGAGTAGCTAGCTCTTTTTGAATAATGCGCAATAGCACTACAGGCTGAACTTCTTCATTTTGCAAATGTTTCAAAATGCGTGAGGCACGATTAATTTTGCCATCTAACAAAGCATCAATCCATTGGAATGGGGTAAATTGAGCCGATTGTTCCACGATTTCTTTTGCTTGAGGTAATCCAATTTTATGATTAGGAAAACGTAGCTGTAGCATTTGCAAGGTCTGTTTCAAGGCAAGCAAATTACCTTCGTAGCTATAGCTTAAAAATTGGATCGCATCTTGATCGATTTGCAATTTCATTGCTTTGGCACGATGATACAACCAAGTCGGCATTTTACTAATATCAGGTGTTTGGCAATTAACTAGCAATGCGCTGTTTGCAATCGAGGTGAACCACTTCTGTTTTTCCATTGCTTTGGTTAAGCGTGGAATATGTAAAATAAACAGCAGATCAGGATTAGAAAAGCCAAGTAGATCTGTTAGCTCTTTTTGTTGGCTAGCCGTTGGATTTTCAGGCAGGTTTAAGATCATAATTTGGCGGGTAAAGAATAACCCACCAGATTGAACTTGATCGAATAGATCGTCCCATTTGGTATCGTTGGCAATGGTGACTTCGAGTTTTTCATCAAACTCTTGTTTGCGGGCCATTGCCACAATATTATCTTTTGCTTCACCGACTAATAGTAAATCTTGCCCATTTAACAGATAAAATGGGCGAGTACCTTTTTCAAATGAAGCGATTAATCCTTCTGAGAAAACTTTTTCGATCATTGGGAATTATTGTGCTTTCTGTTTATTAAGCTCAGCTTGTAGACCTGCGACTTTGATCAATAGCTGGCGAGATGCTTGTTCATACATCTGTTTCATAATACTTTCTTTCTCTTCTGATTTTGCAAGCGCTGCGCGTGAGTCATCAAAGAAAGTACGATGAACAGAAACTTCTAATGGGTAAGATGCCTTATTTGGCACTGTAACCGTCGCCTTAACCGTTAAGCTTAAGATCTTTTCCGCTTCACGAGCTTGTTTAAACACAGAGGCTACTTTTGAAGAGGTTGAGGTTGAGTTTAAGCGTAAGTTTGCCACATCTGCTGATTTTTCCACGATTTTAATATCGCTTAACAGCATCTGTTGGCGCAAGATACGTGACATATCGCTATATTGATCAGCGCTTTCATAGCTTAATGTGCGTAATTCTTCAGGAAATAGCTCATTGTTTTTGAAATGCCAACCACAAGCGGTTAGAAACATCACTAATACAAGAGAGAGTTTTTTAATCATAGGATTTTCCCAATTTGTAGGGGCGTACTGCGTACGCCCGTTTACAATGTTTGCGGGCGTACGCAGTACGCCCCTACGAAATTATGGTAATAATTAATTCGGCTTAACCGCAAAACTTACCATTTTCAACGGTACATAGATTTCTTTCATAATCTGTACGTTTTCAAGGTATTTCACTACATTTTCGTCTGCTTTTGCCGCTGCTTTCACTTCTTCTTCAGTTGCTGTTGCAGGTACAGTGACTTTACCACGCACTTTACCGTTTACTTGAACAACGATTAATTTTTCGTCTTCTACCATTGCAGCTTCATCAGCCACAACCCAAGGTGCGAAGTCGATAGTTTGTTCGTTGCCAAGCACTTGCCATAATTCGAAACAGATATGCGGAGTGATTGGGTAAAGCATACGGATTACCGCACTTAATGCTTCCGCCATCACCGCTTTATCTTGATCGTTTGCAAGTGGTGCTTTAGTTAATTTGTTCATCAATTCCATAATCGCTGCGATTGCAGTATTAAAGGTTTGACGACGACCGATATCATCACTCACTTTTGCGATCGTTTTGTGAACATCGCGACGAAGTTCTTTTTGTTCTTTGCTTAATGCAGCCACATCAATAGCAACGGTTGCTGGTGATTTTTGGTATTCAAATGCTAAGTTCCATAAACGGGTTAAGAAACGTTTTGCACCTTCTACACCAGACTCTTGCCATTCAAGTGTCATTTCCGCCGGTGAAGCAAACATCATAAATAGACGAACTGTGTCGGCGCCATATTTGTCTACCATCTCTTGTGGATCGATACCATTGTTTTTCGATTTAGACATCTTCGTCATACCGCTGTGAACAAGCTCACGACCTTCTTTATCAAAGGCTTTTAAGATACGACCTTTTTCATCTTTCTCTAAAGTAACTTCTGTTGGTGATACCCAAATACGCTCATTGGTCGGGCTTGTGTAGTAGAACGCATCTGCTAACACCATACCTTGACAAAGAAGCTTGTCATTTGGCTCATCACTTGTTACTAAACCTGCGTCACGTAACAATTTGTGGAAGAAACGGAAGTAGAGTAAGTGCATTGTTGCGTGCTCGATACCACCGATATATTGATCCACTGGTAGCCAGTAGTTCGCTTCATCACTGTCTAACATACCTTCGTGGTATTGTGGACTTGTGTAACGAGCATAGTACCAAGATGACTCCATAAAGGTATCAAAGGTATCCGTTTCTTTTAACGCTGGCTGACCGTTATAGGTTGTTTTTGCCCACTCAGGATCGGCTTTAATCGGGCTTTGAACACCGTTCATTACCACATCTTCAGGTAAGATTACCGGTAAATCTTGTAACGGAGCTGGAACCACATCACCATTTTCAAGGTTTAGCATTGGGATTGGTGCACCCCAGTAACGTTGGCGAGAAACACCCCAGTCACGTAAACGGTAGTTCACTTGACGTTTACCTACGTTTAAGCTCTCTAATTTATCCGCAATACCGTTGAATGCTTTATCGAAATCGCAGCCATCAAATTCTGCTGAGTTGATCAATTTACCGTGTTCAGTAAATGCCGCTTTAGTGAAGTCCCATTCAGAACCATCAAGCGGTGCGATTACTTGATTAATTTGCAAATCATATTTTTGTGCGAATTCAAAGTCACGTTGGTCGTGAGCAGGAACAGCCATTACCGCACCTGTACCATAGTGCATTAATACGAAGTTAGCGACCCAAACTGGTACTTCTTCACCTGTTAATGGGTGAATAGCATATAAGCCTGTTGCCATACCTTTCTTTTCCATTGTTGCAATATCAGCTTCAGCAACTTTGGTGTTTTTCGCTTCTTGGATAAATGCCGCTAATTCAGCGTTGTTTTCTGCTGCGATTGTCGCTAATGGATGCGCAGCTGCTACCGCTACATAGCTCACACCGTAGAATGTATCTGGACGAGTAGTGTAAACAGGTAAAGTTTGATCGCTGTCTTTGATTTTGAACGTGATTTCCACACCTTCAGAACGACCGATCCAGTTACGTTGCATCGTTTTAACTTGGTCTGGCCATTGTGGAAGAGTATCTAAACCATTTAATAATTGTTCCGCATAGTCAGTGATTTTGATAAACCATTGTGGGATTTCACGCTGTTCTACAGGTGTATCACAACGCCAGCAACAACCTTCATGAACCTGTTCATTTGCAAGAACGGTTTCATCATTCGGACACCAGTTTACTGTTGAAGTCTTACGGTACACTAAACCTCTTTTGTATAACTCAGTGAAGAACCATTGTTCCCATTTGTAGTATTCTGGGCGGCAAGTCGTTACTTCACGATCCCAGTCAAAACCAAAACCTAACACTTTAAGTTGGTTTTTCATATATTCGATATTTTCGTACGTCCATTTTGCTGGAGCGGTTTTATTTTTTACCGCAGCACCTTCCGCTGGTAAACCGAATGCGTCCCAACCCATTGGTTGTAATACATTTTTACCATTCATACGTTGATAACGAGAAACCACATCACCGATTGTATAGTTACGCACGTGGCCCATATGTAAACGGCCAGATGGGTATGGGAACATTGATAAACAGTAGTATTTTGGTTTTGTTTCGTCTTTGATTGCTTTGAAAACTTTGTTTTCAGCCCAGAACTGTTGAACCTTCGGTTCAATCTCACTTGGACGGTATTGTTCTTGCATAGTATATTTCCCTAAAATTTATTTGAAAAAATTGTGGAGTAGAATAGCAAAAATTTGCGTTCTTTTGAATGACAAGCGGTAGGATTTCAAGGATTTTTTGCAAAAACGCATTATTCTAATTATTTTTGCGATCTCTGTCGAAAAATTATATTTTTTAGATAGACATTCTGAGCTCAATTTCAAACTGATGTAGATGAATAATTATGTTTGTTCATCTACATCCAATCAAACATAAAAAATGCTCTGTATCAATAGATACAGAGCATTTTATTCTATAAAGTCAATATTAGGAGATTACCATTGATAACCCATACTTGCGACTCCGCCTAAATCACCTTGAGTATTAGTGTTAACAGAGAATCTCACTCCGACTTTGCCATTATCAGACAAGCGAGAATAACCAACTGCAACTGCTCCTTGACCTTTATAACCACTAGCAGCAACAGCTACCATTGATTTACCTGGGATATTTGCATTGTACAAACCACCTGAAGCCATTGCACCAGCAATACCTGCTCTCAAGTTTTTATCAACTTTATTGATACGATCATGAACCTGACCAAGTCCTTTGTTAAGTTGATCAACATTCACTGCATCTGTTCCTTTCACGCCTTCTGCGACATTAGTAACACGAGATGGAGCATCTTTTGTACCAACACTTATCTCTCGAACACCATCTTTTTCAGATTTGCTTGAAGAAATTGTCACACCATCTTTACCACCAATAGTCACTGTTTCAAAAGTTGGAGTCGAGCTTGTTGCAATGCTAACGGTTCGAGCATTTTGAACAACATTAATATTGTTACCCGCATCAATAGTCATTGATTGCCCAGCTTTAACTCTACCATTAGGATCAATCACTTTGACCTTACCGCCACTCGCATCAGATACTGTAACATCCCAACTTACATTTGCCACTGTTGTACTCAGTTGATCAAGATTGACTGCATCGGTTCCATTCACAGCTTTTGATACGTTGGTAATGGTAGAGTTATTCATATCAATGCCATTTTTATGAATCGTCGGACCATTATTAATCACAACTTTATTTGTTGTCGTTACATTTGAAATAACATTATCAAATGTTGGGCTTTCAGCAATTTTAACAACCAATTCTCCATCAATAACATCAACTCGAATATTATCTGCATTAGCTTTAGCGCTTTCAGATAAGTCTCCACGCACAGTAACTGTTTTACCCAAAGGAACATTGAATGCTTTAGTAGAGTCATTTCCTACAAAATTGAGTCCTTTATTTTCAAGCTCTTTAAGTTGGCTAACATTAACTGCATCATAATCATCTATGCCTGCAGCAACATTAGTGATATTTTTACCGCCCGCATTTATGCCATCAAGTGTAATATGAACATCTCCGACATTCACACTATCACCGGTGATTAAGACTTCATCTCCAACAGAAACTTTATTGTTATAAATAGAAACATCATCAATAGTTAAGCTACCTCCTGGAGTGAGATTAATATGTTTACCCAATGAGACTTCATAAGTTGCACCAATGTCACCTTCTTTGCCTCCAGTTTTTACTTTCACTTCGATATTCTTATCACCAGTTACTTTTTCAGCATCAAAACTAATTTTGTAATTAGTGACATTATTATCTTTAGCTTCAGACTCTACTTTTATAAAGTCATTACCACTTGATACTGTTGTTTTTAGCCCATCCACTTTATAGATTGGATGACCATCTTTTTCATCTTTCGACGGGGTTACTTCAACGTTAGTACCCGCAATAACTTCTGTTGGTAAACCACCATTGCCTTGTGTACCAGGAGTTCCTGCTTCACCTTTCGGGCCTGGAGCGCCATCTTTACCTGGTGCTCCATCTTTACCTGCAACACCATCTTTCACTGTCGTTGTTGATTCTGTACCATCTCCATTTTGGATAGTAATGGTATGCGTACCATTTTTATTATCTACAACGCCAACTGTTGGTGAGATACCTGCTGCACCATCTTTGCCTGGAACGCCGTCTTTACCTGGTGCTCCATCTTTACCTGCAACACCATCTTTCACTGTCGTTGTTGATTCTGTACCATCTCCATTTTGGATAGTTATGGTATGCGTACCATTTTTGTTATCTACAACGCCAATTGTTGGTGAGATACCTGCTGCACCATCTTTGCCTGGAGCGCCATCTTTACCTGCAACACCATCTTTCACTGTCGTTGTTGATTCTGTACCATCTCCATTTTGGATAGTTATGGTATGCGTACCATTTTTGTTATCTACAACGCCAACTGTTGGTGAGATACCTGCTGCACCATCTTTGCCTGGAGCGCCGTCTTTACCTGGTGCCCCGTCTTTACCTGGATCACCTTTATCACCTTTTTCTACTGTAAACTCTTTTCCATCACTAAATTTAACAGTTGTGCTACCATTCTCACCCTTAACAATTTCTTTAATTGTTACGCCATCAATACCATTTCTACCATTTTCACCCTTTTGAACGGTAGTACTAATAGTAATATTTTGACCATCTTGAACTAATTTAACATTATCGCCGGCAATAAATTTAACAGTTTCACCTGCGCTTACTTTAGTGAGAGTACTACTTTCTGCCTGACCATTCGTTCCAGTAGCTTTATCAACTTTCATATTCCAACCCATTGTGTTTAGGGTTGTAGCTAAGTCACCTGCAGTAACAAATTTATTCAGATTGCCATCAATAGGAGTAACAATAGAACCTGGTTTGGTTTGATCTTTAGAAACAATACTTAAAGTCGTATTTGCGACACTGTAAGAAATATTGCCATTATCATTGGTTACAATAGTATTTTTGCCATTGATAAAGTTTACTTTTCCATCTTTAGTTGCAGCAATACCGTTTACATTCACATAGTTAAATAACTGTTCACCAGTGATTACATCAGATGAACCTGCTTTTATCTCTCCATTACTAATATGAGTGATTTTATGTTTAGCTTTATCTTTTGGTTGAATAACTACAGTTTTAGCATCAACAGTTGGTACTACATTATTTCCTTTCTTATATGTTTTACTATCTGGATCATAAATTGCTCCAGCCAGTTCATCAGATTTGTAGTATTTACCGTCTCTACCTTTTACAACAACATCTCCATTTACATCAACATATTCAAATACAGTATTTACTGAAAGATCATAGGTCGTAATACCAGCTTCTGTTGTTGTGCTAGCCACACTAACAGACTTATCCACCGAACTAACTTTTGTTTCTTTCGCTAGCTGTTTCTTCGCGTCTTCGTTTAAGTCAAACGTCACTTTACCGCTATCACCTACTGTCGCCACTGTTTTTGTGCCGTTCGTAAAGTCTAAACCTTTCGATAAAGTAACAGTTTTGTCTCCCGTACCATTTGCTTTATACGTTAATGG
>LEKJ01000030.1 GCA_029852775.1 Pasteurellaceae bacterium LFhippo2
CGCTGCATTATCTAAGCAATTCCCTTTCCGAGACATACTTTGCTGAATACCATTCTTAACCAATATATTCTGATAACTATGCATCTGATAATGAAAACCTTGGTCCGAATGTAATATCAGATTTGTATTTTTCGGGAGCTTTTCAACCGCTTGCAATAACATTTTCTGTACGAGCATACCATTTGGACTGCGGCTCGATTGATAAGCGATTAATTCATTGTTAAAGCAATCTAAAATCGGCGAAAAATAGAGTTTCTCTTCTTTCACTTTAAATTCAGTGATATCCGTCAACCATTTCTCATTTGGCTTAGTCGCACTAAAGTCTCTTTGTAATAGATTGGGGGCAATTTTACCTTGTTCACCTTTATAAGAGCTGTATTTGCGTTGTTTCTTCGACTGAACTTGTAGTCCCATTTCTTGAATTAAGCGTTGAACCCGTTTGTGATTCACATCGCCTAATTTTGCGGTGACCCGACGATAACCATAGTTAGGCTCTTTCTGCTTAATTTCACGAATACGCTCTTTAAGTTCACTGTCTTTGTCTAGCTTAGGGTGTTGATGATAAAAGAATGTGCTTCGAGCCAATTTTGCTATTCTCAGAAGAATATCTAACGGATACAGTTCTCTTAACTTTTGGATTGTTTCCGCTGTTTTGAGCAATCCAGTGCCTAACTGTTACACTGGGTAAATCAAAATGGCGAAGTGTTATAGGAAGATTTTCGTGATGTTCAAAATAGAAATCCACGACTTGTTGTTTAAAAGTTTGGTTATATTTAGTCATAAAAAATCTGCACCTTAATCAGTTGGAAAGTTAGTCCAACTGATTAAGGTGCAGATCATTATAACGTTGAACGTTATTTTTCTTACCAATTTATGGATATTGCTATTTAGGCAAAAGGATAGTTTTTTTATTCATTTTTCAAAAAGTGGGGTTAGAGCTTTGTGTTATAAAGATTAACATCTCTTTTTACCAATACTTTTTTCTATTACGCCAATATTATCATCAGTTAAAACAATCAAATTCTTTCATCTTCTACAAATTGAGACAGTTATATATATTTTTGAATAAGTTCAGGATTAATAGCAATTTCCGCTGGTATATTTGGTAAAAGGGTATATTTATCCATATATAGTGGATGATTATTCTTAATGCAATGGATATGCCAATAATTCCAAGCTTCCCAATAATTTAAGCGTACTAATGATTTACCAGATGAATAGCCTGTATCGGAGGCTGTCATTAATGAATTGTTCCTATGAGAGCCTATAGTTAGAGGCTTATTAATGGTTACAAAATGATCTTTAAATACTATTTTTAGACGAGCATTAAATTCACTATCAGCCCCAGTTCTTACTAAATGCCATAATCCAGTTTTTTCTTTCACTTCTTTACGACGAAATAATGCAGAAGATGGGTTTAATCGAGTTAAAGGGCTAACAGATCTGGCATAGGGGCAACCATTCGCATCGATACGGATCCACTTAGAAAAACTTACTACTAAATTAGGATTTTTAAGTAATGGATCTACTTGTAATTCTAATTTCCTTGGATGAGCCCAATCGTCAGAATCATGGCAGATAACAAATTCCCCTTTCGAATATTTTTCACCAATAGTTTTGGCAACATAAGTTCCAACATTTTTATCTAGTTGGATAAGCTGGATAAAACTGTATTTTTTAGTGAATTGCTTAATTATTTCTACAGTATTATCTGAACTTTTATCATCAACAATAATGATTTCTCGATTACTATAAGTTTGATTTATTAGAGACTCTAAAACAGAAGAAATAAAGTCAGCACTATTATGCGTTGTTACAAGAATACTGATTAGGGCATTGCTTATATAAGTATTATTAACTTCACATTTTATATTCGTTACAAATGGAGATTTATCATCTAATTTGATAATGTTATCCAATTGGTAGTGGGATAAGTAGTAATTAATATTACATAGTTTATCTTCATTATTATCACATATATTATTTTTTAGTAAATGAAATTCTGGATATCTTTTTTTATCTTTATAACTTAGATTACTTAGATTGAATGATAACTCAGTATTCTTTCCTAATGCTGCTAATAAATTATTCTCTAAAAGGATATTTGTGCTCTTTTTTTTTGATAAAATTTCGTGGCTAGCATTGGCATTGAAAGGTAATAATCCAAGTATTAATTTATTTTTATTTCTATTAAATTCAGCAGTGCTCTGGTATTCTTCTAATAATATTTTTGCATCTCTTATATTACCTATTGCAAATAAGGAAACTATATATTCGTAGCTTAATTTAAATTCTTTCAGAATACAAATGCTTTGGAATAATCCTAGTTTATATAAACTTTCCAAATAGGGTTTGTCTGGGGATTTACTCTTTAAAATAATATCAATTGCATCTTGATTTTTATAGAATAATTTTTTTATGATTTTTCCGATAGTCATATATCTGTCCTTAACATATCTCGACTATACACTTTAAACATTACATCATCTAGTTCTGCACTTAATCTATTTGCAATAATGATATCAGAGTTCTGTTTAAAGTTAGATAAGTCATTATTTATTTTTATACCATTAAATGAATCATCTTTAATATAAGGTTCGTAGATCATAATGTCTACGCTATATTCTTTTAAGATTCGAATAAGATCTAATATTGCAGATTCTCTATAATTATCAGAATTATCTTTCATAACCAATCTATATATTCCAATTCTTTGTGGGGCTGACTTTAGGATAGAATCAGCAATAAATTTTTTTCTAGTCTCATTTGACTCGACAATAGCTTTTATTAAATTTTGGGGAGTACCATTGAAGTTTGATAATAGTTGCTTACTATCTTTGGGTAGGCAATACCCACCATAGCCAAAACTAGGGTTATTGTAATGAGTTCCTATTCTTTCATCTAATCCAACGCCTAAAATAATATTTTTAGTATTTAAATTATGTGTCATTGCATAAGAATCTAACTCATTAAAATAAGCAACTCGCATAGCTAAATAAGTATTAGAGAATAACTTTATTGCTTCGGCATCACTATTGCTGACAAATAATGTTGGAATATTTTTTTTAATCGCAGCTTGTTGTAATAATTGAGTAAATATCTTAGCTTTATCAGAGCTATCTCCAATAATAATTCGAGTTGGATAAAGATTATCGTATAGGGCTTTACCCTCTCTTAGAAATTCAGGGGAGAATATTATATTATTACTATTAAATTTTTTTCTTAAGTTTTCTGTAAAACCAACGGGGATAGTCGATTTAATTATAATACAAGCGGTCGAATTTACGGATAATATTTCGGATACTACAGATTCCACACTTTCAGTATTAAATGTATTGAGAGCGGGATCATAATTAGTTGGCGTCGCAACCAGAATAAAATCAGCATCAGAAAATGCCTTTTGGTTTTCTATAGTCGCAAATAAATTATCTTTTACACCAGTTAAATAGTCTTGAATTTCAGGATCAACAATAGGAGATATACACTGATTAATTTGGCTAACTTTTTCAGTGTTAATATCAACAATAGTGACTTTATTATATTGAGCAAGTAGAACCGCATTTGCTAAGCCTACATACCCTGCCCCAACAATAGTAATTTTGTTCATAATATATAAAGTAAATCTCTTGCATTTTAAAATGAAAGAGATTTATTTGAACTACCTTTTAGATGAAATTGTTTGTTCAATTTTTTGTAGAAACTGGCGCCAAGTAAAATTATTCAAAACAAAATCAGCACCAGCTCTCGCCATCTCAAGATCTTGCTTAGATGGACCATATTTCAAACGTTGATAAAGTTCGATAGCTTCTTCCTCAGAATATACGATATGGCAATATTCTTTAAATATGCTTTCCATTGAAAGACTTGGAGTTGATACTAGAATTCCCGCACAAGCTAAAGTTTCAACAACACGCCTTGAAAACATGGTAGGAGAATCTTCTATAGTATTTACATTTAAAGATACTAAATAGTTACGATACACATCGGCAGTTTCTGAATAACTAATATTAGTTTGAATATTCAAATTAAATTCATCTTTCGGATAACGATAATTATGTGCGGATTTATCTGAATTTCTATCGAAAATAGTAACAGGCAGCCCTGCTTTTTTAGCCGCTCCAAATAGCAATGCTTGCCGTTCTCTACGAACATCATGAGCTTTACTATTATAACTTCCTACAAAATTAGCTTCAAAATGCTTAAAGTTAAAACCTTGATAATTATGAATTCGAGACTGTACAGGAAACATTGCTACATCAACAGTAGTTGTTGAGGGAACAATGCTCCTATAACGTTCAATACAATTTTCATCAACTGTAAAAATATGATCAAAATGTTTTGCCGAATCAATAAAGCGATCAAAATGAACAGAATCTTCTTTATTCCAAAAAACGGTTGGAATCCCTTTTGATTTTGCTTTTTCAACCAGTCGAACTAATTTGCCATTAGTTCGACTAGGATGATCAGGATAGGATGCAATTTTATATTTCCAACGATCTTTATAGCCGTTCCAAGCAGATTCTACGAATAATACATCGCAATTTTTAAAGTTACAAAAAGATAATGTATTTACTCTATTTAGCCCTATAGAATGTTCTCTAGAAAGAGCTATATCTGTAAGAGAATCTGAAATTAATGAGATATTCATTAGCCACTAACGTACTTTTTCAATCATATAATCAACAGCTTTCAATATTTCTGGTAGCGATTCTTTAGGTTCTGCTGCATGACCTGATTCGTGTACATACCATAATACTTGTATTCTCGATTTATTGCTTTTATCGACTGTAAATGTTTTTGTCCAATCTGTAATATCCAATTCTCTAATTAACGGATTAAAATGATTTTTTACATGAAAAACATCCGTTTCATTTTGGACATATAGAACTTTGGTATTGCATATTTTTATATTTTTGATTGCATTGAATCTATGATTATTCGTCAAGGTAGAACGATCATATATTGATGCAGAAAAACATTGTGCCAAAAAATTATCTCTAGCTGTTTCAACATATTTTAGAATATTTGTTTGGGGATTAATGCAAACAGCTAAAGTATCATTTCCTAAATAAGATGCTAGTTGTAGCGCAGAAAATCCACCTCCACTAGAACCATAAATGATAGTTTTTGAAGATGAAATATTCAAATTCTGAGCAACATTTAGTACTAACTTTTCTAGGTATGGATATATGGACGTATATTTATCTCCCATATACCAGCTTAAGGATAGGCTTTCATATTTAAATAGTGTTGGATCTGCAATATATAGCACCGAACCATCAAATAGGGAATGCCAAGAATACCTATGATATGTAAGACACCCTGTTCGACTTCGATCTAAAGCTCCATTTAAGATAACGAATAACTTATCTGTATTTTCTTTTATAAACAAATAAGAAGATAATGTCATATCATTAATATCAGTTTTAAAGCTAATTTCTTTTTTACCAACTGATTTTTTAAATTGCTCATTTACAATATTCTTTATATCCATTAGTAACTATTCTCCATATAAGAAACATCATATGTTGCAAATAACGTAGAACGTTTATACGTACTAAGCTTCTTCAATTTTTCTAGATTATTTACTAAATCAATTAGCATTGTTGCTCTAGATAATGCTGAAAAATCCTTACAGAAACGAGTTAATATTTTTTGAGATTCAGCTAATGCAAAATCATAATTTTCACAGACTTTCTTAATGTAATCTTCTAATTCTGGAATTGATGATGCTACAAATATTTCAGGAAATACTTCTTTCATTCGTTTATCCCCGATTGCTGCTATAGGTAAGCCACTAGCAGCATACTGAATTACTCGGCTAGGAAATTGGAAATATCCGAGCTTTTCTAGTTCTGGAAAATCATAATCTAGACCATTGTATTCCTTAAAAAACTGAGGAATACTTACTCCAATTTTTGCTTTTGATAAAGCTCCAGTAACTCGTTCTGTATGTAAGTAAGCTTCTCTGATAAATCCGCCATGCATAGCTAGAGGATCTGAATCAAGTAAACCAAATACTTTTTTAGAAAATGGTAAGTTCGCCAATTCCATATAGCGTTTACGTCTTACTTGACCATTCATATTACCAAGAAAAGCAATATCATATTCGGCATGTAATGGGTCATAAATAGGCGGGAAGCTGACATGATCAGTCCAAAATGGGAAGTTAAATCCTTTTGGATGCTTATTTTTTTCATAAAATGCCATTACATCAGCATAACCACAGTGTAATAATATATCATATGAATCAACAACTTTGCCGTAACAAGTTTTATATAAAACAGGATCATCCGACAACCAAACTGCTGTTTTCATTCTTTCACCAATAAATTCAACCATCTCAGGTAATAAGTTCATCGGTCTAAAAGAAATAAATAAATCCGCTGGCTCAGAACAAACTTCTTTAACTTTTTGCCACATGAAATCAATATCTTTTTCTGTATTGATCATGGAATGTCCATGTAAAATTAAATCTGTAAAAATAACTTCATGTCCAAGGTGTTCAAGAGATCTTTGTAAACTCTCAGCTAAATGTCTTTCTAAAATTGAATCGAATAAAATAAATTTCATATTAAATACCTAAATACGGAGCAGTTCTATAGATGAAGTTATTGAATGCTTTTTCATCAGTCAGCTCAGATGACTTATCAATCTGAATAACATTAAATGGATCAATCAATAAAATTGATTTCTCATTTTTAGTATTTTTTATTTTCTTACTATTAAGATCTATTATTAATTTTGATGAAGCGCTGTCTTTTAAAAGAACACAAGATGAAGATACTTCTCTCATATCTGTGTACCAATTCTCATGATTGATTGCAAAATCAAAATTATGATTTATATTAGATACTTTATAATATGGACTTCTTGTTATTGCATCTGAATTACTATATTGGAATGACAATAACATGCCCCATAATGAATATTTGTAGTTATATGTTTTATCATCAGTGATAAATGTATATTTAATATTTTCATCATTATTAATATATGATTTAGAATTAAATTCATCCAAATTCAAACATTTCAAATTATATTGAGCTAAAATACTTTGTTCAATCTCTAAAGATTTCGATTTTACAATGATAATTTCTTTAATATTTACATTTTTCTGATTTTTTAATGATTCAATATAAATTTTTAAAGGAATATAGCCATGGTATAAAGCAATAATCCTGATATTTTCTGCATTATTCTGGTTATCTTCTGTATTGGTTATGACCCTTTTAATATAGCTCCAGCGTTGCTCGTAAGTATGTTTAGACATAACTTCTCGTATACCTAACATCGATTGTTTATGCCAATAGTAACTATCATTCAGTAATCGTTGAACTGCTAATTTAGCTTCTTGTTCATTATTAACAGTGATAACTATACCAGGAAATTGTTCGGTAATTGCCTTAGATGGTGTTGATACAACTGGAGTACCACTCGCAAGTAATTCATACACTCGTCTTGACATCATTGTTGTTGATTGCGTTATGGTATTTACGTTTAAGAAGATCTTAAATTTCTTGTACAATGTAACCATTTCTTCAAAATCAACTCCATCACGCAAGATATTCGAGTATATCTCTGGATATGCATAGTCATCTTTTTGCTCTTTAGATGCTCTATCATAGATACAACCCTTATTTTCTAGTAATGCTGGTAATAACATATCCATCTGTTTTTTGCGATTTTCATGGTTTTTTGCATAATAAGTCCCAGCAAAGCAAACTGTTTCCGTATCTAAGGAAAAACGTTCCAATGGATTAGTTTTTTTGACTGGTGCTGCAAAAGGCAATGCCCAAACATTAGGATTGTTTAACTCTTTTTTATATTTATCAACAATTAAACTATCTGTTGTAAATATGTAATCAGCATGCTTAGCTATAGGTTTAAACATTTCATAATGCATAGGATCTTCTTTATTCCAAAAGATAATAGGCATTTTTTTCTCTTTTAATAGAGAGATTGCAGATAAAAGAGCTTGTGCATTAGCATGCTTAAGACCAGGAGAAGTAAATGCATATAACCATGTACTTTTATTTGCTCTCCAAGCACTTTCAAAGAAAGCAAACTGGCTTGTAGATACCTTAATTTGTTCAGCATATTGTGGTCTGCTAAGTGGAAAACCAGTAAATGCATCGTTCCAACATAATTCTGAAATTGGATCTAATAATGTTAGCCCCTTAGACATGGATGCTAAAGGTTTAGTATTAGATATAGAATTTTTTTTAGGAGAAACTATTTTCTCTTTTTGTTGGGTAATTTGCTTATCTACTTCAGGTAACAAAAGAAGATTATTTTTCTTTAACTTTCTTTCAGAGCTATATTTATATAAATCTAATAGCTTTTTCGGTAATGAACACAGCCCTCTAATGCTTTTAGTATCATGTAGCAAAATATACCCTAATTTATAAGAAATAGTATTTTGCTCATTTTCAATAAAACGACTGTTTTCAATACTATCTAATCGTTTTTTGATCTTTTTTAGGTTGCTTTCTTGCTCACTTAATAGAGCTGATAGCTTTTCCATTTCTTTCATTATAAAATCCCCTTCGTATCTATTACCTTGATATTTTCAGAAATATTATTCGATACCTTAAACTCTTTATGATCAACCAATAGCACAATAACATCAGCAATTTCTAGCGTATTTTCTAACTTGCCTAATTGAATATCTTTATTCGCTAACTTAATTGGTAACACTTCTACGTTTGGCTCAACAGCAATTACTTGGCCTTGATATTTCTCAGCTAATTTTTCTGTAATTTTAACAGCCGGACTTTCGCGTAAATCATCAATATCTGGTTTAAATGCTAGACCTAGACATGCAATTTTTAAATCACTTACTGATCTTGTTGGATTTTGTTGAAGTATTTCAACCACTGCGTTATTTACTTGGCTGATAACCCACTCAGGTTTACCATCATTTACTAAACGAGCTGTATGGATAAGTTTTGCGAGATCTGGGGTTTTGTTTACGATAAACCATGGATCTACCGCAATACAATGGCCCCCCACACCACAACCTGGTTGTAAAATATTTACACGAGGATGGCGGTTTGCTAAAGAAATTAACTCCCAAACATTAATATCTAAACGATCACAGATAATAGAAAGTTCATTTGCAAAAGCAATATTCACATCACGGAATGAGTTTTCGGTTAATTTACACATTTCTGCTGTACGGCTGTTAGTGACAATACAGTCGCCTTTTACAAAATTTTTATATAAAGCAACCGCTTGTGCTGAACATTTTTGTGTCATCCCACCAATAATGCGATCATTCTCAATTAATTCGCGCATTACATGGCCTGGTAATACACGCTCAGGACAGTGGGCAATACGGATATCAGAATCTTCACCTGTTTGTTGCGGGAATGTTAAATCAGGACGAGCTTGGGCAAGCCACTCTGCCATTTGTTCTGTTGCGCCAACTGGAGAAGTCGATTCTAAAATAACCAAATCCCCTTTTTTAAGCACAGGAGCGATAGCATTACTTGCCGCTTCAATATAGCTTAGATCTGGCTCATAATCATCTCCTTTAAATGGTGTTGGCACTGCAATTAAGAAAGCGTCTGCTGTCTCGGGTTTTAAAGTTGCACGTAATTTGCCATTTTCAACACACTGATGTACTGCGATATCTAAATCAGGTTCTACAATGTGAATTTTACCTTGATTGATTGTATCAACAGCATGCTTATTTACATCCACACCAATTACATTTAAACCATGTTGAGCGAACACAGTTGCTGTCGGCAAACCGATATAACCTAAACCTAAGACTGAAATAGTGTTAAATTGACTCATAGTCATTTCCTTAAATTAATTTTTGAAAATAGATAGAATTCGTGATACAGCTTGTCCATCACCATAAGGATTATGCGACTCTGACATCTTACGATATTCATCTTCATTGGATAGTAGTAGACTCACCTGTTCGATAATAGTTTCTTTCTTTGTTCCTACCAGTTTAACTGTTCCTGCTTCAACAGCTTCTGGACGTTCAGTTGTATCACGCATCACAAGAACAGGCTTACCTAATGATGGTGCTTCTTCTTGAATACCGCCTGAATCTGTTAAAATCAAATGTGATTGTTTCATCAAATAAACAAATGATAGATAATCTTGAGGTTCAATTAAGTGAACATTTGTTTTTCCTGTTAATAAACGATTTACAGGCTCTCTGACATTTGGATTTAAATGCACTGGATAAACAAATTGCACTTCAGGATATTTCCCTGATAAAGTGGAAATTGCTTGGCAGATATTTTCAAAGCCTTCGCCAAAGTTTTCACGACGGTGGCCAGTAATCAATACCACTTTTTTATTGGCTAAATAGATAAATTCTTGTTCAAATTTAGCAAGTAACTTCGCATTACCTTCAATTTTTTTCACCACTAAAAAAAGTGCATCAATTACAGTATTACCTGTTACATAAATATCGTCTACGTTGATGTTTTCCTGTAGTAGATTCTGTTTAGTGCTTTGCGTTGGGGCAAAATGGTATTTAGCTAAAGTACCAGTTAGCTTGCGGTTTCCTTCTTCAGGCCATGGAGAATAAATATCACCAGTACGCAAACCAGCCTCAATATGCGCAATATCAATTTGGTTATAGTAAGCAGCTAAAGATGTTGCTAAGGTTGTTGCCGTATCACCGTGTACGAAAATGACATTTGGTTGATATTCATCTATTACGGGTTGAATTTTTTCTAAAATCGATGAAGTTACTGTTGATAAAGTTTGTTTTTTACTCATGATGTCCAGATCGTAGTCAGGTTGAATATTAAACAATTCAAGTACCTGATCTAACATTTGTCTATGTTGTGCTGTTACACAGACCTTAAAATCAAGATTGTAATCTTTGAATCCTTGAACAAGAGGGGCCATTTTGATGGCTTCAGGGCGAGTACCAAATACTATGAGAGCTTTAGTTTTCACAATAATTATCCTTAGATAGAAATATTTTGGGGAAAATCCATTATCCTGATCTTTCAGAAAAATGGATATTTTTTAATTATATCATTCAATACCATTCTAAACTGTATTTTAATGTAAAGTCGAGTAATTACATTCCTTTTTATCATCCATTTCTTTTATTTTAATGTAAAATAATGCAGCCATTTGTTATATAGGAACAAATTCATGTTAAAAGTAAAGCGTGTGCAACGAATTCTAAGTATTGCATTTTTATCTGGGCTTTCAGCTTGTTCTAGCTTACCAACTTCAGGCCCAAGTTTTAGTAAGGTAACGGAAGTTAATGATAATGAGCAACTACCTCAAGTTAATGTAGTGGCTCTAGATAATAATACCGTTCAGACACTATATCGCCAACAAGAAAGTCAGTTATTCTCGGGATTCAGCAGTATGTCTGGGCGAGTAGGTTATGCAGGTGTTGCTAATATAGGTGATGTGCTTGAGATCTCTATTTGGGAAGCTCCACCAGCTGTGTTATTTGGCGGAACTTTCAGTAGTGAAGGACAAGGAAGTGGACATTTGACTCAGCTTCCTGCTCAGACTGTAAATGCAAAAGGAACTATTTCTATCCCATTCATTGGTAACATCTCGGTAAAAGGGAAAACGCCAGAAGAAATTCAATTTCAAATTGTCTCGAGTTTGAAACGCAAGGCTAATCAACCTCAAGCAATGGTTCGTATTGTTAATAATAATTCTTCAGATGTAACTGTTATTCGTCAAGGTAATACGGTGCGTATGCCTTTAACTCCTGCGGGAGAAAAGGTGCTTGATGCTATTTCGGCAGTAGGTGGTTCACCTGCAGATATTCAAGATATTACTGTGCAGTTAACTCGAGGCCCGCAAGTAAAAACTCTGGCATTTGAAACTCTAATTGCAGATCCTTCTCAAAATATTAGTTTACGTTCTGGGGATGTTGTTTCATTATTAAACACTCCTTATAGTTTCACAGGATTAGGTGCTGTGGGGACTAACCAACAGATGCGTTTCTCTACAAAAGGAATTACTCTTGCTGAGGCAATCGGTAAGATGGGTGGTTTATTAGATAATCGTTCTGATCCTCGTGGTGTTTTTATATTCCGCCATATCCCTTTTGGTCAGTTAGATTATGAACAACAGCAGCTTTGGGAATCTCGTGGTTATGGGGCAGGCATTGATGTGCCAACAGTGTACCAAGTGAATTTACTTGATCCAAAATCAATGTTTTTATTACAACGTTTCCCGATCCAAGACAAAGATATTGTCTATGTATCAAATGCACCACTGGCTGAATTCCAAAAATTCATAAGAATGATTTTCTCAATTACTTCACCAGTAACCAGTAGTGTAAATAGTGTAAATAATCTCTAGGAGTAATAGATGGAAGCAACAATAGCAGATAAACCAGTTTCATCAAAGCCGGTTAAAAAGAAAAAAAGTTTGATTAAGCGTTTAAAGCCATTACTTTGGTTAACGGTTATTATTCCAACAGGGTTATCTAGTTTTTATTTTGGTTCAGTAGCTTCGGATATTTATATTTCTGAATCAAGTTTTGTAGTTCGTTCTCCGAGTAATAAATCGGCCCTTACAGGATTTGGTGCAATGCTGCAGGGTACTGGATTTTCTCGTTCTCAAGATGATGCTTATACTGTGCAGGAATATATGCGTTCACGTACCGCATTAGAGCAGTTACAGCAGATATTGCCGGTTAAAGAATATTACGAATCAAAAGGTGATGTTTTAACTCGTTTTAATGGGTTTAACTTAAATGATTCACAAGAGACATTTTACCGTTATTTTAAAGAACGTTTAGTTATTGATTTAGATTCTGTTTCAGGTATCGCGACTTTACGTGTTCGCGCTTTTGATGCGGAAGAAGGGCAAAAAATTAATACAGAGCTGCTAAAACAGGGGGAAGATTTAATCAACCGCCTAAATGAGCGTGCACGTAAAGATACTCTTGAATATGCAACCAGAGCGGTGAATGATGCAGAGAAAAATGTAACAAAAACAGCTGATGCATTAAGTAAGTATCGTGTTAAAAATAAGCTTTTTGATTTACCTGCGCAATCAGGCGTTCAACTTTCTTTAATTTCAAGTTTAAAAAGCGAATTGATTAGAGTAGAAACTCAGTTAGCACAACTTCTGTCGATCACACCAGATAATCCACAAGTATCTGCATTGCAAATGCGTCAGAAGAGTTTAAAAACAGAGATTGAGCAACAGACTAAGCAATTGGCGGGTAATACTGGTAATTCAACTGCTATGCAATCTGCTGATTATCAACGTTTGGTGTTAGCAAATGAGTTAGCTCAGCAACAATTAACCGCTGCAATGACATCATTGCAAAATACACGTGGTGAAGTGGATCGCCAGCAGCTTTATTTGGAAGTTATCAATCAACCAAGTAAACCAGATTGGGCATTAGAGCCTTATCGTTTGTATAATGTTTTAGCGACTTTCTTTATTGGCCTATTAGTCTATGGCATTATGAGTTTACTCGTAGCAAGTATTAGAGAGCATCAAAACTAATGAAATACGGTGATCAAACCAGTTTTAAACGCTCACGTGTATTACAGGGCAGGGTAATTAAAGCCCTACTGATGCGTGAAATTATTACGCGTTATGGGCGTAAGAATATCGGTTTTTTATGGTTATTCGTTGAGCCGTTATTACTTACATTTGTTATTGTAATGATGTGGAAATTTTTACGTGCAGATAAGGTTTCTACATTAAATATTGTTGCTTTTACAATCACTGGCTATCCAATGATGATGATGTGGCGCAATGCCTCAAGTCGCGCAATTGGTGCGATTTCAGCTAATTTAAGTTTACTTTATCATCGCAATGTTAAAGTGTTAGATACTATTTTATCGCGCGTAATTCTAGAAGTGGCTGGTGCAACTATTGCACAAATCTTAATTATGGTGGTATTAATTACTATTGGTTGGATTGATATCCCTAGCGATCCACTCTATATGTTAATGTCTTGGACTTTAATGGCTATTTTTGCCTTAGGATTAGGACTAATCCTTTGTGCTATTGTGCAAAAGTTTGAAGCTATTGGTAAAATTTGGAGTGCGCTTGCTTTTGTAATGATGCCTCTTTCTGGTGCATTTTTCTTTGTGCATTCATTGCCATCCCAAGTTCGAGAGTATGCTTTAATGATCCCGATGATCCATGGTTCAGAGATGTTTCGTCATGGCTATTTTGGGGATTCAGTAACGACTTATGAAAGCATTGGCTTTTTGATTGTAAGTGATTTGGTTCTGCTATTTATCGGTTTATCTATGATTAAACGTTTTAGTAAGGGGGTTGAACCACAATGATTAGTGTAAGAAATGTAACTAAGCATTATCATACCAATAGTGGTTGGAAAACCGTTCTACATGATATTAACTTTGACTTAAAACGTGGTGAGAAAGTTGGTATTCTTGGGCGTAATGGTGCAGGCAAATCAACTTTAATCCGTCTGTTAAGTGGTGTAGAACCACCAACAGCAGGGCGTATCCATCGAGAAATGGGTATTTCATGGCCACTTGCTTTTAGTGGGGCTTTCCAAGGTAGTTTAACAGGCATAGATAATATACGCTTTGTAAGCCGTATTTATGGCGCTGATTTTAACTATGTTAAGAGCTTTACTGAGGAGTTTTCTGAATTAGGTGAGTATCTTTATGAGCCAGTGAAGAAATACTCTTCAGGGATGAAAGCTCGTCTTGCTTTTGCATTGTCTCTTTCTGTTGAATTTGATTGCTATCTTATTGATGAAGTTATTGCGGTAGGTGATGCGCGTTTTGCTGCAAAATGTAAATATGAGCTATTCGAGAAGCGCAAAGATCGTTCGATTATTTTAGTTTCACACAGCCCCGCATCAATCAAAGAATATTGCGATAGTGCAATGGTACTCAATAAGGGTGTTATGCATAATAATTTTGAAACTATTGATGATGCTTATAAGTTCTACAATGAAACCTTATAATATTTTATAAAAAGGTTGCTAGCGATTAGTTAGCAACCTTTTGTTTATTCAGCTTTATATTTCACTCAAAATCTCTTTCAACATCATAATCCCTTTCTCAATTTGCTCATTAGTAATAACCAATGGTGGTAATAAGCGTAATTTGTGTTTGGCGGTTAAAGTTAAAATGCCTTTTTTGATCCCTTGTGCCACAATATCACTTGCCACGATACCGTCTTCAAATTCCACCCCTAGCATTAAGCCTAAACCACTTACCGATTTTACTTTGGGTAATTTTAATAAGGCTGAACGGAGTTTATCGCCTTTTGCTTTAATTTCCGCTAAGAATTCAGGAGTAAAACGATCTAATACGGCATTTGCAGCAGCACAACACACTGGGTTACCGCCATAAGTGGAGCCGTGGTCACTTTTGCCTAAAGTATTTTGGCATTTTTCGCCAAGTAGGAATGCGCCAATGGGTAAGCCACCGCCTAAACCTTTAGCCAGAGTGATAATATCTGGGTTTAAACCAAATTGTTGATAAGAAAATAAAGAGCCTGTACGTCCAATCCCTGTTTGTACTTCATCAATCACAAACAGAATATCTTTTTGTTGGCAAAGTTGTTGTAAAGCGGTGAGATACTCACTTTCTAATGCAAAAATGCCACCTTCGCCTTGTACCACTTCAACGATAATTGCACACACATCATTTTGTTCTAAACGGCTATTTAGTGCTTGAATATCGTTTGCTGGTAAGTGTTCAAAACCTTGTGTGAAAGGGAAGAAGTATTGATGAAACACTTCTTGACCTGTTGCGGCTAAGGTTGAAATAGTTCGTCCGTGAAAGGAGTTTTGTAGCGTGAGAACCGTTGAACGATTTGCACCATATTTATCAAAGCTATACTTACGCGCAGCTTTAATTGTTCCTTCATTTGCTTCTGCGCCCGAATTGCAAAAAAATGCGCGTTTTAGACCAGTTGTAGCAGTGAGTTTTTGTGCCAAAATTGAAGCTGGTTCTGTATAGAATAGGTTTGAAGTATGTTGTAATTTGCCCGCTTGTTCTGTTACAGCTTTTAGCCAACTATCATCTGCCCAACCTAAGCTATTTGTACCGATACCGCTGGTAAAATCAAGGTATTGATTTCCTTCAAAGTCCCATACATCACAGCCTTTGCCGTGTGAGAGAGCGAGATCAAAACGCCCATAGGTTTGAGCGATATGATCGTGGTCGAGTTGTTTGATTTGTTGGCTGTTCATTGTGTTTGTCCTGTATATTTTGTTTAATTCTAACTCTCCCCCTTTGGGAGAGAGACAGCGAAAATTGCGTTCAGCAATTTTTGCAGAGAGAGGGAAACAAGCGGTGATATTTCTGGGATATTTTGCAACTAGCTTCCCTCCCTAACCTACGGTGCTGAATGTACCTTTGATCTGTTTTTCTCCCGAAAACGGGTGAGGGTGTAAAACATATTTTGTGTAATTGCTACATAATTTCGATTAATTATTTATGGAACAATGTCCCATTTCCTTTATCTGTTAACATTTCAATTAAAATTGCGTGGGCAATACGGCCATCGATAATCGCTGCTTCTTCGCCCCCTGCATTGATAAAATCAGTACAGCAAGCAATTTTCGGAATCATTCCACCTGCGATAATGCCTTGATCAATTAATCCTTGTACATCACTTACTTTTACATCAGGAATAAGGGTGCTTTCATCATAACGATCACGCAGTAAGCCTGCAATATCCGTCATACTCACTAACTTTGAAGCCCCTAATGCAATGGCGATTTCACTTGCGGCAGTATCCGCATTGATATTATAAGCAACGCCATTGGCATCAACCCCCACCGTTGAAATCACAGGGATTAAATCTGCATTGAGGGCAAGTTCTAAGACTTTGGTATCTACTTTAACAATGTCACCCACAAAGCCAAGATCTACCTCACCTTTTAGTTTTTCACATTGTAGTAAGCCCGCATCAATACCGCATAAGCCAATCCCTTTGCCTTTTAACAATGCGACAAGGCTTTTGTTTACCTTGCCAGCTAACATTTGTAGCACAATATCGATAGTGTCTTTATCGGTTACACGTAATCCATTGATAAATTGGCTCTCTTTGCCGATATTTTTTAAGCCTTGTGAAATTTCAGGGCCACCGCCGTGTACCAATACTACTTTTAAGCCGATTTGATTTAGAAGCAGTAAATCTTGCATAACGGCTTGTTTAAGTTCTTCGTTGATCATCGCATTACCGCCGTATTTTACTACGATGGTTTTGCCGTTAAATTTAGAGAGTTTTGATGTTGCATCGCTAAGTAGTTCAGCGAATGTGTTGATTTGTTGTGGTTGCATAATTATTCCTTAAATTTCTAACCCTGCCGTTTCATCTCTGCCTAGCATAATATTCATACATTGCACCGCTGCACCTGAAGCGCCTTTGCCGAGGTTGTCGAAACGAGCGCAGAGTAGTAGTTGTGAACCATTGCTATACACAAAAATTTCAAGGTTATCTTTGCCTGATAACGCATTAGCTGGCAGCATATTATCTTCAGGCATAGTTGCGTGTGGGTAAATGGTAATAAGTTTGCGTCTTTGATAATAGTTGTTAAATAGCTGAGTGATAGATTCACCAGAACGATAATCTTTAGAAATTGTTGATAGTGGAACTGGAATCGTGACCAACATTCCACTATAGAAATCTGCGACCACAGGGGTGAAAATTGGCGGATTTGTGATACCTGTTAAGGCCTTCATTTCTGGAAGATGTTTATGTTGTAGGCTTAAACCATAGACTCGTGGGGTATCAAATACCGTTGAACGATTTGGATCTTGATATTCAGCAATCATTGCTTTGCCACCACCAGAATAGCCCGTAAGTGAGTGACAGCTCAATGGGAAATCAGGGCTTAACGCGCCAAGTTCTACAAGCGGTCTGATTAGGGCAATAAATCCCGTTGCGTGACAACCTGGTACGGCAACTCTGTTCGCATTAGCAATTTTCTCTGATTGTCCTGAAAGCTCGCCAAAGCCATAAACCCAATCTGAATGAGTGCGATGTGCTGTTGAAGTATCGCAAATTCGTGCATTTTTCGGGGCGTGAGCAATCACTTCCTTTGATGCTTCATCAGGTAAGCAGAGAAAAGTTAAATCTGCCTCGTTAATTTTTGTAAGACGAGCTTGTAAGTCTTTACGCTGTTCTTCAGGGAGAGTAAGTAATTCAATATCTGCTTGATTGCTTAAACGTTCGTGGATGCGTAAGCCGGTGGTACCAACGGCACCATCGACAAAGATTTTGTAGTGTTGCATTGTAAGTCTTCCTGTATATTTTTTATTTGGCCTAATGAGATTAGTTTAGGGCCATTTTAATAAAAAGACAACTTAAAAATGCATAATTATGCAAAAAATATGAATTTATATTTTATTTATTCGGTTTGTATTGTTGGAATGATTTCTGCCAAACTAGATACTTCCGCATACACACATTGTGCCAACGTGTATTGGTTTAAGTATTGATAAAACTGAATCATTGCTTGGTCAAATACTGCTTTTAAGCCACATTTGGGGCTAATGGTACAAAGTGGCTTTGCACAATTCACAAGAGGTTCATCACCTTGTAGAGTTCGAACCATTTCGCCCAATGGTGTTGTGAGAGCTAAAGGTGCGAGCTTAATACCACCACCACGACCACGACTCGTTACAATCCAATTTTGTTTAGCCATAAAGTGGACGATTTTAACCAGATGATTTTGTGATAACTGTAATTTATCTGCTAATTCCGTAATGGTATAAACTTCTTCTCTTGGGCGAGAAATGTAAATTAGGATACGAAATCCATAGTCTGTGAATTTATTTAGCTGCATAATTTTTCCTCTGAATTTTATTATACTGCAAAATTTATTGAGAGTACTTGCTAATTTATTTTTAAAGATGTATTTTATATACACCTTTAAGGTGAACGTAAAAAATCAATCTATAAATCATAAACTAAAAGGAAATTTTCTTATGTCATTAACCCCTGAACAAATTGAGTTAGTTAAAGCAACGGTGCCTGTATTACGTGAAAATGGAGTAGCTTTAACGTCGTATTTTTATAACCGTATGTTAACTAATCATCCTGAATTAAAAGAGGTTTTTAACTTAGGTCATCAACGTAGTGGCGCACAAGCACGCTCATTAGCAGGCGCTGTATTGGCTTATGCCGAAAATATTGAAAACCCAATGGTATTGGCTTCAGCAATTGAATTAATGGCACATAAACACGTAAGCTTAGAAATTCAAGCACCAGATTACAATATTGTGGGTACGAACTTACTGCACTCTATCAGTGAGGTATTAAATATTTCAATGGACGATCCATTAATTGAAGCTTGGGCAGCTGCTTATGGTCAATTAGCTGATGTTTTAATTTCAACAGAAAAAGCAATTTATGATGAACACGCTCAAACTCAAGGGAGTTGGTTAGGCTGGCGTAAATTCAAAATTGCGAGCAAAGTGGAAGAGAGCAGTGAAATTACTTCATTCTATTTAGAGCCAAGCGATCAAGGAACATTGCCAACATATAAAGCGGGCCAATATATTTCTGTACGTGTGTTTGTTGAAGAATTAGGCTTAAAACAGCCTCGTCAATATACGTTATCTGATAGTCCTAAAGCTGATCACTTGCGTATTTCAGTGAAGCGCGAAGATCCAAAAGGTGAATTAGCGGGTGGTTGGGTATCAAATACTTTACACCAATTAAATGCGGGTGATGAAGTGGATGTGACAGCGCCAACAGGTAATTTCTTCTTAGTAAATACAGATAAGCCAAATGTATTTATTAGTGGTGGTGTTGGCTTAACGCCGATGATTGCGATGTTAAATCAATTAGTTGATGCAGGTATTCCGCAATCTATAAGTTTTATTCACGCTTGTCGAAATGCAGATGTACACGCAATGAAAAAACATATTGATAGCGTAAAAGCACAATATACTAATGTGAAAACCTATGTTGCTTACGAAGTTGCCAACGAAGGAGAGTCTGATTTCATTGGTCGCTTAGATCTAGCAAATGTACCAACGGATTTATTACCAACAGACGCTGATTACTATCTATGTGGCCCAATGCCATTTATGCAAGAGCAGTACAAAGCATTGATTTCTAAAGGTATTTCAGCAGAGCAAATTCATCTTGAAGCATTTAATACTGGCGGAGTGAAATTAAACTAATATCATTAATTATCCCTATAAAGGTATGAACAGTGAGCTTTATAGGGATTTTATTGGAAACAAGCTGTTATTTTTCGTAAATTTGTATATAATGCGCCCCCGAGTCGATATTTTGCAGAGTTTAACGATTGCGTTATCGTTTGCATTGTATTAACGGGCGACTATCAAGCAATATAAAGAGAGTTGAAAAATGACAACAGAAAATATCAGTACGCCTAAGCAGGCGTTCATCGGGCTTCAGATGCTATTCGTTGCATTTGGTGCCTTAGTCCTAGTTCCCCTGATAGTGGGATTAGATCCTAATGTAGCACTTCTTACCGCCGGCGTCGGCACCCTTCTTTTCCAATTATGTACTAAGCGTCAAGTTCCTATCTTTTTAGCTTCCTCTTTTGCCTTCATCGCACCAATGCAATATGGTGTTCAAGAATGGGGTATTGCTGTCACTATGGGTGGCTTAATGTTCTCGGGTCTTATTTATTTTGCTTTATCTGCATTGGTGAAATTTAAAGGAATCACTATCTTAGATAAGCTTTTCCCGCCTGTGGTTGTCGGCCCTGTCATTATTATTATCGGTCTAGGTTTAGCTCCAACAGGTGTTGATATGGCACTTGGTAAAGGCACCGATATTCCTTATAACACTGCAGTAACGATTTCGATGATTACCTTAATGACCACTTTAATTGTGGCAGTGTTCTCAAAAGGTTTAATGAAATTAGTGCCAATTATGTTTGGTATCGTGGTGGGGTATATTGTTGCACTTTGTTTCGGTATCGTGAATTTCCAACCGATGTTTGATGCGGCTTGGTTTAGTCTTCCAAATGTTTCAGCACCAGAATTTAAATTAGAAGCTATTCTTTATCTACTTCCTATCGCTCTTGCACCAGCTGTTGAACACGTAGGTGGTATTATGGCTATTAGCTCAGTGGCTGGTAAAAATTTCCTAAGTAAGCCAGGTTTGCACCGTACTTTATTAGGTGATGGTGTCGCGAGTTCTGCGGCGGCTATGTTAGGTGGTCCACCAAATACAACTTATGCAGAAGTTACTGGTGCAGTTATGCTAACTAAAAACTTCAACCCGAAAATTATGACTTGGGCAGCGTGTTGGGCAATTGGTATTTCATTCTGCGGTAAAGTAGGTGCGTTCTTACAAACTATCCCAGGTGTCGTAATGGGCGGTATTATGATGCTAGTATTCGGCTCAATCGCTGCAGTGGGTATGAGTACGTTAATTCGTGCCAAAGTAGATATGGGCGAAGCGCGTAACCTATGTATTGTTTCTGTGGTAATGACTTTCGGTATCGGCGGTATGTTAATTAACGTGGGTGAGTTCTCGCTTAAAGGCATTAGCTTATGTGCGATTGTGGCAATTATCTTAAACCTAGTATTGCCAAAAGAAGCAAAGAAAGAGTCTGAATAATAAGTTAGTTTAATCGAAATATTTAAAACCACTATTTTGAATGTAGTTCGGAATAGTGGTTTTTTATTGGTTAACTTTAGGCATAAAAAAAGCGACCCTAAGGTCGCTTCTTTTATAAATCTTATTGATTGTTTTGAACGTAATCAATCGCAGATTGTACTGTAGTAATTTTTTCAGCTTCTTCATCTGGAATTTCGATATCGAATTCTTCTTCTAAAGCCATTACTAATTCAACTGTGTCTAAAGAGTCAGCACCTAAGTCTTCGATGAATGAAGCTTCTGGTTTAACGTCTTCGATTTTAGCGCCTAATTGATCAACGATGATTTTTTTTACGCGTTCTTCAATGCTCATTTTTAGTTTCCTATATGTAAATCGCCTAAGTGCGAGAGTTAAGTAGTGTAGAGAAAAATTAGCTAAATTCAACTGTTTTGAACTTAATTTACAAGAAGTCGAACCAGCCTATTCTTCTAGACATTTGAACAAAATAATAGTTTCGCTTCAAATCCAAGCGAAAAAGCTCGGACATTTTAACACTATGTACAGGGTTTATCCATAGCGATTTTTTGTTAGCTATGGATTTTTGGCAAAACTAGCGGTCTGATCTGTGAAAATTTCACGGTTTTGCAAAAATATTGAAGGATCTATGAGTATTTTAGATTAGAATAATGCGTATTTTTGTAGGGGGCGTACTTGTACGCTTACGAGTGTATGTAACAGGCTCCTACATTCAATTTCATAACTCTGTTAGGTGTGTGTAAACGCACCATTGATTTAAAGGATATATAATGCGTACAAGCCAATATTTATTTTCAACTCTCAAAGAAACCCCGAACGACGCTCAAGTTGTTAGCCATCAGTTAATGTTGCGTGCTGGTATGATCCGCCCGTTAGCATCAGGTATGTACAACTGGTTGCCGACAGGTTTACGTGTACTCAAAAAAGTCGAAAACATCATTCGTGATGAGATGAACAAAAGCGGTGCTTTGGAAGTTGAAATGCCAGTGGTTCAACCAGCAGACTTATGGATTGAATCGGAGCGTTGGGAAGATTACGGCCCAGAATTACTTCGTTTTAACGACCGTGGTAACCGCCCATTCGTATTAGGCCCAACTCACGAAGAAGTGATCACAGACTTAGTCCGCTGTGAAGTGAGTTCATACAAACAACTTCCATTAAACTTATACCAAATCCAAACCAAATTCCGTGACGAAGTGCGTCCACGTTTTGGCGTAATGCGTGGTCGTGAGTTCTTAATGAAAGATGCGTACTCATTCCACACCAGCTATGAATCATTACAAGAAACTTATGATGTGATGCACCAAACCTATAGCAATATCTTCACTCGCTTAGGTTTAGATTTCCGCCCAGTAGCGGCAGATACTGGTTCTATCGGTGGTTCAGGTTCACACGAATTCCAAGTATTAGCACAAAGTGGTGAAGATGACGTCGTGTTCTCAACAGAATCAGATTACGCAGCGAATATCGAATTAGCAGAAGCAATCGCAGTCGGCGAACGCCAAGCACCAACCGCCGCAATGGAATTAGTTGATACACCAAATGCAAAAACCATCAATGAGTTAGTTGAACAGTTCAACTTACCAATTGAGAAAACCGTTAAGACTTTAATCGTAAAAGGTGCGACAGAAGAACAGCCATTAGTGGCGTTAATCATTCGTGGCGACCACGATTTAAATGAAATCAAAGCAGAAAAATTACCAGAAGTGGCAGAGCCATTTGAATTTGCCGACGAAGAAGCGATAAAAGCAAAAATCGGTGCAGGCGTAGGTTCTTTAGGCCCTGTAAACTTAAATATCCCTGCTATCGTAGATAGAAGCGTGGCGATTATGAGCGACTTCGGTGCGGGTGCAAATATCGACGGTAAACACTACTTCAATATTAACTGGGAACGTGATGTGGCGTTACCAAAAGTCGCGGATTTACGTAATGTTGTGGAAGGCGACCCAAGCCCAGATGGCAAAGGTACCTTATTAATCAAACGTGGTATCGAAGTGGGTCATATCTTCCAATTAGGTGACAAATACTCAAAAGCAATGAATGCAACAGTTCAAGGCGAAGATGGTCGTCCACAAACGATGATTATGGGTTGTTACGGTATCGGTGTAACCCGTGTGGTTGCAGCAGCGATCGAACAGCACCACGACGAGCGTGGTATCATCTGGCCAACAGATGCAATCGCACCATTTACCGTAGCTGTTGTGCCAATGAATATGCACAAATCTGAAAAAGTACAGGCATTTGCGGAAGATTTATATAAAACCTTACGCACTCAAGGTGTCGATGTGGTATTTGATGACCGTAAAGAACGTCCAGGTGTAATGTTCGCTGATATGGAATTAATCGGTGTGCCACATATGGTGGTTATCGGTGAGAAAAACCTAGACAACGGCGAAATCGAATATAAAAACCGTCGAACTGGCGAGAAACAGATGATTGCTAAAGATCAGATTATTGAGTTTATCAAAGGTCAGATTAAAGCATAATTTGCAAAATTTTAATTGAATCGAACCGCTTGCTAGTAATGATCTGACCCCAAAAA
>LEKJ01000031.1 GCA_029852775.1 Pasteurellaceae bacterium LFhippo2
AAAGTCTGAGTAATTCGAAAAAATCTTGACTGAACAAAAGCAGTCAAGTGTTTAGTAGTTAATATACGCTTTGAACATAAATCTTCGGATTTAAAAATGTTTGAGGTTGTATGGTTAAGTGACTAAGCGCATACGGTGGATGCCTTGGCAATCAGAGGCGAAGAAGGACGTGCTAATCTGCGAAAAGCTTGGATGAGTCGGTAAGAGACGTTTAATCCAAGATATCCGAATGGGGAAACCCACTAGATGAAGAATCTAGTATTTATTACTGAATACATAGGTAATAAAGGCAAACCGGGAGAACTGAAACATCTAAGTACCCCGAGGAAAAGAAATCAACCGAGATTCTGTAAGTAGCGGCGAGCGAAAGCGGAAGAGCCAGTTAGTGATAGCAGTTTATTAAGAGGAATCAGCTGGGAAGCTGAATCACAGAGGGTGATAATCCCGTACTTTAAAAATAAATTGTGGTACTAGGCTAACAACAAGTAGGGCGGGACACGAGAAATCCTGTTTGAAGATGGGGGGACCATCCTCCAAGGCTAAATACTCCTGATTGACCGATAGTGAACCAGTACTGTGAAGGAAAGGCGAAAAGAACCCCTGCGAGGGGAGTGAAATAGAACCTGAAACCGTATGCGTACAAGCAGTGGGAGCAAGTTTATCTTGTGACTGCGTACCTTTTGTATAATGGGTCAGCGACTTATATTTTGTAGCAAGGTTAACCGAATAGGGGAGCCGTAGGGAAACCGAGTCTTAACTGGGCGTGTAGTTGCAAGGTATAGACCCGAAACCCGGTGATCTAGCCATGGGCAGGTTGAAGGTTGGGTAACACTAACTGGAGGACCGAACCGACTAATGTTGAAAAATTAGCGGATGACTTGTGGCTGGGGGTGAAAGGCCAATCAAACCGGGAGATAGCTGGTTCTCCCCGAAATCTATTTAGGTAGAGCCTTATGTGAATACCTTTGGGGGTAGAGCACTGTTTCGGCTAGGGGTCCATCCCGGATTACCAACCCGATGCAAACTGCGAATACCAAAGAGTAATGCATAGGAGACACACGGTGGGTGCTAACGTTCATCGTGGAGAGGGAAACAACCCAGACCGCCAGCTAAGGTCCCAAAATCTATATTAAGTGGGAAACGAAGTGGGAAGGCTTAGACAGCTAGGATGTTGGCTTAGAAGCAGCCATCATTTAAAGAAAGCGTAATAGCTCACTAGTCGAGTCGGCCTGCGCGGAAGATGTAACGGGGCTAAAATATAGTACCGAAGCTGCGGCATCAGACGTAAGTCTGTTGGGTAGGGGAGCGTCGTGTAAGCGGATGAAGGTGAACTGAGAAGTTTGCTGGACGTATCACGAGTGCGAATGCTGACATAAGTAACGATAAAACGAGTGAAAAACTCGTTCGCCGGAAGACCAAGGGTTCCTGTCCAACGTTAATCGGGGCAGGGTGAGTCGGCCCCTAAGGCGAGGCTGAAAAGCGTAGTCGATGGGAAACGGGTTAATATTCCCGTACTTG
>LEKJ01000032.1 GCA_029852775.1 Pasteurellaceae bacterium LFhippo2
AAACAAGCTTTAAACTGTTAATTCCTTCGTCTTTCGTCACAACTTCAATTGTCTTTGCTTTCAAAAACGCTTGAGGTTGTATGGTTAAGCCTCTCGGGCAATTAGTACTGGTTAGCTCAACGTCTCGCAACGCTTACACACCCAGCCTATCTACGTCGTAGTCTCCAACAACCCTTACACTCTTATAGAGTGGGATGACTCATCTCAAGGCAAGTTTCGTGCTTAGATGCTTTCAGCACTTATCTCTTCCGCATTTAGCTACCCAGCAGTGCCTCTGGCGAGACAACTGGTACACCAGTGATGCGTCCACTCCGGTCCTCTCGTACTAGGAGCAGCCCCTTTCAATCATCCAACGCCCACGGCAGATAGGGACCGAACTGTCTCACGACGTTCTAAACCCAGCTCGCGTACCACTTTAAATGGCGAACAGCCATACCCTTGGGACCTACTTCAGCCCCAGGATGTGATGAGCCGACATCGAGGTGCCAAACACCGCCGTCGATATGAACTCTTGGGCGGTATCAGCCTGTTATCCCCGGAGTACCTTTTATCCGTTGAGCGATGGCCCTTCCATTCAGAACCACCGGATCACTATGACCTGCTTTCGCACCTGCTCGACTTGTCTGTCTCGCAGTTAAGCTTGCTTATACCATTGCACTAACCTCACGATGTCCGACCGTGATTAGCAAACCTTCGTGCTCCTCCGTTACTCTTTGGGAGGAGACCGCCCCAGTCAAACTACCCACCAGACACTGTCCGAGACCACGTTTCGTAATCTTCGTTAGAACATCAAACGTTAAAGGGTGGTATTTCAAGGACGCCTCCACAATCACTGGCGTGACTGCTTCAAAGGCTCCCACCTATCCTACACATCAAAATTCAATGTTCAGTGTCAAGCTATAGTAAAGGTTCACGGGGTCTTTCCGTCTAGCCGCGGGTACACCGCATCTTCACGGCGATTTCAATTTCACTGAGTCTCGGGTGGAGACAGCCTGGCCATCATTATGCCATTCGTGCAGGTCGGAACTTACCCGACAAGGAATTTCGCTACCTTAGGACCGTTATAGTTACGGCCGCCGTTTACTGGGGCTTCGATCAGGAGCTTCTCTTGCGATAACACCATCAATTAACCTTCCAGCACCGGGCAGGCATCACACCCTATACGTCCACTTTCGTGTTTGCAGAGTGCTGTGTTTTTAATAAACAGTTGCAGCCAGCTGGTATCTTCGACCGGTTCAACCTTCGTGAGTAAATCACTACAATCTACGCCGGCGCACCTTCTCCCGAAGTTACGGTGCTATTTTGCCTAGTTCCTTCACCCGAGTTCTCTCAAGCGCCTGAGTATTCTCTACCTGACCACCTGTGTCGGTTTTCAGTACGGTTTA
>LEKJ01000033.1 GCA_029852775.1 Pasteurellaceae bacterium LFhippo2
GCTGATGATGTTGAATTCAACAGTGTAGCTGTTGGTGGTAAAGCAGCAGAAGGTGATGAGCCAGCTAAAGCTCCGATTATGATCGGCACAACGGCACAGGGTAAAAATGTGGTTGGTAACTTAGATACAACTATCGCAGCACCAACAACATCTAACAACCCAACTGATAAGCCTGCAGGTGATGTGTTAAATAACGCAGCAACTTTAGGTGATGTGTTGAACGCAGGTTGGAACCTACAAAACAATGGCGATGCTAAAGATGTAGTAACAGCATACGACACAGTTAACTTTGTTGACGGTGCTGGTACAACAGCAGTAGTAACTACTGATGGCACTACAAGCAATGTAACTTACAATGTGAATGTAGATAACAAAACTACAGTTGTAACTTATACTGATGCTGAAGGTAACACTTACTACAAACAACCAAACGGTACGTATACAACAAACCGTGATGGTTCTGGTGATACTGTTGAAGCAGGTAAGATTACTGGTTCACAAATTACAGCTGTTCAACCAACAACTAGCGTAGGTGGTAAACAAGTAGGTGGCGACATCAACTTCGGTAATACTACAACTGCGAATGTTGATTACGCTAAAAACCCTGCAACAGGTAAAGATGAAATCGTTGTTAATGTGAATACAGCGAAATCAGATGTTAATCCAAATGGTACAGCGAAAGTTGATGCTCCAGTTGAGTTAACAAATGCGTTAACAGCAGCTCAAGATGCATTAGCTAAATTACCAGCAAATGCAACACCAGAGCAAAAAGCAGCAGCACAAAACGTTGTAGATGCGGCTCAAACAGCATACAACAATGCTGTAGCAGCTGAAGGTAACAAAGTTGCAACTGTGGGTGACATTGTGAACACAATCAATGCGATTGGTTGGAACACAAACTCTACAACAGCAACTGGTCCTGCAGCTAACCAATTAGTGAAAGCTGGTGGTCAAGTTAACTTTGAAGCGGGTAACAATATGCAAGTTACTCAATCTGTAGATAAAGATACAGGTGCTGTAAGTTATACTTATGCAACGAAAGACGATGTGACATTTAACAATGTAGCAGCGAATAATGTGGCAGCTAGCAATGGTGTAACTATTGGTACTGGTTCAAATGCAACAACGATTAGCTCAACCCCTGCAGGTATTCACTTAGCGAATAGCGAAACGGGTGCACCACAAGTAATCAGCGGTGTTGCTGACGGCGATATTAGCCCGACAAGTAACCAAGCGATTAACGGTAGCCAATTATATGCGTTACAAACAATCATCGGTGGTAATGCAATTGAAGCGCCAACTATGACGAATGTAACTATTGTTAACCCAGAAGGTAAGACTGAAGTTGTAAAAGTTATCAAGTCTGGTGCGGATGCTGATGGTAATGCATATACGTTAAAAACTTATAACGTAGATGGCCAACATAACTATGTTACTAACAATGTGATTGAAGCAATCGGTCGTATGAACGAAGAAGGTATTAAATTCTTCCACGTGAACGATGAACGAGTGAATAAATCTATTGACCAAACAAGCAATACGGTTGACTCAAGCGCTGGCGGTGCATTCTCTGCAGCGATTGGTTACCAAGCTCATGTTGGTGCAGATGCAACGTCATCTATCGCAATTGGTAACAATGCAAATGTAACTGGCTCAGAGTCTATCGCAATGGGTAACCATTCAACAGTAACTGGTAACCAATCTATCGCGATTGGTACAGGTAACACTGTAAGCGGTAACCACTCAGGTGCATTCGGTGACCCGAATACTGTATCTGGTAACGAAAGCTATGCTATCGGTAACAACAATACAGTTGCAACTGAGAAAACATTTGTGTTAGGTAACAACGTTAAGAACACAGCGGATAACTCTGTATTCTTAGGCGATAGCTCAGGCTTTGTTGAAGCTGAAACAAATGCAGATGGTTCTGTGAATGAAGCAACTTCAACAACAGCTGGTACTAAAGCATTAACTAGCCAAGTAACTGGTGGTGTTCATAACGAATACGCTGGTGGCGCGCAAGGTGAAGTAGTTGGTGTTGTAAGCGTAGGTAATGTTGCTAAAGATACGACAGGTAAAAAAGTTGTTCAAACTCGTCGTGTTCAAAACGTTGCTCCAGGTTTAATCTCTGAGAAGAGTACTGATGCAATCAACGGTAGCCAGTTATACAGCGTAGCATCTAACTTCAATAAGAAATTAGGTGACGTAAATAACAAAGTTAACCGTAACAACAAAGACTTACGTGCAGGTATCGCAGGTGCTAACGCAGCAGCAGGCTTACCACAAGTTTACTTACCAGGTAAATCAATGGTGGCAGCAGCAGCTGGTACATTCAAAGGTCAAAGCGCGGTTGCAGTGGGTTACTCACGTGCAAGCGATAACGGTAAGTTAATCTTGAAACTTCAAGGTAACGCAAATACCCGTGGCGACTTCGGTGGTTCTGTAGGTGTAGGTTACCAGTGGTAATTTAACCTTAAATCTCTCTTAATTTTCTCTTTATAAAAGATGGGAATTAGGAAAAGATAACAAAGCCCCTTCCTTTCGGAAGGGGCTTTTTTTGAATTTGATGTACTGGAATATTATTTACATATTCGGGTGGTTAAGGTAGAGAGTAAAAATTCGCGAATTTCGATTTTGTACAGCTACATAATACTGAAGAATATTACGTTATTCTTTAAGAACTTTATAAAACAAGCGGTAAGATTTATTCCCCAATTTGCAAAAATGGGGTAAAATCTCACCGCTTTTTTATTTAATTATCCATTTGTAAAACCTTTCGATTTAATCAGGCTAAATAACTTGACTAAATTAGTAGGGTAATTCAAAATTCACATCAATAACCTATGAGTTAATAAGGTCTGCATATGAAGTTAACATCAAGAGGACGTTATGCGGTTACCGCAATTTTAGATATTGCGATACATGGAAATTCATTACCAGTAAGCCTTGCAGATATTTCTGAACGTCAAGCAATTTCGCTTTCATATTTAGAGCAACTTTTTGCTCAACTTCGTCGAGAAGGTATTGTTCAGAGCGTACGTGGGCCTGGTGGTGGTTACCAATTAGGTAAAACACCAGAAGAAATTAATGTGGGAATGATCATCGCTGCGGTTAATGAAAGTGTCGATGTTTCTAAATGTAAAGGCAGTGGTAATTGCAGTAATAATAGCCGTTGTTTAACCCATTCTCTTTGGGAACGTTTAGAAGACCAAATTGAGTATTTTTTACATACCATTACCCTTGCGGAATTGGTTGAAGAGAATAGTGATCACGATTGTGAAGAATCACATTGTCATGATCATCGCCATTAAAAATTAATGATGAATGTTTTAAACATTCAATATATTGTAGGGGCGTATTGCATACGCCCGAAAAATCAGGAGCCAAAATGAAATTACCTATTTATTTAGACTACGCAGCAACCACACCAATGGACGAACGCGTTGCTAAAAAAATGATGGAATATATGACGAAAGACGGTATCTTCGGAAACCCTGCGTCACGTTCACACAAATTCGGTTGGGAAGCAGAAGAAGCTGTTGATGTAGCACGTAATCAAATTGCAGATTTAATCGGCGCAGATTCTCGTGAAATCGTTTTCACTTCAGGTGCAACAGAATCAGACAACCTTGCAATCAAAGGTGCGGCACACTTCTACCAAACTAAAGGTAAACACATTATCACTGTGAAAACTGAACACAAAGCGGTATTAGATACTTGCCGTCAGTTAGAACGTGAAGGTTTCGAAGTAACTTACTTAGAGCCAGAAGATACAGGTTTAGTTGATTTAGCAAAATTAGAAGCAGCGATTCGTCCAGACACGATCTTAGTTTCTATTATGCACGTAAACAATGAAATCGGTGTAATCCAACCAATCAAAGAAATGGGTGCATTATGCCGTGCTAAGAAAATCATTTTCCACGTGGATGCAACACAAAGTGTAGGTAAAATCCCTGTAGATGTTGCTGAGTTAAACGTTGATTTAATGTCTTTCTCAAGTCACAAATTATACGGACCAAAAGGTATCGGTGGTTTATACGTTTGCCGTAAACCACGTGTGCGTTTAGAAGCAATCATCCACGGTGGCGGCCACGAGCGCGGTATGCGTTCAGGTACATTACCTGTACACCAAATTGTTGGTATGGGTGAAGCTTACCGTATCGCTAAAGAAGAAATGGCTATCGAAATGCCACGAATCAAAGCATTACGTGATCGTTTATTCAACGGCTTCAAAGATATGGAAGAAGTTTACGTAAACGGTACAATGGAAGAGGGTAAACGCGTAGACAGCAACTTAAACATCAGCTTCAACTTCGTAGAAGGCGAGTCAATGATGATGTCTTTACGTGATATCGCAGTGTCTTCAGGTTCAGCGTGTACATCAGCAAGCTTAGAGCCATCATACGTTTTACGTGCTTTAGGTCGTAACGATGAGTTAGCACACAGCTCAATCCGTTTTTCATTAGGTCGTTGGACAACGGAAGAAGAGATCGATCACACAATCGAAATCGTGAAGAAAGCGGTAATCAAACTTCGTGAATTATCTCCATTATGGGATATGTTTAAAGAAGGTATTGATTTAGATACTATCGAGTGGTCTCACCACTAATTTTTGTGGGGGTGTACGCAGTACGCCCCTACATTCTCGATTTTATTTTATATTGTAGGGGCGTACTGCGTACGCCCGCAAATCAAAGAGGAATTTAAAAATGGCATATAGCGATAAAGTAATCGATCATTACGAAAACCCACGTAACGTAGGTTCATTTGACAAAAAAGCAGCAGACATTGGTACAGGTATGGTGGGCGCACCTGCGTGTGGTGACGTAATGCAACTTCAAATCAAAGTAAGCGATAACGGTATCATCGAAGACGCACGTTTCAAAACTTACGGTTGTGGTTCAGCGATTGCTTCAAGTTCATTAATCACTGAATGGGTTAAAGGTAAATCTTTAGACGAAGCAGCAGCAATCAAAAACAGCGAAATTGCAGAAGAATTAGAATTACCACCAGTAAAAGTTCACTGTTCAATTCTTGCAGAAGACGCAATCAAAGCGGCGATTGCAGACTACAAAGAAAAAAACGGTAAATAATTTCTAAACAAGCGGTCGGTTTTTGCAAAATTCTTGCAAGATCTGACCGCTTGCATTTTGGTATCTTGATTTAAAACATTATAAATTACTCTCTCCCGTTTACGGGAGAGAGACAGATTAAAATTGCGTTCAGCAATTTTAATCAGAGAGAGGGCAAAGCCCAATAACTAAAAAGGACAAATATAATGAGCATTACTCTATCTGAAACCGCAGCAAATCGTGTTAGAACTTTCCTAGAAAACCGTGGCAAAGGCATTGGTTTACGCTTAGGAGTTAAAACATCAGGCTGTTCGGGATTGGCGTATGTCCTTGAATTTGTTGATGTATTAAATGAAGATGATCAAGTGTTTGAACAACACGGCGTGAAAATCATCGTTGATGAAAAGAGTCTAGTTTATCTAAACGGTACCGAGCTTGACTATGTGAAAGAAGGCTTAAACGAAGGTTTTAAATACACAAACCCGAATGTGAAAAATGAGTGTGGTTGTGGTGAGAGTTTCAACGTTTAAGGAGAAAATAATGGCAAATCCATTTGAATTATTTGATCTACCTGTTCAGTTTCAAGTTGATAGTGCTTTGCTTTCAGAGCGCTATTTAGCTTTACAGAAATCGCTACACCCTGATAATTTTTCTGCAAGTTCAGCACAAGAACAGCGTATGGCTGTGCAGAAATCTGCAGAAATCAATGATGCATTACATATTCTAAAAGATCCAATTAAACGTGCTGAAGCGATTATTGAAGCGCATACTGGAGAAGCCCAAGATATTGAGCAGAAAAGTAATAGAGATATGGCTTTTTTAATGCAACAAATGGAATGGCGTGAAACCTTAGAAGAGATTGAAAGTAATAAAGATGAAAGTGCACTATTCGATTTTACTCAAGAGATTGACCAAGAACAGAAAGCTATTCTTACTCAACTAGAAAATGCATTAAATTCTCAACAATGGCAAGAAGCTCTAGCAATTAATGATAAATTACGTTTTATTAAAAAGTTGATGATTGAGATTGAAAGAGTGGAAGATTCGTTTTTCTAAAGATAATTAGATAATTCAGCTTTTCTTAAGGATGATAGATGGTAAGAAATCGAAATATCATTTTGGCGGCAGATATTAAATATTCAGACTAACTAATTACAACACTAAAGTCAATATGTTTTCATAATAAAGATTTAAATATTTATATTTTAAATAAAGATTTCTCAAGAGAATTCTTTGATTATCTGAATGGTTTGTTGAGCCAGATAAATTGCCGAGTTATGGATGTAAAAGTTTTTTATGAAAATATTTCAGACTATAAAACTTTAGAACATATATCTTCAGAAACAACCTATTATCGCTATTTTATTTCTGAGTTTTTAGATGATGAGAAAGGACTTTATTTAGACTGTGATCTGATTGTTAATGGTTCATTGAACATTCTTTTTGAGTTGGAATTAGGTAATAATTTTGTAGCTGCGTGTCATGATGACTTAGGTATTAATTTTCATGAAGTAGATGAATTTAATGCAGGTGTATTACTTATTAATAATCGTGTATGGCAAAAAGAAAATATACATTCAAAAGCAGTTGAATATTCTGATAAATATATGCATCAGCTACCTAATTGTGACCAGTCTGTTTTAAATGCTCTATTTAAAGATAGATGGTTAAAATTATCTTGTAATTATAATTATTTAGTTGGTGGAGAATATCTTTATCGACAGACGGAGCAAGAAAAATTTATCCTTAGAAAGGAAAATGATGAGCTTCCATTAATTTTGCATTTTAATACACGCTACAAACCTTGGTTACCAATATATGATCTACCTTTTAGAGAATATTATTGGTTTTATTACAGGCTTTCATGGTCTGAAATTATTAAACAGCATAAATAGTGGAATAATAGATGAAAACCCTAGAAGAATTACTCGATAAACAAAATCCTGCTTGGGCAATTATGCAAGATTGGTTTAAAGCAGCGAATAATCACTACGAAATTTTAGCCCGTGATACAGAAACGGCAGGTTCAGAATTAGTCGGAATGCAGCTTTCAACCAAAACACCAATTGGTGCAGTTGTATATGAAACAGGTGGTATTTTAATTGACCACGGTTGGTTACGTATTCTAGGATCTGGTCACGAAAAGTTACCACGTGGTTTATTCGATTGGAACTTTGGTAAAACCTTTGAAGCTTCAGGAGAACGTCCATTCCATCTATTAGTAGCAGATGATGCCATCGGTGGTTATTTTGCAATTAATGCAGGTGGCTTAGGCGACAAAGTAGGCTTAGTTCACTATTTCCATCCTAAAAAACAGAAATGGGAAAGTATTGGTCTAAACTATTCGCAATTTATCGGCTGGGCATTAACCGCTGATATCGCAAGTTTTTATCACGATTTACGTTGGGATTCTTGGCAAAATGATATTAAAGAGCTCAATGGTAGCCAAGTAATTAACCCTGAAACAAAAGCATTACAACCCGTTGAAAGACATTATCAAGCGACTTTCTCGCCTGATGATATGGGATATGCGGTGAATTAATTTTGCCCTCTCTCTGATTTTCGCAAAAACGTTGTTTTGCTCAAATCTGTCTCTCTCCCGTAAACGGGAGAGAGTAAATGTAAAATGATAATTGTGCTTTCTAACTCTCTCCCACTTGTGGGAGAGAGACAGTTAAAATTGCGTTCAGCAATTTTAACAGAGAGAGGGCAAAAGACAAAAAAGAGATATAAACATAATGGCATTACTCCAAATCGCTGAACCAGGTCAAACAGCTGCGCCGCACCAAACTCGATTAGCGGTGGGAATTGACTTAGGGACGACAAATTCATTAGTGGCAACGGTGCGCAGTGGGCAATCACAAGTATTGTTAGACGCTCAAGAACGCGCGTTAGTGCCGTCTGTTGTTCACTATTCACAAACAGAAAAAACTGTAGGTGTCGAGGCGTTTGCGAAAGCAAGCCAAGATCCACAAAACACAGTGATTTCGGTAAAACGTTTAATCGGTCGCTCACTTGCTGATGTTGAGCAACGTTACCCAAATCTGCCGTATCAATTTTTAGCAAGCGATAACGGCTTACCGTTAATCAAAACGGTACAAGGCAATAAAAGCCCGATTGAAGTATCCGCGGATATTTTAAGTCACTTAAACCAATTTGCGGAACAGCGTTTAGCAGGCGAATTAGCGGGTGTGGTAATTACTGTTCCGGCTTATTTTGATGATGCTCAACGTCAAAGCACCAAAGATGCAGCGCGTTTAGCAGGAATGAATGTATTACGTCTATTAAACGAACCAACAGCAGCAGCAATTGCGTATGGTTTAGATAGCGGACAAGAAGGCGTTATCGCAGTTTATGACCTAGGTGGCGGTACATTTGATATCTCAATCTTACGCTTAAGCCGTGGGGTATTTGAAGTATTAGCAACAGGTGGCGATACCGCATTAGGTGGTGATGATTTCGACCACTTATTAGCAGACTGGATTGCCGAACAAGCTGGCGTAACGCCAGATTCAGCAAGTGAACAGCGTGAATTATTAACCCTTGCAACTCAAACCAAAATCGCCCTTTCACAAGCGGATAAAACCGAGGTGAAATTTGCAAATTGGAGTGGCGAAGTGACTCGTTCGCAATTTGATAGCTTAATCCAAGCGCTTGTTAAGCGTTCATTGATGACTTGCCGCCGTGCATTAAAAGATGCGGGTGTAGAAGCAAGTGATGTTCGTGAAGTGGTAATGGTGGGCGGTTCAACGCGTGTGCCTTATGTGCGTGAACAAGTGGGCGAGTTCTTTGGTAAAACGCCTTTAACCTCAATCGACCCAGATAAAGTAGTTGCATTAGGCGCGGCTATTCAAGCAGACATCTTAGTTGGCAATAAACCAGATTCAGATATGCTATTGCTTGATGTAGTACCGCTTTCATTAGGTATTGAAACGATGGGCGGTTTAGTGGAAAAAATTATTCCACGTAATACCACAATTCCTGTCGCACGTGCGCAAGAATTCACTACCGCAAAAGATGGTCAAACAGCAATGACTGTTCACGTATTACAAGGTGAGCGTGAGTTAGTTGATGGCTGTCGTTCATTAGGTCGTTTTACTTTACGTGGTATTCCGCCGATGGTAGCAGGTGCAGCAACAATTCGTGTGACTTACCAAGTGGATGCAGATGGCTTATTAAGCGTAACTGCTATGGAAAAATCGACTAAAGTGCAAGCTTCTATTCAGATTAAACCTTCGTATGGTTTAACCGATGAAGAAGTCACAGAGATGATCCGTTCTTCAATGAGCAATGCCAAGGAAGATATGGAAGCTCGTCAGTTAGCAGAACAGCGTGTTGACGCAGAGCGTGTGATTGATAGCGTTATCGTCGCTCTTCAAGCAGATGGCGATGAATTACTCACAGTTGAAGAATTTAAAGCAATCGAAAGTGTCTTGAAAAACTTAATGGAGCTGAAACAAGGCTCAGATCGCTTTGCAATTCAGCAAGGAATCAAGGATTTAGATGTAGCAACTCAAGAATTTGCTGCTCGCCGTATGGATTTATCAATTAGGAAAGCATTAGCAGGTAAAACTGTTGATGAAATTATGAAATAAAAGAGGATATTATGCCAAAAGTAGTTTTTCTTCCTAACGAAGAATTTTGCCCAGAGGGTATGGTTGTTGAAGCGAAAGCTGGCGACAACTTATTAGAAATTGCTCACGAAGCCGGTGTTGAAATTCATCACGCTTGTGACTGTTCATGTGCTTGTACAACTTGCCACGTTGTGATTCGTGAAGGCTTTGACTCATTAAATGAATCTTCAGAGCAAGAAGAAGATATGTTAGACAAAGCTTGGGGTTTAGAGATGGACAGCCGTTTATCTTGCCAATGTGTTGTGGGTAATGAAGACTTAGTTGTTGAAATTCCTAAATATAACTTAAACCACGCAAATGAGGCCGCACACTAATGAAATGGACAGATGTGCGAATGATCGCAGAAAATCTTTATGATATGAATCCAGATTTAGATCCAACCACTGTGCGTTTTACTGATATGCACCAGTGGATCTGCGAAATGGAAGATTTTGATGATGATCCAGAAGCATCAAATGAACATATCCTTGAAGCGATTTTAACTATTTGGTTAGAAGAGTACGAGTAGTAGAGAATTTCTCTAATTCCTTAAACTCTCTCCCGCTTGCGGGAGAGATACAGCCTGAAATTGCGAAGGCAATTTTAGGCAGAGAGAGGGCTTTCGATATTGATTCTTCTTTGGAAGTTGAATTAGCTGCCGTCGCCTTCTCTCTGTTTTTCGCAAAGACGTTACTTTGCTCAAAGCTGTCTCTCCCCCGTAAACGGGGGAGAGTTTTTTATAATCAATAATCCCCCCCTTTTGTGATCTCACTCACATTCTGGAGTGAAATTTCTAGCCTATCTTTACAATCTTGCCTACAATAACGCCCCTTTTATCTCAATCTCATAGGATGTTTTATGATGAACAGAAGACGTTTTATCCAAATCGGTGCGACCAGTATTTTAGCTCTAAGCACAAATCGTTTTGCTTTTGCAGCAGGCGATAGCAAGGCGCAATTACGTGTGATCGGCACTACGGATATTCATAGCTTTTTAACCGATTTCGACTATTACAAAGATGCGCCAACGGAGAAATTTGGTTTTACCCGTGCAGCAACTTTAATTGAACAAGCGCGTAAGGAAGCGAAAAATAGCGTATTAGTGGATAATGGCGACTTAATTCAAGGGAATCCAATTGCTGATTATCAAGCAGCAGTAGGCTATAAAGAAGGTAAGCCAAATCCTGCGGTAATGGCATTAAATGCGATGAAATATGATGTGGGAACATTAGGTAACCACGAATTTAACTACGGTTTAAAATACCTTGATGATGCAATCAAAGAAGCGTCTTTCCCAATTGTTAATGCGAATATTGTAAAAGCAGGTACCGATGAGCCAGCTTACCAACCTTATTTAATTCAAGAAAAACAAATTGTTGATGAAGACGGTGTAAAACAGATCGTTAAAATTGGCTATATCGGCTTTGTACCGCCACAAGTAATGGTATGGGATAAAGCTAATTTAGAAGGTCATGTTGAAGCGCGTGATATTGTAAAAACCGCTGAAAAATATGTGCCTATCGTTAAAAAAGCAGGCGCAGATATTATCGTAGCACTAGCGCATACAGGCCCATCTGATGAACCTTATCAAGAAGGCGCGGAAAACTGTGCATTCTATCTTGCGGATGTGAAAGATATTGATGCGGTAATTTTCGGCCACTCACACCGTTTATTCCCAAATAAAGAGTTTGCTAAATCGCCAAATGCGGATATTGCAAAAGGCACAATGAAAGGCGTGCCTGAAAGTATGGCGGGTTACTGGGCGAATAATATCAGCGTGGTTGATTTAACCTTAGCGAAGCGTGGCGATAAATGGCAAGTTGTAGATGGTAGTGCGGTGCTTCGTCCTATTTATGACAACGAGAAAAAAGCGCCAACGGTAGAAAATCATCCAGAAATCACTGCTTTATTACAACCAGCGCACGAAGCAACACGTAAATTCGTATCGCAACCTATCGGTCAAGCAACGGATAATATGTACAGCTACTTAGCATTAATCCAAGATGACCCAACAATTCAAATCGTAAACCAAGCACAACGCGCTTACGTTGAGAATGCAGTGAAAGCGTTACCTGCTTTAGCCGGTTTACCAATTTTAAGTGCAGGCGCGCCATTTAAAGCGGGCGGTCGTAAAAACGATCCAACAGGTTATACCGAAGTGGATAAAGGCCAATTAACCTTCCGTAATGCGGCGGATTTATACTTATATCCAAATACTTTAGTGGTAGTGAAAGCGACAGGTGCGGAATTAAAAGAGTGGTTAGAGTGCAGCGCAGGTATGTTTAACCAAATCGATCCAAACAGCGAACAGCCACAAAGTTTATTAGATTGGACAGGTTTCCGTACTTATAACTTTGACGTAATTGACGGCGTGCAATATCAATATGATATTACTAAACCTGCGCGTTATGACGGCGATTGTAAGTTAATCAATCCTGATTCACACCGTGTGGTGAATTTAACTTATAACGGTAAACCAGTTGATCCAAAAGCAGAGTTCTTAATTGCGACTAACAACTACCGTGCTTATGGTAATAAATTCCCTGGCACTGGCGATTCACATATTGTATTTGCATCACCTGATGAAAACCGTCAGATTCTAGCAAACTACATTACTGCAGAATCTAAAGCGCACGGTCATGTGAGTCCAACAGCAGATAAAAACTGGCGTATTGCCCCGATCAGCACTAAAGCGAAATTAGATGTCCGTTTTGAAACTTCACCAAGTGAAAAAGCGAAAGCATTTATTGCGGAGAAAGGTCAATATCCAATGACTCAAGTTGGCACTGATGAAACTGGTTTTGCGGTTTATCAGATTGATTTAACGAAGTAGTTTATTTTATATAGCTGTTTCATAAATCAGCTTTTTATCACTCTCTCCCGATTTCGGGAGAGAGACAGATTTGAGCAAAACAACGTTTTTGCGAAAATCAGAGAGAGGGATAAATCGATTACGCTAACCTCTCTCTGCCTGAAGCGCCTGAACGGCACTTTAGGCTGTCTCTCCCCTACTAGGGGAGAGTTATATGGTCAAATACTATATTTAGAACTTGCTTTTAAACTGCAAAATCGCACTAGCTCTACGTCTATCCAGCTCTGTTTTAATTCCTGCCTTTTCAAAGCCATCTTTAATCACTTGTTGAACATCGACTCCATTCGCGATTTGATAAAGCTGTTTTGCGTATTCCGCTTGCGGATATTCTCTATTCTCAAAGCCTAAACGCCCTTTGGTATCTGCTTCACAAACTAGTAATAAATCGAAGAATCTTTCAGGCTTACGCCAAACATCTAATTTATTAAACAGTTTCACTACCGTTTCTGGACGTAATTCATAAATTTTGTGAATATGAGTGTGAAATTCCGCCGCCAATCTTGCAAAATCTTTAGCTGAACTAGGCGCTTTCAAGCGAGTTGCAAGACGCTCTGTTGGTGCAACGCCTTTTGCTTCATGTCCGTAATGGTGTGGAAGAATATCTTTTGGTGTCAAAGCTTTACCGAGATCATGACAAAGTGCACCAAATAATACGCTTTCACTATCATTTGCTTGAATTGAAAGTTTTTTAGCTTGTTCAACAACCATTAACGTATGCACACCACTATCAATTTCTGGATGATGTTTTTCAGGTTGTGGTACACCAAAGAGCGCATCGACTTCAGGGAATAGTACCTTTAATGCTCCAACTTGCTGTAATACTTCAAAATAGATATGCGGTGAATCTGTGGTAAATGCTTTTTGCGTTTCTAGCCAAACGCGCTCTGCGGTTAAATGTTCTAACTCTCCACAAGCGGTCATTTGTTGCATAAGGTTTACCGTTTCATCGGCGATACGAAAGCCGAGCGAATAGAAACGTGCCGCAAAGCGAGCCACGCGTAAAACACGCAGTGGGTCTTCGCAAAACGCAGGGGAAACGTGGCGCAGAATTTTGTTTTCAATATCCGCAATGCCACCGTAAAAATCATGATAAGTGCCATCTTCACTTTGAGCGATAGCATTAATGGTTAAATCTCTGCGGATAAGATCTTGCTCTAAAGTAACTTCAGGGGTGAAATCGCAAATAAAACCATTGTAGCCAGAGCCGCTTTTGCGTTCGGTGCGAGCAAGGGCATATTCTTCATTCGTTTTTGGGTGTAAGAATACGGGGAAATCATTGCCAACTTGCTGATAGCCTTGTTTAATCAGCTGGTCTGGTGTACTTCCTACCACTAGCCAGTCTTTATCTTTTACGGGGAAGCCAAGCAGTTGATCACGAACCGCACCACCAACGAGATAAATTTCCATTAAATACGTTCCTTAATACCGCCAAATTCTTCAACGATTTTCTGCGTAAACAAGCGAAGTTCTTCGGTCATTAATAAGAAGTCTGCATCAAAACGTTGGGCAATATCTTCTTTTAAAATATCGTCATTTTTTTCTCGTACTTCATCGGCAAATTTCACACGAGAAAGGGTCGCATCTTCATTTAACACAAATGAGAAATGATTTTCCCACTCAAGCGCTAACTTAGTGACAAATTTCCCAGCGCTTAGATGGTTGGCAATTTCTTCCGATTCTAAATCTTGGCGTTTGCAACGGATAATGCTATCGGTATCAAAAGATTTTAATTCCGCTTCTTCAAGCAGTGTTAACCAACTTGGAGTATGGCCTTTGGCAATCCAGTTTGTCATTGCGGTACTTGGTAATTCCGCAAAAGAGATTGGCACCACAGGCAAAGATCCTAAGGTTTTACGCATCAGCGCTAAAGTATCTTCTGCACGTTTTGCAGAACCTGCATCTACATAAACTAATTGGCTCTCTAAATCGATCCATAATGCTGTGAATTGGTGCTTGCTAAATGCACGTGGCAATAGCATTGCGACCACATCATCTTTAATTGCCAGCTTTTCAGTTTTCTTAAGTTTACGCTGTTCTTTTTCTTCAATGTTTTGAATACGATTTTCGGTTTCTTGCTTAATGACATTGGCAGGCAGTAATTTATCTTCTTTGTGAGAAACAACTAAGAATTGCTTACCTTGTGAAAAGTGGAGTAGTTCGCTACCAGAAAGTGGCATTGACCAACCAAATTTGCTCATATCGCTTTGTTGGCAAGGGGTGTATTTTGTTTGTTGTAATTGCTGTTCTAGGTTATCGCTTGTGAGCTCTAATTGACTAGTTAAGCGATAAATCATGACGTTTTTGAACCAAAACATTTAGGAATCCTTTGTTGTACGGTAAAATAGGATCATTATACGGACGTATCCCTACATATGAGCATTATTCAGAGAATACTCGTAGGGACACGTTGCGCGTGTCCGCAAAAAATATTGATATTTTAAAGGGAAACAGGGGAAACAACAATGCAACATAAAAAAATCGCCTTTATTGGCGCAGGTAATATGGCTTTTGCAATCATTTCAGGTTTGATTAACAGTGGTTATCCTACACATTTGATGAGTGCGAATAATAAAAGTAATGCAGAACGCCGTGAGCAACTACGCCAAATGGGGTTACAAGTTAATTTTACCAATAGACAAGCAGTAGAACAGGCTGATGTGGTAATTTTAGCCGTTAAACCACAAATGATGGCGGACGTTTGTGCTGAATTTACTGATGTGGATTTTAGTGATAAATGGGTAATTTCAGTGGCGGCAGGTATTTCGGTTTCACGTTTAGAACAGTTATTGCCGAGCGCTAAAAATATTATTCGTTCGATGCCAAATACCCCATCTTTAATTGGCGAAGGTATGTCTGGCTTATTTGCAAAAAAATCGGTAAATCAGACCGGTTGTCAATTTGCCGAGCAGTTACTTTCTGCAGTAGGGAAATATTACTGGGTTGAAACAGAATCTCAACTCAATCAAATTATTGCGATTACAGGCAGTAGCCCTGCTTACTTCTTTAAATTTATGGAGTCTATGCAGAAATCCGCAATAGCAATGGGATTCAGTGAAGATGATTCGCGTAGGCTTATTCAATCAGTGGCATTAGGTGCGGCTAAAATGGTTGTTGAAAATCCTGATATAAATCTTGCAACATTGCGTGAAAATGTCACTTCAAAAGGCGGTACAACAGCGCAAGCATTGGCGATATTTGAGCAATATGATTTAGATAAAATCGTTGACCAAGCGATGAATGCTGCAATTAAACGCGCGGAAGAGATGGAGAAGTTGTTGTGAGTTAATTAAATGGATTTATGATTTCAAGCTCAAGCATTTGGAAATCTTTTACATTTCGAGTAACTAAAATCATATTATTCATTTTAGCCGTAGCTGCTATATAGGCGTCATTTATAGGGCGCTTATTTGGGATATGTAATTCTGCGGAGCAGAGCGCAACATTTTTATCAATAGACAGAATTCTTCCTTCAAAGAAGGGCAACAATCTATTTTCAAACCAATCGTTTAAAATAGTATATTTTGCATAGTCTCTATTTTTAGCTAATAAGATTCCAGCCTTAGTTTCTGATACGGATATTGCGCTGATATAACTATCTTCTAATTTTATTTGGCTGAACCATTTTGTAACATTGGGATCAGCCTTATTTTTCTCTGCTTTTCGTAATTCAGCAAGAATGTTTGTATCAAGTAGTAACATTATTCAAACTCCGTTATTTTTAGATAAGATTGTTCACGGATTTTTAGTAAATCAATATCTAAATTATCATCAATGTCTCCAACAGGATGACCACTACAGAACACATCTGCAAGTGTAAGATTTGGAGATGTTTCATTGATATTCTTGCTAGAAGAATTGTTTTGCTCGAATTTGTTGTAGTTCATAAAAACTCCTACAATTTTCCCTAGTTGGGTAATAAATACAGGTTCCTTTTCAGAAAGTAGTAATAGCTGATTTGCTTTCTTTGGTAGCTCTTGAGCTGTTATTGTAATCGGCATATATTCCTTTGGCTAGATTGCAAGTTAAGAACAATTTTTCATCACAATAATATATTCTCAATTTTTTTCAACAACCAAAATCTATTTTTTCGATCAAGATCGAAAACTGACAATTTTCTACTTGATTTCTTATTTACAATTTATCTTGTGATTTTTGTTAGTTTCCCTTGTATTTCTCAAATCAGCCCCCATAATGGACGGATTATTTTAGGAGAGCAGAGAAATGGCTAGAAAAAAGAAACCAATTGAATTACCACTGTTACCACTACGCGATGTCGTAGTGTTTCCATTTATGGTAATGCCTCTATTTGTAGGACGAGATAAATCTATTCAAGCATTGCGTGCCGCAATGGAAACTAACAAGCAATTGTTCCTTGTTACTCAAAAAGACCCAACCAAAGAAGATCCAACCACGGAAGATTTGTTCGACTTCGGGGTAATGGCGAATATTATCCAAATGTTAAACTTGCCTGACGGCACAGTGAAAGTGCTTGTTGAAGGTCAAGTGCGTGCTAAAGTTGAACATATTCACGATGATGAAAATGGCTTCTGGGCAGGCGTTACGCCAGTTATCACTGAATTTAAAGAAGATGATGAAGATCTAAAAGCACTGGCAAAAACAACGTTAAGTGAGTTTGAAAATTACGTTAAGGGTAATAAAAAAATCCCTGCGGAAATCATTCCAAAATTGCAAAAAATCACATTTGAAGACCGCTTGGCAGATACTATGGCGGCAAATTTAATTGCGCCAGTAAAACAGAAACAAGCATTATTAGAAGAAGCGAATTTAAGCGCTCGCTTTGAAGCGCTATTAGTTGCAATGGCAACGGAGATTGATACGCAAGAAACTGAAAGTCGTATCCGTAATCGTGTTAAGCAACAGATGGAAAAAAATCAGCGAGATTACTATCTCAATGAGCAGATCAAAGCTATTCGTAAAGAGCTTGGCGAAAACAGCGAAGAGCAAGAAGAGAGTGAGTTAGATAAACTTAAAGCGAAAATTGCCGAAGCAAAATTGCCAAAAGACGTACAAGAAAAAGTGGATAGTGAATTTAGTAAACTGAAAGCTATGCCACAAAGTTCATCGGAAGCAACGGTTGTACGTGGCTATATCGATTGGATTTTACAAATGCCGTGGCACAAGCGGTCAGTTGTGAAGAAAGATTTGCAAAAAGCACAAGAAGTATTAGATAGCGATCACTACGGTTTGGAGCGTGTGAAAGAGCGTATCTTAGAATACCTTGCGGTACAAAGCCGTTTAAATAAATTAAAAGGTCCAATCCTTTGTTTAGTAGGTCCACCTGGGGTAGGTAAAACCTCTTTAGGTCAGTCGATTGCGAATGCAACGGGGCGTAAATATGTGCGTATGGCATTAGGTGGCGTGCGTGATGAAGCGGAAATTCGTGGTCACCGTCGTACCTATATCGGTTCTATGCCAGGTCAGTTAATGATGAAAATGGCAAAAGTGGGGGTGCGTAACCCGTTATTCTTATTAGATGAAATTGATAAGATGGCACAAGATATGCGTGGCGACCCTGCATCAGCATTATTAGAAGTGCTTGATCCAGAGCAAAACAAGGCATTTAACGATCACTACTTAGAAGTGGATTACGATCTATCAGATGTAATGTTCGTGGCAACGTCAAATTCAATGCACATTCCGCCAGCATTATTAGACCGTATGGAAGTTATTCGTCTTTCAGGTTATACCGAAGATGAAAAAATGCACATTGCCAAAGAGCATTTAATTGCGAAACAGCAAGAAAATAACGGCTTGAAGAAAGGCGAATTAACCATTGAAGATAGCGCAGTGCAAGGCATTATTCGTTACTATACTCGTGAAGCGGGTGTGCGTAGTCTTGAGCGTGAAATTGCAAAGATCTGCCGTAAAGCAGTGAAAGCGTTAGTTCTAGATAAGAAATTGAAATCGATCACCGTTACGGGCGAAAATCTGAAAGATTACTTAGGTGTACAACGTTTTGATTACGGCAAAATGGATAGTCAAAACCGTGTAGGTGAAGTAACAGGTTTAGCTTGGACAGAAGTGGGCGGTGATTTGTTGACTATCGAAACTGCATCTGTAGTGGGTAAAGGCAAGTTCTCTTACACTGGTTCTCTTGGTGATGTAATGAAAGAGTCAATCCAAGCGGCAATGATGGTCGTTCGTGCTCGTGCCGAGAAATTAGGTATTGCCACGGACTTCCACGAAAAACGTGATATTCACGTTCACGTGCCAGATGGCGCAACACCAAAAGATGGTCCAAGCGCAGGTATTGCAATGTGTACGGCATTAATCTCAAGTTTAACTGGCAACCCTGTTCGTAAAGAAGTGGCAATGACAGGTGAAATCAGCCTACGTGGTAAAGTATTACCAATCGGCGGTTTAAAAGAGAAGTTATTAGCAGCACATCGTGGCGGTATTACCACTGTGATTATTCCGAAAGAGAATGAAAAAGATTTGGAAGAAATCCCAGAAAATGCAAAACAAGCATTGCAAATTCACGCAGTGGAAACCATTGATGAAGTGTTAGCGATTGCGTTGGAAAATGCTCCTGAAGGTATTGAGTTAGTTCCGCAAGTGGCTAAACCGATCAAGGTTCGCAAAACAAAAACAGTTCCTGCGATCCAGTAATTAGAAAATAGAGCTCTCTCTGGTCAACAGAGAGAGCTTTTTTGTGTTAATTTTTTGTTGCGTATAAGGTTTTTATGATAAAACTCTCACCCTTTCAATGGTCTTCCTTTAACTTTTTTGGCTTCTATTGCGCTTACGGCGTTTTCTTACCTTTCTTTCCTGTATGGTTAAAACACCAAGGCTATGATACCGATATTATCGGTGCAATTATTGGTTTAGGTTATCTATTCCGCTTTAGTGGAGCTATGTTCTTCTCTAAGCGAGTCTCTCATCCTAATCAGCTGATTAATTTGAACCGTTTTTTAACTTGGGCAAGTGTTGCTATTTTATTTGTGGTTGCTTGGTTTGCGGGTGTGATTTGGTTATTGTTACCTGCCATTGCGATTTTCCATATTTTTAATGGCGGGGCAATGCCGATAGGAGATACTATTGCATCAACGTGGCAACAACAGGTCGGCTTAGATTATGGTAGAACCCGCTTATTTGGTTCAATGGCATTTGTGGTTGGGGTTATTACTACAGGTTATTTTGTCGAGTGGTTTGATGAAAATATTATTATTGGATTATTAATTGGTTGGCTAGTCTTTTTAGGACTTGGATTAATGCTCAATCCATCACGTTATTTTGATACAAATAGTCAGCAAAAATCCGAAGATAATCAAGGATATATACAGCTATTAAAAGATAAAACCACTTTTAATATTTTGATGGCTTCATCTTTGATTCAAGCTTCTCACGCAGCTTACTATGCTTACAGCACAATTTATTGGACAGAGCAGGGGATTTCAACTCAAACGGCAAGTCTATTGTGGGGATTAGCGGTCGTATCGGAAATTTGCTTTTTCTTCTTTTCCAATCACCTGTTTAAAAATCGGGCTGTACGCAACTTAATTATTTTTTCTGCGATAGCGACTATAGTGCGCTGGGCTTTATTAGCGACTGTAACAGAATTAGCGTTATTGGCGGTTGTTCAAGTGTTACATGCGTTAACTTATGGAATTGCGCATTATGCAATGATTCGTTATATTTCATCGCGACCAGTTGAACAACTTGCGAAGTTACAAGGCATCTATTTTGGTGTGTCTAACTGTGTGTTAATGGCGTTATTTACCTTTGTGGCCGGTTTCTCTTATCAAGTTTCACCAACATTAAGTTTCTGGTTAATGATAATTTTTGTGGTGCCTGCGATTTTGATTATATTGAAGAAATCAGATATCAAAAGCTAAAAAAGAAAGGACGCTTTAATGATCTGACCCCAAAAA
>LEKJ01000034.1 GCA_029852775.1 Pasteurellaceae bacterium LFhippo2
TGAACCGTTCGCATTGTTAGACACAGGAGCTGTATCAACATCAATTTGAACGATGCTTGTTGCACCATCAGAAACAATCTTAGCAATAGTACCCACACCGTCAACAAAGTTAACTGTGTCGTATGCTGTTACTACATCTTTAGCACCGCCATTGTTTTGTAGGTTCCAACCTGCATTTAATACATCACCTAAAGTTGCTGCGTTATTTAACACATCACCTGCAGGTTTATCTGCTGGGTTATTAGACGTTGTTGGTGCTGCGATAGTTGTATCTAAACCAGAAACAACATTTTTACCTTTAGGTGTCGTACCAATTTTAATTGGGCCACCTTTAACGGTTGTTACATCAGCTGGATCAACTACATCGCCTGCTGCATTAACAAAGTCACCATTCTCATTTTTCGTTAATGGATTACCTTCAGCATCAGTATAAGTATCAGGTTTATTACCGATTGTTGTGCTATTGAATTCAACATCATCAGC